>CAMJDL010000023.1 GCA_946404405.1 uncultured Prevotella sp.
TGAGGCTTGTATGGTATCATCTTGTCGTAGTTACGCATGGCGTACTCTGCAATGGTTCGTGAGTCTGCCTTGTCATTCTTCACACGCTGGATACCTGCAGAATGCTTGATCTTGTATGCACACTCCAGCCACATATCGTACCCCGAGGCATAAACATAATTGCTAAGCCCGATACTATACCCACCGGTGTTCTCTCCGCAGAAGAGCCAGGTATCTGCCGTAAAGCCTTCTGCATGAGTCTTCACCCACTTCACCAGACGACGGTAGCCCGATGTCTTGTTGTCAAACACTTCGTGCACACTAGGAGCACATTCCTTCAGCCCCTCTGCCTGAATGAGGGTCGCATCAAACTTTTCTTTAGAGAAATCGATGCCGATAAAGATTTTTTTCATACCTTTGTACCGTTAAAAATGAAGGAATTGGCCAATAGTTGTCTGGTCTTGGACTCTAAATAGGCTATCATGCCGCTGGCATTCTATCTGGACTTTGCAACTAAGCAGGAAGGACTAAGACGGTTCATAGACTCTAAAGGACTGTTGTCCCCACGGATAGGTTCCCTTTCCTGCCGGCCTCTTCCTCCTTCTGACAACAAAGGTAAGGATTTGGCCGTGATAAAGCAAATTCTTCACTGATATATTCTATCAGAGCGCAAAATTAGAGTCCCCATGATCCTGAAGTGAGCCATAAGACACGTCAGCTGATAGACTTCCTGACGACGCACTACCAGTTCCGCTATAATAATGTCATGGGCTATACCGAGTATACGGATAACAACCGACAGTACATGGACTGGGAACCAGTGGACGACCGTGCGCTGAAAGGTATGACGATGAAGGTGCGTCTTGCTGGCATCGATGCCCGCGACAACGACGTGCGCCGCTATGTGCAGTCAAACATGATACATATTTTTGATCCTATTTTGGACTACCTTTGGGACCAGTATGATAAGTGGGACGGCAAGGACCATATCCGCAAGCTCGCCCGTACGGTGCCCACAAAGAATCCGCACTGGGAGGACTGGTTCTATACGTGGTTTCTGGGTATGGTGCGCCAGTGGCAGGAGGGTAGCCAGGCCAAATATGGCAATCAGGCCGTGCCATTGCTCATCTCTACACAGGGATATAACAAGAGTACCTTCTGCGAACAGCTACTGCCGCCGGAGTTGAGCTTCGGGTATACGGGTAACCTGCAGATAGACGACAAGAAACAGGTGCTGCAGCAGATGGCGCAGATGCTGCTCATCAATCTCGACGAGTTCAACCAGATATCACCTAAGACGCAGCAGGGATTCCTGAAAAACATCATCACACTGTCGTCCGTAAAGATCAAGCGTCCATACGGGCGTCACGTAGAGGACTTCCCACGCCGTGCCTCGTTTATTGCTACCACGAACCAGCCCGACGTGTTGGCAGACCCTTCGGGTAGCCGCCGTTTTCTGGGCGTGGAACTCACGGGCCCCATCGATGTCAGCACCCCACCGAACTATGAACAGCTCTATGCGCAGGCCATGCAGGCGTTGCATCGTCATGAGTCCTACTATTTCGGCCCTGCTGAGATACAGCAGATTACAGAGTCGAACCGCAGGTTCAGCGTCAAGACTGCTGCCGAACAGTTCTTTTTGGACTATTTTGAACCGGCAAAAGATGAGGAGAATGGCGAATGGATAAGCCCTTCGGCCATCTTAAGTTACCTCAAGGAAAAAGTAGGCGTCAGTCTACTGAAACCCACCAATGTAGCTACTTTCGGACGCCGTCTCTCCAACATACCTGGCCTGAAAAAGCGCGAAACCAGAAGCAATACCGAGTACTTTATTAAATCTATTTTCTGACTATAACACTACCACTGGCCTGATGGGTGGCAAGAATCAACACCTCGGCTATCTGGACATGAGCGGGAGCATTGGCCGCATAGACTGCCACATCGGCAATATCATCACCTGTCAATGGCTTGATACCTGTGTAAAGTTTAGCCGCTCTTTCTTCATCACCCTTGAAGCGGATGTTGCTGAAGTTGGTCTCCACCAGACCTGGCTTCAGGTTTGTTACACGGATGGCCGTATCAGCCACATCGATACGGAGTCCGTCTGTGAGAGCCTTGACAGCCGCCTTCGTCGCGCAGTAGACATTGCCACCAGCATAGGCTGCATCGCCAGCCACAGAACCAACATTAATGATGTGCCCGCTATTACGCTCCACCATACTGGGAACTATCAAGCGTGTCATAGTGAGCAGGCCCTTGATGTTCGTGTCAATCATCGTTTCCCAGTCACCAAGGTCACCCTCGTACTCTGGCTCCAAGCCCAAAGCAAGGCCAGCATTATTCACCAGCACATCAATCTCCTGCCATTCAGCGGGGAGTTCGCTGATATACTTCTTCGCTTTCTCACGATCTCTCACGTCGAAAGCCAAAGTAAGTACCTCAGTTCCCTTCTCCGTCAACTCTTTACGAATCTCTGCCAGTCGGTGCTCGTTTCTGCCCGTCAGAATCAGTTTGTCGCCATTATTAGCGAACTTCCTTGCACAAGCCAGTCCAATACCGCTTGTTGCTCCTGTTATCAGTACAATTTTTCCCATAGTTCATAAACAATCATAAATATCAGGTGCAAATATACAACAATTGCCGCAAAAATCGTATATTTGCAAGGGTATTACAACAAAGTTTAAGGATTATGAATGATTCGACATGGACGCTTACAGCCGATACCTACATCACATCCCTTAAGGGTGACGTATCATGTGTCAAATCCAATGGCCACCATCTTTATGTAAATGGAAAGCTGTTGAAAGTGAATTAAGAAGAGATTATTTATGAGTATTTAGGAGCCAGGCGAATCCCTTTGCCATCCGCTTGTCGGAATCGACGAAGTGATTGCCAGCATTCCATTCTAATATGGTATTAATCTCTTGTTCCGTCAATAGTTCGTGCTGCTGTATTCTTTTTTATTCATAGTATTCTATTGGGAGTTCCTCACTAACGACTATAAACTTGGGTAACGTCATTGCTCTACAATAGTCATAGTGACATTTTGCTTCTCGACTTCTCCTTCAGCAGACAATATTTCTGTACCTTTTACATCATTGCCTGTGATAGCCAATTCATATTTGATTTCTATTCTTTTGTAAATCTGTATACTGCAAGTGTGGGTAGAATAACCAATAGCAATAGTGTAATCTCCACTAATGCGTAAGACCCGAAAAAGTCTACCAATGTCTTGAATTTCAGAACTCCGTCAACCAGAATGACTAAGAAGACAAACCAGCAGAGGCAAAATATTGCAGCATATTTGATTTTTCGTTTCTTCAGTTTCATTCGTTGATGTAGTTTTTGGTAGACATGTCATAATACAGAGCCTCCAATTCTGGAAGAGTCAAGTTCTCCACGGAATGCTCTATTACCCGTATCAACTCCGCTCTACGGAAATCGTCTGACTGCCCGAAACGTCCTGTGTATGCCATGTTATTCGCTATAGTTATGGTCTATCACGATACTGATTTCTTCGCCGGGAACAAGAGGCTGCAGTTCTTCCACCAGACGAGCGGAAAGGGTTGCGTCATCGTGTACTGAGATGTCAGGGACTACGTCCACGGAAATCCGATGCTCTTTCTCAAAGTAGTAGAAACCATGAACCTGTAATAACTCCTTGTGCTTGGCCAATGTCTGCATAACGGTACTTTGCAGCTGGCTTCGCTTGTTCTCACCCGTAGCTATGGCATAGACTCCGACGGTCATAATGATGCCATGCTTCTCAAACATCTGTTCAGAGATACGTCGCGTCAGGCCATGTATCTGATGGGCATCCATCGTGTCGTAGACGTTGATGTGCAGCGAACCTATCAAGACGTTAGGACCATAGTTATGCAGGATAATGTCAAACACGCCATGAACACCATCAAATGCCCCGACCTCCTGCTTGATGTCGTGAACCAATTCCTGAGAGATCCGTGCACCAAGAAGTTCGTTGACTGGAGAGGCCAGCATTTCAATACCAGCCTTGATGATGACCAGAGAGATGAGTGCACCAAGAATACCGTCGAGCGAGACGTTCCACAAGAGCATGATACCAGCCGAAACGAGTGTAGCCAGTGTGATGACGGCATCGAAGAGGGCATCAGAACCTGATGCTATCAAGGCATCGCTCTTCAACTGCTGTCCTTGGCGTTTCACATATTGTCCCAAAACCAGTTTCACCACAATGGCTACCACGATGACGATGAGCGTGACGGTGGTGTATTCCGGCTCGGTTGGGTTAAAGATTTTCTTCACCGACTCGATGAGTGAAGTGATACCAGCCGATAGTACCAATACGGCAATGATGATGGCGCTGAAATACTCCACCCTGCCAAAACCGAAAGGATGCTCACGGTCAGCAGGTCGTTCAGAGAGTTTCGTGCCGATGATGGTAATGACACTCGACAGCGCATCGCTCAGGTTATTAACAGCATCCATCACGATGGCAACACTACTGGCAAGGATGCCTACAGCCGCCTTGAAAGCAGCCAACAGCACATTGGCTATAATACCAATGATACTAGTTCGGATAATCTTCTGTGAACGGTTCATTTCTTCCTAATTCTTCATAAACAATCATAAATATCAGGTGCAAATATACAACAATTGCCGCAAAAATCGTATATTTGCACAATTAATACAACAAAGTTTAAGGATTATAACAGTTGAAGTAATGATATACGAATGATGATAAGAAGAGCAAACGAAGGGGATATTAAGCGTATTATTGAGTTGTTGCATCAGGTTAACATGGTGCATCACGTGTTGCGTCCTGACCTGTTCAAGCCTTATACGACCAAATATAGCGAACAGGAACTGGCATCACTACTTGACGATGAGAGCAAACCCATTTTTGTCTATGACGACGGAACTGTGTTGGGATACGCTTTCTGTCAGGTGTCCGAGATAAGGGACAACCAACTGTTAGAAGACATCAAGACGCTGTATATCGATGATATATGTGTAGACGAAAATGCTCGTGGCAAGCATATCGGTAAATCACTATATGAATATGTACGCAACTATGCAGAATCCATCGGCTGCAACAATATCACCCTGAATGTATGGGAGGGCAACGATGCTGCATACCGTTTCTATAAGAACATGGGTATGCAAGTGCAGAAAACCACTATGGAGATTATATTGAAAAAAATAGATGTCTTGGAAACTGAAATATCGCTGTAAAGCCTGTGGCTGAGAGAACTTACTTTAGATTCATACCTCGGCTGTGCCTTCTTTGTACTAATTGCTTTCATATTCCAATAAACTTCATAAACAATCCTAATTTTATGGTGCAAATTTACAAAATCTGCTGAAAATTTACTAATTTTGCAAGCAAAATTTGCGCTGTTAATACAAGAAAGTGGTGAGTACCAACTTTCTAGTTTAAGAGAAATGGAACAAGTAAGACAGTATTATATGAAACATATCGCCTTTTCATTCATATTGAGTGCCATGTTGTTTTGCTCATGTGGCAGCAATTCTACAAAGAGTGAGATAACGCCAGAGATGGCTTATGAAGGAGTCAGCAATTACTGCCATAGCGAGTATGACTGGAGCATGGCCAAAGATAATCCAGACATCATGGGAGTGCAGATGGGAGAAGAATCCGATTCTGCCTATCAGGTGGTATTCCGCAGCTATACGGGGGCTTTCGTGAATTTTTACGTCGATAAAGCAAGTGGTACAACGAGAATGGAAGAATATGTCCCAAATCTTGATGTCAAAGAAGAGGTCGGAACTATTAATTTGTTTGATTACATAGATAAAAATGAATAAGACTAGACTATGGGTGCTTGTCGCGACCCTTACAATCTGCGGCATAATGATGGTGTCGTGCTTTTCAAATACTAAGGAAAGTACAGAGGCCATCGCAACTAACGATGCCAGTCAGTTTGTAACCATTACCGACGTGGTGCCCGATGTGATTCTGGAGATCCGTTACTTCGGCACATACAACTTTGTGGGAACCCGCATCGACGGCTACGAGGAGCCGACGGCACTACTCACTCGTCAGGCTGCGGACAGTCTGAAGGCCGTGAGCGATGACGTGAAGGCACAAGGTTATCGCCTGAAGATCTACGATGCCTACCGTCCGCAGAAGGGTGTTGACCACTTCGTGCGCTGGGCAGAGGACGTCAACGACACGCTGATGAAACCCTACTTCTATCCAGACCTTGACAAGAGCGTACTCTTTCCTCAAGACTACATCTGTCTAAAGAGCGGCCACACCCGCGGCTCCACCCTCGATCTGACGCTGTTCGATATGGCAACGGAGAAAGAACTCGACATGGGCGGTACTTTCGACTGGTTCGGTCCAGAGAGCCATCCCGACTTCTGTGGCAATCCTGAGACGGGCGAGTACACGGGCGACAACAGCAAGAGTCCTGCCAATCCAAAACGTAGCATCACCCCCGAGCAGTTCAAGAACCGCATGATTCTGCGTCAGGCCATGCTCCGTCACGGCTTCAAGCCTTTCGACACCGAGTGGTGGCACTTCACGCTGAAGGGCGAACCCTTCCCAGATACATATTTCACCTTCCCCGTCAAACAACTAAGTAAAGATCCTTTCCTTCAGGCTTCATCACTGTAATGCTGCGATTTGATCGGCGTTCAGCTTGTCGGAATCGATATATGACTGTTTGATGGCATAAAGCTTCTGTTTTAAGTCTTCTGTCATCGTGTAGTCCCACTGCTTGGCCGCTTCCGTGGTCACGCGTTGGCCACCGTTGTTATGGTTGTTGTCAAGACAGTAGAACTTCATATCGGGATGATGCTCCTCGATATATTCCACTCTGCCTTGGTACTGTGGGAAGACGGAGATGTAGGCTTCTCGATAGTCCATCACATTCAGGCGTGTATAACCGATGCATTTCAGCAAGTCTCGCGTCATGTCAGGATCTAATAGATTGCCGCAGTCGGTCATATAGACGTCCACCAGCGAATCCAGATGATTCTTTGTCCACTCCACGGCAGCTTCGCCTTTGAGAATGAGTTGCTGAGGTTCTGGGCGTGGATATACGGGGTCGTCCTTGGTACATGAGGTCAGTACTGTCGAACTGCTTAATGTTAGGACGAGAGCTATTATCCATAGCTGGATTGTCTTCATTGTTTTGGTTTTCATTGCTATATCTCCTGTATTTTTAGTTATTAATAACGCAAAGATAGGAAGAAGTGAACAAACCCCCAAATTTATTAATAGAAAAATGAAATAATTATTGTTCCGACTTTCAAAATATGCAAAAAATGTTTCAAAATATGCAAAATCAGTATGCTTGAGTATTCGGGGCATTGTTTATTTGAAGAGTTTCGCTTACCTTTGTGCAAAACCTAAATAAAACAAGATAATATGAAACAATCGATTATCCTCGGCAACTTCATCACGATGGACGAAAAATGCCCCTTTGCCAAGGCAGCATTAGTGAAGATGCGCACCTATGCCTATATGCTGGCGCACCTGCACTTCGTCACCGATGAGGATATCCGCCGTATGGGAGCGACAGGCCGTTCCGGCGGTTGCACCACTCTGGACGGCGAAGAAGTCTATAAAGCGTGATCACAAAAAAATATGGTACAAGAATTATACGTTTTGATGATTACGGCCGCGGTGGTCAGTATCATTTTTAAGTTTCTAAAGCAGCCGGTGGTGCTGGGTTATATCGTAGCCGGCGTCCTGGTAGGTCCGAACCTGTTTGGTGACCACCTTTCTCACTCCATATATCATGAAGGCTGCTGTACCATGCTATACATTCCTTTACAATCACGCGTCAGCGGGCTTACGTTCTAAGATTGACCAGCGTGAGCAGCGTGTCGCAGAAGCAGAGGCTGAGGCGGCTAAACCTTCCGACAACACGAACTCATTCGCAGAAAAGGCTCGACATGCCGTCAGGCATACTTTAATCACGAAGCGTCTTGTCAATCTGTTTATTAAGAACATGAGTGCTCATGACGAAAACGCGAGTTCGTACCTTTGCAGGAAAAATTAGGAACGCGATATACCAAGAAAAAGAGCCGGGCGCAAATATGCGCCCGGCTATCCTTTTTAAACCGAAAGACAACATCAATAGAATCAATTTAACTATTGAGGAGGCTTTCTGGTAACGTTGGCATAGCACCATTTTGGGTACATACAAATGCTGAGACCGCAACAGCCTTCTTGTGAGCTTCTTCCATGGGCTTGCCATTCAGGATGGCAGCACAGAATGAACCTGTAAACGAGTCGCCAGCACCTACGGTATCAGCCACCTTTACCTTCGGCGTGTCTTGGAACGACGTCAAGCCTGGTGCAAAGACATACGAGCCGTTAGTGCCACAAGTCAGGACTAACATCAATAGTCCATATTCCTCCAATATCTTTTCGCAGATGCCTCGCATATCGAGGTCGTCGTATCCATACATGCGCTTAATTACAACCAATTCCTCGTCGTTAATTTTCAGAATGTTACAACGTTTCAGTGATTCCTCAATTACTTCCTTCGTATAGAACTGCTGACGTAGATTAATATCGAAAATCTTCAGGCAGTCGGCAGGTGTATCATCCAGAAATTGACGGATGGTGGCCCATGAGGTTACGTTACGCTGAGCCAGTGAACCAAAGCACACGGCACGACAGCTCTTGGCTATCTCTGCAATCTCTGGGGTATAAGGGATATTGTCCCATGCTACGTTCTCCTTTATCTCGTATGCAGGAATGCCGTCGCCTGTCAGCGTTACCTGTACAGTACCTGTAGGATATGGTACATGTGGCATCAGATAGTTCAACCCATGTTCTTTGAGGGCATTAATCGTTTCTGCAGCAAGTTCATCCTCACCTAACGCACTGATGGCGATAGTATCCAGTCCAAACTGACTAGCATGGTAAGCGAAGTTGGCGGGTGCGCCACCCAGTTTCTTTCCTTCGGGAAGTACATCCCACAGAGCCTCTCCGAGGCCTACTACAAATCTTTTGTTAGCCATAATATTTTATTCTTTTTAATTTGGTCTTTTTTATTTAGCGTCAGCGCTTAATTCTTGGAATATAAGTAAAGAGGTAGATGACACCGATAGCCATTACGGCAACAGCACCTGCCTGACCCATAGCGTCACTCATGAAGCCCATGATCAATGGGAAAATGGTACCACCGAAAAGTCCCATAATCATCAGGCCCGATACCTCGTTCTGCTTGTCTGGCACAGAGAGCAGTGCTTCAGAAAAGGCCATCGAGAAGATATTTGAATTACCATAGCCTACTAATGCGATAGCCGTATAGAGCACGGCCTTCGACTCACCACCGAACATCAGCGCCATCGAGGCTGCCATCAGACAGACGCTAATGATAAAGAACCAGCGTGTCTTCATCACGCGGAGGAAGAACGAACCAGTCAGAGCACCAATGGTACGGAAGATGAAATAGAGTGAGGTGGCGAAAGCGGCTTCATTCAGTGTCATGCCCACGCGTTCCATTAATAGCTTCGGAGCCGTGGTGTTGGTACCCACATCAATACCCACATGGCACATGATGCCAAGGAACGACAGCAGCACAATGGGTTTACCCAAGAGGCGCAAACAATCCATGAACGACGATGACTTACCTTCGCTCAATTCCTCAACAATGGGTGTTGCCCACAGCAGTAGCGTAGCCAGCACACCTACGACAAAGTATACGAGGAACAGCACACGCCAATCATAACCGAACGAGGGCATAGCTGCCGTGGCTCCCCACATAGCCAAATAAGGAGCGAGGAACGATGCGATAGCCTTCACAAACTGTCCGAAGGTCAGTGTCGATGCCAGGTTTTTGTCACCGATGATCAGCATAGCCAACGGGTTAATGCTGGTCTGCATCAGTGCGTTGCCAATGCCCAATAGCGAGAACGCTACGAGCATGATGGCAAACGAACTGCCCATTAAGGGAATGAACAGCGACACAACTGTAACAATAAGCGATAGCAATACCGTCTTCTTACGTCCTATCTTGTTCATCAGCATACCCGTTGGTACGCTGAAAATCAGGAACCAGAAGAACACCAGCGAGGGGAACACGTTGGCCACGGTGTCTGAGAGACCCAAGTCGGCCTTTACATAGTTGGACGCAATGCCCACCAGATCCACGAAGCCCATGCAGAAGAAGCAGAGCATCACAGGGATCAGATAAATAGATTTGTTCTGTTTCATATAGTTTTTAATGTTTGATATCGTAAATCGTTACTTTGCCACCCTTTACCTTAATATTATTATAAGGCTCCGATGGGAATACGAGGTTGGTCATTGCCATCTTGCCGTCTACATCGAAAGCCTCGATGCTGCAGCGGTCGATGAAGATACGCAGCTGTTTGATCTGTCCGTATGTTGGTGCTTCTGTGGTACATGGAAATGCCTCGCTGAAGCTGACATCACCACTCTTGGTACGATCCATCGTGAAGGTTTGCTTCGCAGCATCGTACCTCATAACCACCTGCTCGCCTTTTGTATTCGACAGCAGAATCTCTGCCTGATTCTTCACATCGATAATAATCTCACAGGCCTCTGTCGGCTTTTTCACCTTCTCGCCACGTACAGCCAGCATCTCTTTCGAGGGCACAACGCTGACATAGGTCTCCTCACCACAACGGAATAGTCCAAGGTCGCGAGGAATACTATTGCCAGAACGGTATTGTTTTGTAGGTACTTGGTTAGCATACTGCCAGTTCGACATCCAAGCCAATACGACACGACGATTCTCTGGAGCATTATAGAACGATACGGTTGCATAATGGTCCTTACCGTAGTCCAGCCACTTGGTGACCTTTGGCATCGATTCACAGGTAAACTTCTTGCCATCAAACTGACCCACGAAGTACTGCGTAGCACTGCCTCCGAACGGACCACCAGGATTAATATTACAGATGAGAACCCATTTCTCATTTCCCATTTCCTCATTTCTCATTTTGAATAAATCGGGGCATTCCCAAACACCGCTATGGTTGCCATATTCCTTACCAAACGACGATTCATACTTCCAGTCCTTCAGATTCTTCGACGAATAGATGCGCATCTCCTGACCAGCAGCCAAGATAAGGTTCCATGCCTTGATGTCCTCATTCCAGAACGCCTTTGGATCACGGAAGTCGGGTATGTCGCTGGTAGATAGCACAGGGTTTCCGCTATACTTCTTAAAGGTACGGCCACTGTCCTTCGAGACAGCCATTGACTGTGTCTGATGATGTCCAGCAGAGGTATAGAAGGCCACCACCTCATTGCCGTTAGTTACGCACGACCCGCTGAAGATGGCACCCAGCCAGTCTGCCTCGATAGCCAGAGGCTGTGCATCCCAATGAATAAGATCGCGCGAGGTAGAATGTCCCCAAGTCATATTTTCCCACTGCGATCCGTAGGGGTTATACTGATAATACAGATGCCACACACCGTCCTTGTAAAACATACCATTCGGATCATTCATCCAGCCATACAGAGGAGTATGGTGATAGGCAGGACGGAAACGTTCGCGATTGGTGGTATCGAATGTGTTGCTGTACTTCATTTCCTTCCAACACACAAATTCGCCTACTGCACCCTTCTGTCTGCGGTCACCATGGAATTCGATGTCAAGGAGTACGACATCATCATTTCTCATTCCTAATTTCTCATTTCTTATTTCGAGTGGAACGAGATAGTCCACGCGGTCAATAGCCAACTTCACGTTCAGTCGCTGCACCATCTCATTCTGTCCGTTCAGCACGGCAATGGCGGCAATCTCTTCCGACTCTTGCACGGGCAGCAGCAAATACTTTACGTCTTGTTTCACTTTTACCATAGCATGCTTGTCGCCCAGCACCGTAGGCTTTACCTGAGCCTCAACTGCAAGCGTCATCATCATGGCCATGAGCATTAAAATTGTTTGTTTCATCTTCATTGAGTTTTTAGTTTTTTGAAATTTACTGCTGCAAAATTACTACATTTCTACCCGAATATCTATAAATTATGATACAATCAATAACAAAAATCGTTCATTGCACGATTTTTGGTTGCAATGAACGATTTTTCTTAGCTCCTAATCGATATCCAAACAGAAATCCCTAACATGTCTGACAATGAGTGACACCCCACGGACGCGTCTCAGGATTTCTCCTTTCCCTTGAACGACTTCACCTTCATACCCAACTTGCCGGGCATGACGGCATTCAGCAGAATGCCCACAATGGCGGCAATGGCCAGGCCTGACAGATGGATAGGACCTAGGGCGATGTCGTCGTTTGCGCCATATTTCACACCAATGGCAAGCACGAGGATGAGGGCTGCCACAAACACGTTGCGCGAACTCTTCAGGTCTACCTTCTCCTCAACCAGATTGCGCACACCAACGGCAGAAATCATACCATACAGAATCAGACTCACACCACCAATGGTAGCAGCAGGCATCAACTGTACCAGACAAGCAAACTTAGGACAGAATGCCAGAATGATGGCCAGACAAGCAGCAATGCGAATCACCTTCGGGTCGAACACCTTGGTCAGGTTCAGTACACCCGTATTCTCACCGTAAGTGGTGTTGGCTGGGGCGCCGAAGATGGATGCCACAGCTGTTGCTACGCCGTCTCCTGTCAGCGTACGGTGCAGACCAGGCTCTGCCAGAAAGTCCTTGCCAACAGTAGAACTAATGGCGAACATATCGCCAATATGTTCCATTATCGTCGCAAAAGCGATAGGCATGACGGCCAGGATGGTGGACAGCATCAGCGACGTGTTGCCATCCTCAAACACAGCCAGAATAGTGTGGTCCTTCTCTATCGGAAAGCCCACCCAAGCGGCCTGCCCAAGGGGGGTAAAGTCAACCTCGCCCAGACAGGCTGCAATGACATACGACACGATGACGCCCAGCAACACTGGAATAATCTTGATGATGCCCTTGCCCCAGATGCTCGACACGATAACCGTCACTATCGACAGGATGGCCAGCAACCAGTTTGTCTGACAATTGGCAATAGCCGAACCCGACAGCACCAGTCCGATAGCAATGACGATTGGACCCGTGACGACAGGGGGGAAATATTGCAGAATCTTCTTCACGCCAAACGACCTGATGAGTGCTGCCATAACGAAATACATCAATCCCGCACATGCCACGCCCAAACAGGCATAGTCCAATGCCAACGTCTCAGAGAGTCCTTGCGACATACCCAGCTCCTTTACCGAGGCATAGCCCCCCAAGAAAGCGAACGAAGAGCCTAGGAAGGCTGGCACGTTCCACTTGGAGACAAAGTGGAAGATCAGCGTTCCAATACCCGCAAACAACAGCGTTACGGAAACGTCCAAACCTGTAAGCAGCGGCACCAGAACCGTTGCTCCGAACATCGCAAACAAGTGTTGCACGCCCAGTATCATCATACGGGGCATACCCAACTGGCGTGCATCGTAAATAGCATTTTGTGGTTCCATATCATGTTGTATTTCGGGCTCGCATCTTTGCGAGCCCGAAGTGGTTATTTACTCAGAAAAGACAATGAATAGTGTGTAATCGCTACTGCTGAAGTCAACTTCGTCACAGTTGGCATAGTTTATCTCGATATAACCACTGTTGATGGGAATCTTTACCATGCCTCCTTCATCACTATTCCAACCCATCGTGTTCTCCTTTGCTTGACATCCAGAGAGTTCTTCAAAGGCATCTTTATAGGCCATCACACGCTTGCGTACCTGAGCCTTCTTATAGAATTTCTTTTCTCTGAAAGTGACACGAGCAGGATTCTTATCCAGACCCACACTACCTTCGACACCAAAAGCCTTGCCAACCCATTGCTCATTTCCGAATGCGTCCTTCTGAAGTTTGAAACCTTGTCCTTTCAGTTCAGAAGCCATCTCTTTATCAGAAAGGGTAATGGGAATACCATTGAAAGCTATGGCACCGCCTGCTATGCATGGCTCGTCCATTTGAATAGTGACTGGCTGACTGACGGGTTTCTTACGAGGCGTAGTTCGTTTTGCCGTTGTTGTAGCCTTTCTTACTGTCTTTCTTTGCTGTGCAGAGGCAGGCACCGATACTATCAGCAGGGCTGCCATTAAAGTCAATAAAACCTTTTTCATATTTCAATCATTTAGTTATTGATGAGTTTATTTGATATCTGTCGGCAAAGATAGCAAGAATACCTGAACTTTCCAAATATTTGACGAAGAAAATACAGAAAGGGGGGGTACTCCGAGTAAAAGGCCGTTTTACTACAAGAGAAACGGCGTTTCTCTACCAGCGAAAGGCCGTTCTGCTAGGAGCTGACGGGTCACGTGCTCGGAGCAGATGAGGTGTCTGCTCGGAGCGGACGCTTTATTCCCAGGCTGGGAATGTTTTATTCCCAGGCTGGGATTGCATTGCAACGCCACACTCTCAAAGAGAGAACGCCACACTCTGACCAGGGTCAGAGAATATATTTTTTCCTGGGCAGGGAATATTTTTCGTAGACCAAGTAACAAACACTACACCCAAAATGCTCGAAAGGCCTTTAGATACAGAGAAGTAACGTTACGAACACTCCCCCCATCACTACACCAATCACTACACCTAACACTACCCCCTCCTTTCGAGTCCTAGATTTTTCTTGCAAAATTTGATTGTTAATTCAGTCCATTTTAACACAAAATTTGGTCCCAAAATTTGCATACCTCCATATTATTTTGTACCTTTGCAGAGGCATTCGGAGAGAAGGGTGCTATAGGCTATGAAGAACACGAGCCTATGAACCGAATTATTAATTAAAGATCTAAAAAAGAACATGAGTGAACAATTACTTGTGAATGGCGGAGCTATCAATGCTTCGCTAGAAGAAATGCTCGCTGTCGAGCAGTTTTTAAGGGAACGCTACCTGTTTCGTAGCAACGTGCTGAACGGGAAGGTGGAATTTGCCATCCAACCTGCTGAAGGCCAGGAACCTGTGTTTCGTGTGCTGACGCAGAAAGCGCTGAACAGCATTGTTCTGGAGGCCAAACGCCAGGACGTCTGCGATGGCAAAAATCCGAAGTCGGACATCCAAGAGTACATCAACTCTGAGGAGGTCGAGACGTTCGACCCCATTGGCAGCTATCTGAGGAGTCTGCCCAAATGGGACGGACAGAACCATGTGGCCCGATTATTCAGTCGCCTGCCTGGTCTGACCACCGAACAACTCGAGTTTCTGTGTGTTTGGATTCGTTCGGCTGTGGCCCACTGGCTCCAGATGGACACGCTTCATGGTAACGAATGCGTGCCAACGCTGATTGGCGCTCAAGGTTGTGGCAAGACGACCTTCGTGGCCCGTCTGCTGCCTCCTGAACTGCGTGAGTACTTCTTGGACCACCTGAACCTGTCGAACAAGTTCGACAAGGAGATGGCGCTGACCAACAATCTCATCGTCAACCTCGACGAGCTTGATGCCATCCGACCCTCGCAACACGCTTCTCTGAAGCAGACGCTGTCGAAGAGTAAGGTAAACGGACGCCCCATCTATGGAGCAGCGCAGGAAGACCGTCCCCGTTACGCCTCGTTTGTGGCCACGACGAACAATCCTCATCCGCTGTCGGATGCCACAGGCTCGCGTCGCTACATTTGTCTGACAATTCCTAGTGGAATGTTCATCGACAACACAGGGGAGATTGACTACCTGCAGTTGTATGCGCAGGTGATGCATGAGGTCTGCAACGAGAAGGCACCTTACTGGTTTAACAACGACCAAGTGGCACGCATTCAGGAGTTGAACCTGAACTACATGGCACAAAAGGACATTGCCGAAGTGGTGGAAGCTTGTATCCGCAAGCCCAAGGAGGGCGAACAGGGCGTTCGAATGAAGAGTGGCGACATCGTGAAACTGATTCAGAGCGAGTATCCAACCATCAAGAACGACCACAGCACGAAAGTCCACTTGGGGCTGGCTCTCAAGGAACTCGGATTCGAAGGCAAGGAGCATGGTCACCAGACCTACTACAAGGTGATTCCGCTGAAGGCTGCCTGACCTCAAGGGGGTAGTGTTGGGGGTAGTGTTAGGGGTAATGTTGGGGTGAGTGTTGACGAAACACCCACCCCTTCTCATACCCAGTATATAAAGGCATTCTGGGCGATAGGGGTGGGTGTTCTACACAATCTTTTACCTTTTAAGGTTAAACTTAATCAGAACTATAATTTAACTATAACTACCACTTATTTCATGATGAACTTTTTGCCATTAACAATGTACAGGCCCTTTCCTGGATTCTGTATACGCTGTCCTGCAAGGTTGAAGAATTTCACATTTTCTACATTTCTCATTCCCGCAATTTCAGAAATGCCCGTAGTTTCTTTCTTAACGAGTACGATGGCGGTAAAGTTGAAGGGGTCGCCACCTTCTTTGTTGCACTGAACCATGAGTCTGTCAACATCAGCCAGTTTTGCAGCCATATCGATATTCTCAATATTGAGTTCGGCATACTCGTTGGTCATGGTCATCGTACCTTGGTCGCCAAGTTTGCCACCATCGCCCCATTTTGTGAGTACATTGATGACGTAGTTGGTGCGACCTGCCTCAGAATAGAAGCGGATGGCCTTATAGTCGCTCCAGTTGATGCCATCGAACGAAGTCTTTGCCATCTCTAAGGTGCTCCACTCGTCCATCCAGAAAAAGCCAGTCCAAACGGTGTTGTCATCGACATTCTCCTTACCATCGCCATACCATGCCTTAGTAGCTGTAAAGCCTGTGCCGCAGATTTCCAGTCCTGATTCCTTCAAACGTGCCAGCATGCCTGGGGTGATAAATACCTCCATCTCCTTCTGGTCGGCATAGATGTGATGCTCGTAACGTGTACCAGGCAGCATGCCTCCATTGCTGTGAAGTTCAATAACCTCGCCCGTAGCGTTAGTAAACTCGATGACAATCTTCTGGCCCACTTGTGCATCAGCAAACTTAGCGGCTTCGATAGTCAGTGTTTTGTCCCAATTTACTGCGTGGGTTCCTTCCCACAGGTCGGTAGCTGAGACAATTGTGGTTGTGGCCATTAGGCACATCAATATAAAAATCTTTTTCATAACTTATCTGTTATTATATTAGCTCTGTTGTTATTACATGCGATATTATTATTCAAAGTCCAGCTCAAGGTCTGAATCAAATTCCGGACTGTGGAATTCTCCATTATATAAACCTTCTGCCTGATCAAGGGTTACAGAACCCGACAATAATTGTGCATTGTCCACCTTTACAACCTCCAGGATAGGAGCTGTATATTCTTTTTTAGTCATCATAATTCTTTCCTCCTTATTTTTATTTAATCACTACTTTCTTACCATTCATAATATAAAGACCCCTCTGCAATTTAACATTTACAGATTTACCATTTACGATTTGGCGTCCCTGCAAGTCGTAGACATTATTCACTATTCTCTTTTCACTATTCACTAGCGTAGCGCCAATGCCCATTGTCTCGTTGCCCTCGAAAATAATCTCGCGTGCACTGGAAGGAACGTCTGCCAGATAAGCATGGAAAGACTTGATGGTAGCAGTATTACCGCCCTTCTGAAGCTTTCCTTCACCATTGATGCCCCAAAGATTTTCAGCAGATTGTGGAGCATAAACGCCCTTGAAGTCCGATCCGTCGTAATTGTCGGGAGTCGTGCAGACACCTTTATCCGTAAAGTTCAGCACCTCATCGGATGCTGCTGCGTAGTCAGCAATGAAAGGCACATTGCCACCAGCAACGCCGTTGGGATTAAATTCGTCAGTATCTTTCTTGAAAGTCGCGCCAGTCTTATGGGTATAGACTGCTGTTGCACCTAAGTCGGTTGCCGAAACCCAGAAAGGCAGTACGAAGGTGTTGTAACCTGCATAGCGTTTGCGGGTCAGCTCCACGTTGGTTGCAGTAAAGTCGATAGGCGTATAGAAGGGATATGCGTCGTTGATGACCATCTTGGGTGTAACATTCTTCTCACCATCCCAACGAATGACATTATCTGTATCAAAGAAGTCGGTGGGCGAGAGTATCAGCAGGTTAGGATTCTTTGTGCGAAGCTGGGGACCATCACCATCGGCTACGGCAGCTCCTGTCAAGTTTAAAAAGCTGACGTCAGCAGAGAGCTTGCTCAACAGCAATGAATAGTCGTCGTAAGCCTCAGTGTGCCAATCACCGTCCCAAGTGTTTTGGTAGTTTCCCTTTCTCATCGAACCAGTAACAATGATTTGCTTGTCGGTCAGCGCACCGTCTGCCAATGTACGAACAGCCACATCGCCCACCATCGGGCCTTCCAAATGAATGTCATCAATCAAGATGTCCTGTCCCCACTTATTATCAAACTCGTATGGCCATATCTCAATTAGTGTATTGCCTTCGTCAACAATATTCTCGCTGTTGGGGCCTGCACCATATTCATAGACCAGAGTCTGCCATCCGTTAGCAGCATCGTACCAGAACCAGCGTCTTGTTTCATCGCCAGTATAGCCACCATCGCCCTCTTTCGTAAGTTTAATCATCACATTATGACTTTCTGCCATTTTGATACGCATGGAGATGCGACGGAGTCCCTTCAAGTTAACGCCAGCCATAGGCAATGCTGCCATACGGTGCTCGTCAGCCCATCCACCTGCATTCTCTTTCAATGTAATTTTCATGCACTTATTGCCATTATCATCAACTACGGTAGGATCTGCACGGTTCCAAAATCCGCCATCTGTACCAAGTTCTTTGTCTTCTCCATTCCAGAGCACAATTTGTGCACTCATACTGGCCGTAGCCATCAGTGCGATTGCAAAAAGTAATAATTTTCTCATACGTTTTGTTTTTAAGTTAATAATATGGATAAAAACTTTCTGGTTGCAAAATTACGTTCATTCTTATATTAAAACTATAAAGTATGTTTCATGTGGTAACAAAAAACGTACAATGTAACAATCCTCGAACGATTGAAACAATTGTTCACAAGAAGAGAGCGCAACAGCTATTAAACCGTTACGCTCTCCAAAACTTAGTTCACCAAACTATATCTATTAATACTGGCTTACCTTAACATCTGAAACGGTAATCGAGCCACCGTAGTTGTTGACGCTCCAGCAATTCTTCTGGATGCCGTAGATGCGCTGGGTATAGGCACAGACATCGTTGATGTACATGACCAAGACTGAATTGTCGGTATAGATGTCAATGTGGTAGACATTGTCTGCAGGACGCTGGAACCAATAGCCGTCGATGCCAGCCACGAAACCTTTGCCGTAGACCTTCTTTTCCACTTCCTTGCCATTCTCATCAAGTTCGCGTACTATCCTGTATCCCTCCTGCTCGAAATTCACCTTGCGATGGTTTTCATCCTCAGGATTAACTACCATCGTGTAATAGTAGTCGATATCCGTGCTGCGAGCCAAAGAGATACCGAACTTATCCCAGTTGTTCGAGGTCTTGACGGTCAGTGAGATGTGGTTGTGGCTGCCTAAGCGGGTGTAGAGTGCATAGGCATCGTCACCACTCAAAGTACCATTACTATAGCCATTGGAAGCCATGACTGATACAGCTTG
The DNA here is from genome assembly GCA_946404405.1 of uncultured Prevotella sp. Taxonomy (GTDB): domain Bacteria; phylum Bacteroidota; class Bacteroidia; order Bacteroidales; family Bacteroidaceae; genus Prevotella. The sequence goes on from CAMJDL010000023.1 coordinate 19,456, forward strand.
TTCATTGTTATACTTAGCCTTGATGGCAGGCACCTCGCCCAGGCTCAGCGTACCATCGGCATGCTGGACAATCTTGTGGCAGACCAGCGCACCACTCCAATTGGGCTCACCCTCAGCACCGACATTGACGTTCTTTTCGTGGATGGTAGCACCAGAGCGATAGGGACTCCAGCCCCAGATGTAACGGTCGGTACCGTTCGAGGCTGTCTTACCGGCATAGAAAGCACGGCTGTCGAGCACACCCTCATGACCATCCTTTGGCCAATTGGCACCTGGATCGTTAAAGCAAGCCTTCAGACCTTCGTATGTGGTAGCCATCATATACTTCACCTTACGACTCCAATCGGCACGATAGCCCTCGCTATATACGAGATACCAGTAGTCGCCCATCTGGAAGATGTCCGGGCACTCACACATACGATCCCATACCATTGGGAACTGACCGACGTGTTCCCATGTCTTCATATCACTGGACTTGAATTCAGCAAAGCGGAGATTCGAAGCGATAACCATGTGCCATAGGCCGTCGTCCGCCCGGAACACCTGCGGGTCGCGGAAGTCCGTGGCTGAATAGCCATACTCCTGACCACGCAGTACCCATGTATTATCCTTAGTCCACGTCTTGAAATCGGGCGATGTGGCGCGCATCACCACCTCTACGTCCTGAAGCAGAACATTATGCCCCGTATAGTAGATGTAGTAGAGTCCATCCTGCTCATTATAGACAGCACAGCCTGTTCCGAGTGAAGCATCGGCCTCCTTGGTAGAGCGTCCTGTCGGCAACACCTCACCCAGTGAATGGTAGTTGGCACCGTCCTTAGTAGACACGCCCCAGAAGGGATGGTAGCAAGGACCGTTGTTGTCGTACTCCTGCAGATAAAGCACCTTGAACTCGCCAGCTTTCTGGTCGTAGAACGGCATGGGGTCGCCACAGCGTCCGATAGCAGGCAAATAGTAGGTGCCAAAGCCTGCCTCATCAGCGGACAAGAAGAAGTTGGTGGTGCCAGCCCAATCCTTAGCGGGGTCTGCGCTATAGTCGTCCTCGCTGCATGCCGTCAGCACAGTGGCTGACAGCATGAGTGCGAATACTGAATATATCATTGTCTTCATAACATTATTTTGTTAAATAGTTAATAGCATTCTGTGTGATAATCGCAATATTCTTGTGGTAGTTTTCCACATAACCTGGATCATAGGTGTAGGAATACCAGTCGTAGCAGCCAGAGCCGATGCAGATGATGCCGCCCTTACCGTCGTGGGCAGGATATTCCCATGCAACGATAGCACCGTCACCACCTACACCAAGGATGGTAGCTCCTGTACGTGTGGTCCAGGCATTATAGTCAGCATAGCCACCCCAGTCGGTACCGATATGATACTGTGCAGTAGAATTGGTGATATAGTAACCAGCATCGGTGCAGAGAATCTTCTGTGGATCTTCACCCATCACCAGGTTCTGCCACAGCGGATGACCGTTCTGTCCTTCATAGATACGGAAGTCCCAAGGTCCACCGCAACGTTCTGCATTGCTTTCCTCACCACCCCAGCAGTTGTTTGGCGTTGTCCAGTCGTCGTCGCCAGTAGCACCAATGAACGACGGCAGGTTCGTGGCATAACGGGTCAGGAACAGGTTACCACCATTCTCATAGAATGCGCGAAGCTGGTTCTTGGTTTTGAGAGCGTCGGCACCCTTGTCAACAAACTGGTCGTGACCATCGACAGCAGGCCATGCATGGTAGTGCCACCAGATGAGCTTGCACTCAGAGAGGTCGAGCGTTCCGGCACGCAGGTCGGCAAACGAAGCATAGAGGGTGTTAGGCACGTTAGCCATCATCCATTCGCAGGCTGCCTTGGCTTCAGGGTCGAGTTCGCTCATCATGGCGGCAGAACCAACAAAGAGAGCTGCAGGATTATTGATTCGTACGACCGTTACGGTATAGACCGTCTCAGCAGAATTGTTGGTTACCGTATAGGTAACGGGCTGTGAGAAGTCCTGAGGTACACCATTGGCAGGAGTAACCGTTGCGTTCTGGCTATAGACAATTGTCGGAACCATATTGGTAACATCTGTGTTTGCAGGCACATAGACCGTAATGGTCTTGGCATTCTGATCGATAGCACCTGTATAGATGTCGTTGAGGGTAAACAACGTGATACGAGCCTCGTCGTGCAGTACAGACAGTGTCCAATCGGCAACGACGTCACCATTCTGGACGTGCAACACCTTGGACGCATACATATTCAGTGTCTCGCCTGCCTTGACGTTACAGGAAGCACCATCGGAAAGAGTGAGTTTCGTGACCTTCAGAGCCGAGTGGTCATAAGTTTCCGGCAGTCGGACGACAATGGTACGAGAGGTGATATCTATGATTCCTTCGTAGTTGTCAAGAGCCAATGCTTCAACCTTACAGTCGCCATTGAGACGGAGGTCGCTGACATTATCGTCGGCACACGACCAGAAAGCGCAGATTAAGCAGATGGCGCAGAATATATTAATGATCTTTGTATTCATATTTTCTTAACTCTTAATTCTTAATTCTTAACTTTCAATTGTTTTACCAATTGCCAATATTTTGAGTATAGTGTCCCTTGGATTCTGACATTGCCATGAAGGGGATAGGCAGATATTCGTCTTTGTTGGCAGTAAAGTGTGCAGCACTGTAAATAGCACAGTGGGAAATCTCTTCAGCAAAGTATTTGTTCAATACCGTAGCAGCTTCACCCCAACGTACCAAGTCGAAGAAACGCTCGTACTCCATGGCCATCTCCAGTCGACGCTCCATCTTGACAATCTGAATGGCTTGATCCTTGGTATAGTTGCCCTTGTAGTTGGCAATATAGAACTTGACGCCATATTGATGCTGGTAGTTGGCAATCATCTGCGTGCTACCAGCAGCACGGGTGCGAAGCTGATTAACCAGCTGAATAGCTTGATCAGCCTGGCCCAACTGTGCGTATGCCTCAGCACGCATCAGCAGCACGTCAGCATAGCGGAACACGATGCGGTTCATTGAACTGGCCCAGAAACTGCCCTTGATCAGGTATTGGTCGATGAGTGCAGGATCAACATTCTGCTTCAACGATACGTTGTAGCCGTAGATGCCGTGTGAACGACTCCATGTTTCCGTCTTGTCCATCATATAGTTCTTGTTAAACATATAGGGCAGACCAGGAATACCGACAGTCAGGAACAGGCGTGGGTCGGCATTGTCGGCTTTCATGTCGTAGTCCTTGGCGTTGAATGTATCAAACAATGGCAGACCGTCAGCCCCTGTACGGAAAGCATTGACCACGTTCTGGCTGGGCTTGTAGAAGTCGCAACCGCCATCAGTCGTACCAGGAATATTGGGAGGAATGAGTCCAAAACTCCAGTTCAGATTACCGTATGTAGAACCGTCGTTACGTGAATACTGGATAGCCCAAAGACTCTCCACGCCGTTCTCATACTGCTCCTCTGGACGGAAATTGTTGTGGATATCGCCCTCCAAACCATAATTGCCATAGAGCGTAGGATTGGTAAACTCGACGACCTTCTCTAAGTCCTGCTGATTGATGCTAGTGACCTGATTGGTAGTGACATCGTCCTGATGGTAAGCCTTATAGAGATAGACCTTTGCCAGGAAAGCTGCGGCGGCAGCCTTGGTGGGACGGCCCTTGTCGGCCTGCTGGGCAGGCAGGGTGTTGTAAGCCTCCATCAGGTCGTTGATGATGACTTGCCACCCTTCATCGTTTGTATAGGTACGGTTCGAGAGTGTATAATACTCCTCAGTACTCAGGTTCTCATTCTCTACAAATGGGATATACTTATATAGACGCTTCAGTTGGAAGTGAGCGTAGGCACGCAGGAATTTCATCTCGGCCAGACGCTGCTGCTTCATGGCAAACGATTCGTCGCACGTGTTCAGCAATGCGATGGCACTATTCACACGGGAAATACACTTATACAGACGTTCCCACATGTCGTTGATGTTCCAGTTGGTGGTCAACACACCTTGCTGGATTTCCAGCTGGTGGAACACGTCACCATCGCTGGTACCGTTTCCGCCCTTGTAGGCATCGTCGCTACGGACATCGAAGTTCCACATCGAGAACGACGAGTTGATGTCTTCTGCTGTCGTAAAGATGGCGTAGGCCGATACGACCATTGCTTCTGCATTTTTCGGCGACTTCACCTGTTCTTCGCTCAGCGTTCCCTGCGGAACATGCTCTTCCAGAAAATCGCTGCAGGACAACAAACCACAGATGACGCAGATTGCACAGATTGATTGATATATTGTTTTCATGATTATTGCTGTTTTAGAATGAAACATTGAGTCCAAAGGTGACATTTAGAGGAATAGGATATCCGAAGTTGGCATTCTCAGGATCGACACCTGTAAAGCTCTTGCTCTTGATGGTCAGCAGGTTCTGGGCTGACACGTAGACACGCAGACGCTGCATGTAGAGTTTCTCAGCTATGCTACTGGGAACGTTGTAACCCAGCTGAATGGTGCGTAACTTGGCATACGAGCCGTTTTCCACGAAGTAACTGCTAACGCGCTTCTCGTTATTGTTGTCCATGATGCTGACAGCGGGGATGTTGCTGTCCATGTTATTGGGATTCCAGGCATCCATCAGGCGCTGACCCTTGTTCAGGTTGGTGATGTTCAGACCACTCCAGAGGTCGGTTTCCTTCTTCAGGTCGCTGATGACGTCGACGCCCTGCACACCCTGCCAGAACATGGTGAAGTCGAGGTTCTTATATTGCAAATAGATGTTCAGACCCCATGTAAAGTCAGGCACGGGATCGTAGATCCACTGCTGGTCCTTCTCGCTGATGACGCTATCGCCATTCAGGTCCTTCCAACGGATGCGACCCAGTCCGGCGCCATTCTGAGTGGCATGGTTGTCAATCTCCTCCTGGCTCTTGAAAATGCCGTCGTAGACGTAACCCACCTGTGCACCAAAGGGATGACCGATAACACTCTCGACACCATTACCACCAAACGTGCCGCTGGATGCCACCGTGTCGGGCAACTTCGTAATCTTGTTGCGATAGGTACCGATGTTACCGGCTACGTCGTACTGGAAGGCACCAATCTTGCCACGATAGCCCAGATTCAGTTCAATACCCGTATTCTCCATCTCACCGGCATTGATCCACTGGTTGGTGCCCTCACCCATCACTTTGACGGCAGGCATCTCGACCAAGATGTCGGTGGTCTTCTTGAAGTACCACTCGAACGAACCATACAGACTGTTATGGAACAAACCGAAGTCCAGACCGAGGTTGGTCTGTGTGGTTGTCTCCCATTTCAGGTCGTCATTACCCAATTTCGAGCGCTTGAAACCTGAAGGCAGCGTCTGACCACCATTCGTTCCAGCAATATCGTAGCTGGTGCCGTAGCTCTGACCACCAAATCCTGCCGTGCCATAGTCGCTGACATAGAGGGTATAGCGAGCCAGATTGGGAATCTCCTGGTTACCGGTCTGACCCCATGAGGCACGTAGCTTCAGGTTGTCGAGCCACGACATACTCTTCATAAATGCCTCCTCGCTGACACGCCAACCAGCACTGACTGATGGGAATGTACCATAGCGGTTGTTCTTACCAAAGCGACTTGAACCGTCGTGACGCAGTGTGAACGAAGCCATATAGCGGTCGTTGTAGGTATAGTTGATTTTGCCGAAGAACGACGTCAGCGTGTAACCTTCGCCACTACCATAAGTCTCTGACTCACCAACACCGGCATTGGGCCACATGTAGTCGGGATTCAGCAGTTCGAAGTCGTAGCGCTTGCCACTGAACCACTTGTCGTCCTCGCGATTCAACTCCATACCTATCATCGCATCTGCACGATGCTTACCTTTCTCAAAGTTATAGGTGGCAATGGCGTTCCACATCCACTTGGTCCAGTGCTCCTGTTTGGCCTCGACGGCATTGGTGGGGTTGGCTACGTTACCCTCTGTAACGGGATAGGTAAAGAAGCGCTGCTCCTTTTGTGCATAGTCGATACCAAATGTCGACTTGATATTGAAGTTCTTAAAGGGGTTGATATTGATGTAGGCATCGCCAAAGGCACGCCAGTAGGTATAGCGATTGTCCTTCGCACGCTCCAGACGTGCCACAGGATTCTCACGGTCGGGATATCCACCCACCGGTCCAGCATACTCGCCTGTAGTGGTATAAACGGGCAATGAGGGATTGAACTGCAGCACATTCTGCAAGAAACCGCCAGGGGCCTGTACCTCACTGGTGCGGTTCAGCGTGAAGTGCTCACCAACGGTGACGATATTCCTGTCGCCTACCTTCACCAACTTATACTCGGTATTCATACGGGCAGAGAAGCGCTCGAAGTCAGAGTTCTTGATGATACCTTTATTCTTATAGTATCCCAACGAGAAGAACGACGAACCACGCTCAGAGCCATTACTCAATGATACGTTGTACTGCTGGATAAGTCCTGTGCGAGTGGTCTCGTCAAACCAGTCGGTATCGGCAGCAGGTGTGGTGTTGGCTGCATCCAGATACTTATTCATCGTCAGACCGTTCAGCACGGGAACGCCCTGACCGTTGTAACTCCAGTCGAAATTGTAGCCCAAACCATTCTGGTTAGGATCCAGACCATCGTTCACGTAGCCCTGCCACAGCACCTGTCCGAACTGCCGGCTGTTCAGCACCTCCATCTTGTGGACATAGGTCTGTATAGCAATGCTGGCGTCGAAGTCAATCTTAACCTTACCCTCCTTGCCACGCTTTGTGGTGATGATGATGACACCATTGGCAGCACGTGAACCATAGATAGAGGCCGACGAGGCGTCCTTCAACACCTGGATCGACTCGATGTCGTTGCCATTCAACTCGTGCATACCAGCCTTGGTGGGTACGCCATCGATGATGTACAGCGGATCGTTGTTGTTCAGCGTTCCGACACCACGGATACGTACCTGAGCAGAACCAGAAGGACTACCGTCGGCAGCGATATTCATGCCTGGCACACGACCCTGCAGGGCCTTGATGGGGTTGTTCTCGTTCTGTTTGGCCAGTTCGTCAACGCTCACCGTCGAAACGGCACCCGTCAGGTCGGCCTTGCGCTGGGTGGTATAACCCGTCACCACCACCTCCTCAATCATCAGTGCATCGCTCTTCATCGATACGCTCATGCCGTTTTTGGCTGGCAACTCCTGTGTCAGGTAACCGATGTAGGAGAAGACCAGCGTCCGGCCAGCCTGCACCTTCAGCTTGAAGTTGCCGTCGAAGTCGGTTACCGTACCATTCGACGTACCTTTCTCCATCACCGTAGCGCCGATGACACCTTCACCAGTCTCATCGACGACCGTTCCGCTAATCTCCTGTTGCGCGTACATCATTGTACATAGCATCAGGCTCAGGAAACTCAGAAAGAATCGTTTCGCTTGTTTCATTTGCTTTTTCATTTAAGTTAGTACTCTTGTTTTCGAAATCTGGCACAAAAGTAGTATAATAAAGGCCGAACGCTTGTCAATTATCGTTCAGCCTTTATAAAATATGTTTCATGAAACAATTGTTGACTATAAAGATTGTTTCGTTGAATCCCTTAAATCCATCGGCAGTTTACCGTATTGCTCCTTAAAACACTTAGAGAAGTAACCTGGCGTATTGAAACCAACCTCAAAAGCTATCTCGGCCACCGTCTTATTCGTAGTGATTAGCAATACGTAACCTTGTTGCAGTCGAATTTGACGTAGCAATTCTACAGGTGTCAGACCAGTGATAGCCTTCACCTTTCTATATAGTTGTACACGACTTAGTCCCATTTCATCGCCCAAATCATCCATCTTCAGGTTTGGATTCGACATGTTCCGACGGATAGCCTCATTCAAAGTTTCAGCAAAAATAGTATCCTGCGAACGGGGCGTAGGCATTTCTTCCTTTGGCGTTTCAAATACTTGGCGCAGGGTACGACTGTCAGGATTGGTGAAGAACAATGTTTCTTCCTCATTGAGCGATTGGCGTTGGCGAATCACCCGTCGAGTCTGGACATAAGCCCGCCACATCATGACAAACGCTACTATCAGCAAGACGATAGCGATAAAGCTGCCTATCAGGACTTTCTTTTGCGTATTGTAAAGTCCGAAGTAGGCCTCCAGTTTATCATGTATTGTTATCATGTGGTCGTTTTGGCTCATCAACTCTACCGATTCCGTCGTTACCAAATCCACATTGTCTGGGGTGACTACAAAACCAAACATAGGGTTCTCGCGTTCAAAGGGCTTGCCCGTCAGGATGTCAAGAGCCAGCCGGATAATCTTTTCGCCATGCGTAGGATAATAATAGGTACCCACCTGATGGCCCAGTTTCACATACTCCAAACCTTCGCCAGGCATACCATCGATGCCGAGAATCTTCAGACGTCCTTCTACCTTCTGTTCGACCACAGCCTTGTAGACACCCGTCGCCATACCATCGTTATGGCAGAAGACGAAGGTATGATCCAAACGGTCTGGATCACATCGGCGTAGTGAGTCTATCAATTGGGTAGCGTAGTAGCAGGCACTGTCGCTCGACCAGTCGCTTTTCCGACAGACGTAATCCACTTCGGGTAACGCTTTCATCGCTTTCTCGAAACCCAAATGGCGCTCCAAAGCGGGAGTACTACTCAACAGTCCGGTAATCTCCATAACCAGCGGTTTCTCTCCTCCCTCCTCTCTCCTCCCTCCTCTCTTCTTAACCATCGAAGCGATGTATTGCCCCACTATCAGACCTGCCTCAACATTATTACCACCAATAAAAGCCGTATATTTGGCACTTGTCTTTCGGTCGAAGCTGACAACAGGGATACCTGACTCTAGAACGCGTGCGATGGCTTCGTTAATGATTTGTATGTCCTCGTATGGAGCTACTACCATCAAGTCAATGCCAGTCTTGGCCAGACTGTCTATCTGCCGAGCCTGAAGTTCTGGATCATCAAATGAATTGGCAATTGTTACTTGGACATCATGTTCGTATAGATGTTGGGCGGCCAACATCTCTTGATTCACTTTCTCTCGCCAACGCCCCTTAGAGCATTGCGCCACACCAATCTTATACGTCTTTTCGCTGTCGGAGCAAGATGTCAATGCTGTTATTAAAATAAATACGTATAATAATGCCTGCCTCATCATGTAATAATTTTGTTACGACTGCAAAATTAATCATTTATTTCGAAAATACCAAAAATTTTTGGTATACCATTTTTTATTATTATCTTTGCACCTAAATATGAATCGAATCCTTGTAATAGATACCATAACAGTTTTGTGGAGTCTTCGAAGCTGGGGGGCTGCCACTCTGGAAAGGCGCCGTAGTCGGTGTTACTGGCACCAACTACCACTTGCCAGCCATGAGTCCTTATATTAAAAACAGTACCTATGGTGGTTATGCAGACATACGTTTCAGCAAAACGTTTGGAACCAACGTCGGCGTTCGACGATATGTTAATCCCATGAATGGTAAGTGGACTACCGAGCCTATAGTGAATCCATACATTAAGATTGGAGATTCCAAGTTAGAGCTTCCGCTTGGCGGATTGTTGAAGACTCTGGTTGAAGGTCATTGTGACAATCCAATGCAATATCGTCCCCACCCCTTAAGCCAACCACACCATAAGAGATAGATAATTGTTTAAAACTCCTTGATTCATCAAGAGCAAAAGGCCGTTCTGCTCGGATTTCCCACAAAAAAAACCACCCACCCCTTATCATTCCCAGTATTCATTGGCTTTCTGGGCGATAGGGGTGGGTGTGAGTTGGTTATATTGACATCAGATATTCGATGCTGTTCTTGGCCAGCTTCAGGATGTTCTCCTGACAAGAGTTGTTCTTGGGGTTGGCACTCTTGTCGGGTGTGCCGTCCTCGTTCTTCATCGAGAACTCGCAACCACCATTACCAATACAAAGAATAGTACCAGCACCTTTTTGGAATCCTTCTGGAGCCTTTGGTGCACTCTTGGCCTCCCAAACGTTGAGCTGGCTAATCCATGCAGCCTGGCTATCCCAAGTGCCGAGCGGATAGATGCCGTAATCATTGGTCAGAGCGTTGTAGCACTCCTCTGATGTATTGTCCATATCGGTCAGCTTGGCAGGAATATCGAAGAACAAACAGTTGTGATCCTCAGTCCAACCCTTACCCTTGAAGGCAATGGCAGCAAAGCACTGGTCGCTCAGCTTCTCAGTAGCAATACCCGTATAGATGGGATGTGAGCTGAAGTCCTTCGAGAATGAGCCCGTATTAACACATACGCCCATCTTCCAGACGTCAGGGTTGAAGCCGCCGACGCCTGTGCCGAAGGCATTGCCTACACCACGCAACAGCGAGGTCGAGAGGCGGTTGATAGCACCAATGTAAGGTACGGCATGCGACCACAACAGCAGGTTACCGCCATTCTTTACATACTGCTCGACAATGGGGGCTGCATTTTTAGCCACCTCTGAGAAGTTCCAGATATCATCGTTATTGCCAGTCTCCAGATCGCGTAGCCAGAAGAGCATGCGATAGTCCTGAATATCCTCGACCTTGCTGATATTGCCGAAGTAGACGTATTCGCCCTTTGGATAATTGGCCTGGAACCACAGCCATGCTGAGGCTTCGTCATCGTCGCCATTAGCTATCAGGTCCTCTGGCGTAGCATATTCTGACAAGAAGGCAGGAATCTTACCGCCAATTCTGGCAGTTCCCGTAATAGGCAGAGCCTTGCCTAATTCGTTCTGTGCAATCAGTGCTGCACTCCAACTCTCCTTCATAGCAACATTTTCAAGCAGGTAGGACGTGCCTTCAACTGTGGTATTAACCACTTTCGTGCTATCGTTGTTGATGAGTTTCAGTATGTACGATGTTGCATCGGGGCTGGCCTTCCACGTGACCTTCAGATTGTGATGGTCGTCGTCGATGTCAATCTGTTCGAACTTCAGTTCACTGGCTGCTGTGGCTCCTGGACGTGTGTAAGACATCATCAAGCCTTGTGAATAAGCGTCAGCATTAGCATATCTGAAGAGGAAATCATAGATTTGGTTGGTTTCCAGATTCTTGAAAGTGAACGAAGTACCAGGACATGGTGTATAAGCTTGAACCTGAGAACCATTCTTGTAGACTGCCACTTCCATAACAGCACCATGAGGGTTTTCTGGCCAAAACAGTGTATAGTCATAACCGTTTTCACCACTAGTTATGCCCGAAATACTCGTCACATCGGGACTGACGACTTGCAGCGGAGCAGAACCAGGAAGATCGTGATCCTGACAGGCAGCGAAACCACAGATGACGCAGATTGCGCAGATAAAACTATATATTGATTTCATAATTCTTAATTCTTAATTGTTACTCAACAAAGTCGATAATCATAATTCTTAACTCAGATTAATTATAACCTTTGTTCTGATGATAGAGTCCCTGAACATAGTTCATCTGATTAGATGCGATGGGGAAGTATTCGTTCTTCTCCTTGGTAAAGAAGGCTCGCTTATAGTACAGGGCATAGGTCTGTCCGTCGTACTCGTCAGTTACCTCTGTCTCAAAATACTTGTTGAGGGTGGTTGACAGCAGACCCCAACGACGCAGGTCGAAGAAGCGGTGTCCCTCCATAGCCAGCTCTACACGACGCTCCCAGCGCAGAGCCTTGCGAGCATCGTCCTTTGAAGCAAAGTTGCCATAGAGACTGATGTCGCACTGATCCTTAGCATACTTGATAAGAGAAGTGCTGCTAATATCCTTCTTGGCACGACTACGAATATCGTTGATAATCTGCAGTGCCTCGCCATTGTATTCACCTTTTTCAATCAGAGCCTCAGCACGCATCAGCATGACGTCAGTATAGCGCAACACATAGTCGTTCTGGCCAAAGGCCTGCCAAGGATTGTCGTAATCCTCACCCTTTGAACGCTGAGGAATCTCCTTCATCGAGCAGTAGTAACCATAGGTGTTGGGGGTACGGCTGTTAGCCTTGGTCAGCGTATACTGTGTCTCGTATTTATAAGGATAGGTAGGCATACCGACGGTGTGGAACAGACGTGGGTCGTACTTATACTTAGAGTCGGCACCATTCACGACGATGGCATTGTGGTCCTCATCGAAGTTGTCCATAGGCAGACCGTTCTTGGTCTTGAAAGCGTTGACCAGATTCTGTGAGGGCTTGTGGAAGTCCCATCCGCACGACCAGATGCCCCAGACACCATTCAGCATGTTCGACCAGTTGGCGCGACCATACTGCGTGCCGTCGTCGGCCTTGTTGGAGTGCTGCACGGCAAAGATGCTCTCCACGCTGTTGGCATAGTCCTGCAGGAAGATGTGTCCGTAGGTGTCCAGATAGTCGTATGGAGAGTTCTTCACCACCTCGGTATAGTCGATGACCTTCTGGATCTTGGCCTGGTCGACATGGTCATAACCCGTCGTAGCCTCATAGCCGTCACCGTATGCCCAGTTCAGGTAGCACTTCGCCAGGTAGGCAGCAGCAGCCACCTTGTGGGCACGACCCGTCTTGCTGGGAGCTACCTCTGGCAGGTTCTCGTAAGCATACTGGAAGTCATCGATGATCTTCTGCATAATGTCGTCGTGCGAACTCTGCGGACAAGCCTCGATAGCAGCATTGTCCATACCCTCAGTGATGAAAGGCACCTCATACCACATCTGCTGCAGCTTGTAGTAGAAGTGGGCACGCAGGAAACGTACTTCAGCTCTCAATTGCTTGTTAGCAGGCGTATCTTCTGCTTTGTCTATTGACTCGATAGCACGGTTGCAGCGTGAAACGGCAGTATAAAGGTGATACCACAACTCGTCGAACTCGCCACGGTCGGGCTGCAAGGTAGAGAAAATCTCCATGGGGTGATAGCCCGTGTCGTTTTCGCCAGAACCGCCTTTCAGACAGTCGTCGGCACTCATGTCGCCATAGGGCCAGAGGTTGAACGGATAAGAATACCAGTCGTTGCCCAGCATAGCATACGCTGCGGTAACGAGCTTCTCAGGACTTGACGATGCTGTCTCGTCGTCCAGCACGCCCTGCGGCTTCACGTCGTCTACGCTACAAGATACTGCAAAGACAGAAAGCAGTAAGGCTGCGATATATATATTGATCTTTTTCATAACTCTTAATTCTTAACTCTTAATTCTTAATTCAATTAGAATCCCAGCTGAACGCCAAATGTGAAGGAAGCCGTATGCGGATAGTTCCAAGCCGTATTCTCTGGGTCTGTACAAGTCAGTGACTTGGACTTGATAGTCCAGAGATTGTCGCCTGAGAGATAGATACGAGCCTTTGACACCAAGAACTTCTTAGCCAATGCTGTTGGCAAGGTATAACCCAACTGCAGAGTACGCATCTTTATATATGATCCATTTTCCACGAAGTAAGAAGACATGCGACCCTCGTCAGCACCGTTCGAAGTAGTCAGGGCAGGAATGCTTGAGCCACTATTGGCTGGTGTCCATGCGTCAATCAGGCGTTCGCCCTTGTTAGAACCGGCATCGGTAATGCTCCAGAAGTCGGTCTGGAATTTCTGGTCGTTGATGATGTCCACATGAGCCACACCTTGCCAGAACATGGTGAAGTCGAAGTCCTTATAAGCCAGATTAATATTGAAACCGTATGAGAAATCGGGTACTGGGTTGTAAACCCACGTGCGGTCCTTTTCATTAATCTTTCCGTCACCATTCAGGTCGGCATACTTCAGACCACCCACACGGGCTCCAGCCTGTCCGCTGGCCAGCACTTCCTCACGCGATTGATAGAGCCCCTCGACCACATAACCAATACGTGAACCATAGGCCTTCTTGTCCTTTGCCAAATTATGGAAGTCGTTATGCTCGTATGAGTTCTTTGACTTTTCAGGCAGATAAGTCACCTTTGAGCGATAGAAATCAAAGTTACCTGTAATGTCGTATGATAGTCCGTAAGACGTCTTGTGACGATAGCCAAGATTGAGCTCCATACCCCAGTTCTCTAACGTTGGACCGTTAATCCAGGTCTGGCCACCAAAGCCGATGGCTCCGAGGAAGGCTGGCTGAACGAGCATGTCCTTAGTCTCCTTGAAGAACAGGTCGTAAGAACCGTAGAGCTCACCATTGAACAGCGAGAAATCGGTACCGAAGTTCCACTGCGACGACGACTCCCACTTCAAATCCTCATTGGCCGACTGCGACTTGTAGTAACCGCTTGGCATTGTGCCTGAACCCTGCAGGTTGAGGTCATAGGCTGTCGAATTTTCACGATCTGAACCATAGTTAGCTACGTAGAGTCCATAGTGAGCAGTATTCGAGTTCATGCCTTGATTACCCGTCACACCATAGCTGGCGCGAATCTTCCAGTCGCGAAGCCAATCAGCCTTGATATGCTTTGACAGACGATAACCGAGCGATACGGATGGGAAGGTACCATACTGGTTGTTCTTACCGAAGCGACTCGAACCGTCGTGACGCAGGGTGAACGAGGCCAGCAGCTGGTCGTTCCAGTTGTAGTCAATCTTACCAAAGTAAGACATCAGCTTGTAAGAATCGCCAGCACCAGTAACAGTCTGGATGCCAGTACCGGCATTGGGCCACATATAATCGATGGTCTCCAACGGATAGTCTGTACGACGGGCCGAGAAGTCTACGTAGTTATCCTGGTGGGCCTCGATACCTGCCAGAATATTTAGGTTATGACCCTCAAGGAAATCGAAGTTGTATTGCAGAGTGTTCGACCAAGTCCATTTCGTGCTGTGTGTCTGCGACAGTGTGCTGGCATTGGTACTGTTCTTCACGACATCCGAATTCCAGGTGTGCTGCAACGAGCGGATGTTACTGTTGGTATAGTCAATACCAAAGTTAGAGCGGAACAGCAGACCCTTGACAGGAGTTACGTCAACGTATGCGTTGGCAAAGATGCGCCATTTCTTCAAACGATTATCTTGGTTATGATAAAGCTCGCGAAGAGGGTTCTGACGGTCACTCATACCACCCACAGGACCAGAGAAGGTTACACCATCCTCTTCATAGACAGGCAGCGTAGGAGCAATCTTCAGCGCATTCTCCAGCGGTGCACAGTCAACATTATTAGAATAAGAGAACTGAGCATTCTCGCCAACACTGATGATGCTGTTAATCTTGTAGCTGCTATTGAAGCGGGCTGAGAAGTTCTCGAAGTCAGTATACTTCAGCACACCCAAAGCCTTCTTGTAACCAACAGAGAAAAGCGAAGAGCCTTTGTCGGTAGCCTTCGACAGCGAGAGGTCGTAGTTCTGAGTGATACCCGTACGTCCAATCTCATCGACCCAATCGGTGTCACTGTAACGCATGGTCTTAGCAGCATTCATATAGCCGTCGTAGAAACCACCGACGCTATACGACTCCATAGCGCCTGTGGCAGGATTATAGACAGAGATGGGCGTGCCACCATCTACATTCAGTGCCAAACCGTAGTTTTGGGCATAGTCATTAGGATTCTTACCGTCGTTCAATGCAGCCTGTACCAATGCTGTGGCATACTGCTGGGTGTTCAGGAGCTTCATCTTCTGAGACATCCAAGAAACAGAAACCGATGCATTGAAGTCGATGTTGATCTTATCGCCCTTCTTACCCTTCTTGGTGGTTATCACGATAACACCATTAGCAGCGCGCGAACCATAGATACTGGCAGAAGCAGCATCCTTCAACACCTGCATAGACTCGATGTCGGAGGCGTTCAGACTGTTCAGCGAACCACTGAAAGGAATACCATCAACAATGTAGAGGGGAGCCGTGCTGGATCCACCCATTGAGCCAATACCACGAATCTGAACATTAGCCTCGCCAGAAGGTGAACCGTTAGAGGTGATGGTCATGCCAGGCACCTTACCCTGCAGTGAAGCCATGGGGTCGGTATTGCTGGTCTTGAAGTCCTTGGTCTCTACGACACCTACAGAACCCGTCAGGTCGGCTTTACGCTGAACCTGATAACCTGTTACCACCACTTCATTGAGTGTTGCGGCATCTTCCTCCATCTTGACAGTCATGCTGTTGGTAGCTGGCAACTCTACAGTCTTGTAACCAACATAAGTGAAGACCAGCGTCTTGCCAGCCTGCACCTTCAGCTTGAAGTTACCATCGAAATCGGTAACGGTACCATTCGACGTACCCTTTTCCATTACCGTAGCACCAATGACTGGTCCCATGGCATCATTCACCGTTCCGCTAATCTCCTGTTGCGCGTACATTATAGTACATAGCATCAGAGTTAGGAAACTCAGAAAGAATCGTTTCGTTTGTTTCATTTGCTTTTTCATTTAAGTTAGTACTCTGTTTGAAATCTCTGATGCAAAAGTACTGTGTTTTGCGTGCGTAGGATGAAAAAGTTGTTTCATCGAGATAAAAAAATCGTTCAATGTAACATTTCTGACATACATTGAACGATTTTTCTTAGTTTTGTCGAACATCACCCGGCAATATACCGAATTCCTCCTTGAAACATTTGGTGAAATAGGAGGGCGCAGTAAAGCCTACATCATATGCCACTTCGCTGACACTCTTGTCGGTAGTGAGCAGTAGTTGGTAGGCACGGTTCAGACGGGCTGTGCGTAGCAGTTCTACGGGTGACGACCCTGTCAGGTTCTTTACCTTACGGTAGAGCTGGACGCGACTGAGGTTCATATCGGCAGCCAAATCCTCGACACTGATATCGCTATCGGCCAGACGTGACCCGACAACCTCCTTGAAACGGGTGATGAAGGCAGAGACAGGCTCTGCATCCTCTGATTTTTTAGAAGGAGGAGACGTTGGATTAGATGGAGTGGCCGTTTCATGTTTTTCGACATCCATATTCCACAAAGTATTCACAACGCGTTCACGTTGCAAGGCAATCTTGCGGAGGTGGTAAAGATAGAATAGCACGAAGACTATGACAAGTAGGGCAATGATGCCGACGGCCAGCCAATTGACCATACGTTGCGTATCGAGTTCGTGGAGATAGGAGTCTGCTGTTTGGTGTAACTGGTCAAGATGGGCTGCCTGACGCATGATTTCCTCGCTCTCCATCAACAGGACTTTGGCATTGTCTCTGGTAACAAGGGCCGACATCATCATCGTTTCCTTCTCATAGGGCTTACCTTCCAGAATCTTGATGGCCAAATCTATAATCTGATCGCCATGAGTGGGATAGATATATGAGGCATCAAGCAATGAGTCACGAACCAGTTGAATACCACCATCCTTGCCTGGTAAGCCGTCAATGCCGCAATATAGAGGTGTGGGGTAAGAGGTGAGAGGTGAGAAAGCTTTGCGGGCTCCCATAGCTGTGCGGTCGTTGGCACCAAACACCAAATCCACGTGTACATCTTTATTATTATCGAGCCATTGCTTGGTTCTCTCATTAGCAGTTGTTTCAGTCCAGTCACCCTGTAAAGAGCCCACCACCTTGATACCTGAGTATCCTTTGATGGCATCCATAAAGCCGTTATGCCTTTCAATGGCAGGAGACGAGCCCTCCAAACCTTTAATTTCTAATACATTACCTTTTCCGCCAAGTCGTGAAGCGATGTATTCGCCCATCACATGTCCCATCTCATAGTTATCGGCACTGATGAAGGCTGTGTATTTCTGAGAACTGGTTTTACGCTCGAACACAATAACAGGGATGCCCTTGTCGTAGGCACGGTCGATGGCAGGCGAGATGGTCGATACCTGGTTGGGGGCAACAATCAGCAGGTCGATACCCGTAGCCACCAGACTGTCAATTTGCTGTACCTGCCGTTCATCACTGTCGTAGGCCGCCGCAAACCGCAATTCCACGTTGTCCTGAAAGTATGCACCCATCCGCAGCTCCGCGTTTTGTTTCTCACGCCAGATGTCTTCCGAACACTGCGACACTCCAATCTTATAGCGTTTCCCACTTTGCGAGCAGGAAGTCAGAACAACCAGTATTATTATAACGTATAAGTTCAGTTTCTGCATAACTCATCTTTATTTAGGCTACAAAGATACTACTTTTTTCCCTTTTATAATGCTCTTTACATAAAAAAGTGCAATAATCAGTGTAAAAAAGGAAATGTTCCAAGTATAATAGAGAATATAAACACAAATTCAATTACTAAATTGATGTAGAATTTTGTTTTGCAACTTTGTTTGACTAAAAAAAACATCAATAAAGAAGAACAATTGTTTGGTGGTATTACATTTTTGTTATACCTTTGCACCCGAAGTTGAGTCATGAAACAGCTGGTGGCTCAGCGTCGGGTGTTCTTCGACAAGCGAAGCGGCAAAGCCGAGCGCATTGAGCAATTTATAGCAGAACGTGGAATTGAGTACGGTCTCCAATTCGTAACCCACTTTTTCCTCAATTCCTCAAACTGCCTTTATTTAAAGAAATCCTGCAAATTCTTGCAAAGTTACAAAAATTCCGTGAACTGTGCAATACTTATAAATAGGTATCATTTCATAAATGATTCTAAAAGATTTCCCGAAGTACATATTATATGGGAGTTTTTTCGTATATTTACAGCCAAATTCTTGTAAAATGCAAGCGACGCAAGCGTTGAGCGACTAAAACTGATAGGATATGAGAAGAATAATGATGATGGCTGTAGTGATGCTGGTGGCATCGACAAGCAGCATGGTATCCACACCATCGAACATGCTGAGAAAATCGGTCTCGGCAGCCGCAAGTATACGTTGGTAAGTATCGATAAATAAAATATGAAACGATTCGCATTGATACTATCCGTTTTCATGCTTCTTGTAGGATGTCTGGGAGATAAACAGGAAAAGAGTATGTCGATAACAGTCAATCTGAGGTACACTGGTACAGACGGGAATGCCAGGAAGTTCGCTGAGGAGATGATTTCCAGCGGCACTGTTGATGCCATCAGAGCCGAGGAAGGTAATCTGAGGTATGAGTATTACCAGTCGATGGATGATCCTGAAACCATCCTGCTTATCGACAGTTGGGCCAATCAGGAGGCTATCGACAAACATCATGCTACGCCCATGATGGATACCATCGCCAAACTTCGCGAAAAGTACGATCTCCACATGACGGTGGAACGTTATACTGCTGTCGAGACACCGGAAACGGAGAATCAGTTTATCAGGAAATAATATCAAAGAGAATTATGAAGAGTTTAATCCCATTACTTTGCATTGGCCTACTGTTTACAGCCTGTGCACAGCAAACCAAGAATGAAACGGACATGGAGTTTACAGACAACGTAAAAGTGGCCCTCGCAGATAGTGGGCGCATTGATTTAAGCAGTCTTCAGTGGACAAGGGAACCTGGCGGATTCGAGGTGAAGGGTGACACCATCCTTATCACCACTGCTCCGCACACCGACCTCTGGCAGCGCACGTACTATCACTTCCAGAACGACAATGCTCCTGTGTTGCAGATGAAGACCCGTGAAAAGTTCTTCAGTTTTGTGGTGAAGACCGACTTCACGCAGAGCCATCAGCGTTTTGACCAGTGCGGCATTGTGATGTATCTGGATAGCGAGAACTGGCTGAAAGGCTCTGTAGAATATGAGAACGACGAATTTCAGCACCTAGGCAGTGTAGCCACGAACAAGGGCTATTCCGACTGGGCCACAACGGCTATTCCTGCCGACGTAAAAACCATGTGGTATCGGTTTTCACGTCGTGAGGATGACTACTGCATCGAGTGTTCAACAAACGGCATCGATTTCAGTCAGATGCGCATCTGCCACATGTATGCCGGTGCCGACGAAATCAGCTTTGGCATCTATGCCTGTTCACCTGAAGAATCATCATTTACGGCAGTTTTCTCTGACATGAAGATTACCGAATGTGCATGGAAAGCTCACGATGGCCAGCAGCCTGATAATAAAGAATAACAATGAACAAGGTACGAATCACTGCCATACGCCAAACGGTCTATTCTGACCTGATGGCAAAGTATGAGAACCCTATCGAGCATACTTGTGATGTCAGGGAGGGTCAGCAATGGATCTCTGAGAATGGAGAATGTCCTGAAGGGATGTGTCCTGCTGCATGGTACTCCATGCGGGAGTTCGTGGAATCGCTGGCCAGAGGCGAAGGGAACTTCTACGATGGCTGGATGAAGAACCCTATGAGTGCGATGATCAGTTGCAACGACGGCTTCCGTCCGTTCAGTTTCTATATTGAGGTGATTGATGGCAAGGACTGTGGTCGACGTGAATATTGTTCAGAACCGATAAAATAAGTAATTATGAAGATCATAGATGAACAAATTAAGAGCGGTAAGGATATTTTTCTTGCTGGTGGCTGCTTCTGGGGAACAGAGCATTATTTCAAACAGATAGAGGGTGTGGTGGAAACTGAAGTGGGATTTGCCAACGGACATACTGCAGATCCTTCGTACAAGGAGGTTTATACCGACACGACGGGCTATGCCGAGACGGTACATGTGAAGTACAATCCTGATGTGGTCAGCCTTGAATTCCTCCTTCAGATGTTCTTCAAGGCCATCGACCCCACAAGTCTCAACAAACAGGGACATGACGAAGGAACCCGCTACCGCACGGGCATCTACTATACCAGTGACGAGGATTTGCCCGTAATCGAAAAGGTGTTTGCCGAGGAGCAGAAAAAGTATCAGCAACCTCTGGCTGTCGAAAAACTCCCCTTGCAGAACTTCTATTCAGCAGAGGAGTATCATCAGGACTATCTCGACAAGAATCCTACTGGCTACTGTCATCTGCCAGAGTCACTCTTCGAGTTTGCAAGAAAAGCTAAAGAAAAGAAATGAGCATCGAGCAAGAACTGGTATTGCACAAGAAAACATTCCAGGAGTTGACGGTGGATGAACTGTACGAACTCCTGAGAGTGCGTAGCGAGGTGTTCGTTGTTGAGCAGGATTGCGTCTATCAGGATATGGACGGGGATGACCAGAAATCCATTCATCTGTGGCTCACCGTTGCCGATAAAATTGTAGCTCTGGCTCGTGTCTGTCCTGCAGGTACTCACATGAAGGAAATATCAATTGGCAGAGTTATCACCACGATACGAGGCAAAGGCTATGGCAAGCAGATAATGCTTCATGCCATTGATGTAGCAAAAGAGCACTTCGGTGCAAAGCAGATAGATATTGAGGCACAGGAATATGCCAAGGGATTCTACGAAAGTGTTGGCTTCAGACAATCATCCGACACTTTCATGCTCGACGGCATCCCTCACATCAAAATGACATTGACAATATGATGCAATTAAAGGTAATTGATATTGAGTTCTCCGTATGTAAGGTTGAAGACTATTCGGGGATTGACCTGAACCAGGAAAATGTGTTCACAGGTTCTACTGATGAAGAGAAATCACTTGTATGCCCGGTTTCTTTAGTTCCAGACAACACCACCCAGCGTGAGGATGGCTGGAGGGCGTTTCGCATAGAAGGTGTTCTTGACTTCTCTCTCATCGGGATTCTTGCTAAGATTTCCACTTGTCTTGCAGAAAGCGGAATCGGCATTTTTGCCATATCAACCTTCAATACGGACTATATACTCACAAAGTCAGAAAACTTTGAGCGGGCATTAATGGCCCTGACAGAAGCAGGATATACAATCGAATGAAAAGAATGAAGATAATATTGACAGGAGCCACAGGCTATGTGGGAGAAGGAACGCTTCTTGAACTGCTGAAAGTTGATGCCGTAGAAAAGGTATTATCCGTCAGCAGAAAACCAACAGGCATCAAGCATGAGAAGTTGGAAGAGTATCTGGTTTCAGACTTTATGCAGTTGAAGGAAGGTGACGAGCACTTCAAGGGCTACGATGCCGTATTCTTTATTGCCGGTATAACATCTGTAGGTACGCCAAAGGATGTGTATGTGCGTATCTCCCAGGAGATCCCTTCGCATTTTGCAGACATCATGCCCGACAAGGAACGGATGACCTTCATATATCTGAGCGGTGCAGGTACAAGTCCTGACGGCAAGCAGTTCTGGCAGCAGGTCAAGAGCAAGACCGAAGCAGATATACAAACAAAGGGTTTCAAACGCACTTTCGGTTTCAGACCTGCAATAATGAAGTGGGCAAAAGGACAGAAGCATATCCAAACAATGCAATATGCCTTCATCGTATTCTATCCATTGATACGTCTCTTTGGCCAGGCCAACAATATGAAAGAAATAGCACTATCTCAACTCGTTCTTGCGCGTGATGGCTATCATAAGTTTGCCATCGAGGCAAAGGACATAACTAAGTTGGCAAAGAAGTACTAAGTATGAACATCGAACAAGTACGAGAATACACGTTGTCACTCTTAGGTGTGACTGAAGACCAGCCGTTTGGCGATGACATTATCACCTTCCGACTGGAAGGCAAGATATTCGTCTGCCTTTGGTTAGGTGGTGGTAAATATGACATGAAGGACGGCGAGCCAAGACTTGCCCTAAAGTTATTACCAGAAAGGAATGAGGAACTTCGAGCGCAATTTCCTGCAGTAACTCCTGCATACCACTGGAATAAGATGCATTGGAGCGATGTGTATTACGAGCAGTTGGATGATGTACAGGTCGAGGAATGGATCAAAGAGTCCTATCAACTTGTAGCATCCAAACTCCCAAAGGCTATCCGACAAAAGTATATATGAGCAAAGTACGAATCACAGCTATACGTCAGACGGTCTATCCTGACCTGATGGCAAAATATGAGAATCCCATCGAGCATACATGTGATGTCAAGGAGGGGCAGCAATGGATCTCTGAGAATGGTGAATGTCCCGAAGGGATGTGTCCTGCTGCATGGTACTCCATGCGAGAGTTCGTGGAATCGTTGGCCAGAGGCGAAGGGAACTTCTACGACGGCTGGATGAAAAACCCCATGAGTGCGATGATCAGCTGCAACGATGGTTTCCGTCCGTTCAGCTTCTATATTGAGGTGATTGAGTAATTATCACTCAATCTTTATATCTTTTATGGCATCAAGTGGGATTTTCTTCCCGTCTGTAAACTCGATGCACTTTTCACATTCATCGATTCGCTTGACATTGCCGGTATAAGTCTGATAGTTTCTCGGCTATGCCGCGTCCTACACGCCAGAATTTGGTGAGAGGCCGGTAGTCCCAAAGCTCACGACGATACGACATTTCATCCAATTCTGCTATGCGCACACCGTCTTTGTCGGCTGGGGCTTTTTTGGCAACAATATCCATCGCTACCTTTGCCAGATACATATTCGTGCCGATGCCTGCCGTAGCCGTGATGCCCGTGGTTGCCAGAACGTCACGGATCATCTTCATGGCTAATTCGTGAGCCGTCATCTTGTATGTGCCGAGATATGATGTCACATCCATAAACACCTCGTCGATACTATAGACATGAATATCCTCTGGCGCAATGTATTTCAGGTAGGTCTCATAGACCTTGGTACTCACCTCCATATAGTGAGCCATACGTGGCGGTGCAGCGATATAGTCGAGTTCGAGACTGGGATTAGCTTTCAGCTCAGGATCGTTGTACGATTTGCCCGTCATCCTCCAGCCCGCAGCCCTTTTGCGCTCGTTATTGACATCGCGCACTCTCTGAACCACCTCGAACAGTCGAGCACGTCCACCAATGCCGTATGCTTTCAGCGACGGAGAGACAGCCAGACAGATGGTTTTCTCCGTCCTCGACACGTCGGCCACGACGAGGTTTGTGGTCAGCGGGTCAAGTCCCCTGTCCACACACTCCACTGAAGCGTAGAACGACTTCAGGTCGATGGCAATATACGTGCGCTGCTCTGGCATACTATCCTTCCTTTGAATCTTCTATCCACCAGAATTGCTTCAGTTCATTGGTAATATCATCCCAATCCTGAAGAGTGAACGTACCAGGTCCCGTCATCATCACAGTCATGGTAATGTCGCCATAACTCCTATAGACATCCGTATCACGGAAACCGTTGCGAAGATAGAAACCATGGCGGCGTCTGCGCTGTTCTGGATTGGGGCATGGGTCTTGGTATGAACTCTCCATGTCAAGAACCATAGCCTGGCCCTCATATTTCTTCAACAGCTGAGTCAGTATCTGCTGACCTCTACCCTGCCCTCTCAGATCTTCACGGACGGCGAAATACCAGTACCAGTTAACGGCCTTTCGGGGATAGACGATGGTAAAGCCTATAAACTCCTCATTATCATAGTATGCTGTGAAATCCAGTGACATCTTGTAGATCAGCCGCATCAGGTCATCCCAGGGAATCTGTTCATCCTCAGGAAAAGCCGTCTGATAGAGCCGCTTTATATGCTCATCAACGTTAGCCGCTGTTATTCTTCTTTCTGTCATGTCAGAATCTCCCGACTGCTTCTATTACCTTTATCCAGTCTGTCTCTGACTCGAAGCCGAACTTATCATCTATCCCGACATTGAAATAGAGCTTGGCCTCGAAGTTCTGAAAACTTGTATTCCCTACTTCCGGATTTTCGTTGGCATAGTCGAAATGGATGCCCTCTTCGGCAAAATGACTCCTGTATTCGGCCATCTTCTCATCGTAGCATCCGCTCCAGAGAATCAGGCAGATGTCCTCGCGGTTGGTCATCAGCTGCAGGGCTTCCCTCGAATACGGATAGTAGTCGTAGGACTCCTCATTTTCGTAACATGCACGCAAAATGGTGTCGTGAATATCCACTACCACGTAGATCTTCTCCCAATTCTTCTCTGTCTTGCGGTTGAACGCCACTTCGAATGCCTTTGCTATATCCATACCACTACAAATCCTAATAATTCCCAAAACTTCCTGCAAAGATAGTAATAATTCAGCATTTCTTGCTACTTTTGTACTCAGATTTAAGTGAATTTATGCCAAAAGAGCGAAACAAGGCAGACGATTACCGCGAGAAAGCGTATCAGGGCGATACCAAGGCGATGAACAACCTTGGTGTCTGCTATGAGCGTGGCACTGGCGTAAAGATCAGCCTTGAACTGGCGTTTGACTGGTATATGAAAGCCGCCCAGCTCGATGATGTCTATGGTTGCTTCAATGTTGGCGAGTGTTACTATCACGGCAAAGGTGTGGAACCAGACCCTGTATTGGCATTTGAATGGTACATGAAGGCTGCCGACAAGGGTGATATGCAGTCACAGGTCAATGTGGCCAATGCCTATTACCTTGGTAATGGCATCGAGATGGATCACCACAAGGCTTTTCTCTGGTATCGCGAGGCCGCTTTCCAAGGACATGTCCTGTCACAGAAGAACTGTGGCGCAGCCTATTGGAATGGCGATGGTGTGGAGAAGAACCTCGAAGAGTGTGTCTTTTGGTATGAACTGGCAGCCAATGGTGGCGATGCACAGGCACAGTTTGCCACAGGTTGGTTCCTGATGACTGGCACAGGCGTTCCGAAGGATGAGCACAAGGGGTTAAAGTGGATTCACAAGTCCACGTTCCAAGGCTATCAGCCTGCCATCGACTACTGCAAGGAACATAATCTGAAATGGTATTGAGCGTATGACACAGACGATTGTATATATCCTCATTGTTATCAATGTCCTGACTTTCGTTATCTATGGCATTGACAAGTGGAAGGCCAAGCAGGGTAGCTGGCGTATCTCAGAAGCCACTTTGCTAACACTCGCTGTCCTTGGAGGTAGTATCGGCGCATTATTGGGCATGCAAGTATGGCACCATAAGACGATGCACAAGAAGTTCAAGTATGGTCTTCCGCTGATTCTGTTAGCTCAGATAGCCCTCATATATTTCATAAACAAATAAGAAACAAATGACGATAGAAGAGTATCTGAATAAGCCATATTGGGTAATCGACATACTGCCCAAACAAGTGCCCGCCGATAGCAAAGGGCAGTACTTCAGGATTGAGAAATACTTTCTGGAGCATCCTCAGATTGACAACATCTACAGAAGGTTCACCAATATCCTGCTGAAGTTGAATTGCTATGAAGATATCGATGTGAGTCACGACGGTGAGGAATGGCTGACGAATCCAGCCCCACATGAACTGGAGGCTGCACTATTGAAGTGTATGGCCGACAAACAGATGTTCTACATCATCCTGAAATCAGCCAATGCCCTGATAACAGTCAGCGAAGATGACACCTATATGACTGTCTATAATCCGACAGAGGAAGTGTTGGAGTTAATAGGCTCTTTGGCTAGTTCTGAGGGATTGTTTCTTTGGAGACAAGAGATAAAGCAATAAAATATAATAATATGGATAGTTTTATTGAAGCATTATTAAGCGAAAAGACCGACAAAATACCCGACGAGTTCGATTGGTTTGAACCACTCTTAGGCGACTGGGATTGTGACTATTTCGACGAGCCTTCTGAAGGCCACAAACGCCATGTTAAGGGGGAATGGCTATTCCGCAGGATATTGGAAGGAGCTGGCATACAAGACATATTCATATTTCCGTCGAGAGCCACCAAAGAGATCGCGCCGCAACCTGACGGTGAATATGGATCATCGTTCAGAATGTTCAACAAAGCAGAAGGGCATTACGATGTCGTGTACACCTGCGACCATTCTATGAAAAGGCTGACTTTCACCAAACAAGGCGACAAACTCGTTGGAAAGGTTCTTTCCGAAGAAAACGCATATTGGATTTTCTCAGATATCACCGCCGATAGTTTCCATTGGGAAAACGTAAGGCTTTATAGTAATGGCGAGAAGAAGTTGGTATGTGAGATATTCGGGAGAAGGATATGACCCTGACCTACATCTTCCATAGTGGTTTCGTGCTGGAAACGGAGAAGTCCATCCTGATATTCGACTATTGGCTGGACTT
>CAMJDL010000024.1 GCA_946404405.1 uncultured Prevotella sp.
TTGTGCATGAGAGAGTTATATTTTTAATTAACGGAATTTAATAGACACTAGTGATTATTCAGTAAATAAAATAGTCCGAGCCCCTTAATGAGACTCGGACTATTTTTATGAGTGGTTTGTTATCTTACTTAACAACCTTCTGAGTGCGGATTGAACCGTCGCTCATGATCTTCTTCACGATAACCAGACCCTTCTGAGCCTTGGCAACACGACGACCGTTGATGTCGTAGATTTCGATAGCACGAACCTTATCGCTAACAGTGTTGATGCTGATGCCTGCAACAGCTTCATTATAAGCCTTAGCATAGTCGAAGCCCTCAGCCTTACCTGTCATGTAAATCTTCACCTTGTCGAAGAAGTACTGGCCCTCATCTGAAGCGAACTTAACACCGAGTGTCAGCTGACCGTCAGTAATGGCGACATTCTCAAAGGCATTGTCGTGATTCATTACATACTGACCATAGTGAGCCAGATCCAGTGTAGCATAATAGTTCACGTCCTTAACGGGAGTTTCACCTTCTCCAACCTCAGGCGTAGCAGAAGTCTTGATGTATGCGAAGGTCTCGCCAGAAGGATCTGGCTCGTCCCAACGTGCAGCATCTACAACGATGGTGTAAACACCTGCGGGCAGGTTAGTGATAGTCTGCTCAGCAACACCAGCAGAATGGTAGATTGTGAATGCGCAGTCCTCAGCAACACCTTCGATGTTCTTCTGAGAGTTATTCCAACCACACCACAGACCAACCGCACCACTTGTAGTCCAACCAGGAACGTTCTCCTGAGAGAGAGTCAGGTTAGGCTGCTGCTTGTAGACGTTCGGGTTCTTTACGAAGACTGTCAAGTCTAACTGTCTTTCGTTCTCGACAATATTCTCAGGATCTGAATCGTCAACCTTTACAAAGATATTTTCGTTATCTTTCAGTTTACCATAGAGTTCAGTGGTTGTGCGAGCCATCAAAGCCTCAGCCATGGCGTCATCATCGGTCAAACCCTTGTTTGCTTCAGCGAGCAGTTCATCGTCAGCAGCAACACCTAACTCCTTCAAGTTCTCGATACCTACACGGATACGCTCGAATGCCGCAGCAACACCAGTGGTTGTACCCTTAGACTCACCCTCTGTGAAGAGGTAGCCAGCCAAAGTAACGATATCCTTCAACTCAGCGATAGCAACGGTTAGAGCATTGTCGTCAGTCAGCTTGTCATACTCATAGAACAGCTGGTTGTTGGGTTCGCCCTCAGGATCCTCGTTGACATTACGCCACTCAGATGTGCCATGATACTTTGCAGCATATTCCTTAACCTGAGCATAGAGCTCAAGACCAGCAAACTTCCTCTCGGCATTCTGACGAACAACATCGATAGCCTTCTTAATCTGCTCGTCATAGTCGTTGCAAAGCTTACCGTGGTTTTCCAATGTAGCAGCAAGGAGCTCCAGATCAGTAGCAGCATTCTGATAAGCAGAAGGAGCAGTATAGTTCTCCATCTCAGTCTCATACTTAGCTACAGCAACATTCAGAGCGGTCTGGACATCACCAGCGTAACGCTCGTCAGCGAACTTATCTTGAATCTTCTTGGCACTTTCGATAGCAGCAGTCAGCAGGCGTACCCACTCTGCACCAACAGTGTTAGGCAGATACTGAACCTTAACCTCGCCAATAGCACAGCCATCACCATATCCACCAGGATTACCGTCAGCATCACCACAAACCATACGGATAACATAGTTACCCTCAACAGTTACAGGAATAACAACGTCAAAGCGAGTAGCGTTTGTTGTGGTCTTGAAGTCGGGCTCAATAGCTTTGCGCTCCTCAACCAGAATTTTGCTTTCGTCAAGGATGAGACCAGTATTAGAGTCAACGGCATCCTCAGGAAGAACCTGAACCTTCAGTGAACGGGCAGCATTATTGCCATCCCACTTAGCAGCACCAAACGTCAGGTGATAGTTCTTTGCCTTCAGTGTCATCTTGGCGTCAGTTTTGGTACCATACAGGGCAATACCACCAGTCGATGAGTTACCACGTGTGCAAAGATAAAGGATATCGGCAGCAAAACCACTCTGACCATGCATCTGACGAGAACCAGAGCCTGCATTGGCATCCTGCATCTCACCGGCAGCGTCACTTGTTGTAATCCAGCTGTTACCGCTTGCAGCAAAGTCATCAGTCATTACCAGTTCCTCTACATCATTAGGATCTGATGTTACCTTACCAATATTAAATGAATAGATAGTGTCACCAAAGACCTCAGGACCCATGTTCAGTTTGGGGAAGATCTTTGTAACATGGATGGTGTACTCACCGTCAGCCAAATCATCGCCTTCACGAGTCAAGGTAATGTCCTTAGCATAACCATCAGCAGGAACAACTGCCAGCTTCTGTTTGTTCAAAGTAGCCTCAAGCTGTGCACAATCAACTTCCTTGTCAAATGTGAGCTTGAACTCCTTCAGGCTGTTAGGCAGGTTGAATGAACCATCCTCAGGATCAGCTTTCAGGACAACAGGAGTTACATAATCATATGGATAGCCTTCATTTTCCTCAACATCAGCATTATTTGTAGCTTGAACGTCCTGGAAGTCCTTAACATCCTTACCCTTATCAGCACCATTGGTATAAATCAGGTGGAAAGCCTCGTCGGTAGGATTAGTGAATGAAACGAGCACTTCGTCTTTGTCTTGAACAGGCTCCTGCAAGAAGATATAGAAGCGACCATCTGCAAAACCTTCAACTGAGTAAAGCTCAACATCCTTGCCATTTACCTTCACCTTAGCACAATTCAAAGGATACATCAGACGGGGGAAACCGCCTTTCTTTACCAGTTCCGGGATATTGGTATCGTTACCGAAATCAACCTTTACAACGTCATTATTGAATTCAGCAGCTGTACCATATTTATATATCTCAAACTTAATATTGTCAAAATAGAACTTATTGTCAGCATCACCAGACAGGTTGAATGCTACAGAACGGAACTTATAGCCATGTTCTGCCTCTAAACCAATCTGCTCAGTTACCTCGCCTTCCTTAGTGAAAGTCTGCCAATCAGTGGTAAAGTCGAGATTACCCCACAAATTGTAGAAAATATAGAAGCTAGGCTCTTGATGCGACTGAGTAGCAACTGTTGCAGGAGCGTCAGCACGATAATCGAACGATACACGATACTTAGTTCCAACAGGTAACTCCTCATTGAAGCGGAACCAGAACTGGGTGTCGTAGTCGTTGGCTACCTTTGCGGCAGAATTAACGACAACACCATTACTGTAACTTACACCAACTTCTGGAGAAATCGTGGCAGCAGAAGGAGAGGTTGCAGGATACTCCTTTACGAAGAAACTGCTGACGTCATCACCTTCCATATCACCGTTGTTGATCATGTTAACCCAACCTACCTGAATAGGTTTAGCAGCTAACTCAACCTCCATGCTGGTTACAGTAACATCTTGCCAACTGGCACCCTTGATAGCATGCAGATGAGCGTAACCTTTATCCTTAACCAACTGCTTAATATTGACAATCAGTACACCATCTTCTTTTGTGAAGTACTTGTCTGACCATCCGCTTACCGTGTTGTCGATAAGGTGAGCATCAGCCTCATTGGCATTAGCATTACCTCCTTCTACGTCACGGTTCAGCAGTACACGGGGTGAACCTGCTGTGTAGGTGATGATGAGTTTTGAATACTGTGACAGATCAGCGCGGTTAATCACGCTACCGTCACCATAAGGTAAGCCTGTTGGAGAGTCCAGAACCCATGCACATTCAGCATCGCCTGTCTTCTGTGAATTTAGGCCATAACCGTCATACGAACAGAAAGGAACTTCCTGCAACGAAATGCGATTCTGGGCGCTTACCGTAGTTGCAGCCAGTAAACCAATTACCAGAGCAACTGTCATTTGGTAGAATCTTTTCATGTTTGTTAATGTTTTAATTAGTTAATAGGTGAAATACAGAAATCTGGCGGCAAAGATAGATATATTATATTAAATAGGAATAGCGAAATGTATCAGATGCTTTCGTTTTTGTCAAAGGTAAGATATAATCCATTGTGAAACAAAAAACAAAACCGATGAAACATATTCCGATTATTGTGCGATACAAAAAGCAAGTTTGTGAGATAAATATATAATAAATATTATTAAATAAATGCGTAACTTTGCACAAAGAAATTTTGAACATAAAACCAATTTTAACGTATGAAAACCAGAAAGCATTTTTTGAAACAATGCCAAGGATTCGGACAGCTTTGCAATCGATGCTGGACGATGACAGTGGCAATGGCACTGGTTGGTGGAGTGGCCCTGACGTCCTGTCAGGAATATGATCTCGACGAGAGATCTCCTGAGGGCTGGGGTAACAGCATTTATAGCTGGCTTGACGAGCAAGGCAATTACACCAACACCGTGCGGATGATCAATGACCTGAATTACCATGAGGTACTTGGTAAAACAGGTTCGAAGACGCTCTTTGTGGCTGATGATGCTGCTTATGAGAGATTTTACAACAACAAGAACAATGTCTTTGGCGTATCTCGTTACGAAGACTTGACAGAGCCTCAGAAAAAGATGTTGTTGTTTGGTAACATGCTCGACAACTCTATTCAGTTGAACAGTTTGTCAACGATTCAGGGTAAGCCGCTAAAAGAGGGCCAGGCTATGCGTCGGTTCTCTGCATTAGGAGAATATGACACCGTCCCCATCCTTCGTCCTCAAGACATGCCAGACAACAAATACTGGAAGCGTCATCGTGAAAGTGGTAAGAACATGGTATGTATGGAGGATGGTTCGGCTGTTCCCATGTTGTTGTTTTTGGAGGCTTCGATGTCTAACAACCGTATAACTAATGATGATTACTATTTTCTGTTCAATAAAACGGAGGACGCACATCGTCAGGCTGGTGATGCCAGCGTGAATGGTATTAAGGTCGTTGAAGATAATATTCGCTGTGCCAATGGTTTTATTCATCGTACTGCTGAGGTGGTGACTCCATTGCCTAATATGGCTGAACTGATTGCCAAGAAACCTGAGGTAAGTAAGTTTAACCAACTATTGGAGCGCTTCTGTGCCCCTTATCCTGATGGTAAAAGTCTCTCTGTAACTGAGCGATACAACTATTTGTACAACGCCAATGTAGATACAGTATATACCAAACGCTTCTTCAACGAGAAAAAGGGCGCTGCCGTAAACGAGACCCCTGACGGTCGTGGTGTACCAGCCCAATTGGTATTTGACCCTGAATGGAATTCTTACTATGCAGCCAGCGTTAAGCAGAGCGGAGAGGGTAATGCTGCCGAACAGCGTGATATGGCTGTGATGATGGTACCCTCCAATAAAGCAATGGATGATTACTGGACTGGTATAGGTAAACCGTTAAGTGAAAACTTCGAATCATGGAACGATGTGCCAGATGATGTGATTATCAAATTATTGAATGTCAATATGCTGCCCTCGTTCACCTCTTCGGTACCTTCGAAGTTTGACGCAATTCTGAATGATGCCAATGACCCAATGGGTGTAAAAGTTTCAGATGTCGATGAGGTTTGGATGGCTTGTAATGGTGCCGTTTATCTGACAAACAAGGTTCATTCGCCGACAGCCTATGTCAGCGTATCATTCCCTGCACTGATTAATCGTACTATGAAGATTATAGACTGGGCCATCACTCAGTGTAAATATAATGTCTATCTGAACGCACTTGGCTCAGACTATAGCTTCTTTATTCCCACCAACAATGCATTGTTGGAGTATATCGATCCGTGCTCATATGGCAAGAAGAATCTTCAGTTGCTGAGTTTCCGTTGGGACGAGACAAAACGTATTGAAGAAAGAGTCTCTGCAGTTGTTTATAACTACGATCCAGTAACTAATGAGCGTGACTCCGTAGAAACTGTTACCACAGCAACTAATAGTGGTCGTCTTCTAAAGTGTCTGCAGGATATCTTGGACACTCACATTGTGATTGGCAAGGTTTGGGAAGGCAAAAACACTTATTTCCGTGCTAAGAATGGTACAGGCATCCGCGTTACTAATCCCACTGACGAAAAGAACATGAAAGTCGAGGGTAGCTATCAGATGTACGAGGGTGAACCCATTAAGATTTCACGTGTTTACGACCAGCGCAAAGAAGTGGCAGGTGGTAATGGTATGAGTTATGTGATTGAAGGCCAACCTATTATGGGTACTCGTCGAACAGTTCGAGATCAACTGGCCGCGCATTCCAAGTATTTCGGAAAGTTCTTAGAGCTTATGGACGGTAGTGGTTTGTTTGAGAATATCCACAATCTAGGTACTGGTAATGAAAGTGACAACAAAGCCTGTGGCGGTACCAACGTGTCATTGTTCAATACCTATCATTATACCATCTATGTGCCAAGTAATGAAGCTATCGAACAATTACAAAAGGAGGGTAAACTGTCATCTTGGGAGCAGGTTGAAGCAGACCACGAGGCCGGTAATAATGCTCAAGCTACTGCAGACTCCTTAAATATTGTGAACTTCCTGAAATACCATATTCAGGATAATGCTCTCTACATCGGTGCTCAGGCAGAATCGGGTGATTTCGAGACTTCTCTGATTAATAGTAAGACGAAGCGCTTCTATATGTTGAAATCCGAATTGAAAGACGATTCTATTGATGTTATTGATGCTACAGGAACCAGACATACGGTATCAAAGCGTACTTATACTGCCGATGATGGTACTAAGAAAGAGCTATTTAACATCCAGGCTCGTGAGTATTTGTATGATAATAGGGATGCAACAACAGCAACGAATTTGTATACAACATCTTCGGCTGTGATACATCTGATTGACAGTCCCTTATCTTATACTGGTAATTAAAAAATTAAATGCATTATGATTATGAAACGATTGACATTTATATTAATATCATTTTTTAATTTTTTGATTGCAGCAAATGCCCAGCAGGCAGGTGACATCATCAGTGGTACTGTCAACGATGAAATGGGACCGGTTATGATGGCAAATGTAGTAGAAATTGACGCTGCCAAGCGTATCGTCGCCTCTACAACGACTGATATGAACGGTAACTTCTCGTTTAAGTTAAAGAATCCAAAAGATAAGCTCCGCATCACTTTTGTGGGTTACAAGACCGTGCTGGTTCCAATCAATAAAACGAAGTTCAATATCAAGATGGAGGATGCCACCCAGATTCAGGAAGTGGTGGTGACGGCCAAGAAACGCGCAGGTGGTTCTGGTCTGAACATCCCCGTTGATGAAATCTCTACTGCTCAACAGAGCATTAGCATGTCAGAGTTTAACGGATTGGCATTGACAACCGTCGATGAGGCCCTGCAGGGACGTATTGCCGGTTTGGATATCGTGGCCAATTCTGGTAACTTGGGTAGCGGTACTTCCATGCGTTTGCGTGGTGTCTCAACTATTAATGGTTCAAGTGAGCCCCTCATCGTCGTTGACGGAAATGTTTGGCAGACTGGTGGTCAGACTATCGACGGAGATATGAACGAGGAAAAGTTCGCACAATTGCTGAACATCAACCCTGAGGATATTGAGAGTATCTCTGTGCTTAAAGATGCTGCTGCAACAGCTATTTGGGGTTCACAGGGTTCTAATGGTGTGATTGAAATCAAGACCAAGCGTGGTACGCGTGGTAAGACACGTGTCAGCTATTCATTCCGCCTGACGGGAACTTACCAGCCTAAGGGCTATGAGATGCTGAATGGTGACGAATACACCATGATGATGAAGGAAGAGTACTTCAATCCTGAGATGAGTGATGTGGCCAGCGACATTCCTGAGCTAAACTACAATCCTGCGTTCTCTGAGTATCAGATGTATAACAACAATACTGACTGGCTGAAGGAAGTCAAGAAGGTCGGTTGGCGTCAGAATCACTATTTGGCCCTGAGTGGTGGTGGTGAAAAGGCTCACTTCCGTATCGGTGCCGGTTACGACCGTGAAACCGGTTCTATCATTGAGCAACAGCTGGACCGTTTCAGCTCACGTGTCAATCTGGACTACTTCGTCAGTGACCGTATTAAAATTGAGACGAACATTGCACTGACCTACACCAAGAACAAGAAGAACAATGGCGACCTCCTAAGTATTGCATACACACGTATGCCGAACCTCTCGGTTTACGAGCAGGATCGTTATGGCAATGACCTGAATGAATTCTACTCGATGTTGCCAACGGTAAGTAGTCAGTTGCAAGACCAACTGAGCAATAAGAATCCTGTGGCTTTGGCTTATTTGGCCAAGAACAATGAGACGAGTTACAACATTGAGCCAGAGTTCAAATTACGTTATAACCTGTTGTCGACTGAAGAGGAAAAGTCTCACTTGAACTACGAGGGTAAAGTGGTGTTTAACATCTTCAATAATTATGTTGATCAGTTTATGCCGTTGTCGCTTAATACTCGTGGCTGGAATGATACCCAGAACAAGGAGAGTAACAAGACAACCTCCAACTCATCTAAGAGTTTCGCTGTAACGACGACACATACGCTGACCTTTACGCCGGCATTCAAGAACAAGGATCACTCACTGACTATGATGTTACGCGGACAGTTGACCAGTGGTCATAACAGTTCGCAGAGTACTACCTCTTGGGGTCTGCCGTCAGGCAGTATCCAGAGTCCTGCTGCACAGGGTCTTATTTCTGATATGAATACCAACAGTGGTGAATGGCGTAGCATATATTTCACTTATTCTGCCCACTACGCGTACAAAGGTCGCTATATGGCTGACTTCTCTGTACGTCGTGACGGTAGCACACAGTTTGGTGGTGACCAGCGTTGGGGTAACTTCCCAGCTCTCTCATTGCGTTGGAACATCCATAAGGAGCCTTGGTTCCAAAAGACGCTGCCTTGGGTTTCCATGCTCTCCGTCCGTCCTGGCTGGGGTATCGTAGGTCGTCAGCCTGGTCAGGAGTACCTTTATTTCAGTACCTATGCAGGAGGTAATGCTTATATGAACCAAGGTAGTGTTCATCCAGAGAACATCCAGCTGAAGAATTTGAAGTGGGAGCAGAAAGAGACATTCAACCTTGGTCTTGATTTCGGTTTCTGGAATGATCGTATTAATGGTAATGTGGAGTTCTACTGGCAGTTCACCAGCGACCTATTGATGAGCAATTACGGTATTCCTTCTTCGTCTGGTTATTCTAACCTGCGCTGGCAGAATGCTGGTAATATGAAGAACGTTGGTTGGGAATTCAACCTGAATGGTAGCCGTATTATTAAATTAGGCAAATTCTCAGCAGACTTCAACATCACATTTGCTAACAATAAAAACCAGATTACTTCGATGGACGAAACGTGCCTATCGAATCTGAATAAGGAGTTTGACCGCAATAATGGTAGCTATCTGACACGAATCGAGTTGAATCGTGCCTTGGGTAGTATCTACGGTTTCCGCTATAAGGGTGTCTATCAGTACTCGCACTATTCTGAAACGGAGGTTAAGGGTGTTAGTGGTCCTGATGCTCCTGTGGCTCGCGACAAGGACGGTAACGTCATCCTTGACGAACATGGTCTAACGAAGCCTGTCATGTTCTGTGCCGGCTCTGTCAACTATGAGTTCAAGGGTGGTGATGCCAAATATGAGGATATCAATAATGATGGCCAGATAAACGAGCTCGATATTGTCTATCTGGGTTCTTCGCTGCCTAAATTTACCGGTGGTTTTGGCTTCAAGCTGAACTTCGGCCGTCTGAGCTGGAACAACCAGTTCAACTTCCGCTACGGCAACAAAATTATAAACAAGGCCCGTATGGATGTTGAGAATATGTATTCGAACAGCAATCAGAGCCGTGCTGTCAATTGGCGCTGGCGTGTAGAGGGTGACATTACAGAGATGCCGCGTGCTCTGCGCCAGACAGGCTATAACTTCTTAGGTTCTGACCGCTTTGTGGAGGACGGCTCTTTCATCCGTCTGAACTACTCGCAAATCAGTTACTCTGTTGATTCCAAGCACTTGAAGAAGTTTGGCCTCTCTCAGTTGAGCTTCTATGTGTCAGCCAACAACTTGTTTGTACTGACCAAGTATTCTGGTGCGGATCCAGAGGTGGGCTACGGCACGATGGGTATTACCACCGATGCAGCCAAGACGCCGCGTTCTAAGTCGTTCACAGGTGGTATAACGATACAATTCTAATTGACAATTGAAAAATGATAATTGAAAATTATGAAAACGAACTATATATATAATAAGGTGAAAGCGTCCATGAGGACTATTCTGTTCCTATCTGTCGCCTCTATCCTGTTCGTTGGATGTAGTGATTTCCTTGACATCCAGCCCATGAACTCGACAGTGCTTGAGAGCTACTGGAAGGAAAAGGCAGATGTGACAGCTGCCGTGAACGGTTGTTACGAAGCTCTGGCTAGCGAAGATGTGGTGAAGCACATGGCTGTCTGGGGTGAGTTGCGTTCTGAAAATGTGGTGATTGGTTCATTAAACAATAATAGGTATGCCAACACTTATAATAACCTCAATGAATTGTTGAAGGAGAATCTGTTACAGACTAACGAGATGTGTACATGGTCAGGTGTCTACAACGTCATTAACCGCTGTAATATCGTTTGCCACTATGCGCCCGAGGTTGAGCAGATCGACCCCAACTACACGTACAACGAACTGAAGGCAACAGTTGCAGAGATGAAGACTATACGTGCACTCTGCTATTTCTACTTGATTCGTACGTTCCGCGATGTGCCTTACGTGACACAACCTAGCATCGATGATAATCAGAATTATGTAGTCCCTGCTACCAAATTCGAAGTGATTCTCGACTCGTTGATTAGCGATTTGGAGGGTGTAAAGGACGATGCCCAGCGTCGTTATGGTTTGGAGAAGGTTGTAAGCAAGAGTATCTCTGTACCTGCCGAGAACAACAGCCGTATCACGCGTTGGGCCATCTATGCTTTACTGGCTGATATGTATCTGTGGAAGGGTGATTGGGATCGTGTCATCAAATATTGTGATCTGGTAATGGACTACAAGGCTCAGCAGTATAAAGAACTGGTAGAGACCGACCAGATTACTGACGTAGAACTCTATGATGGCGTTCCAATGGTTCTGGAGGCTGTCAAGGGTCAGCAGAATGTCGGCAACGCCTATACGTCAATCTTTGGTCGTGGTAATTCGTTTGAAAGCATTTTTGAGTTGTTCTATAACGGAAATACCGGACAGGAAAACACTTGGGTCAGCAATTTCTATGGCGACACGAACCATTCAGGACTGCTAAGGGCTTCCGACTGTCTGGTAGAAGGTTTTACAACTGACCAAAACCAGATGTGGGTGTCGCAGCGTGACTGCCGTGCCTACGAATGTCTGCAAAGCGAAGGCACCAGCTATTCCATTGCCAAGTATTCCCGTCAGTCTGCCGATTTCAGCTTACAGCGACTTGGTAATGTCGCCGTCACTTATGGCATTCGTTCGACACCTAATTCCAATTGGATTTTCTATCGTTTAAGCGATGTTATGCTGATGAAGGCCGAAGCACTCATTGAACGTAGTGAGTCAGATTGGCCCGAGGCATTCAAGTTAATCAACAATGTCTACAAGCGTGCGAATAATATTGCTCCTGAGATGACGACGGGTAGCTTGGTTTATGAGACTTATTCCACCTCAAAGGAAAAGATGGAAGACCTGTTGTTTGAGGAGCGTCACCGCGAATTCATGTTTGAGGGCAAGCGTTGGTACGACCTTGTACGTCTGGCACGTCGCGATGGCAAGACGGAACGTCTGGTATCTTGTGCTATTCGTAAATACCGTCAAGACATCAATGTCATTAAGATCAAACTGACAGATCCCAATTACATTTATTTCCCCTACGCCAAGAGTGAACTGAAGGCTAATCCTCTCCTGAAGCAGAATCCAGCCTTCGATAAGGGAGAAGAGGGTGTGCTTAAGTAATTAGAAATTAAAAATTAGTAATTAGAAATTATGATTACCAAGACAAATAAACGGCAGTGGTTAAAAGCACTATTAGCTATTCACTGTTCACTATTCATTAGCATGGCACTTACGTCATGCGTTGATAATGACGACGATGTGCCCATCAATAGATATACATCGGAAAAGATGACTGCGGCCCAGTTCCTGACGGAAAATGAGAACCGTGTGGGAGATTTTATCACTATCCTCAAGCGTACATCTTACTTCGCGATGCTATCTACTTATGGTGATTATACTGTGTTTGCCCCCAACAATGAGGCTATTGCGAAGTATATGGCCAGCTATGGTTACAAAAGTATAGACAATATTCCTCTGGCTGTATGTGATACGTTGGCGCGTACGCACATCATCAAAACTAAGGCCTACTTTACCACCGATATTTCGGAAGGTTCATTGGGTATGAATATGGCAGAGACTTATATTGAACTCTCCATCAACTCTGATGCAGAGAATAACAATTCCGTTGTACACTATGCCAACAAGGTGGCACGTATGGTAGAATATGATGATTCAGTGACTAATGGTGTGGTACATATCGTGAACAACATCATTCCACGTACCAGCGATAAGTTACCTGATGTTATTAAGGCAGACCCAACAGTGTCTATCTTTGCAGAGGCCTTGTTTAAGACAGGTCTGTCTGACTCATTGATGGCATACGAGGACAAGAGTTATCTTGAGTGGGGAGCCGACAAGGCTTCGCAAGACTCTGCCTATACATGGAACATGTCTCTGATTTGTAAAGCAGAGGGTGCCGATCCTATTCAGTGGGTTCAAAAGCGCTACTTTAAATTCACAGCCTTTATCGAACCGGATTCTATCTACAAGCTATATGGCATCAACAATGTTGAGGAATTGGAAGCATATGCCAAGAAAGTGTACGATGCCGTCTATCCTGAGGATGCAGGAAAGTATGATGGCGATTATAAGAATCGTAAAAATCCGTTGAATCGCTTCGTCAGCTACCACTTGCTTGATCGTGTGTTGCCTTACGACGAAGCCGTCATGAGAAAAGACTGTTTCAAACATTGGGACATCGATAAATGTGATCCAGAAGAGTTTTACGAGACGATGTGTCCTGGTACACTGATGCGTTTTAGCAGTACAAATGAAGAACTCTATATCAATCGCAAGGGCCACAAGGCCAATGCTGAGGTTGCTGGTATCCGTGTATGGAAAAGCACGGAGTCTGGCACATCGCTGCAACAGGCTCCAAATGGTATGTACCATTATCTTGACGGTATTCTGGCCTACACAACAGAAGTACGCGACGTGGTATTGAATTGCCGAATCCGTTTCGATTCAACAGTGTTGAGTCCTGACTTCGCTAATAGTGACAGACCTGGCTATGGTGTCGATAAATTAAGAGGTTATCGTCTTGATTATATCAAGAATTGGAAAGTGATGGGCGAAAAGGCTGTCATCGGCCTGCATGGAGAGGGTGTCTGGTGGCAGCACTATAAGAGCAATGGTATCACAGTCAGTGGTATCTTTGACTTGACCATCAAATTGCCACCTGTCCCCAAAGGCACATATGAGATACGTGCAGGTTATACGGCAAATGAAAGACGTGGAGTGGTACAGTTCTATTTGAATAATGTGCCATGTGGTATTCCTGCCGACCTGCGCGTTGGTGGCTGGGATCCAAGCATTGGTTGGGTTGCCGATGTTTCCGGCGAAACACAAGAAGCCCGAAATGCTAATAAGGCTATTGACAAAGCTATGCACAACCGTGGCTACATGAAGGGTATGGATTGCTACTGGCAGGGTGCTGCTAAAGAAAATGCACTCCGTAACCTGACGAACAATCTGCGTTACGTCCTGACGACGCAGTACCTCGACGACAATGAGACATATTATCTGCGTGCTCGTCAGGTGTTAAAGGATCCGGATTGCTATTGGAGTTTCGACTTTATTGAACTTTGTCCGAAGAGTGTTTATGGCAGTCCTGAGGGTGAAGATACGCACTAAACAGATGATGGATTAAAGATTATAAAAGAAAAAGATTATGAATATTAAAAGCATAAAACAAATCCTCTTAGCAGGCATGGTAAGCTGCGGCATGGCCGCAGGTCTTACCGCCTGTTCAGAATGGAACGACCATTATGAGGGCGCTGCAGACGCAGGCACTGCTGGTGGCACTCTTTGGAAGCAAATGAAAGCCAACCCTCAGTTGAGCGATTTCTGCGACGTGCTGGAGCAAACCAAGGTGTATCGTATGCACAAGAAGACTCCTGTGAGCTATGCTGATCTTCTCAACGGTGATCAGGCGTTCACAGTGATGGCTCCTAAGAACAACACGTTCAATAAAGACTCATTGCTTCAATTAGTACAAACCGTTACTGGTGACTCTGCTGTAGAAAAGAGCTTCGTACAGAATCATATTACGCGTTCACTGGTGTCTGCCAAACCAGGCACAACCAAGCTGTTGATGCTCAATTTAAAGCAATTGTATATGAAGGACAACACGATTGATGGCGTGCCTGTTTCTGTTCCAAATGCTAAGACAAGTAATGGTGTGCTTCATGTCATAGATCACGCATTATCATATAAGCACAACCTCTTCGAGATGTTATGCGATCATCCTCAGTTATCTGTTATTGGTGAAAATCTTCGCCGTTTCAACGAGGATGTGTTCGATCCGGATGCTTCGGTGTCTAATGGTGTTGTGGATGGTGTGCCCGTTTATGTCGACTCTGTTGTCTATGAGCGTAATCGTCTGTTGAATGCTATTGGCTATCTAGAGGCTGAGGACTCCTCTTATATGGTTGTTGTACCAACTACTGAGGGTTGGAAAGAAGTCTATGATGAGGCCTCTCAATATTTCAAGTATGACCAGTCTATTGAGAAGCGCGACTCACTGCAACAGTACTATACAATGCATGCCTTGATGGAAGATGCAGTCTTTAATATGACTGACCAGAAATCCATCAATGACTCTCTGATTTCTGTGCCTTACATCAATATGGTTCAGAACTATGCAAAGGGTAAGAAGGTTTACCATGTGTTCCAAAAACCTTTTGCAACAGGTGGCATTCTTGACGGAGCACAGCCGATTCAGTGCAGCAATGGTACAATATATACCACCTCAAAGTGGTCTTTCACTCCCGTCGATACCTATTTCAAGGAAATCTTTGTTGAGGGTGAGAATACCTATTACCTCTTTGAGTATGACAGATGTAGCTATAATATTCGTTCCGTAACAGGAGATAGCATTTCGAATAATAAATATTTGAGAATTACTCCCTTGCAAGCTACTGACAACTGGTCTCTCAATTATCAGATACTCAATACGTTGAGTGGTAGTTACGATGTGTATGCTGTTATTCTGCCAAAGTCGGTCTATGATCATGACAAACCTGACATGCGTCCTTGTAAGTTCAAGGCCAGCATTAACTACTTGGACGAGAACGGAAAGGCACAGTCATATGCCTGCTTAACTGAGGCTGGAAAGAGTGAATTCACGACCAATCCAGAACGAGTAGATACTGTGTTATTAGCATGTGATTTCAAATTCCCAGCCTGTAATTTTGGTCAGAGCAACATGAATTTCAGTATTATGATTCAGTGTTCCATCACAGCTCGCCAGACATCTCAGTATGCTCGTGAGATGTATTTGGATTGCATCTATCTCAGACCTCACAACTCTAAATCAGAAGAACAATGAAGAAATATATTTTTTCCATCATGATGCTGCTTGTCTCGCTGACAATGACAGCACAGGAGACTTTTAAGACTGTGAAGGGACAGGTTGTCGATGCCGCCACCCAAAAACCGTTGGCTGGTGTCATCGTAGCTGCCTATGGTAACGACAAGTATTCGGCCATGACAGACGATCAAGGTCATTATACGCTTAATGTTCCCAATTATGTAAACTCGGTGCAAATGCGTATCGATGGTTATAACTTTACGCAAAGTGCCATTTCAGATGGCGAAGCCAACGGACAACTCTATAACGAGGCGTTTTCCAATGTGTATAAAAGCCAGACTATTGCTGTTCAGAGTTCTGAGGCCAATCGCTTTGCCAACACCTCTGAGGTGAGCATAGACCCACTCATTGCCCAACAGCTGGGAGCTGATGTTCGTTCAGTATCGCGTGGCGGCAATGTAGGCTTGGGTAATACACTACTGATGGCTGGTATCAACTCCATCAACAGCAATGCTCAGCCGCTGATTGTGATTGACGATGTTATCATGGATATGGAGTACAACCGTTCAACACTTCATGAAGGCTACTTTAACAACATGTTAGCCAACTTAAACGTGAACGATATTGAGAGCGTACAGGTGCTGAAAAATGGCACAACCCTCTATGGTGCCAAAGGTGCCAACGGCGTTGTGCTTATCAAAACCAAGCGCAACAAATCGATGGCTACCAAGATTGATGTGACCATCAATGGCCGCTTTGATATGGTTCCCCGTCTTCCTAAGATGATGGGTTCCAGCGATTATCGTCTTTATGCCGCAGAATTACTCTCTAACAAGACCATGAA
Organism: uncultured Prevotella sp.; assembly: GCA_946404405.1. Lineage (GTDB taxonomy): Bacteria > Bacteroidota > Bacteroidia > Bacteroidales > Bacteroidaceae > Prevotella. The sequence goes on from CAMJDL010000024.1 coordinate 16,429, forward strand.
TCTGGGACAGATGAAGTTTATGAACAGCGATCCCACCTACTTCTATTATAACCAGTATCATAATAATACAGATTGGAAGGATGAGGTCTATGAGAACGCATTCTCGCAGAACTACGGTATCAATGTTCAGGGTGGTGATGACATTGCCTCATATAACCTTTCCGTAGGCTATTCGTTGGCCAACAGCACGCTGAAAAAGAACGATTTCACACGCTTCAATATGCGTCTGAACACGGATATCAATATTGCCAAGGGATTCAATGTACGCTTCGACGCTTCATATAGTGACGTTGACCGTTCCCTGTTTGACGATGGTGCTCCTTCAGAGGTCCTGTCAGGCGTTATCACAGCACCAGGATTCATTGGATTAGCTAAATCTCCCTTTTTGTCGCCGTATGCTTACGACAATGCCGGTAACCCAAGTCATTATCTGGCTGAGGCCGACGACTATCTTGAAGGAATGTTCCAAGGCCGTGGTCGTTTGGCAAACCCGTCCAGCATCCTGGCTCATGGTGAAGGTGACAACCGTAACTCGTTAGGTAACCGTCTCATTGTGTTTGCCGTTACACCGAAGTATGACATTAATAAGCATCTGTCATTGAGTGAACACTTTGCCCTGACATTGGTTAACACCAACGAGAACTACTATCTCCCCATTCAGGGTACTCCTACATTTATCGTTGACGGCCTTGACGAGAATACCACGCTCAACAACGTGGTGCAAAGCCAAGCCTCTAGTCTTACCGCCTTGCAGAGCGATACCCGTCTGGCATGGAAAAATCAGTTTGGTGCACATCAGGTGGGTGTTATGGGAGGTTTCCGCTACTTGAATTCTGCATATAAGCTGACTTCACAAAGCGGTTATAATACACCTAACGACAAGGCTCCTAAGATGAGTAACTCACTGAGCTTTAAGAATACCGATGGTGCCAATGACAAAACGACTGATCTCGTTTGGTATGCTTTGGCTGACTACAACTATGCCCAACGCTATTATGTCAATGCAGGTCTCTCGGCTCATGCATCTTCCCGTTTCGGTAAGGATGCCGATGGTCTGAAACTTGGTGGTGTCGTTTGGGGATTGTTCCCCAGCATCGAGGGTGCTTGGGTTGCTACCAATGAGTGTTGGTTTCCAAAGACGAACTTGGTTAATTATTTACGCTTGAATGTTGGTTACGATGTGACAGGCAATGATGACATTGACTATACGGCTTCACGTAGTTACTTTGTTTCACGCCGTATGATGAACAATGGTGTCACGGGTGTGGTTATTGGTAACATTGGCAACACGGAATTAATGTGGGAGACTACCAAACGTTTCACAGCCGGTATCGAAGGTAATTTCTTGAACAACCGTCTGAATCTTCGCTTCAATTACTTCAAGAGTTGGACAGACAATCTCCTCTCATTACGTCAATTGGCATGGACCAGTGGTCTGGATGCCAACTGGAGTAACGAAGGTAAACTTGAGAACAGTGGTTTCGACGTGCATGCCATAGTCAAGGTACTCGCCCTGAAAGACTTCCGTTGGGAGGTTGGTGCCTCAATTGGTCACTATAAGAATGAAGTGACAGCTTTGCCTGACAATGACCGTAGCTTCGAAACAGATGTCTATGGTGCTACTATACAGACTAAAGTCGGACAACCTGTAGGCTTATTCTATGGTTACAAGACCAATGGCGTCTATAGTACTACTCAGGAAGCCTTGGCCGATGGTAAATATATTATCAAGGAGAATGGCGAAAAGGTGTATTTCCAGGGTGGTGACATGAACTTTGCAGATCTCACACCTGACGGCATTATTGATGAGAAGGACCGCACCGTTATCGGTGATCCCAATCCGGACATCTATGGTACTATTCATACAACATTTGGTTGGAAGAACCTGACTCTCACGGCAGTGTTCAACTATTCGTTGGGTAATGACATCTATAACTATCAGCGCTCGCTCTTAGAGGGAGGTACATACTTCTTGAACCAGACGACAGCCATGAATGGCCGCTGGACGACTGAAAATCAGAAGACTGATATTCCTCGTGTCAGCTATAAGGACCCGATGGGTAATTCTCGTTTCAGTGACCGTTGGATAGAGGATGGTTCTTATCTGCGTATGAGCAATCTGACTTTGAGTTACTATCTGCCCATCCAAAGTACTTATCTGCAGGGTATCACTATCTTTGGTAACGTGAACAATCTCTTTACCATAACCAAATATCTTGGTAGCGATCCTGATTGCGCCATAGCTGGTGGTATACTGACTCAAGGCATTGACCGTGGATTGTTAGGTCATGGCCGTTCGTTCTCTATAGGTGTGAATATCAACTTGTAATACGGACTTCACCTTTAATTATGAAATTAAGAATAATAAATAAAATGACAAAAAATATGAAATTCAAGTATTTATTATTTATATTATATACATTATTGTTTTTAATGTATGCATTTATATTTGGCATGGTGTTCACGTCGTGCTCTAATATGCTGGAGACAGAGTCTGATTTGGTGGAGTTTGAAGAAGACCATACACTGAATCAAGCCACCGACTCGGTTTACAGCGTGATGGGTATCATCAACAAGATGCAGGTTATTGCCGACCGAGTAGTTCTGTTGGGCGAGGTTCGTGGCGATCTGATACGAACAACGGATGCTGCTAATTCTGACTTGAAACGTTTGTCGGCGTTCGAATTCAATGAGAATAACCGCTATAATCAGGTCAGCGATTACTATGCCGTTATCAACAACTGCAACTACTTCTTGGCACATATAGATACGGCTATGGAGCGTCGAGGGCGCAACTTGTTTATGCGTGAGTATGCAGCTGTAAAGTCATATCGTGCGTGGACTTATCTGCAGCTGGCACTGAACTATGGCGAGGTGCCATTGATTCTCCAGCCACTGATGACGGAGATAGATGCCCGCGAGGCCATGAAACAGACGCGTGTTGGCATCAAGGAAATCTGTGAGACCTTTATTGATGACCTTACCCCATACGTCGGCGTAAACTTGCCGGAATATGGTAGCGTTAGTAATTCGAATCCCAAGTATTTGTTCATTCCCATGCGAGCCCTCTTAGGCGACCTATGCCTTTGGGCTGGCCGCTATCAGGAGGCTGCACGCTGGTATCACGACTATCTCACTGACAAGTATGATCCCAAACAGATGAATAGTCAGAGCATTAATTGGGCTAATTCTACGCAGTTCAACTCCGTCTACGACAGCTATGGTCCAATAAGTAGCGATAACGAGATTTTGTGCTATATTCCAATGGAAGCGCGTGTCTTCGATGGTACTATTAGCGAGTTGCCAGATCTGTATAACTCAACCACAGAGAACAACTACTACTATCAGTTGACTCCATCGTCAAATATGGCAAAGATTTCGGCGGATCAGACCTATTGTTTCGAGAATGATATTCCTGGGGCAACCACTAAGGATACACTCTATGCACCTCATGTCGGTCTTTTCCGTAGTGAATTAGTGGGCGACCTGCGTTATTACTCTAACTATGCCTATAGCACTTATGGTACTAACAATGACTATTCAGAGTACAATTCCTATCAACAGCGCATCTATAAATCCATCTCTGATAGAATAACAACCTATCGTGTCACGATGATTTACCTCCGCTATGCAGAGGCTCTCAACCGTGCTGGCTATCCACAGTCGGCCTTTGCCATCCTGAAATACGGCATCTGCGACGATATTCTGAAAACTCGCGTGGACGCTGCTGAACTCGAGGCGGCAGGCGATTTGGTAACCTTTGATCCTGAGCTTTTCAGGTTTGATGGCAGATATTTTGGTATTCATTCTTTAGGTTCTGGAGATTCTCATGCCAACCAATATTTTACATTGCCTCAGCCTACTACGGAGTTGGCTACACGTCAAGATACCATTGATTACCAGATTCCTTTGGTTGAAGACATGATTGTTACGGAAATGGCTCTGGAAGGTGCTTTTGAAGGCTATCGCTTCAACGACCTGATGCGTGTTGCTCTCCGCCGCAATGATCCTGCTTATTTGGCTGATCCTGTCAGTCGTCGCAACGGCGAAGCTGATACAGAGTTGCGTCAGAAGCTATTGAATACAAAGAACTGGTATCTGCCACTTCGCTAACGCAATTCGTACAGATACACTATCAAACTACAGGGGGATATGCTTTTAATGGCATATCCCCCTTATATAAGGTGTTATTGTCAGTACCCCGACCGCGAATCGAACGCGGAACTAAGTCTTAGGAGGACCTTGTTATATCCATTTAACTATCAGGGCATCTTTTTTCGGCTGCGAAGGTACGAAAAAAAGAGCGAAATACCAAATTTATTTAAGTATTTCTTATGCATCTGCAAACACCTTGCCGTCGTCTAAAGTTATCTGGAGTTTGGTGTACTCACAATGGAAATCGTGCTCCAGACGATCCAGATAGCGTCGACTTTCCCACTGGCACATAGGCAGGTCGTGCAACAGATAGTTGCCACAAGCCTCAGGACGTGTAGCTGGTACCTCCGTCTGTGTGAGAATCCATTTCAGACATTTAATGGTCAGACGGCGCATATCCTCAACGGTGTATGTTCCCGTCATGATGATATACATGCCTGTGAGACAACCCATGGGCCCCACATATACCACATCGTCCTTCGCTTCAGAATTACGGAACCATGTAGCCATCAAATGTTCTAGACTATGCATGGCAGCAGGTGCTACGGCAGGCTCCTGGTTGGGCTCCGTGATGCGCAGGTCGAACGTGGTAAATCCCTTATCCTCGCGCGACACATAGATGCCGGGCTTCAGACGGGTGTGGTCGATGGTAAAACTCTGTATAACTTCCATGATTTTGTTTGTCAGGTTAAGAAAGAAGAGGATGTGCCTTGACACATCCTCTCTTATTGATTAGCTGTTGGCTTTTTACTTCTTGTTCAAAGCCAGGTCGATGGCTACAGCGATAGCAACAGTAGCACCCACCATGGGGTTGTTGCCAATACCGAGGAAGCCCATCATCTCGACGTGAGCAGGAACAGAAGAAGAACCTGCGAACTGAGCGTCAGAGTGCATACGACCCATGGTGTCGGTCATACCGTAAGAAGCGGGACCAGCAGCCATATTATCGGGGTGCAGGGTACGACCCGTACCACCACCGGAAGCTACTGAGAAGTAGGGCTTGCCAGCCAGTGTGCGCTCCTTCTTATAGGTACCTGCAACGGGGTGCTGGAAACGGGTGGGGTTGGTAGAGTTACCCGTGATAGACACGTCAACGTTCTCCTTCCACAGGATAGCTACACCCTCGCGAACATCGTCGGCACCATAGCACTTAACCTTCAGACGGCTGGGGTTGTTGCCATAAGCAACCTCCTTAACCACCTTCAGCTCAGAGGTGAAGTAGTCGAACTGAGTCTGTACGTATGTGAAACCGTTGATACGGCTGATAATCTGGGCAGCGTCCTTGCCAAGACCGTTCAGGATAACGCGCAGAGGCTTCTGGCGAACCTTGTTAGCCATCTCGGCAATCTTGATAGCACCCTCAGCGGCAGCGAAGCTCTCGTGACCAGCCAGGAAGGCGAAGCACTCGGTCTCCTCGCGGAGCAGACGGGCAGCCAGGTTACCGTGGCCGATACCTACCTTACGGTCGTCGGCTACAGAACCGGGGATGCAGAAGCTCTGCAGACCGATACCGATAGCCTCGGCAGCGTCAGCGGCATTCTTCACACCCTTCTTGATAGCGATAGCAGCACCACAAACGTAGGCCCACTTAGCGTTCTCGAAGCAGATACGCTGGGTGTCCTCACACATCTGGTAAGGATCAACGCCTGCCTTTTCACAAATCTCGTTGGCCTCTTCAATACTGTTGATGCCATTCTCCTTCAGAGCAGCAAGAACCTGGTTGATACGGCGCTCCTGACTCTCAAACTGTACTTTTCTAATCATAGTCGTATCCTCCTTTATTCTTTACGTGGGTCAATAGCCTTTACTGCACCTTGCTCCTGGGTCGTACGACCGTAAGAACCGGTGTTCTTCTTCATAGCCTCATTGGCATCCATACCACCCTTGATGGCTTCCATCATCTTGCCCAGATGTACGTACTCGTAACCGCAAACCTCGTTGTTCTCGTCCAAGAACATCTTGGTGATGTAACCCTCGGTGAGCTCGAGGTAACGGGTACCCTTAGCAACGGTACCATAGAGTGTACCAGTCTGCGAACGAAGACCTTTACCGAGGTCCTCCAGGCCGGCACCGATAGCCAGACCGCCCTCAGAGAAAGCACTCTGTGTGCGACCGTATACAATCTGCAGGAACAGCTCGCGCATAGCGGTGTTGATAGCATCGCAAACCAGGTCAGTGTTAAGAGCCTCGAGCAGAGTCTTGCCAGGCAGAATCTCAGAAGCCATAGCAGCAGAGTGAGTCATACCTGTGCAACCGATGGTCTCAACCAGAGCCTCCTGGATGATACCGTCCTTCACGTTCAGACTCAGCTTGCAGGCACCCTGCTGGGGAGCACACCAACCAATACCATGGGTATAACCCGAAATGTCCTTAATCTCTTTTGCCTGAATCCATTTGCCCTCCTCGGGAATGGGTGCAGGACCATGGTAGGCGCCCTTGCAGACGCTACACATGTTGTTCACTTCAGTTGAATAAATCATATTTGTTATTTTATATAAAATAAGAATAATACCTATATAAGGATGTGCAAAGTTACGGGGATATTCTGAATTCTCCAAACGTTATTTCCCTTATTTAAGAACAATTAACAAGCATTTTTGTCACATTCTTGCAACTATCCAATTTTATTTGTAACTTTGCCAAGTGAATGTTGCAAATAAGATATGAGATGGAGGATGTAAGATGGAAGAAGTCAGAAGAAAGAAAGTGTCGGATCAGGAGTTAGACGAACGTGTAGCACGTGCAGTCGATAACTTTATGCAGGGCTATGGCTGTTGTCAGAGTGTAGTGGCTGCTTTTGCTGATCTCTATGGCATGGATGAGGTGATGGCCAAGCGTGTCGCAGCTGGTTTTGGCGGTGGTGTGGGTCGCATGCGCATGATGTGTGGTGCTGTTTCGGGCATTGTCATGCTGGTTGGCCTCGACTGTGGTCAGACGGAAGGCTCAGATCGTGAGGGCAAGTCGGCTTGTTATAAAGTTGTACAGGAATTATTGGCACGCTCACAGGCCGAGAATGGTAGCTTGATTTGTGCCGAAATTCTTGGAATTCAGGGGCACGAAAAAGCCCAGAACAGTTACGTGGCATCGGCTCGTACAGCGGAATACTATAAGACGCGTCCCTGTGCCGCCAAGGTTGAGAGTGCTGCACGTATTTTTGCCGATTATCTGAAGGGTAAAAAGTAGTTTTTACTAAAACGTTTGCGGAGAGAAAAATGGAGGTGAGTGATACAAGTACGGGATAATAGTGTTATATTTGCAGCGGAAAAGACAATTTCTGGTGACAAAAACACTATGTAACTACAACAACTGACTACTATAACTTGAACCGGAGCCATCCCAATCAGGAGAACTCCGGTTCTTTATTATTTGATAACGACCTTACGACCATTCATGATATATATGCCACTTCTTGTAGGATGAGCGACTTTGCGTCCTTGCAGGTCGTATATGACAGCTCTGCCATCAGTTTTTAGCCATCTGACATTGTCAATGTCCGACGTATTGTCAGGAGAAACGATAAAGCTGACGGTTCCCATCTCCGTATTCTCTGAGATACTGTTAAGCATAAAACTTGTGGCCTTGGCAGTAGTACTATTCCAGAAACAGTAGTTGGGCAACTGCATCTCATCAGTGAGCGATGTCACCAGTTTTGTGCCAGGGAAGGTAGCAGCAGCCTGAGACTCCGTCCATTCATCTTTTGTATGGGGCTTCCCGTCACCACGCAGATAGCTGCTGATTAAAAGTCCCCCCGCAGGTACGACTGCCACGGCTGGATGACCTGGATTGTTGTTGGGCGAATCGTTCATGTTTACGGTAGTGTATGGATAGTCAACATGATAGACTAATAGTCCATGACCGCAAGACTTTTTGTTGAGTCCTCGCTGTTGTATATTCTCCATGACGATGAAGTCACGGTCATTATCAGCATTCACCAACTTATAAGCTTTGCCGCCTTCAATCAGCGGAAGCAGATCGCTGACCTGCCAACTGCCATCAGACATCAGACTGTTGACTTCTTCCATCTTCGTCCATCCCATCACCTCTTGTTCCCATGCGTTATATGGACAAGGGGCAAAACCGTTGTAGTTATAGAGTCCGTAGTCCATAATGCTGTACGTTTCCATCCCCTGATTATTGACATAACCGCTCTTATTGGTAGCGTAGAGATCGGGCAGTCCCATACAATGTGAGAACTCATGGATGAATACACCTGTACCGTTGATATACTGCGAATAATCGTGAGGTTCTTTTTGAGGCGTAAACAACTCCGGACTGCAATTGAAACGTGAAATGCGCAGCGAATCATTCAGTTTAATGTTCTGATAACTGGCCTTGGCCCAAATGGTACTATCGCCACCACCCTGATTCTGTCCGTAACCTGCGAAGATGACGCATACCAGTTCGATGCGACCGTCCTTGTCATTGTCGTAGGCACTCCAGTCGCTAACGACGTCTTTGACCTGCTCCATAGCATCGCGGCAGAAATCTGAGAACTTGTCGTCAGAACCTGTTTTATTTTTACCACCATAGTAAGCCATCTTCTGGGGCAGGGTGATCGGCCCTACGATATCGAACTGTGGCGAGAACTGCTTGTGACTACTGGTCTCGAAATACTGACGCACACTGGCTACGTTCAACTGATTCTGATTGCCGAGGTCTTCCTGTTTGTCACCATTCAGGTATTGGTCGAAAGCCTTAACGGGGTCGTTGACAGTAAAACCTAAATCCTGAAAAGCAGCCAGGATGGTCAGGACACGCGGACTGCCTGTATGTTGCAGATAATTACCCTCAGCGAGAAACGCTGGCGCTGGACAACAGCCTTCATTTGCTATAGGTGCCAAACGAACACCGCCCTGCATGACTATGGTGCCGTCGGGCAACTTCATGGGTACAAGCGCACGCAAAGGCGGTGCTGCCAAAACCTCCATATTAAATGCTAATTGCAAACAACTAATAGCAACCAAAAATAGTTTCTTCATCGTCATCAGTTCATATGTTTCGGCTGCAAAGATACAAAATAAAGTGAAAAGTGAAAAGTGAAAAGTGAAAAATTTGCTTCAGCAGTAAAATAATTCGTCATTCGTAATTCGTAATTCGAAATTTTTAGTATTTTTGCAGTCATGAAAGCAAAATGGACGTTCATCTTAGCAGTTTTGATACTGTTTGCGGCATGCAGTCGTAAGCAGCAGCATACCTTTACCAATGAACTGCTGTTGCCCATGACGCCCGTGAAGAACCAAGGCAAATCGGAACTCTGCTGGGCCTACGCCATGTTGGCAACGATAGAGACGGAACACTTGGTAAGGGGTGACTCGGTGAACTTGTCGCCCGTTTACATTGGAAGAAAAATGGCACTTCATCCTTCGCCCAACAAAAAAAATCCTCAACGAGCGATGGGACAGACATTGCTCAATATGATACAGAAGTATGGCATCGTACCGTATGACGTGCTGCCCGATGATGCCACCGATGATTTGCCCACCCCGAAATGGGTATTTATGTTAGGGGCCCGTTACACACCTTGGGAGTTTGCCCATTCCGTTTGTGCACCAGACGAATACCTGTCGCTGACGTGTTTCCCTGATTCACCGTATAACAAGAAGATAGTGGTGCCCGTACCTGACAATTGGGAGAGAAACCTATTGCTAAACCTCCCGATGGATACGTTACGCCAGCATATAGACCGTGCCCTGAACAATTGCCATCCCGTCTGTTGGGAGAGTCGTGGTCATGCCATGTGTATTGTGGGAAAGGCTCACGACGAGACAGGTCGCCCCTACTACATCATGAAAAACTCGTGGGGACCCAAAGGCCCCCACAATGGATTGGTTTATATGTCTGTCCGTAAGATGTGGAAAGACATGATAGCACTGTATCTGACAAAGGAAGCCTATTTCAAATAGCAGCAGTTTCCCTTCGCCATTTGTCATAATATTAAATGATTATCCGCAATCGTACCACCAAAATTCCATTAGGAATGTATGGCTGTACGGTATTTATTTAGTATCTTTGCATCGCAATTTATAAAATAGATAATATGAAACATTCAGAAAAAGTAATTGTTCCCGTGTCAAACACCGCTTATACAAGTGTCATCAGGCTGGCCGACAATCAGGATGAACCAGAGTACGACCCTCCAAGATGGGGAAAGACGGGAACAACCAGCAAAGAGCCTACAAAGCGGGCGTAGCAGTTGCGAAAAGCAATGTAATTACCGTTGTTACAAGCATAATGACAGATATGAGCACTATCACCGTTTTTGTTACCCTCTGATAGCACGCCTGCATTTTGTCCACCTGCTCCCTTTGTCTGATGGCATCCCTTTCAATTCCTTTCAGGCTGGAAGCCAGATAAAATGCGGCACGTTGGCTTGCATCCACATCTTTCAGAGCGTCTATCATGCCTCCATCGAGAGAGTACGACTGCGTTGTACCCCGCGTGACATTGTTCTTTCGGTAGATGACTCCCCAAAAGATGCCGTGCAGTCCTCCCAATAAAACCACGGTTAGCACAGACATTACGACTCTTGCCATCGTCGATTCAACAGAGCAGATGGCTGCAACAAGTCCTACGGAGAGTGTTGTCAACAGCCCTGCCGTATGCAGTCCCTTAGTCCTCACTTCATTGGAAAAGCGCAGCTGGTCCTCGACCACAAGTACACTTTGGTCGTAGGCACTCTTAATAAGATCATATCCCATGAACTCTACCATTGACTTTGTGTAATGGCCTGCGTTGAGTTTCTGCCCTGACTGGCAATTCTCTGCTTTCCTTTGTTTTTTCTTTGCCATAATCTATGTTGTTTTGATTTCACGATGCAAAGATACGAAAAGTTTCCGAAACAACAAGGACAACAAAAAGCCAGCCCGGAGGCTGGCAGTTGCATTTATAAAATAGCGGACGCCTCACGCGCCCTTCAGCGACATTGCGCTGAGTTCCGCTGCAAAGGTACGCAATTTCTCGTTAATACGTGCAATATTCCTCGGACTTATTTGCTTGAAGCCCGCTTTGTATTGCAGCATCTGGCTCTCGCTCATGCCGCAGATACGAGCCAGTGCCCTTGCAGATATGTATGGGGCCAGAGCATCCAACAACTCGGCCACGGTTTCAAATTCTCTGTTCGGTTCCATTATAGTTGTCTTTGTATATGTCATCTATTTCTTGCATCAGCCTTTTCGTCTCTGATAGAGAGTGAACGATGCGTGAATAATATTCAATATCATCGAAAGACAGGGAAACACCTGTATCCTTTCGCTCTTGTAGCCATTTCCTTGCTGGCTGATAGCCACCAATAAAGAAATCCCATACACCTTGCGGAATATTACTGAAATACTGACCGCTGTTTATATAGACTTTCCCATCCGTATAGTTGAGCTGCATTATGCGCATACACTCATCTTCGTTGGTCTCGCCTTCAAAGGCAACGTCACTCTGTCCTTTTTCCTCCCCGTCCAGCAGATGAAGGTGTCGCAATTCCGCACCCTTGCTTGCCAACAAATGATAAATCTCTTTACTTGCGGGATATGGAATGCGTGGGAAGTCAATCTTCAGGAACTCGCTAAATCTTGACCGATAAGTGGGACAGTATAGAATGGCATAGATATAGTCGAACAACTCTTGCGGGTCAATCGCTTCTCCGATGTGGGTTTCAATCTGAGATAGCAGGTTTTTATCGAGATTAAGAAGCAATTTTTCCGTGCCGTCGATATCCGTGCTGAAAGCATAAAGAGGAAAAACATTTGCACAGGCGTTTGCTGTTTCCAAAATATGCAAATCGCAAATACTGTCGGTCACAAAGTATCGGTTCATGTCTTCACCCTTTATCCTACTGTTCACTACCAATGCTACATTGTCAGTCAGCGCAAGGTTCTTCATTATGTCGTATGCAGGACGGGCAATAAAGCCTTTTGACTTGTTGGTGAAGTAAGTCCATCGTCTGTCGAATGGATTGAATACAACAGGCTTTATATACTGTTGATCAATGCCAAAGATTTTGATATTGTTTTGAGCTGACAGGACATTCCATTCCCCAAGTTCTTTTGCGATTTCGTATTTCGTCTTGATTTCCTGCTCCGACATTTCCTTGAAATCATTGATGACAGTCTGAATATCATCTTTCGTAAATCGGTAGGCTATCTTGTTGCGTTTAGTGCATATTCCTGTTTGTCCTTTCACGAACAGCTCGTTGACAGAGAATCCTTCCATATACACATCCTCGTCGGTAAAGTCTTTCGGAATAAAAAAGTAGTTTGGCGCATCTGGCGTAAGTAATTCAAAGTTGATGTTAGACAGGTTGCATTCGTCAAGATACTCGTATTTCTCCTTGCGTTTTTTTCCGTAAAGGCTGTAATAGTAAACCTCTGCCAGTTCGCCCGTCGCTTTCTTGCCGTTCTTTACAAAGATATTGATGCAGACTCCTTGCTGAATATCGAATACATTTTCGTCATCACTCTCTTTCGTTTCGCCTGTATTCCTGTTGCCGTGCAGGTTGATGATGTATATCTTATCAAATGTTCGTAATAGCTGATATCGCATACCCCTAAAAGTGTACCCATCGAGATAGGTATGCGGATTGATATAACCAACAATTCCTCCTCCTTCGTTACTTTCAATCAGCGACTGCGCAAGTGCTATGAACTTTACTTCGTCGCTGTTAATCCACTTCGTATCACGTATCGTTGTCGCCGTTCCTGGTTCTGTCTTGTATTTACTGACAAGTTCTTCTCCAAGTCCGACATTCTGGCTTTCACCACTATACGGTGGATTGCCTATCGTCACCATGATATGCTTGCTATTCTTGATGTCGTTAGCTTGATTAGACTCTTGTGTCAAGGCATACGAAAAAGCGTCTTTCAGTTTCTTATCCCTCTTTTCGAGAGAATTGGTCAGGTATATGTTTAATCGTCTGTCATCATCTGACGGGTGTTTATACCCAGTCTGCTGGAGCACCATGTCGATTTTCAGGTGAGCGATGGCATAACTGGCCATCATCAGCTCAAAGCCAAACAGCCTGTCAAGCAGGTGTTCCGACACGTAACTCTGCCATGCACCTTGGTATTTCTTGTTGCGCCCATGTATCAGATTGATAATCTCGGCAAGGAACGTACCCGTTCCCGTTGCCGGGTCAAGTATCTGGACGCGGTGTATTCCACCTATCTGCTGGTGGTCTGCAAGTCCCTTGGAAATATCAAAATCAGTCTTTAGACATTCGTCAACAGCCCTCACGATAAATCCAACAATGGGCTGTGGAGTATAATACACACCGAGTTTCTTTTTCTCAGCAGGATTGTATGCCCCAAGAAACTTCTCATAGAAGTGAAACATAGGGTCGTTATGCTGCCCTTTGTTGTTGTATTCACGCATAACCTTGTCCCACCCGACTTTTCTGAATATCTCAACCAAATCATCAACAATCCATTTAATTCTGCTATCAAGTTTCGACCCCACAACATCTTCAAATACGTCACGCAGCAGCGGATTGGTCTTTGGTATCAGAAACGTGGCCTTTGTGCGGTCAAATTCCTTTGGATTCGGTGTGTGGTAACATGCCGTAAAAAGACCATAGACAATAGTCTGCGCGTAGATGCTGGCAAACTTTTTAGGCTCCAGGTTTTTCATCAAGACACACTTAAATGCGTTGTAGTGACTGAACAACTGCTGGTCGGGCGTTTTTTCCGACTCCTGGTCAACGACAAACACCCGTTCGATAACGTCTGCTATTATACGCGCCTTGTTAGCCATCACCTCGGCCAGTCTTGACGCCCTTGTTATGCGCTGTGGCTCTGCCTGAGCGAGTATATTGATGAGCCTTTTGAATTTCTCAATATTATTCTCAATCAGCACAATTCTGTCGCCTTCCATTGTTGCCAGCTCTACTTTCTCTGCGAATACACCATTTACATACAAATGGAATCTCATGTAATTGGTGAAAACAATACAGTCAAGAGCTTCTTTGTATCTGGTAAACTGCTCCTTGTTCTTCCTGTTGCCGTCGAGGTCGTTATCATCTAAATCCTTCGTCTCGACGTAGGAAACAGGCATATTGTCAGTCCTGCGCGACAAAACATAGTCAGGTATGCCGTAATCCTCCGGCTTCGGATTGTTCGTCGCAATAATATTCGGAGAAAACTCTTCCAGTAATTGCTTTAAAGCCGGACGATATGCTTCCTCGCCTGCCCTGCCTGTCTTAAACTGCGTATTCAGTTCTTCGATGTATTTGTTTATCTTATCCATATATATTATAAAAGGTATTTAGTTATGCCGTCTTCCTATACGTCCTGTGCTTGAAGTCCGTGCGGTACGACGCACTGATCATCACCAGACGGTCAAACAAGTCCTCGCCAAAGTAGCGGCGGTTGAACTTGTAGCAGAACTCATTCAGATACTCCTGCAGAAACTCAGGACCTATGCCGTGATACATGTCGGCCAGCAGCGTCTTGGCATTCGCTATGGCGATATGCACCCAAGGCAGCACACGGCCAATGTCCTTCGGGTCGATGACCTGCGACTTATGCTCCGTAAACATATCCTTGAAATGCACGTAGCTCCTGTGGTCGTCCGTCGTCAGCCGTGCGTCCTTCTCAATGCTCCTTGCAGCCACAGCGTCAATCGTCTTGGCTTTCTCGTCAGGTATCACAATCATCTTGATATGGCTCACCGTCTTAGGCTTCTGCCCCTTCTTAGGTTCTTCTTTTGCAGGCGTGCTCTCCGCAATCACCATCACCTTCGACTTCCGCTGACTGCCTGCGCCAGCCTTCAGCTTCTCATGCTTCTTCTCCTTGGGTATCTCCGTCGAGAAAAAGCCCTCGTCCAGCTCTATGCAGCCCCGCAGCGTGTACTTGTCATCACGCTTACCCATCACCGAGCGCAGCTTGTGCAGCAACTCCCATACGGGCTGATAGCGGTTGTGGCCCAACTGCCGCTGTAACTCAGCCGCCGAAATGCTTTTCTTCGTAGCCGTCAGCAGGTGCATAGCCACAAACCAGTACATAAAAGGCAGCTTTGAGCCGTGCATCACCGTGCCGCTTCGTAGCGTAGTCCTGTGCCGGCAATGCTTGCACTGATACTGCTGCTTGCTCTCCAGCCAAACCATATCGTGCGAGCCGCAATGCTGACACGTCACGCCCTCCTTGTCTCGCCATTCCCTGAACCGCCGCCGACAGGCCGCTTCGTCAGGAAAATACTTGTTAAACTCGTAAATCTTCATGTTACTTTCTATTTTATAAATGCAGGGGCAAAGGTAATCATTTTGATTTACTTTACCAAACATTTTCCCGATTATTTTTATCTAAGGTTCAAAAAAATCGGCTACCCGTCAGGATAAGCCGAAAACCATTGGTGGTACGATAGCGGATAATCATATAATATTATTATAAGCTCTTTTTTTATGCAAATTATTTGGTAGAATGCAAAAAAAAGCGTATCTTTGCCGCATTACTATAATTACTAATAACCAATAATATATTATATGAGAAAACTACTAATTTCATTAATTGGCTTGATGTCTGTAGTTTACTCCATGGCTCAAGACATGAAAGTTGTCGATTTCCGCCTGTTGGAGAACGACCTGACAGCAAACACGCGCGGTACAGAAAAGATGGACCAGAACGGCGAGCGTGCGGCACTCATCAAAATCGTGACTCCTGAGCGAGGCTTTACCTTCGACGGTGGATCGTTAGGTATCGTGGCTTCCGAGGAGCATACGGGTGAAATATGGCTGTATGTTCCCCGTCGAGCTCAAAAGCTCA
The DNA here is from genome assembly GCA_946404405.1 of uncultured Prevotella sp. Lineage (GTDB taxonomy): Bacteria > Bacteroidota > Bacteroidia > Bacteroidales > Bacteroidaceae > Prevotella. The sequence continues at coordinate 32,328 of CAMJDL010000024.1, forward strand.
TCGTCAAGCATGATGCCTTTGGTGTGCTACGCGACTATTACTACCCAATCCCCATCAGTGGCGGTCGTACCTATGAGATGCTGATAGATATCGGTACTGGTCGCTATGTCACTATTACTTCCGAGATAGCGCGCTCTAAAATCGTTATCGATGGCGAAGATTGTGGTCCCGCACCTATTTATAATAAATATCTGAACTATGGCCGCCATATCATTACGGCAACCAAAGACCGTTATGAGGGTAAGGAGGCCGTCTATGTCACGACCGGCGACGATCAGAGCGCACGTGTGGTAAACATCGAACAGACTGATATCAGTAATCTCTTTGCTGACGTCACGGTTCGCGTGGACAACAATGCCGACATCTATTTTGAAGGGCAGAACATGGGTACCAACATTTGGAAGACCCAGTTGCGCGAAGGTAGCTATACGGTGGTAACACGTAAAGCCGACTGCGACTCGGTAAAGACCAGTTTTATCGTGAAAGCCGGGCAGGCCAACGAGTTCCATGCAGCACCGCCTATCCCATATACTGGATTCCTCAGCATATTCACCCGTCCGCAGAATACGACAGCCATGCTTGACGGCAAGAGCATTCTGACTGCTGGTGAGACCGTTACCCTGCCGGTGGGTACCCACTCCGTTGACTATACCGCTAAAGGCTATGTAGCCCAGCGCAAGGAATACGAAATATACCGCAATCTCACGGTTGCCGATACGGTGATGATGGCAGAGATATCCTACTTGCGCCCGAATGCTTTCTATTTCGGAGGTGGCGTTAACGTCCGCACATTGGGAGGTTATACTGCTACGGTAGGTGCGGTGTTAGGCGATAACGACTTCCAAATCAGCTACACCTTTGGTAACAGCGAATCGGACATCGCCTATTGGTCGAATACCAATACAGGTAACCTTGAAAGCCGTGTGGCATACAAGATGAACTCTGCGCAGATACGCTATGGGTATCAGATTCGTCTGATGCGTCGTCTGGGACTGACACCTCAGGTGGGATTCTGCTATAACTCTTTATCGGCAGTGGTTAAGCAGGGTACCACCAGTTACGGTGACGGTGCTTCCCAACAAGCGCTTACCATTGGTGCCAAACTGACCTTGGTGCCTATGCAGCATGTGTACATCTTCGCCATGCCTGAAATAGGTCTGGGTCTAAAGAATGATGAAATCTTCAAGAAGATATCAGACGCCGCAGGCTTTAGCACTACCATCTTAGGTGTTATAGCTGGTGTTGTGGTGAGCTTCTAAGAAGTGAGAAATGACAAGTGAGAATAAAGCTTTAAAAACTATGAATATACTGAAAAACTATCTTTGGCTTGCGGCGGTATTGCTGTCCGCTGCCTGTGTGCTATCTTCGTGTAAAAAGAGCGAAGAGCTTGGAGAGGAAATCATCGTCTCCAGCGACTATATCGTGGTTGATGCCAACGTGAACATTGGCGCCACCAGTACGGTAGCGGTGATGGAGGTGAGGTCGAACTGCAACTGGTACATTACCATAGATGGTGGCTGGCAGGGACTTCAGCTGAGTACCCTTGAGGGCACAAACAATGAGAATGTGAATATCGAGACACCTCGTAACCAAACGCAGGATGAGCGTTCGGCAGTATTGACATTTAAGAACGACGACGGAACCATCAATCGTGCAGTCACTGTTCGTCAGGCTGCAGGCGATATTGAAGTGGAACTGTCGGTAGACCCTGTCAACATCAGTGTGATTGCCATTGGAGAGGAGAAGACTGCCAAGGTGACTTGTAACACTGAGTGGACTGTAGCCGTAGATGCCAATGCTCCATGGTGTGTGGCCGACAAACAGAAAGGTGTAGAAACCGAGGTAATCAAATTCACCATTCAGGCCAACCAGACACCTAACGAGCGTCGCGCTGAGGTAGTCATCGCATCTGGAAACCGTACAGGTAATAAGAAAGAGCAAATTATTACCATTATACAGAATGCCGCTCCCAAGCCCTCGCCCATCGTGACAAGCGCTGTGGTAAACGATGCCAACAATAAAATTACGGTGACAGCCAGTTTCCAGTCTTTGTACGAAGTGACAGAGTATGGTTACTTTTATGGTACGAAACCAGAACCAACTACTGATATGACTGTAGTGGGAACTAATGGAGGAACCAACAAGAACTTTACTTTCACTATTGATGTGGAGGATGGTCGGACCTACTATATTAGAGCCTATGCCGTTAGTGTTGTAGGCACAGGCTATAGCGAGGATTATGTTATCACGGTGCCTGGCGAAACCCCAAATACCGACGACAATGTTTCTCCCAATCTGATTAGCAGAAAGAAGTAATTATGAACCTTAAAGAGTTTTACTTATGAAAAAATATATATTCTTAATCGTTGCACTGTTGAGTGCAGTGGGAATGAAGGCACAGTTCGCATGGGATGTAGAAGTTGGTAATTATAGGTACGATCTATTCGAAGATCATCATGCAGCCCTGAAGGGTGCGGTCAGTGTTTCTACGGATGAGATGACCGTTCCAAGTACATTTGTACATGAGGGTATTACTTATACTGTGACTGAACTAAATGGTTGGAACAGCGACAAAGTTGTGAAGACGCTGACACTGCCGTCGACACTTGTTTCTGTGAATGTTAATGGGTACATTAATGTGGAGGCGTTTGCCATCAACAGCAGTAATAGCAAATTCTCTGTTGAGAGTGGCGTCCTGTTTAGTAAAGACAAGACAACCTTGGTGTGCTACCCGGGTGGAAAGTCGGGAGTGCGCTATGAGGTGCCTATTGGTGTGACTACCATTGGTCGCTATGCTTTCTATAACAACCAAAAATTGGAAACGATAGTATTACCTGAAGGCTTGACAACAATAGAGGAAAGTGCTTTTAATGCTATTTACACGCTGAACGAGTGTAACTTTCCTGAGACATTGAAAAGAATAGAAGGTTATGCTTTCAATGATTGTCGACTTGTTTTTAGCAATAACACCTTTACACTACCAAAAGGACTATCTTTTATCGGAGATGGAGCTCTTAGCAGTGCTTTCTTTGACAACGCTGCCATGACAGTGGTGTTCCCTGCAACATTAGGACAGTCAGGCAGCCAGTTGAAAGTTCAAAACTACGCCTTCACCTGTAATACGATACGTTCAGAGATGACAGACCCCGTCCATTGCGGTGAGTGGGCCTTTCAGAATGTAAACGCTATTCATATTCCATACGGTACATTAGATGCATACAAGGCTAAGACAGGCTGGAACATGGATGCTTCAAGACTGCGCGAAGCAGCTAATCCTGGTGCAGAAACGGTCGCGTCTGTAGATATAGAACGTGTGCTGGATTTCGATAATAATACTGTTTCTGTGAAATTCAGTACAAAGACAAACGGTGCTACTATCCGATATAAGGTAGTTGAAAATGATTTCTATGAGAATAGTAATCCAACTGAATGGGCCATCTATGATGGAAGTACGATAAGCGTGGCAAGTTCTGAATGGCCTTACAACAGCAATACCTATTACGTCAAAGCCATAGCCATGAAGGCAGGTATGAACAATTCTCCGATAGCTAAGATGACCATACAATATGAATCGTTGAGAACAGCTATGCCTGTGATTAACTGCGTGGCTGGAGACACAAAGATGACGATGAGTACAACGGAGGAGGGGGCTGTGATTCGTTATACTACAGACGGTACAACGCCAACAACCAGCAGTTCGGAATACACGGGCCAGATTACGTTAAACGGTAATTATACCTTTAAGGCAAAAGCTTTTAAGGAAGGCAAGTTCCCTTCGGATGACCAGATATATGATGTCCACTGGTTCAGATGCCAAACGCCAACTATCAGCTACGAAGCAGACACACCGAATGGCGAAGATGTAGTGGTGACGATTACTGCAAATGGTGAAGGTGAGACATTGATGTATAGGACATCGAACAGCAGTGAAGACCAACTTTACAAAGGTACTCCAGTCAAAGTACGTCGCGAAATAGACTTCTATGCCTTTGCCAAGAAGGAGCATTTTAACGATTCTGAAACAGCTTCTATATATCTCTCCAGAGGCAATATCGCTACAAATAGTCCACACATTCAGGTTGACCAAAACACGAAGATGTTGACCCTGACAGCAGAAGAAGGTGCATCTATTTACTATACAATAGACGGAAAGACACCAGAGGTGAAAAACGAGATGCTATATGCTGCGCCTGTTGAATTGGCAGGCAATTGTACCGTCCGTGCCATTGCTTGGAAGAAAGGCAAGTTCCAGTCGGACGAGTCTTCCTTCACTATAGATAACTGGTTCTCTGTATCGCCAGTTACCATGACACAAACCATTGTTGACGGACAGCCCATGATGCAGTTTGCCAGTGCAACAGAAGGCGCTGAGATTTGGTATAGCTTCAATTGGTATAGTGAGGACCATCAATACAATAATGTACCTGTTGCAGCAGAAGAAGGACGAACTGTTTATGCTATTGCTAAGAAGAGCGGTTTCATTGACTCTGAGTGGCGCGAGTTCCATATCGACTATAGCCAGTACACCCGTTGTGCACGCCCCGAATTGGAAACTGATATCGACAAGCATCTTATTACGTTAAGGACGAGTGAAGAAGGTGGAGAAATCTATTACGTCATCGATTCTGATGGCTTCGAGATACCGACTACCAAAAGTACGAAGTATACAGAGTCGTTCACGCCTTTTCAGCGTGGCTACCTCAGGTTTGTGACAGCTAAGGAAGGTAAGATCAATTCCGAGGTCAACACATATTGGCTTGATGAATTATTCCGTTTGAATCAGGTCACTTTTGAACCCCAAATTGGTGAGGACGGTGATTATATGATGAAGTTCAGCTGTAACGACCCTGTGGTTAAAGATGCAGATATATATTATTATTATTCAGGACTTGCAGAGAAAAAGTATGAGGGCAAGGCTGTCAGTGTGCCCAAAGATGAATATGTCTATGCGTTTGCCCGCAAGGATGGCTGGCTGGATTCATATACCATATCTTGTTATGTCACTCGTGACCAGTATGTAGTCAGTCAGCCAAATATCAACATGCTGAGCGAGAAAAAGGTGCTGAAGATTGAATCGATTCAGGATGGAACAGTGGTTTACTGGACCAATGATGGCACAGAACCGACAACCTCCAGTCCGAATAAGGCTGACCAGTACTATAATCCGGAGATTCAGGTTACGCGTAACTGTACCTATAAGTTTATAGCCACTAAGGCTGGTATGATTAATTCGCCTGTTACCGAAATTGTTATCAACGACTGGTTCCGTGCTCCTCAGGTGATAGTTACCCCTTATGGTTCGGACGATAAGCTGATGGTGAAAATGGAGGTTGACGCTGAGGATGCCTATAATTATGAAATCTATTGGGAGTATGAGAATCGTGTGTCACAGGATTATGTCAAGTCAAACCAGAAATATAACGGTCCCTTTGAGGTCGAGGACGGGCACATGATTTATGTGACAGCCATCCGTGATGGCTTCAATCCCAATTGGGATACAACCAATTGGCTCTACTGGAGTTCATACCGCTGCAATCCGCCCAACATTTCTATTCGTGATACGGTGGTGACCATTGTCGGCACAGAAGGTGCTTCGTTCTATTACACACTCGATGGCAGTACGCCCACCAAACAGAGCCTAAAATATACTGCTCCGTTTAAGTTGACGAAGAACTGCAATGTCAAGGCTATTGCAACCATGGAAGGTAAGATGAATTCTGACGTTCGCGAAAACTCTTTCTGGGATTTCCGTGTGAAGGATGTCGAATTCTCAATTTATGCCCAGAATAACAACCTGATGATGGAGCTGACTTGTAACGATAAGAATGCCACCATCTATTATAAGATAGGTGATGGTTACAATTCTGAAGACATCACAGCAGAGCCAAATGTTAAATATACCGCTCCGTTTGTGTTACCGGAAGGTCGCAGTGTATGGGCATCTGCTACCAAGGAAGGATTCACCAATGCCAATTGGAACTTCAGAGAAGGCGTTTGGAAGTCCTCTTACACCGCCAATATGCCCGACATCTATGTTGACGATAATGCCAAGGTTGTCATGTCTGGCGAAAAGAATGCAACTATCTACTACACAACAGATGGTAAGACACCTACGACAAGCAGCACCAAGTACACCGCTCCGTTCACTTTGAGTGCCAACGATACCGTTAAGGCCATCGCCGTGGTAGACCGGAAGTTCAACTCTGCTGTGAGCGAGTTCGTCTATAATGGCTATAGTGTGAATATGGTAACGATTACGCCGATTGTAGAAGACAATATTCTGAAAGTACGTCTGCAGACAACGACGCCTAACGCTACTATCTACTATGGTATCAATGATCATAACGCAAAGACTTCTGCCAACATCCGTTACACTGCTCCGTTCACTGTCAAGAATGGCGACCGAATCTTTGCAAGTGCTACACGCAATGGCTATCAGGATGCTCCTTGGAGTGAATATGGTGAGATTTATTTCAGCGATTACACATGTAACGCTCCTATTATCTCTATAGATGGCGATGCTAATGTAAGTATCGGTAGCGATGTTGGTGCAAGCATTTACTACACACTTGACGGCTCTATACCGACCGCTGCAAATACTCAGTATACCAATAGCTTCCAGCTGACACGCAATACGACGATTAAAGCAATCGCTATTAAGGACGGAATGATTAAATCGGATGTACGCGAGATGACTTATAACGGATTCCGTGTGGCTGATCCTGTCTTTGCCCAAAATGGTACTACAATGACGATCACCACCACGACACCTGAGGCAACAATCTATTATGCTTATGAGTCGGAGGGTAAAACAGTGAATAAGAATTCGCATAAGTACACGGGTCCATTCGATGTCATGGATAATAGTACCATACTCGCCTATGCTGTTCGTGATGGCTGGTACGACTCTGATATCAGGTCCGTTAATACTGGTGATAAGATTGCCTGTCCAATGGTTGAAGCAGTATCTTATGATGGTCACTTCCTGACTTTGAAGGCTATCGACGATGCTACCATCTGGTACACCACCAATGGTAATGATCCTCGTGACAATTCGAACAAGACCGTCAGCTGGATATACGAATATAAGACACCTATCGCTATTAACAGCACTGGTCAGATTAAGGCTATCGCCACAAGGAAGTACATGAATCCTTCAGAGATTGCTACGTTCGATATCAACTTCTATGCAGGCGAGAACGGTACTACGCTCGAGAAGCCAGGTGTTCTCGAAGAGGTGATGACGTGGTCAGACGTGTCGACCATCACAGAGTTTAATATCGAAGGTCCGCTGAATCAGGCTGATTTGGCGTTCATTAAGAATAACATGACGTCATTGCAGCATCTCGACATGAGTAAGACGACGATAGAGGATGGTACCCTGCCTGATAACGCATTCTCTGGTCTGCCAATCATTTCGTTCACTTCGCCTGAGAATATCACGCAAGTGGGCAATGGCATCTTCACTAACTGTCCGGAACTGGCTGCCGTTCGTTGGAATACAACCACCAAACTGCCTGACAATTCGTTTGATGCCAACCACAATCCGAACTTGCTGCTCTTCGTACGATTCGAAATCGCTGCTCCAAGTCATGCTGCTGTCGAGAATCAGATTATCAACGGCACAGCCCAGTCTATTGTACTTGTTGACGATTACGCCAGCAACTTCTACTGCCCAGAGCGGTTCTATGCAAAGTCGATAAAGTATACTCACAAGTTTACGATGACTTCTGGAAACGGTGGCGGATGGGAATCCTTTACACTGCCGTTCACTCCTTCGCGCTTTATCCATGAGAGCAAGGGTGAGCTGTTACCATTCAAGAGCTATGAGCAACAGGAGAATCAGGAGGCTTATAGACCGTTCTGGTTACGCTCACTCAACGAACTGGGCTTCGAAGATGTTGGCACTATGGAGGCCAACAAGCCTTACATCATCTGTATGCCAAACAATGAGCGTTATGCTACACGCTTCCGCTTGGCTGGCAATGTCACGTTCAGTGCAACTGACACTTACGTGCCAGTCACCAATCCTGAACCGGCTGAAAAGGGTAATGTGATGTTTGTGCCTAACTTCATGCATCGTGACAAGGAGGTCGGTATCCTTGCTATCAATCTCGATGCTCAGGACGAGTTCTTGCCTGGTAGCGCATTCCTTGATAATGTGCGTGGCTTGCGTCCCTTCGAGGCCTATGCACGCAGCATTGGCGTATCACGTCAGGCTATCCGCATCGATGATGACGATTTGCAGTTGGCTACAGCTATTCAGGACACTCAGCTCATTGATGTCAGTGGTAATGCCATCATCAAAGTATACAATCTCTCAGGTAACCTTGTCATCACAGGCAAGCGCAGTGAGGTGATGTCTAAACTTGCAGATGGTGTCTATATCATTAACGGAAAGAAGATTGCTGTAAAGTGATACTCCGTTCTTCGGAACACTTGATAAAAAGAAGCCTGCTACTTCCATCGAGTAGCAGGCTTCTTTTATATCGTTAAATCGTCTTTATTTGTTCAGCTTCCAAGTGACACCATCTTTGGTGTCCTTGACCTCGAAACCAGCGGCAGCGAGTTCGTCGCGAATCTGGTCGCTGGTGGCCCAGTCCTTATTGGCCTTGGCTTTGGCACGCAAGTCGAGCACCATGTCGACAACCTTACCGAAAGCTTCTTCACGAGCTTCAGAACCATTAACCGTTAACCCTGAACCCTGAACCGAAGAGAGGCCGAGGATGTCGAAGGCAAAGAGGTTCATGACTTCTTTCAGTTCCTTCAGACAGTCGGCACAAATGGTGGCTTTGTGGTCGACGAGCTTGTTGATGGTAGTACAAGCCTCGAAGAGATGGCTCAGCACCAATGGTGTGGCGAGGTCGTCGTTCATGGCGTCATAGCACTTCTGGCGCAGGCTCTTCACCACCTTCTCGGTCTCGGGGTCGCATTGCGACGAAATCGCAACACGCTCTAAATCGCTGATGGCATTCATCAGCTTCTCATAGCCCTTTTCGGCAGCCTGCAGCGCCTCGTTCGAGAAGTCCACTGTACCACGATAGTGGGCTGAGAGTACGAAGAAGCGGATGGTCATGGGCGAGTATGCCTTCTCCAACAGGGGATGATTACCCGTAAAGAACTGCTCGAGGGTGATGAAGTTGTTGTACGACTTACCCATCTTCTGACCATTGATGGTCAGCATGTTGTTGTGCATCCAATACTTCACGGCAGGATGACCCATCGAAGCCTGAGCCTGTGCTATCTCGCACTCGTGGTGGGGGAACACAAGGTCCATACCGCCTCCATGGATGTCAAACTCCTCGCCCAGATACTTGCGTCCCATAGCCGTGCACTCGCAGTGCCAGCCAGGGAAGCCGTCACTCCAGGGTGAGGGCCATCGCATGATGTGCTCGGGCTGAGCTTTCTTCCACAGGGCGAAGTCGGCCTGATTGCGCTTTTCTCCAACACCATCAAGATTCTCGCGCGAGGCATCTTTGATGTTCTCAAGGCTTCGACCTGAGAGTATTCCGTACTTATATTTCTTATTATAAGCCTCGATATCAAAGTAGATAGAGCCATTGCTCTCGTAGGCAAAGCCATTGTCCAAAATCTGCTGCACCAGCTGCTGCTGTTCGATGATGTGGCCAGTGGCGTGGGGCTCGATAGAGGGACGCAACACGTTCAGCGCATCCATAAACTGATGATAGCGGTTGGTGTAGTATTGCGCAATCTCCATCGGCTCCAACTGCTCCAGTCGTGCCTTCTTGGCAATCTTGTCCTCGCCCTCATCGGCATCGTGCTCTAAGTGACCCACATCGGTGATGTTACGCACATAGCGTACCTTATAGCCTAAGTGTTTCAGATAGCGAAACACCAGGTCGAAGGTAATGGCTGGACGGGCATGTCCCAGATGAGGGTCGCCATAGACGGTAGGACCACAAACATACATGCCCACATTGGGGGCGTGTAACGGCTCGAAACGCTCCTTCTGGCGCGTCAGCGTATTATAAATGACTAATTTTGATTCCATAACTTCTTATAATTTTGGCTGCAAAGGTACGAATAAGTGAGAGAAATACAAAAGGAAAACTAGTTTTTCTTTATAAATTTGGATTTTCGCTTATTTTATGCTACCTTTGCGTGCTATTATGACAAGGTATTTGATATTGGCACTGGCTTTTCTATGGTCAATGGGTGTCTATAGTCAGGATAATTGGCAGGATGACTTTCGACAATGGCTGACAGTAGAAGATCTGGAGGAGGGGTATGGTGAGACGATGGTTGAACAGCTGGCAGAGGTTGCTGCTTCGCCCATCAACCTGAATCAGACGACACGCGAGGAACTGGAGACATTACCGTTTCTTTCTGCCTCTCAAGTGGAGCAGATTATGGAATATGTCTATCGCTATGCGCCTATCCGTTCGATAGGAGAATTAAAGATGATAGCCAGTCTCGACTTTCATACCCGTCAACTGCTTGAACATTTCGTATATATAGGTCCTGAAAAGGCACGGCGCGTATGGCCGAAGTTGAGTGACGTGACTAAATACGGACGCCATAGCTTGGTGGTCAGCGGCAAGATACCGCTCTATAACCGAAAGGGCGATATAACAACAGACGGTTCCGGCTATCTGGGCTATAAATACCGACATGATTTCCGCTATCAGTTCAACTATAACGACCGCATCAGGTTCGGCCTCACGGCAGCCCAGGATGCAGGAGAACCGTTCTTCTCGGACAAGAACCGAATGGGGTACGACCACTACAGCTACTACCTGCAACTGCGCCACATGGGACGCCTTGAAGAACTGAACCTTGGTACGTATCGCGTCCAGATGGGTATGGGATTGGTCATGAACACCGCCTTTAGCTTGGGTAAGTTGGCCACGCTACAGTCGATGGGGCGTACCACGCACATGTTGACAGCCCACGCCTCCCGTTCGCAGGGCGACTATCTGCAAGGTGCGGCAGCTACAATACGTGTTGCCGACCACTGGCGACTGTCAGCTTTTGCTTCCTACCGGGCGTTGGATGCCACACTAAATGAAGACGGGACGGCTCGCACCCTGTTGCGCGACGGATACCATCGCACGCAGACGGAGCTGACTAAGAAAAACAATACTTACGAAACAGACTTCGGTGGCAGCATCGGCTATCGACAAGGTACATTCCATGCCAATCTGAATATGGTATATACCCACCTCAATCGTCAGCTGATTCCCCAACAGGTGCTCTACAAACGCTATGCTGCCTCGGGCTCTGACTTTACGAACATGAGCATCGACTATGGCTATAACACAAGTCGATGGGGCCTGTCTGGAGAAACTGCTGTCAACCATCAAGGCGCCCTGGCAACCATCAATACTGTGAATTGGCGAGTCACGGATGCGCTGACACTGATGCTGCTGCATCGCTATTACGACAAGCGCTATGTGTCCCTGCATGCCAAGAGCTTCGGCGAGGGCAGTGGCGTACAAAACGAGCATGGAGCCTATTTGGGTGCTAAGTGGCAACCCGCTAAGGCTTGGCTGTTTCAGGGCTATGTCGACTATGCGCATTTCAGCCATCCACGCTATCAGGTCAATCTTCCAAGTGATGCGTTCGATGCCTTGTTGTCTGCCTATTATAGTGGAAGGGAATGGAATCTTGAAGCACGTTACAGGATGCGTATCCGACAGCGTGACGACAGCGAGAAACTACACTTGCAGAATCTGCCTGAACACCGGCTGCGTCTGCGCTCTACCATCACGCTGTCGCCACAGTGGTCATTGCAGACGCAGGCTGATGCTGTCCGTACTTGGGCTGACGATGACTGGCAACAAGGCCTGATGCTGGGACAGCATGCCACATGGCAATGGCGCTGGCTGACGATGGACGGACATATCGGCTGGTTTCGTACAGACAGCTACGATGCCCGACTTTATCAGTATGAGCGTTCCGTGCAGTATGACTTCTCATTTCCTGCCTACTATGGTCACGGCTTGCGTCATTCCCTGATGTTGCAGGCTGCCATCGGACAACGTTTAAAGGTTATCATAAAATATGGAACGACCAACTATTTCGATCGTTCCACTATCGGTAGCGGATTGCAGCAAATTGCCCATTCGTCAATGACAGACATCCTGTTACAACTCCGTTATAAGTTTTAGATAAAGTCGTCTCCGTATTTCAATTGTACCTCATTGACGTACTTGCGTACCAAAGCCGATGAGTCACCTTTCTTGCAGATTAACAGTACATTGCCCTCTTCGGCCACAATATAGCCATCCAGTCCGCTAATGACAGCCAATTTCCCCTTAGGCAGGCGGATAATATTATTCGTTGAGTCTTCAATTAACACTTCTGAATCAAGCGCCACGTTGTCGTCTGGCGTTTTGCTCATACACTCGAAGATGGCATGCCAAGTGCCCAGATCAGCCCATCCAAAGTCACACTTCATGACATAGACAGAGCGTCCCTGTTCCAGAATGGCGTAGTCGAGCGACAAGTTAGGGTAGCGGGGATAGTTTTGCGCCACATACTCCATCTCTTCCTCGTAGGTATAATCGGGATTCTCGAATTTCAGATTACGCAACACGCTGGGGAAGATGCTCTCGAACGTCATTGTCAGATGGCGCGAGTTTGAGATAAAGATACCCGTATTCCAATAGAATTCTCCACTCTCCATAAACATCTTAGCAAACTCGCGCTCAGGTTTCTCCGTAAACGACTTGACACAGAATACGTCGGGCTTGCAACTCTGTTCACCTAACTGGATATAACCGTAGCCGGGCTCAGGACGCGTAGGACGCACACCCATAGCCAGCAAAACGTCGTTCTCGGTAACGTAGCTGATGCCCGTCTCCAAGCTACCCTGGAACTTCTCTTCGTTTAATACCATCTGGTCGGAAGGCGAAACGATGATGTTGGCATCGGGGTTGATGCGCTTGATGCGCATGTTTGCCCACGCCACACTGGGTGCTGTGTTTCGATGTACGGGTTCCACCAGGATATTTTTTTCCGTTATATCGGGTAACTGCTCTTTTACCAGTTGCAGATACTCCTTACACGTACATATATATATATTCTCGGCAGGCAATAAGCGGGCAAATCTGTCATAGGTTGTTTGCAGTTGAGTACGGCCTGTGCCGAAAAAATCTAAAAACTGCTTTGGATACTCCTTCCTGCTTGCAGGCCACAAACGTCGTCCCATGCCTCCAGCAAGGATGATGCAGTAATTCTGGTTGCTGATTTCCATGTTATATCACGTATAGATTTAAAATCACGGCACGAAAGTACGAAAATTATTGCTAAAAAACAAGAAAAAGCAAGAAAAATACATCTTTTTATAAAAAATTCATAATTC
>CAMJDL010000025.1 GCA_946404405.1 uncultured Prevotella sp.
AGTCCCCTTGTGAGGTTTTTCTTCTTTTCTTTGGCGCTTTGCTTTTTTCTTTGTACTTTTGCGTCTTGATTATGCTCACAGGGGGACAGTCCCCTTGTGAGGTTTTTCTTCTTTTCTTTGGCGCTTTGCTTTTTTCTTTGTAATTTTGCGTCTTGATTATAATTGAATTGTGCTCACAGGGGGACAGTCCCCTTGTGAGGTTTTTCTTCTTTTCTTTGGCGCTTTGCTTTTTTCTTTGTAACTTTGCGTCTTGATTATAATTGAATTGTATGGCAAGACAAGCAAGAGAAGTTAGCGGAACAGGCATCTATCACGTGATGATGCGTGGTATCAATAGACAAAATATCTTCGAGGACGAAGAAGACTATACTCGTTTTCTGGAGTTGCTGTTACAGATGGTATGTCCTGTAGATGACAACGGCCGTCCATTGCCCTCCCGTTGTACTTTCTATGCCTATTGTTTGATGACCAATCACGTTCACCTGCTCATCAGGGACGGTGCAGAGAGTTTGGCGGAAGTCATAAAACGCATAGGTGTATCCTATGCCCAGTATTACAACAAGAAATATATACATTTCGGACATCTCTTTCAGGATAGGTTTAAAAGTGAGCCTGTCAACGACAATGGCTATTTCTTCACGCTTCTTCGGTATATCCACCAGAATCCTGTTGCTGCGGGCATTACGAAGGATGTTGGAAGTTACAAATGGAACAGCTGGGGAGAATACGAACGTTCAGGTAACGGTATTCAGGCTATTTGTAGTACAAAGCCTGTTTTGGAAAGAATGCCCCTTAATGAATTACGTGGACTGGTAAATGACCTGCTTCCTAAAACAGTTTCGATACTCGACTACGACAGTGGAAGCAGTGTCAGGACGGACGAGGAGATGATAGATTTCTTTGTTAACAACTATAGTCTTACTCGACCGGCAGATCTACAAATCTATAGTCGTGATAGGCAAAAAGATATCCTTCGAGATGCCAAAGAATATGGTGGCAGCATTCGTCAGTTAGTCCGTCTGACGGGTATCAGTTTCACAATTATAAGGAATGCATGACCTCACAGGGGGACTGTCCCCGTGTGAGTTAGGGTTAAACGATAGGGTGGGGCAAAGGAATGATACTTTCGACCCGTTCCGACGTTAGTTTCCACTTGTTCCGACGGCATCTACGACCCGTTCCGATGATACTTTAGGGGGGTAAAGTGTCGTTACTACGACCGCAAAGTGACGTAACTACGGGTGAAAAGAACGTCTCGGACGACCCGAAAGTGCCATACCCTTCCAGGCTGATGCAATAAGGCCATGTTATTGCCAGATAACATAGGGTTATTAATTGATAACATAGGGTTATTGCTTGATCGTCTCTCGTACCGCAGCTTATTTGACCCACCGCAGTAGTGATGGGGCGTTGAACTGGATAGGAAGGATGGCAAGGAGGTTAAAGCGATAAGTGTTTTTGATAATAAGACAGGGTTATGACCTCACAGGTCATCCCCGTGTGAGGCTTTTGTTTAGCAAATTATTGCCAAAAGATTTGCAAGTTATCGGAAATTTGTCTATCTTTGCACCGTGAACAAAAAGAAAAAACGTAAAGAGAAGTTTGCTAATTGGTTGTTGGATATTGCAAAATATATCACGACGGCTGTAATAATTTCCTCAATATTTGAAGGGATAGAGAATAGAATGTATTTGTTGATTACGGGTGTTGCTGTTGTTGGAGCCTCCTTAGGATGGGGAATGCTGCTGATACAGGACGACGACTCACCAAAAAAGAAGAAAGGGTAAACAATATGGATGTAGCAATTGGAATGATGCTTTTCATTTTTGTAATAGCAAATGTAGGTGGTCTCTATTTCTATCTTAGAGATCGTAAGCAGAATGCTGCTATGAATCAATAACCGTGCTCATGTGAATCTCGAATTACTCAATCAAAGGGACAGGTTTTTGATTGAATCCTGACGAAGTGGATCAGCGGAGTCTTCAATTTCTTCAATCAACCTTCAGGGAAGCCCTGAGTCAGCGTAGGTAGCGGACAGGCCCAAATTCCTACCTCTCAGCCGCTTCCCTGATTTTAATTCTATGGATGCTTACAGAAAATAAGGATATGTTACTTCGTAAACCGGCAGTCCGGATTCTCTTCCATGAAGGTTTTGGCGTAGGCTACGTAGTGCTCGGCATTGTCCGTCTGGCCTGGACGGGTGGGTTTGATATACTTGGCAGGTACGCCGCCCCATATTTCGCCGGCACCGACCTTGGTATTCTGGAGTACCAAGGCACCAGCTGCCACGATGGCCCCTTCGCCTATCTCGCAGCCGTCGAGTAGGGTAGCACCCATGCCGATGAGGGCGTGGTCGTGGATGGTGCAGGCATGCACGGTAACGTTATGTCCGATGGTGACGTAGCTGCCGATGTGCGTGGGGCCGGTTTCATGGGTCACGTGGACACACGAGCCGTCCTGTACGTTTGAGCAGTTGCCAATGGTGATGGGCGCTACGTCGCCACGTACCACGGCATTAAACCAGATGGAGCAGTTATCGCCCATCTTGACGTCGCCAACGATGGTGGCGTTCTCGCTGAAGTAACAGTCTTTGCCCCATTGTGGGGACATTCCTTTATAACTTTTTATTAATGCCATATCTTTTTTCCGTTCTTGATGATGATGCCACGATGCTGCTGCGTGTCTGACACGCGACGGCCTGAGAGGTCGTAGGGTTGAACGTTGGACGTTGAACGTTGAACGTTGGACGTTGAACGTTGAACGTTAAACGTTGGCTGGATGCCAGTAGAACCAACTTCTGTAAACTGCCAGGCATCAACATAGAAGTTCTCGGCAGCGGTGACGACGAAGAAGATGGATTTGAATCCTTGGAATTTGGTGGGGTCGACCTCAATCGTTTGTTCTTCCATCTCCGTCGACGAGAAGTTGATAATAGCAGCCGACTGGAGACTCTTGGAACCGAGGCGTATTTCCAACGTGCCGGTTCCCTTGGCGCGCAACGTGAATTTTTCAGCACCATTAGTACCGAAGTCTGCGCGCTTCTGGTTTATCCACGAACCAGCCTTCATCTTGACCTGCATGTTTCTCGAAGCATCGTTGCCTAATGTGCTGACGCTGGTGTTCTTCTCAATGTTGGTAAAGTCCTCGTAGTTCACACCGCCACAATTGCCCATGGTCTCGGCCTGCTGTAACAGGTAGGGGTTCAGATAACGGATGCCGCTGGCTCCTTTCGATGTCAGATTGGCCTTGCTGATAGTCTGTGTGGCTTCATCGACAGTGATCTCGTCAACACAGATGGAACGGTAGGTTGACGCATCTGACGTGGTAGCCTTGGCGCTCTTCATGCCTTCCAGCAGCGAACCGTTGTGGTAGATGTGATAGTATTTCCCATTGAATTTATGCAGGTGCGAATGGTTGTTGGGCGATGAACCTGGGTGAGGACCATATACTCCTTTATACACCCAAGAGTTAGGATCCAGGGGATTGTCGCTGACCATATAGCACATGGTGCAGGTCTCCGGCTTCGATATGGTGATGCCATTCTCCTGCTTGTATTTGTTCCAGTCTGCGTCTGAGCGATTAGCCCAGTTCGAACAATAGGTATAAACGTACTTGCCGTTGATGACGTTCAGCTCGCTGGCTTCAAAATGGTAGGGAGCCGGCAACTTGACAGCCTTTCCGTCCACAGCGGTCATCGATGGCTTGAGCTTAACGATACCGGCATTGTTAGGCAGGATGTCTGTGCCTTGAGCGTTCGGGTCGCCACCACCGAAGGTCAGCCAGCCAGTGCCGTTGTCGTCGATGACCACACCTGGGTCAAAACACCAATTGCAGGGGTTGACGCCAGGCGTATTTCCTGAAACGATAGGACCGGTCAGTGGTGATTTCCATGGTCCGATAGGAGATTCAGCCGTCAGCACACCGACATTGGAAGCCCAGTTGGCAAAATACAGGAAAAACTCGTCCTTGCCAGTAGTCTCATTGTGGCGCCACGTGACTGAGGGAGCCCACGACCTGAAGTAGCCTGAGCCCCACGAGGTACATACCTTCTTTGTGTCGATAGTGCCGTGGAAGGTCCAGTTCACCATGTCATCAGTCGAGAGGACGACAATTGACTTGATGTCACCATAATCGTTAGTGCCTTTTTTCCCGTTCTTGATGAACTGCTGGTGGTCGTTAGAACCATAGACGTACAGACGACCGTTGTACTCCAACGCTGTCGGGTCGGCACAATAAACACAAGGGCTGATGGGATTGTTGTTACTTGTTCCCTTAAACTCGGTAGCCAGAGTTTGTGCATCTGTCTGGATGCAGGCAGCCATAACGGCTGCAGTCATGAATAGTTTCTTATACATATTAGTTGTAATTTTTACGTTTCATGGTGCAAAGGTACGATTAAGTGAGTAAAAAACCAAAATTTATTTGAGTTTTTTCGAGCGATAGATTGCATCGCCACACTCTTCACCTTCAGGTAAGAGAACTTTCGGCGAAGCCAAAGGTACAAAATAATTGAGAATTGAGAAAAGTAAAAACAAAAAAAATGCTGGATGCGTGAAGCGTCCAGCATTTTTTTTGTTATTGTGCTATCAGCGAGACGGCGAAGCCTCCGCCTGGTGCCTCTTGTAGTTTGAGGGTATCGCCACGCTTCACCACGCGCTTGGTAATAACGTAAGCCTGCGGATTCTTTTCGTAGTGTGCATCGGGGGCATCGGCATAGATGGTGCAGTTGTACTTGCGTCCCTTTTCCAGGAAGTCGAGTTTGATGGTCGACTTGTGACCGTTTTCGTCACACTTGCCGCCGATGAACCAGTTCTGTGTACCTTTGGCCTTGCGGGCTACGGTGATGTAGTCAGCAGGCTCGGCTTCGAGGTAGATGCTCTGGTCCCAGTCGCAGGCTACGTCGCGAATGAACTGGAAGGCATCGTCGAAGCGCTCGTAGTGTTCGGGTAGGTCGGCAGCCATCTGCAGTGGCGAGTACATCGTGAGGTAGAGCGCCAATGAACCGGCAATGGTGATACGTGCCCACGAGGTATTCTGACTCCACTCGTTGAGCTTCGTAACGAAGATGCCTGGTGTATAGTCCATCGGACCGCCCTGCAAACGCGTAAAGGGAAGTATGCAGGTGTGGTCGGGACGCGAGCCGCCAAAGGCCTCATACTCCGTGCCACGTGCCGACTCGTTGCCAACGAGGTTGGGGTAGGTGCGGCAGAGACCGGTAGGACGCGTGGCCTCGTGGGCGTTTACCATGATATGGTGCTTGGCGGCCTCCTTGACGACATACAGGTAGTGGTTGTTCATCGACTGTGAATAGTGGTGGTCGCCACGTGGGATGATGTCACCCACATAACCCGTCTTCACAGCGTCGTAGCCATACTTGTTCATCAGGTTGAAGGCAGCCTCCATGTGGCGCTCGTAGTTCTGCGTGCTGGACGATGTCTCATGGTGCATCAACAGCTTTACACCCTTGGAATGGGCATAGTCGTTCAGCATCTTGATGTCGAAGTCAGGATAGGGTGTCTGGAAGTCGAACACGTCGCGCTTCCACATATTGGCCCAGTCTTCCCAACCAACGTTCCAACCTTCTACCAGTACTTGGTCGAGACCGTTCTTGGCGGCAAAGTCGATGTAGCGCTTCACCTTCTCGTTGTTGGCAGCATGACGGCCGTGAGGCTTCACCTTTGTCCAGTCAATCTGGTCGAGTTTGATGCTGGGATAGTCGTCGGTATAGTGCCAGTTGCTCTTGCCGACTATCATCTCCCACCATACACCGCAGTACTTTGTGGGATGAATCCAAGAGGTGTCCTCCAGTTTACAAGGCTCGTTGAGGTTCAGGATGAGGTTGCTCGACAGCATGTCGCGCGCATCATCGCTGACTATGATGGTACGCCAGGGTGTCTCGCACGGTGTCTGCATGGCACCCTTCAGACCTGTAGCGTCAGGCGTCAGATGGCTGACAAACGTGAAAGGCTTCGGCAGAGGATAGGGTGATGGCAGGGGATTAGGCGTGTACTTGTTGCTGCTGCCCTCGAGTTTGGTGGTAAGCGCCTTGGTCTCGGCATCAACCAGTTCCAGATGCATGGTAGCATAGTCGGCACAGGCTGCCTCGTGGATGTTGATATACAGACCGTCGGCAGTCTTCATCTGTAGTGATGTCTGCACACCAGTAGGTGAGAAGACGGCAACTGAGGAATTGCCCCAATTGACAGCTTTGGACATCTGCCCGCGAATCTCTGAGAGTTTCGTCTGCTGTGTCTCCTGTTCCTGGGTATCGTAGTCGCCCGGCAACCACCAAGCGGTGTGGTCGCCCGTCATGGCGAACTCTGAATGCTCTTCCTTGATGAGGAAGTAGTTCAGGTCCTTCTGCTGCGGAAACTCATAACGGAAGCCGATGCCGTCGTCATAGACGCGGAAGCGGATAATCATCTGACGTGAATAGGATTGTAGTGCGACACCAGGACCGCCACCAGGTTTCATTTCCAGATCCATTCCCATGGCAGTTTTCATCGGTCTGTTGAAGTGCCTGACCAGCGTGACAGCCAGTTCGTTGTAGTGGTTCTGAATGGTAGAACTCTCGCCCCAGACGGGTTTCCACGTCTCGTCGAACTCTGACGTCTTGGTGTCAACCATCTGGAATCCCTCCATGAGGTCGTCTTCGTCCAGCCCCAACGAGGCATGCTTGTCCTTAGCCAACTCCAGACCGAGGTGTGAAGGACGCACCACCTCCTTACCTTTATACGATAAGGTATATGTAGGCCGTCCCTGGTCAAGGGTGAAGTTGAGCACGAGATTGCCGTTAGGCGACTTCACTTCCGTTGCCCATAGCATGAGGGGCAACGATAACAATAATAATATCAGATACTTCTTCATATTTTATAGTATTAACGACAACTTATTTAGTTTTTTTTTAACGACAACTTATTTAGTTTTTTACGACAACTTAGACAACTTGGACAACTCTTTTAAAACAACCCGCAGACGGCGGTTTGCCGTCGGAGGCTAAATGTTGTCCTATGTTGTCCAAGTTGTCGTCATAAATTAAATATTCATGTTGTGGTTTACT
Organism: uncultured Prevotella sp.; assembly: GCA_946404405.1. Lineage (GTDB taxonomy): Bacteria > Bacteroidota > Bacteroidia > Bacteroidales > Bacteroidaceae > Prevotella. Next base: position 7,061 of record CAMJDL010000025.1, read on the forward strand.
TACGTCCACTTTGGACAATGAGAGTCTTGACAGTCTCGTTGAAGTCATCTTCCTTGAGCAGTTGCTCGATGGTGAGGTGCATACGATAGCGCCAGTAGTGGCGTGGATTAGCAGGGATGTTGATACGCTCAGCATTCTGGTCTGGCAGACGCAGGCGCTCGTCGATAGAGAGCCAGTCCTGTAGTGACAGCAGACAGAGCATCGAGGGCGATGTCAGATGACGGCTTACGATGTCCTTGGCCAGCCAGCCTGGTAGTGGGTGGGGCGCAGCACCGCCACGATAGAGCATGGTGTTGAAATAGGCCTGTGTGCGCTCTTCGTCCTCATCCCACCATTGGCGGAGTGTTGGCATGTCGTGCGTGGAAATGGTACATACCGAACGATAAGGATTACGGCTGAGATGACCGAAACGAACTTTGTCGTCCTTCGGCATTGACTGGATTTCGAGTGACAGGATGCGCAACTCGTTCATGACCCAAGGCACACAGTCAGGTACCATGCCGAGGTCTTCGGCACAGCACAGCATGCGGGTGGCCTGCGTCAGGCGCGGCAGTTTCTTCATCGCCTCCTGATACCAGAACTGGTTATTGCGACGGTAGAAGTAGTCGTTATACAAGCGGTTGAAGTTCTGCTTCTCGCCGTCGTTCAGCTTCTCGTAAGGAGCCTGATACTGTACGGCGATACGTGGATGCCAGCGGTCCTTACGCTTATGGTCAACCAAGAACAGGTCGTCGTGACCATAGATGCCATAGCCCTCAATCTCTTCGCGACTCAGACCTAAGGCTGGGGCAAACTGACCCTCCAGACCGGATTTCTCAGGCACAGGAATCTCCCAAATGCGGAAGAAGCCCAGGACGTGGTCGATACGGTAAGCATCGAAGTACTGTGACATCTTACGGAAGCGACGTACCCACCACTGGCAGCCGTCCTTCAGCATCTCGTCCCAGTTGTATGTGGGGAAGCCCCAGTTCTGACCGTCGGCAGAGAATGGATCGGGTGGTGCACCGGCCTGACCATTCAGGTTGAAGTACTTTGGTTCTACCCAAGCTTCGACGCCATCGCGACTGATACCGATGGGAATGTCACCCTTCAGGATGACACGATGCTCGCGGGCATACTCATGAGCGGCATGCATCTGACGGTCAAGATTGTACTGCACGTAGCACCAGAAGTCGGTCACTTTCTTGTCAGGCTTAGGCAGAGCCTTGGGCCATGTGGGGAATTCTGCCGTTCCGTAGAGGTCACGATAGTAGCAGAACTCAGCGTATGGCTTCAACCACTGTTCGTTGTCCGAGCAGAACTGTTTGTAGGCAGCAGTACGTTTGACTGCTGCTCCTTCCTGCTGGAACAGCACTTGCAGATACTCCATCTTAGCACTGAACATGCGCTCATAGTCAATCTGCGGCAGTGCATTCAGTTCCTGACGCAACTGTTCGAAGTGTGTTTTCTGTTTTTCATCTTTGATTTCAGGTAACTGTCTAAGGTCGGTATATTGCGGATGCAGGGCATAGATGCTAATCGAATTGTACGGATAGCTGTCCTGCCATGTGCGTGTCATATTGGTATCGTTGATGGGCAATACCTGAAGAACGCGCTGGTTAGTCTTGTCGGCCCACTCAATCATGAGTTTCAGGTCACCGAAGTCGCCCACACCGAACGAGCCTTCGCTGCGTAGCGAGAAGATGGGAATCACCGTACCGGCACCCTTCCATGGATAGACGGGGAAGTTGGCTTGTGAGAGTTCATAGACGACAACTTCGTTATCGGCTATCTCGGTTAACGAGACCGTGCGGTTCCCACACTGTTCCCAAACGGGATCCTCAACACCCAGCATTACAAACTTGAACTCTATGGTCTGAGGCAGTAAAGCAGCATCGAGACTGATGACCCATTCGTGGTATTCATGTTCGAACATGGGCAGTGCCTTGTTGACATCCCAGTTGCCCAATGCCTCGCCGGCACCGACAATGCCTAACTGTTCGCCAATGCGAAGCTGTGGGGCACGAACCTTCAATCGTACCGTGCGCTGATATTCCGTTGTGGTGCTCAATTCGCGTTGGCAAGCCATGACGCAGTCAGTAAAGGCGGAACTATACAGATAGGCATCCTCGGGAATGTCGATCCAGTGGTCGAATACAGTATAGCGTACACCCTTTTGAGCAGCAAACTCCAGACGGTGTGGTTCTACGAGCCATTCGTGACGGGCCTCTTCGTCGCCGCGCATGAGACTATAGTAGTAGTCAATATAAGTACCAGGCTTCAGAACTTTCGTTATCTCGACAAACCAATGCAGACCATCGAGCGTGGTCATCTTATGACGTGATGTCTTGGTAGCATCGTCAGAAAGGATATTCAGCACCAGGTCTTCACCAAAGGTGGTCTGATATTCTACATTAAACAGTATTTTCATAGTCGTATTCTTTTAATGCATATTCATAATTATTTTTTGATGACAGAGACACTTAAAGCGCCGGCAACCAGCAGTACGCCGGAAACAATCATCATGGTGGACTGATGACTACCAACCAGCGACAGCACCAGACCACCGCACAAGGCAGCAACAATCTGAGGAATACAGATGGTGCCGTTGAAGAGTCCCAGATAGGCTCCCATGTGGCCATAGCCCTGCAGGGCATTGGTGACAAAAGTGAAAGGCATGGCCAGCATGGCGGCCCAGGCACAGCCAATCAGTACGAAAGGAATGAACTGCATGTACTGGTCGTGGAGGAAGGGTACCATAGCAAAACCTACGGCACCAATCAACAGACTGACAGCGTATGCCACCTTGGTGTTGCGGAATTGCGGCAAAATGGCTGCCCACACTACCGAACCGATGGCCTGTACGGCAAAGAGTACGCCAACCCAGTTGCCTGCAATCTGGAAATTCTCACTGGCAGGGTCGGTCGTGTCCCATACCGTTTCGGCAATAGCACCTGTGGTGTAGTTCCACATATAGAGGAATGCTGCCCAGCAGAAGAACTGCACCAGTCCCACCTTCCAGAAAGTTGAAGGAGCATTCTTCAGCAGCGTAATCCAATTGCCATCGGTCTCATTGGCCTCATTGGCCTCGTTGGCCCCATTATACTCTGCATATTCTTGCGGATTCCACTCCTTGACCTTCGATGTGGTATAGATGACACAGAGAATAAGAATAGCGGCACCGATATAGAACGACCAGATGACGGAGTCGGGTACGACACCCTTTTCGGCCACATTGCTGATACCTATCCAAGTAAAGAAGAAGGGGAACAAGAAGCCTACCACCGAGCCTGCATTGCAAAGGAACGACTGGATAGAGTAAGCCTTAGCCTTCTGCTCCTCGTTCACCATGTCGCCCACCAGCATCTTAAAGGGTTGCATAGCCATATTGATACTGGTATCGAGGAACATCAGCGCTATCAGGCCGAATATCATGGCGGCACCCACAGCCAGTCCAAATGATCCAGAGTTGGGTAAAAGACACATCACCAATACAGCAACGGCGGCACCAACAAACAAGTATGGTATGCGACGGCCCCAGCGTGTCCAGGTCTTATCGCTTAGTGTGCCGACAATCGGTTGCACAAGGATACCCATCAGCGGTGGCAGTATCCAGAAATAACTCAGCGAATGCGGGTCAGCACCCAGCGTCGCAAAAATGCGCGAGATGTTGGCCGACTGCAAGGCGTATGCAATTTGTACGCCAAAGAATCCGAAACTTAGGTTCCACAGACTCCAAAAAGGTAAATTCGGTTTTTGTTTCATATACTACAACTTATTTTATTTTATTTTTTTTTGTTTTACGACAACTTAGACAACTTGGACAACTTTTTATTTAAAGGAACTGTTTTACTTTGCCATCAGTTCCAACTATCTCCATGGTGTCAATGTCAAGGAAATATCGCTCGATAGTAGCAAATTTAGGAATGAAATTAACTAAGATACCACAAGGATATTTTAACAGACGCATGTAATTGAATAATTGGGCACGGTGAGTACTGTTAAGATCTGAAACCGCTTTGCATTCAATAATGATATTTTCTTTGCATAAGAAGTCAAGACGATAGGTGACTTCCATCCGTTTGCCATGATATTCTGGGTGGAAGGTCAGCTCGCGTTGGAAGGATATTCCCTGTTCCTCTAACTGCATCTGTAGCCCTTCCTGATAGCAACTTTCATTCAGACCTGGCCCTAATTCTTTGTGGACCTCGTGAATGGCTCCTATCACATCATAAATATGTTGTTTGTATTTTGAAATATCAATCATCGTTGTAAAAAAGTTGTCTTAGTTGTCCAAGTTGTCGTTAAAAAGAAAAATTACTTTGTAGTACCTCTGACAACGAGGCGTGTACGGACGACGCGACGTTCTGCTTTGTCGCGAGGAATGGTGCCCTCTACTTGTTGAATGAGAATGTCGGCAGCCTCTTCGCCAACCTTTACACCACGCTGCTCAATAGTGGTCAGCATCGGGTCGCAGGCAATGGCGCGATAGCCGTTGGTGAAACCGCAGATGCTGATATCCTCGGGCACGCGGAACCCCATGCGCTTAGCGGTATACAGAATACCTATAGCCGTATCGTCGTTGACGGCAAAGAATCCGTTGGGCGGTGTATCCATTTGCAATAACTCTGGCGCAATGATTTCCGCATCGGCGCGATTATCACAGATACGTGTCAGCGACTCGTCGTATGGAATACCATTTTTTAGCAGAGCATCCTTATAGCCGTTAAAACGGTTTTTCGATATCTCCATGGTCATAGCCGAACCGAAAAAAGCTATACGGTTGCACCCCGTAGCTATCAGATGAGTTACACCATTGTAGGCACCCATATAGTCGTCGACAACCACGCGACTCGCGTTCACGCCCGTACATATTCTATCATAAAAGACCAGTGGTATGCCAGCGTCCATCAGTTGCTGAAAGTGCTTATAGTCCTTCGTGTCCTTGGCCTGCGACACGATGACACCACACATCTTGTTCTCAAAGAACCATTGGCAGATGTCCGCCTCACGTTCGTATTGCTCTTGACTCGTGGCAACCAGAATGCGATAGCCACGCTTGGCAGCTTCCTCTTCTATGCCTGCGAGCACAGAGGCAAAATAGTAATGTACAAAGTTGGGAATGATGACACCTATCACCCTGATGGGTTGAACCCTTGAATGGCGTAGCGATTCTGCCAGCACATTCGGTATGAAGTTATGCTCGCGGGCATACTGCTGAATAGCAGCCCGACGCTCTGCCGAGATGCGGGGCGAATCCTTCAGCGCACGCGATACTGTTGCCACCGAGATACCAAATTCTCGGGCAATATCCTTCATCGTTAATGGGCCTGTTTCTTTCATCAGTTATTGATTGTTTCTGCAAAGTTATACAAATTATCGATTCGTTGTTCAATGTTCAATGTTCAATGTTCAATTATGTTAATGCAAACGTTTGCACTATCAATATAACGTATTTAACCCCTAAAAAAGTATAACGTAACGAAATAATCTTTACTTTTGCAGCAGATTTAAATCATTTCGTTAATTCGAATACGCTAAAACCAATTTATTTTATAACTAGTAACTTTAAAGATTTAAAGATGAAGCAGGTAAACATTAAGATGCCTTTTAGGATGCTTGTCCTCATGTTAGGACTATTCCTATCGGTAGGAGCCTTCGCGCAAATCAACGTGAAAGGCCATGTTAAGGATGCTCAGGGTGAACCTATCATCGGTGCCACCGTACGTGTAGCGAACACGCAAACCGCTACCATTACGGACTTCGACGGTAATTTCACTTTGCAGGCTAACCAAGGTGCTGACATCCAGGTCAGCTACATCGGTTATCAGGATGCCACTGTCAAGGCTGCTCCTTCTGTAGTCGTTACACTACAGGAAGACAACGCCGTTCTGAACGAGGTGGTGGTTATCGGTTACGGTGTTGCCCGTAAGAATGATTTGACCGGTTCTGTAACAGCAATCAAACCTGATGAGAAAAACCATGGTTTGATTACCAATGCTCAGGAAATGATGCAGGGTAAGATTGCCGGTGTGAACATCACTTCTAAATCTGGTCAGCCAGGTGATGGTGCTAAGATTCGTATCCGTGGTGGTTCGTCATTTAATGACAGCGGTAATGATCCTCTTATTGTGATTGATGGTCTGGCAATGGATAATCAAGGCGTGAAAGGCCTTTCGAACCCCTTGTCAATGGTAAACCCGAACGATATTGAATCGTTTACAGTCTTGAAGGATGCCTCTGCTACCGCCATCTATGGTAGCCGTGGTTCTAATGGTGTTATCATCATTACCACCAAGAAAGGTCGTAAAAACCAGAAAGCTCAAGTCTCTTATAATGGTAATGTGTCTGCATCTATCATCAAGAAGTATACTGATGTGCTTGATGGGAATCAGTATCGTGCATTGGTTAAGGACCTCTATGGTGAGGATTCTGGACGTTATGCATTGCTGGGTAATGCCAACACTGACTGGCAGAAAGAAATCTATCGTACCGCCATTTCTACAGACCATAACATTACTGTTTCTGGTGGTCTGAAGGATATGCCTTATCGCGTTAGTGCAGGTTTCACAGACCAGCAGGGTATTGTTAAGACCAGCTCTTTCCAGCGTGCTACAGCCAGTGTTACGCTGAATCCATCTTTCCTTGATGATCATCTGAAGTTCAATATCAACGGAAAGTTCATGTATGCACATAATAACTATGCTGCAAGCGCTATTGGTAATGCTGTTAGCTTTGACCCCACACAGCCAGTAACGTCAAGCGATGAGAAGTTCAAGCAGTTCAATGGCTATTGGCAGTGGACTCAGAATGCACCTTATGGTGACGCAGCATGGCCTTACTCGAAGATTGCTCTTGCACAGTCAAACCCTGTGGCACAATTAAATGCCAACAATGACCGTGCTAATTCATTTGACTATCAGGGCAATGTTGAGGTTGACTATCAGATTCATGGCTTTGAGGATCTCCGCATCCACATGAATTTCAGTGGTGACTGGGCCAATGGTAAACAGGAGCAGGATGTTGAACCATGGGGACCTGCTAACTTCTATTATGGTTACCACAAGACCGATCATGAGAATAAGTTCAACCTCAACTACACTGCTTATTTGCAGTATTATAAGGATTTCAATAAGGATCAGCACTTCGATATCATGGGCGGTTATGAGTGGCGTCATGAGAAGTATTGGGGTGATTACAATGACTATGGACTCTATCCCAGCTCAGCAGCTAATGCAGGTCAGAAATATAATGAGCAGAATAGTGAGTGGAAGTCAGAGCACTATCTGGTTTCATTCTATGGACGTATGAATTATATCGCTTTTGACCGCTATATGTTGACTGCAACCCTTCGTGCGGATGGTTCTTCACGTTTTGGTAAGGGTAATAAGTGGGGCTATTTCCCCTCTGTCGCTCTCGGATGGAAGATTAACGAAGAGTCGTTCCTTAAGAATGTAAAAGCTCTCAGTGAATTAAAGCTCCGTTTGGGTTGGGGTATGACTGGTCAGCAGGAAGGTATTGGAGATTATAGCTACATTCCTGCCTATAAGCAGCCCACCAGCACCCAGGCTCTCTATCCTGCAGCAGGTGATGGCTATCAGAACATTCCCTTAGGATATAATCCAGACTTGAAGTGGGAGACTACAACAACCTATAACGCAGGTCTTGATTTCGGATTCTTGAAGAATCGTATTACTGGTAGCATTGATGTCTATCACCGTAAGACCACTGACATGTTGATGTCGGCTCCTGTGGCTGCTATGTCTAACTTTGGTAACCGTATTATGACCAATGTTGGTTCTATGGAGAATACCGGTGTCGAAGTTGCTCTGACCGTGCGTCCTGTCCAGACTACTGACTGGCAGTGGGAGGTTACAGGTAATATGACCTATAATAAAAACAAGGTTGCTGAACTTGCTGGTGACGGACAGCCTATTGAATATGGTGACGTTGGTTTGGGTACTGGTAACTATGGTCTTGCCCATCAGGAAGGACAGGCTATGGGTTCGTTCTGGGTTTACCAACAGGTTTACGACGAAGCAGGCAATCCTATCCAGGGAGTTGTCGTAGATCGTGATGCCAATGGCGTCATCGATATCAACGACCGTTATTTCTATAAGTCGTCAATTGCCCCCTGGTTGTTTGGTTTGAGTTCACGCGTACAATATAAGAATTGGGACTTCGGTTTCGGTCTTCGTGCAAGCGTTGGCAATTATGTGTTCAACCAGCTTAAGATGGGTCACCGTTCACTGGAATACATTGGTACAGGTACAGGATACATGAGCAATACCATGCCATATGCATACGAGGTGAACTACAAGAATGGCGACAAGTTATATGATGCTTTGACTGACTACTTTGTGGAGAATGCTTCTTTCCTAAAGTGTGACAACATTACATTGGGCTATTCATTCGACAAGCTGTTTAAGGCTATAAGTGGTCGTGCCTATGTCAGTGCTACTAACGTATTTACCATCACAAAGTACAAAGGTATGGATCCTGAAGTGAATAGTGGTATTGACGGCAATGTCTATCCCCGTCCTCTGACGTTGCTCTTCGGTCTGAACCTGAACTTCTAAGATTGAATAATGAACATTCATAATTAATATTTTGTAGACTATGAATTTGAAATATTTTAAAAATATACTTCCTATGGCAGCTGTTGCGCTGTCGATGGGATTGAGTTCATGTACAGGCGATCTAGACGTAGAACCTATCGATCCTCGCATGAACACGACCGTCGATGCTCAGAAACTCTTCAACAAATGCTACGCAGAATTTGTGTTTGAAGGCTATGCTCCTGGTGATTCGGAGCTCGACTTGGGTGATGCTGGTCTTTCTGTTCTTTATCGTCTGCTCTGGAATGCCAATGAGTTGACTACTGATGAGGCTATATGTGGATGGAACGATAAGGGCGTTGGAGAATTTGACTACAATTCTTACACACCGGCTAACGAGTGTCTGTATGGACTCTATTGGCGTCTCAGTTTAGGTGTTACAATATGTAACCAGTATCTGCAAGAGTGTGCTGACTATGATGCCACAATGACAGCTGAGGTACATTTCATTCGTGCTCTCTATTATTACTTCTTACTTGATAACTTTGGTAATCCTTCATTTTCAGAGACAATTGGTGAGAAACCTCGCCAGATTAAGAGTGCTGAGCTCTTTGCATGGATTGCCAAAGAACTTGAGGACAATGTAGATGGTATGCTTGCTCCTTCCGTACGCAAGAAGGGTACTGCGAATTATGGACGTGCAGACCAAAGCGCCGCTTGGATGCTTCTGGCTCGCCTCTATCTGAATGCCGAGAAGTACACAGGTACTGCTCAGTGGGCGAAGGCTAAGGAATATGCAGACAAGGTGATTAAGCAGTCAGGTCGCTCTATTTGGATGGGCGATAATGCTACTACACACAAAAGTGCTAATGGTCAGTATTCTGCTTACCAGATGCTGTTCATGGCAGATAATGATCAGTCTGGTGCTTTCGACGAGGCTGTATTCTCATTTGTTCTTGAAGGCGCTTCTTCAGCTTCTTGGGGTGGTTCAACGTTCCTCTTTGCAGCTTGTTGGGATGGTAATATGGTTTATGCATATCCACAAAGTACAGATCAGGCATGGGGTGGTAACCGTACGCGTGTAGACTTGTTGCAAAAGTTCATTGCAACCAGTAAACTTGATGCGCTTCCTAACTGGAGTACAGAGACTATAGTTGCTGCTGCAGGTGATGACCGTGCTTTGTTCTTTGGTGATGACTATAAAGAAGAGGACGGTGTGAAGGTTCTTGTTCCAAAAGGACGTAAGTACACTAACGACGATTTGGCAACATTTACTCATGGTTTGGCTACCATCAAGTATCAGAGTTGTCGTTCAGACGGTGGTGCCGTTTCTAACTCTACTCACAATGATAACGACATCATCTTGATGCGTTTGGCTGAGGCTTACCTGATTTATGCTGAGGCAGAGGCTCGTGCGGCAGGAAGCAATACAACTCTTGAGGAAGGTACACGTTTGATTAATGTGCTGCGTCAACGTGCTAATAATGCTGATCAACACACGACCTATACTCTGCGTGAAGTTCTTGATGAACGCGCTCGTGAGCTTTACTTTGAGGGAGTTCGTCGTACTGACCTGATTCGTTACGGTTACTATGGTGGAAGCTCATACACATGGCAGTGGAAGGGCGGCATCCATGAGGGTGGTAAGTTCGAGGCTTATCGTAACATCTTCCCGATTCCTCAGACAGAGCGTGCTACCAACTCTAATTTGGAACAGAATCCTGGTTATGGCAATTAATTACTTATACTGACAAAAATAAGATAAGAATATGAAAAAGATATTATCATTGGCTTTAATGATTCTGGGTGGTTTCGCCATGCTGACTTCATGCAGTACTGACAATGATTCCAACCCCACCATCAAGTCGCCAACAAAATTCAGCATTAATGCCTCACCTATGGCCGACCAATATATCCAGTTGTCACAAGACAATAATGTCAATCTTACATGGTCGCAGCCAGACTATGGCTACAATGCTTTCGCAACCTATCAGATTCAGGTTGGTCTTGTGAAGGATGGTCAGGTTACATGGTTCGAGAAGGACGGTAAGCCCAAGTTCTTGGCCAGTACCTATACTGTATGTAATGCCAACATCAGTGGTGAAGAGATTTCTGAGGCCCTTTGTGCCATTGACGGTTTCAAATATGCTGAAGACTATGTCAGCCAGGGATTCCGTGAGGTTGCATTTCGTGTCTATTCCAGTATCAACACCTCTATGAAGGCTGAAGTTGCAGGTACGGGTATTCTTTCTGACAATTATGTGACCTTCAAGCACATGGCTGCCTATAATGCTGTTAAGAGTCCTGGCTACATCTATCTCGTTGGTAATTGCACCGACTGGCAGACACCTAATGCAGGTAATACCGAACATTACAGTACATGGCGCCTCTTTGAGAAGGATGATGAGATTGGCAGCAAGGTATACTATGGTACATTTGATTTGCCTGCAGGCGACCTCCAGTTCCGCTTCTATAAGGCTTTGACTGGATGGGATGCTGACTCTATGGGTCCACAGGTTGACGATTCCGGTGTTCCAAGTGAATTCAGTGGCAGCGTCTTCGAAGGCAGCATTATGATAGATAAAGCTAAGGGAACCTGGCTTTTCTCTGGCTTTGCTGGTGGAACGGTTGAGATGAAGGTCGATCTGAATCAGAAAAAGGTGAAGTTTGAAATCAAGTAATTCCATTAAAACACAGAAAGATATTATGAAAAAGATAAGTATTTATATGATGGCTCTGCTAAGTGCTGCCTTCGTGGGTTGTAGTGATAACTACGACCCCGAGGTAGGCCCCCAGACCTACCTTCCGGAAAGCCCTGTGCAGATGAGCGATGTAAGCGTTAGTAGCTCTGTAACATCGATTAAGATAGCAGACTATATTAATGCAGAAACTGATGCAGAAACGCCTATCTCCATGGGTACGTTCTCGGTGAAGGAAGGCGCCATGCCAGCCAACACAATCATGAAGGCTGAGATTGAAATCTCTCAGACTGAAGATTTCGCCAAGTCAACGACAGTTGCTGTCAATAGTCTTGCTGAGACAAACGAGATAACTGTTCAGCCCAGCGACTTGGAAGATGCATACTTCTATCACATCAGCAAGAATCCTGCTGCTACCGATCTCTACATCCGCACCATCATGTACACAGTTACAAAGGGTGATGCAGTTGCACGTATCGGCAATCCTGCGAGTGATTTCTTTGCTCCCGCTAAAATTTCTTTCACTCCGCTTGATCGTGTGAAGATTGCTCCTGCTTATTACATTGTCGGTGGTCCTAATGGCGATTGGGCTGCTTCTGCTGCTAACCGTTCTATCAAGTTTGAGCATAGCGGTGAAGATGTATATGTCGATCCTATCTTCACGGTTATCTTCGACGCTGCTGCTTCTGGTGATACATGGTTCGCTATTGGTGATGACGAGGCTTGCGATGCTATTGGTGCTGGTGACTGGTCACAACTCTATGGTATTGTAGGTGGTGAGAATGAAGCTAAGGAAGGTCAGTTAGATCGTCGTTACAACTTAGGCGGTGACAATTCCTTCTGTGTAAAGGCTGGTGCCAAGAAGATTAAGGTTGTTATCGATATGATGGAGCAGACCTTCCAGGTAGAGACCATCAACATTGCTGATGCATACTACCTCATCGGAGGTCCTGGTGAGTGGAATGCTGCTTCTGCTTTGACCATGAAGTTCTCGCACTCTGATAAGAGCGTCTTCGAAGATCCTGTATTTACCTATATGTTTGATGGTACTGGTAGCGATATGTGGTTCGCTATTGGTGACAAGGAGGCTATCGACGCTATTGGTGCAGGTGCTGAAGGCGCTTGGTCAAAGTTGCTTGGACAGACTGCTGGTAATGGAGAAAACGGTCTGACAGGTACACTCGCACCACGCACCAAGCTGACCGATGATGGTTCATTCAAGGTTGACGGAAAGGCTAAACACTACCGCATCACCATTAATATGTTGAAGATGACCTTCGAGATAGCTGAACTTAATTTCGAACCGTTCATCTACTTTATTGGTGCTACTGATGGTTGGAGCAAAGCAGAGCAGAAGCTTGCCCTCACTGACGAGGCTAATGGAATTTACACAGGCTTTGTCTATTGTGCTGATCCTAACGGATGGGGTAACTGCTTTAAGTTCCAAAAGGAAGCAGGTAACTGGGATACAGAAATCAATACTGGTCACATGACTGGTGGTATGACCGGTGGCGTTGGCCTGCATGACGGCGATACCAACTTCGAGTTGAAGGAAGGCGAAGGCGTTTATTTCTTTACGCTGAACATGGGCACAATGTCTCTGAATGCTGTGAAGGTAGAGAAGATGGGTATCATCGGCGACTTCAACGGCTGGGGTGGCGATGTCGACATGACATGGAATGCTGCTGAATACTGCTTCGAGGCAACAGGTGCTGGCGTTACAGCTGCAGGATGGAAGTTCCGTGTCAACGCAGGTTGGGATATCAACCTTGGAGGTGACACATTGGATAATCTTGTCGCAAACGGAAACAATATCTTCGTAGCTGGCAATACCATCAAGCTATATCCGACACGTAAGACCTCTGACAAGATCTATTGTACAGTACAGTAACACTTTGTTAACTTCCTATTATATTCAGGCGGACATCAGCAATGGTGCCCGCCTGAATGCTAATGCAACCGATTGCGCGTCGGATTGAAAACTATTCTACGGAACTGAATAACAGCGTATTGTTTTTCTTCGTATCTTTGCACCAAGAAACCTAATGAAAAGAGATATGAAGAGATTTTTACTTTCACTGATAACCGTGCTTGGCTCGCTGTCGATGCAGGCACAGGGTTGGCCTGAGAACTATGCAGGTGTGATGTTGCAGGGGTTCTATTGGGACGGTTATGTCGATTCACAGTGGTCGCGACTTGAAAAGCAGGCAGACAACATTGCTACGTCTTTTGATCTGGTATGGTTGCCCCAAAGTGCCAATTGTGGCGGACAGTCTATGGGTTACGACGACCTCTATTGGTTCCCGGGTCACTATGACAGCTCATTTGGTACGGAGGCTGAACTGCGTTCACTCATCAAGACCTTTAAGGATAAGGGCATTGGAACAATAGCCGATGTGGTCATCAATCACCGTAAGAATGTGTCGAATTGGGTGGATTTCCCCAAGGAGACCTATAATGGCGTTACATATGAGTTGAAGTCGACGGATATTTGTGCCAACGATGACGGTGGGGCTACTAAAACGTGGGCTACGCAGAATGGTTACTCACTCTCATCGAATAATGATACTGGCGAAGGCTGGGGTGGCATGCGCGACCTGGACCACAAGAGCGAGAACGTGCAGACAAACGTCAAGGCCTATCTGAAGATGCTCCTTGAGGATTTGGGCTATGTGGGTTTCCGCTACGATATGGTGAAAGGTTATGCAGGCTCTTATACCAAAATGTATAATGAGGACTCGAAGCCACAGTTCTCAGTAGGTGAGTGCTGGGACAGTTCGAATACGATTAAGAACTGGATAGAAGCTACCGGCAAGACCAGTGCAGCCTTTGACTTCCAGTTCCGTTATACCGTTCGCAATGCCATCAACAATCAGGACTGGACTAAGTTGGCAGCACAGAACGAAGGCAACTGGCCTTTGGTGAGCAGCAGCTACAATAACGGCAGTTATCGCCAATATGCCGTCACCTTCGTTGAGAACCATGATACGGAGTACCGTTCTTCTACAACCCAGCAAGACCCTATCCGCAAGGACACGCTGGCAGCCAACGCTTATCTGTTGGCCATGCCTGGAACGCCTTGCGTATTCTTGAAACATTGGCAGGCATACAAGCAGGAGATTGCCAATATGGTGGCTGTGCGTAAGGCTGTAGGCGTACATAATATGAGCAAACCAACTACTATGGCTAGCAATAAGCAGTATTATGCTGTACAGGTAGAGGGTAGCGATGGCAAGAAACTGCTATGCGTGGTGGGTAGCAAGGCTGCCAGCTATACACCTAATGGTGATGACTGGAAGAAGGTCATCAGTGGTTACCATTATGTATACTATGTAAAAGGCATCGAACCTGAGGCTATTACACTGCCAGAACTGAAAGAAGACGAGAAACCTCAGGATGGCGTGTATGGTGGAGTTCCTTCGTTCTGTACCGTCAATGATGGCGAGATATGTGCCTTCTTTGAAGCTCCTACAACATGGGGTAGCCAGATTTTTACATGGGCATGGATGAATGGCGGTGACGGCAAAGACTATGTGGGTACTGGTTGGCCAGGAGCTCAGGCTACCTTGCTGGGTACGGCTGATAACGGCAACAAGGTGTTCAAGTGGATATCCACTAAGACGACGGCACCCGACATGATTATCTTCAGTGGTGGAGGAAATCAGACTGCCGACCTTCCCTTTACGAATGCTGGCTATTATACCAAAGACGGCAAGCAGGATGTCGTGACAACCGGCATTGAAGCAATAACAGCTAATAGCCAAAAGCTAAAAGCTAACACCCATTATTACGACCTCACTGGTCGCAGACTCGATGGTCAGCCTACGAAGAAAGGTCTGTATATCGTCAATGGACGTAAGGTAATAAGATAATAATCGATACCAATATAGCAGGTTAGCGATGTGAGCGGACGACGAACCAAGCATGCATGACCAGTGTGGTGAATAGTCCATAATGGCGACGCATGACGTCGAAACGCTCCTTCAGCGAGGCTTGGTGATTCTGGGTGGTGGCTCCTTCCTCTGTGTAGTTGGCCACCACCATTTTTGTGTTGCATAGTTCTAATCCCATACGTTCACTTTCGCGCATCACACGAATACACCAATCGACATCGGCAGAGAAACGGTAGCGGGTGTCGTACTGTGTATTCTTGGCAATGTCAGTACGGGCATAGAAGGCCTGATGACATACCAGCATGCCGTTACGGAACGATTTCCATGTTAGTTTTTCAGGAGGCTGCAGACGACGTGGATGCAAGAAACGCCCCTCGCCATCAACAATGTTTGTGTTGCCATACAGCACGCCAGGGCGTTCATCAGCAGGATATTCGTTAAGACGACATTGATGGACAATGTCTTCCAATGTGTTGGCATTGGGAAAGAAGTCGCCAGCATTAAGATAGATGACATAGTCGCCAGAAGCCTGAGTCAGTCCTTTATTCATGGCATCATAAATGCCGTGATCGGGCTCTGACTGGATAATGACCTTATGACCATTGTCCGATGCGTCACTCTGCTGTTTGTACTGCTCTGTTAGCGATAGTGTCTGGTCTTTCGAGGCACCATCGACTATCAGGTGTTCCACACCTTCGTAGGTCTGGTTGCGTACACTGTCGAGTGTGCGTTGCAACACCTTTTCTGCATTATAGGTGATGGTTATGACTGAGAATCGTATCATAGACTTCAATGTATTTCTTGGCGACACTCTGTTGTGAGTAGTTGCGTGCCACTTTCTGCAGACAATTATTGCTTAGTGTTTGCTGATTAGCTTCGTACAGAATATAATGGATGCCTTTAGCCAAGTCGGCTGCGTCACGGTAGTTGGCGACGTAACCATTCGACAGGTGGTCAATCATCTCTGGAATGCCACCCACACGGAATCCTACACTGGGCACACCGCAGGCCATAGCTTCCATAATGGTGTTGGGCAGATTCTCAGACAACGACGGTAATACAAAGACATCGGCAGCATTATAGACATCGGCAATGCGTTGTTCATCGTTCACATAGCCTAAGGCATGGGTGGGGAAGGGGAGCTGGTTGGCTATCTCTTCTGCATGACCACCAAGAATGGCTACCGATGTATTGTCGCAACAGTCAGGGTGCTCACTGGCCATCAGTTTGCAGGCTTCAACCAGATATTGCATCCCCTTGTTGGGATTAGTCACTCGTTGTGAGGCAAATAGAATGATATGCCCGTCCTGTGGTAATCCTAGCGACTGACGCGCCTTCTTCTTGTCAGAAGGGTGATATCGATGGGTGTCAATGGGATTTGGAATCGTTGTGATATATTGCTTGCTGAGCAAAGCACTCTTTTTTGCCTCGCTGCCCAACCATTGGCTACAAGTAACTATCGAAACGCGCTTGCCTTCCAGCATTTGCTGTTTTTGTTTCCAGATACGGGCAGAAAGGTCGTTGTTAGAACCTCCACCTGGTAGCAGAGGACAGTTTTGGCATTGAACCTCAAAATGGTGACACCCCAGGGTTAGGTGACAGATAGCTGTGGCAGGCCAGATGTCGTGCATAGTCCATACCACGTGTTTTCCGCTCTGTAAAATTTTGCGGATGCCTTTCAGTGACAACATGCCTTGGTTAATCCAGTGCAGGTGGATGATATCGGCTTCCTTGAATTCTGGCAGGTTGGTAATGTCTGTTCCGCAATTGGCGATGTCTATCTCGAACAGATGTTGGCGCTTCAGATGCAGATGCAACCAGATGCACAGCCTCTCCCACAGGAAATGCCAGCGGAGTCGCCATGTCTGGGGCAGTGCACAGACGGAGAGGTTAGTCGTCTCCTTGTCGCGTACCAACATCTTGGCTTTGACGCCGTTGTTGTTCAGCGCTTCCATCAAACGGTTTGCCGCAACTGCAGCTCCGCCCGTACGTTCACTCGTGTTAATAATAAGTACTCGCATACCTATATGTATTTATATACGATGCAAAGGTAATGCAAATTGATAGAATTACCAAGGGAAATACCTAGATTTTTCTTTTTTATCCCTGCATTATAGCCATCCCTTATTGAGGGATTCTAAATGTTTTCGCGCACAACACTTGATTTAAATCAAGAATATGGTGCTTTTTTACACTTAAAGTATCAAAAGTCTTGCATTATTTCAAAAAACGTTGTACCTTTGCATCGTCAAACAAAGACAAAGCTTGACTAAGTGAAGTCAAGAATGGTTAATAGATTGTTTTAGGTTAGTAGTAATATTTATAGTTTTAGGTTTTTAGTTATTGGTAATAAGAAAGTTTTAAATGTGTTAGGGTAACAGTGGTCGTCGCGAGACGGTCATAACTTTCTTTTTAAAGCGAAAAGGTTAGTATTAGTTATATATGCTGTCTGAGGACAGTCTTCCAGTCGAAAGGCTGGATTCATTTGGAAAAGGATTTTTAGTTAAACATAGGCTTTTGAACGTTGCCGCTCGTTGATGAGTCGCAACGTTCTTTTTTGGAACCCACCCCCGACCCCTCCCGAACGGGAGGTGAGGTAGAATGTATTATCTTGAGGTGTATACAAGTAATCGAATTCCCCTCCCGTTCGGGAGGGGTTAGGGGTGGGTCAATAGTGCAACCGCATAGGCGGAGATGCCTTCTTGGCGTCCAGTAAAGCCGAGTTTCTCAGTTGTTGTAGCCTTAATGCTGATGGCATCAGGGTCACAGCCAATGACGTTAGCCATGCATTGCTGCATAGCAGGGATGTGTGGGTTCATCTTAGGACGTTCGGCACAGATAGTTGCATCGATATTCACCAAGTGATAACCCTTGGTGGCTATCAATTCAATAGTCTTCTTGAGAATAATCTTGCTATCCATTCCATCAGTCTCTGCTGATGTGTCAGGGAAATGATAGCCAATGTCGCGCATGTTGGCGGCACCGAGTATGGCATCGCAGATTGCATGTATCAGCACATCGGCATCGCTGTGTCCCAACAAACCCCAGGACCCACCCCCTTCCCCTCCCGAAAGGGAGGGGCGAATGAATGGTATTTTAATTCCTCCCATCCAGAGTTCGCGACCTTCTACTAAGCGATGGACATCGTAGCCCATTCCTACTCTAATCATACTTTATCTCTTAAACAAGTCCTTAATACCATCCATGTCGAACGACAGGGTGAAACGTAGCGTTTGGTCCAGAGGGTTACTCTTGGCTGTTGCAATGACGTAACCGACATCGAGTGAGAACACATTCATGCGGAAACCACCACCAACGGTGAAGTAGGTTCGGTTACCCTTGTTCTCCGCCTCGTGGTGATAACCAGCACGTAACGAGAACTGGTCGTGATAGACATACTCAGCACCGATGCTCCACTGAATCTCCTCCAGTTCTTCCTTGAAACCGCCGGGGGCATCAGTGAAGCTTTTGAAAATACCAGAAATAGAACTCACGTCGTGATATTTTTCCATTGCGTAGGCTTCCAGACTGCCATACTTGGTACTATCGGGGTCGTCGGCTTTCCACATATCTGCTGTTGGATACATAGGTACCAGCAGCTTGTTGGCATCAGCAGCGATGGTAAAGCGGTTGTACTCGTCAACAGGAATCATTAACGAGGCACCGATACGTAAATTGGCAGGCAGGAATTGTGAACGGTCGTCACCAAAGTAAGTAATCTTAGAACCGACGTTCGAGATGCTCATGCCTAAGCCTAACTGACATTCACGCTGTCCGATGTTCAGGTAGTTCTGATAGTAACAGGCCAGGTCGGCAGCAAAAGCCGAAGCCGGCTCAGCATTCTCCGTATAGTCATAACGCAGGTCGCTATAGATCCAACGCAGAGCTGCGGCAATTGAGAATTTCTCGCTCAGCATCAGTGAAGCACCAACGTCAAGTGACATCTCGTAAGGCTTCACAGTCATGGCGTTCTCTTCCATTGAGGTAAAGACCTCTCCTAACGAGAAGTAGCGTAATGAACCGCTGACAGCTGCATAGTCGCCGATACGATAGTAGCCGGACAGGTATGCCAGGTCAATGTCGTTCACCAACTGACGCAACCAAGGGGTGTAGTTCAATGCGATACCAGCCTTGCTGATACAGAACGGATATTTGGCAGGGTTCCAATACTGTGAGTTAACATCCGGATCGGTGGCTGCACCAACGTCGCCCATACCGGCACTACGGGCATCGGGAGCGATGGTCTGCGAGATAACGGCATGGTCAATGGGACGGTACTGACTCTTGGAGTCCTGGGCAAACCCACCCCCAACCCCTCCCCAGGGGAGTGGAGCTAAGATACAGAGGATTAAGCCTATTTTCAGTTTGAAACTTTTTATTTTCATATCTTTTCTCATATTTATTATATATTATTACTCTTTTTCTATTCATCCCCCCTCCCATTCGGGAGGGGTAGGTGGTGGGTATTTATCTCAATATGATGAGTTTCTTTGCTTTTGATGCATATGAGCTGCCTTCGCTGCTCAGCTGTATACGATAGAGGTAGATGCCCGTGTTCAACCGGCGACCTCCGTCAGTG
The DNA here is from genome assembly GCA_946404405.1 of uncultured Prevotella sp. Classification (GTDB taxonomy): domain Bacteria; phylum Bacteroidota; class Bacteroidia; order Bacteroidales; family Bacteroidaceae; genus Prevotella. The sequence goes on from CAMJDL010000025.1 coordinate 26,769, forward strand.
GTAAGATTCCAGTCTACGGTAAGTGTATTACTACTATAGGTTCCCGACTCATTGTGTGACCACAGGTGACGCCCTGAGATGTCGTAGACGTCAATGATGACATCCATTGGACTGTTGGCACGATCGTGGATAATGCGGAATGTCGTTTTTGTTGTGGCAGGATTAGGTGTGCACTCCATATCGCTGAACACGGGTTCTGCACCCTTTACCACATTGAAGGTGAGCTCTGCTGTTGATGAGTTGTTCAGCACATCCCATGCACGGAACAGCAGGTGGTGCTGGCCATTGTCAAGTGCAGGTATGCTATAGCCCAGTTTGCCACGGGTATAACTTCCAAAGTCGTATTGGAAGTAGTCGTTCAGCGTGTATGTCTTGCTTATATCTCCGTCGATGATCAGCTGCAGGTCGTGACCAATACCACTGCCTGAAGCATTGATGCCGTCCTCGTCGTTCAGTTCTGCCATGAAATAGGGCGTCGAGTTGACGTTACCACCGTTGGCGAATGCCGTGCTGTTCAGATAACAGTAGATGCTGGGACCTTGCTGATTACCACTTGCTTCGCTGGTGCCATTCATGACTAACTTTTCGAAACGGCCAGTGGCTGTTACGGTTTTGGTGTTGTTAACAGCATAGAGGTTGATGATGCCCTGCTGGTCGGAGTATGCAATATCTTTGGGCACCACAAAGGTAAAGCTGAATCGTCCCTGTCGCACACTGTCGCTACCATTGAAGATGGTACTCGTCCTATCGTAATAGACAAAGGGCTCGTCGGTTTCCGAGGTGTCGTTCATCTTACAGACAACCTGTTCTTTTGCATCGCGCACCATTGCATTCACTATGCCATTGAAGCTACTGTCAGTCATATCGCTGTTGTTCAGCACGCGTCCACTAATCGTTGCGGTAGTACCAGCCTTCAGGGTCAGTATGTCATCGCCAATAGCTGTGTGGTTTATGCTGTCAACCACGATGGATGCTGTCGGTAGTGCCAAGCGTAGGGCTGGGTCACCTAATAGCGAGTATTGCAACTTGTTCTCAGAACGGTCTGTTGACCAGATAGGTTGGCCGTTTTGATAATAGCCAATGATAATACCTGTCGTCACCAGTTCGGCTTTTGCCCGTCTTACCGCTTCACCAATAGGCATCATCAGTCCATTCTCATCGCGACTCAGCACCTGTCGTGTAAAAGCCAGATTCATCAGTCTGTTTTGAGGTTGGTAGACGGTACGTGTAGTGCCGAAGAAGGCGATGGCGCCTCCCTGAGTATTGAATAAGGCCGTTTCGCCGATATTCTCCTCCTGTCCGTCGAATGGCATGATATCGCATGATGCGGTCATCCACAGCGGCAGACGCATGGATGAGCTGATGTTAAAGTCGGACAGGGTGAGTACGTATTCATGTGATACGGCATCAGCACGTCCGTGTCCGGAGTAGTTCATGATGAGTGCGCCCTGTTCCATTTGCTGACGTATCAGACGGGTAACATCAGGATAGCGATTGCCTGTTGCTGAGCTAACGCGTGAAAAAGCATCCCACATAACGCGCTTGACCAGTATGTCTGGGTGTAGCGTTTCTACCAGTTGGGCTACAGAGTCAGCATCCTCCATGTGACGGTTCTGGTTGCCGTCGTCGCCCATCAGACAGACGGTGTTCTGCCAGATGGCTGCCTCCTTATTATTGATATAGTTGTCGATTTTGTCGACAACAATCGTTGCGTCAGCAGCAGTTCGTGCCGTAATACGTCCTACGGCAATATCGCTTTTCTCCGTCAGGAGACTGGCCCCTTCGTTGTCGTCCAACAGTCCGAAATAGTCGTCGCTGACATAACAATTGGTATGGCTGTAAGAGTTCTCACTCTCGTAGCAGAGCAGGAAGTCGTCCACTGACGTATTGGCCCACTCACTGGCTCTCATGCGGTTGTCCCATGCGGCATCGCCCATGAGTAACAGGAATCTGGGCATATCGGCTGTCGTCTCTGCTCTGTCGTATAGCATTTTCAGATAGCGACGGTAGGCATTGGCATCAGGCGTACCACTCGAGAATTCGTTGTATAGTTCATCGGCAGGTACGATTGTTACACGTAGCGAGTCGTGCTGTTCGTGTATGGCTTTCAGTCGTTGCGCCTCCTTCAACAGTTTTTGAGACGTCGGTATGATAATCACCATATCCGCCGCCTTGGCAGCATGGTGGTTCTGGTTCATGATGTTGTACACGTATTCGGGTGTACTGAATGTACCGTTCTCGAGATTAGGACTGGCTTGAGGCTGCTCGGAATAAATAGAGATATAGTCCAAACGAGTAGTGCCGCTTGAGGCACTCGTCTGGATAGTCACTGTGTTTGAAGCCTGCAGGTTGCTGACGTTGAAGGTACGACTGCCCGTTAGCATGGCTTCATATTGGCCTTGTCTGCCGATAGTCACCGTGCCTAACGACTCACCATTCAGACTCACTGTGATGCTGGCACCGTCGATAGCTGAGAGGACGATGGTCAGTTGTCCGTTGCCAGTCCCTTTGGCGGCAATGGTATAGGTCTTCGAGGTACCAGCCTTGATTTCCGTTGCGTCATATAAGTTGCGTCCACCGTGATACCACGCGTAGTCGTCAACCTCATATAGCGTACAATGGTCGTCGCGCTGGGGATAGTAGTTGCTGATAAAGGCATCCTTCTCTATGGTCAACGCTGTGCTGTCATTTTCCGTTAGGAAGTAATAGCCGTAATCCGAATAGTTATTGCGAATACGACGGTAGCTGGCGTCCCATGAGACGGGACCTACAGCATAAAACAGCCGTCGACCGTTAACCGTACAGGTAGGCACCTCCTTCAAATCATCAGTTGCTACCAGATACTCGGCAGTCAGTTGTTCAGGCTGACGGGCGCCGCCATAGCCATATATCTTCACTTTGTTGATGTCGTTGAACCCCGCCTTTTTGATTAAATCGCTGGTCAGCTGATAAATACCTGTCTCTGGTACGCGGATTTTGGCCCACGAGCCTGAACGTAGCACTGAGTTGTCGGCATAACGCTTGTTTGATGAGTAATTAGTAGTTAGTAATGAGTAATTATGATTTGTCCGTCTATTGACATGGCCACCCTGAGAGTAATCATAATTACTCATTACTAATTGCTCATTACTAATTGCTTTAATATTCAGTTTAAAGCTCACCAGCTTCATGTACTGTCCGTCGCGATATACCAAGGGTACAAAGCCAATATGTAGCGTACCTTGTTTGCGGTCTACGCTGATAGATTGGTGAATGTCGGGTAATGCAGGCAAATCATAATTCCTAATTCCTAATTCCTCATTCCTAATTTTGTGATAGCGTTCTATCTCCTCTTTGCTCATCGGCACGAATTCAGGATACTCGATAGATACCTCGTAAGTAGAGTCGGCATAGTGGGAATCTAACGGATAGGCATAGTTAAACACAGGCAAAAGGCTATCAATCCTGACTTCATCGGCAGTCAAGTTGAAGAAGAACCCACCCCCAACCCCTCCCGAGCGGGAGGGGAGCGTCATCACAATGAGTATGAGCAATAGTAGTGCCCCTCTCATCGTTGTCTGCTGTTGATTTATCTTCTTCTTCATTATCTTTAATATCTCTCTGTATTCAACCTCCCCTCCCGCTCGGGAGGGGTTGGGGGTGGGTCCCTACTTACAATTGAATTCCAATACTTTTCGTTCTTCCAACCACCCTTCCAGATGGTCGTCAATCTTTACGGGGCCTACACCTACGGGTGTTCCTGTGTACAGCAAATCGCCCGTTTTCAGCGTGAAGAATTGCGAGATGTAGCTTACCAACTCGTCAATCTTATAGAGCATATCACTTGTACAACCCTCCTGCACCGTCTTCCCGTTAATGTCTAAATGAAAATGCAGGGCTTGCACATCAAGGAATTTCTCCTTTTCTATCCAGTCACCAATCACGGCTGAGCCGTCGAAGCCCTTGCAGATTTCCCAGGGTTGTCCCTTTTCGCGTGCTTCACGCTGCCAGTCGCGTGCTGTGAAGTCGATACCCACAGTCACAGCGTCATAATAACGGTGAGCAAAGCGTTCTGGAATGCTCTTTCCCAGACGACAGATGCGCACCACTACTTCCGTCTCATAGTCTACCTGCGTACTCCAATCGGGGATGAAGAAGGGTTTGTGGTCCTTCAACAACGCCGAGTCGGCCTTGGTAAAGATGACGGGCCTCTCTGGTTTATATAACGCACCATCCAGCTCTTTATTGTGCTGGATATAATTCATTCCTACTGCAAATATCTTCATACTATTAATACAACGAAAAACTCACCAATTTATTGTTTTTCGTTGCAAAACATCCCATTTCCCTCTTACTTCTCCCTATGTAACCAAATTACATTGAAACAGGGAAGCATCGCAACAAACTCATCCGTTATAGTCAGGGTATAGTTGCGTCTAAAAATGCGCACAGGAAATTGGGGCTGTGTTCCTTTACTTGTTCTCCAAAAGACGCAAGCCTTGTTTACGATAAAAGGGGAATTTTGTATCAGAACTTACAAGCGTCATTTTATGCGAAATTGCCTGGGCTATAATAATATGATCGAACGGATCCTTATGGCCCATAGATTCATTGATTTGAAGAGCAGCAAGAGTGCGGATAACATTCACATCAGTATTATCTATCTCTACCGAAGGATCGTTAAGTACAAATGCTATCATCTCCGCTTCAGTTTTCCAGATGTTTGACAATAGTTTCTTGGTACGAAACGCCGTAATTAACTCTTGAAGACTTACAATGCTCAGATACTTGAGATTTTCAGGATTTTCAAGATACTCACAAACAACATTTGTCAACGACTTACGGTCGCTGACCATATAAACATAAATGTTGGTGTCAAGTAGTAGTCGCATTAGTCCAATACAACAGGATCTGTAATTGTGATAGTGCCTTGTGTATCTTCATAATACTCCCAAAACTCTTTAACCTTTTCTTCTTTTTCTTGTTTGCTCATTTGCGTACTATTTACTATTTCTCGCTGCAAAGTTAGACAATAACTTTTAATTATGCAAATATTTCTCAATAATTATTGCTTGTGGGCCATCTACCATCTTCCATCTTCCATCTTACACTAAGTAACCAAATTACATTGAAACAGGGAAGCGGGCTGAGAGGTAGGAATTTAAGCCTGTCCATTTCCTACGCTGACTCAGGGCTTCCCTGAAAGCTAACTGGCGCCCACCCGTCACGGGCATGCACCAGCTGAGAGTTTTTTTTTCGTTAATTTGATTTTCAGCTGTCCTATCCTCACGAACCGGTTAGCCTTTACATTAACTATAATTTAATTTAAACTTAAAAAACATTATAAAAATGTTTCGTCGACAAGCGAGGACTCGAACCTCATTGTACCCTTCTCCTTGTACTACTTGCGTTTCATTGTTTCTCCGACAGCAACACATTGTTTCGCTAGCAGCGTTTCAATGTATCTCTAATTGAGAAAGGCCATTTCTCTTTTTTTGTAAATCTGGGGCGCAAGGCGATCAAGCCTGCGCCCCAGATTGGATTTTGATTATCTCACTTAGTGTCATGCACTTCGTGAGCGTAAATACTAAGGATTAGTTGAATGTGATGTACTTAGTTGCTACAGCACCGGAAGTGTCACCATAATAACCAGCCCAATCAGTACCTCCCTTATTGAATGTACCACCTACATACATATCAGCACCGAGGTAAGTAACTGTAGCTGCAACAGTTGTGCCATAAGTGATGTTTACGGGAGACAGAACCATCAAACCTGCATAGTTAGATGCCGAACCAGTCTTCCAAGCAATTTCGGCGCCAGACTCATCAGCAATCTCAACATACTTATACTGAGCATTCAGTGCATTAATTTCAGTAACACCACTCTTAATGATGATGTAGTTGACGTAAGCTCCTAACGCTCCAACTCCAGTGCCGAGTGTAGAAACCTCACCGTCGACTGTTACTGAAACAAATCCAGTGGCAGCTGCATTATTTACAGTGACGTTGTCCTCTGCTCTGTTGTCCCATGTGAGGTTGATTCTACCCATCTTGTTTCCTGCATCTCCAGCAGCATATACGAATGGATTAGCGAAGTTAGCACCAGTGGTCTGGTTCTTTGTGATGAAAGTCTTAGCGGCAGCAATACGATGTTCAATCAGACCGTAGTTGTTGATATTACCACCGTTGATATTTGCGAAGACACCACTGTTATCAACTAAACCAATTTCATGATCATCGCCATCGAAACGATCAGGCAGCTCTGTTGCCTCGTTAGTGAAGTCATTACCGGCACCATCCTGACGATACTGGGCATCTGAAGCGATGGTTAAAGTACCATAGTTGGTGACGTCGAACTGAACGTTAATGGTTGTTTTAGTAGCGACACTCCAAGATCCGTCATTTACGAATGGAATATCAGTAACCTGAACAGCAGGAGTAGCATTGTTATAAATAGCGATTGTAGCGGAAGCATTGCTTTCAAAAGTACCCTCGTTGATAATACTATTTACACCTGTAGCAGTAGCGTCAACCTTAATAGCCTTCTTAGAGTCAACTGTATTTGTAGTCCAGTTCCAATTAGCACCAGACTTAAGTACTACATCAGCTTTATTAGGAGCGTCACCTTGTTTAATGAAAGCAAGGTCAGGAACAGCACCACCACCAGTGATAACAATCTCAGTACAAAGATGGGTATTACATGGCTTAACTGTGAAAGACTTGCCTGCAGCAGCGGATGCTGCATTGATCTCGTTGATCTTAGCAATAGTCGTCTGGGAAATTTCGAACTCTCCAGTTGTAGCGTTTCCATCAAGGTATACTGTAACAGAAGCAAGATTCATCTTCTGCCAAACTTTAGCGGCATCACGGAGCTGCTTGTCTGTCGTAACATGGAGGCCAGTCATGTCGAGGTGGCTCAGAAGAACCTTCACGTAGCGAGTAGCAGCAGCACCTTCGGGCTCAGTCTGTACAGGGCTAGTCCCCTGATGAGTATAAGTGCTGAAGCCGTTGATGGTCTGCATCATACCGTCTTCAATCTTAGATGTAGTCTTGAATGTGCCATCGCTTTCAGCAGAGGCAGCAGGAGTCTCAGTAGCATCATAACCTACACCAGCGCCAGCTGTTTTAGAAGCAGCTGAAATGTAACGATACCAAGCGTTAGCAGCCTCGGCAGCGGTATACAGAGTACCAGTAGCGATACCAGGCGTTCCAACAACCACCTTACCATAAAGGGTATTGACGACAACAGCACCCTTATCAACACCAGTTGCAATAGCTGCCTGGGGCAGAAGGAGGAACTTGCAACCTCCGTTGTTAGCAGCCAGAACCTTTGAGGTCAGCTTGTCTACTTGAGTTGTAGCAGCACCGAATCCTGTTACATGACTCCAGGCGTTGTGGGCAACCTTTGTTGCAGCAGTTGTATTCCAGCGAAGATCATTGGCATCATCAGCAACCTTAGCTGTAAAGACAAGAGGAATCTCTGTGGTGAACTTATCACCACCAACATTATCAGTGATGAGTTCTATGCTGGTGACCTCGATTGGATCAATAGGATCGTCGCCCGTATAAAGCGATGCCAAAGTGTTGTCTGTTCCGGCATAATCAGCCTTGATAGTGAGCTGAGAAGCCATCGGACGCATATAAACAGGATAAGCTCTATTCAATCCTGCAGTGTTGTAAGGAGCATTCCCGTTGTAGGCACCAATATTTACGACGTCAGACACATAGGGAATGTATTTCTCAATGTTTGTCTGCTCAGCAGGAATCTGAATCGAGATATTATTTGCAGCTCCGATGCGGAATACGCTGTCAACCGGCCAAACCATGATAGCCGAACCAGGCTTAATCATCGAAGGAGTGCTCAGTGTAGCTTTTCCCTCGCCTGTACTTGCCGTGTAGATTGCATTCTCACAACCGGACAGATAGAAAGGAGCCGCACCTGCTACTGCTCCACCATGATAGAGAGTGAATTTGTCACCATCGTTGGCATTCCAAACGATCTTGTTACCATTCATGGATGCTCTTGTCACAACATCGTTGTTGATGACCTCAAACTGAATGGGACTTTCTTCCTGAGCCACATTCTGGCTCTCGAATTCGTCGTTAGTACATGCCGTAAGCGCTGCCAACGACATAATACCAAATAAAAGTTTCTTGTTCATAAAATAAAATTAATTAATAAATAATAAGATTATTCCATTATTTCTGTGTCTCCCGTTGAATCATCAAACGGATCTGTTTCGGCGCTTCCTGCCAACAGAGCTAAAGAAGCTTTCAGCTCAACGACATCACATGCCGGAGCCTCATAGAATTTCAGTTCTTTCTTGTCCATAAATTTTTAAAGTTTAATTAAGTGAATAATAATGTTTGTATAAATAAAATCTCTCACAGACGTAGGGGCACACAAAGGTGCTGGCCAGCACTCCCCCAACTGGTCGTTACACTCTGGTTCATGGTTCAGGGTTAATGGTTCATGGTTAGAACCCCTTCCTTACCATTTTACCACAAAAATTATGGAAACAAAAAAGACGTGGGAGTATGTCTCTCTCGTGCTTATCCCAAAGATCAGGCCTTCGCATTGCCCCCAAGTAAGGATAAGCAACGTCAAGCCTGCCCACGCCAGCGATGATATATCAATACACCACGGCGCAGTTCCCAGGGAAACGATAACGATAACGATAACGTTAACGATAACCATTTATATACGCAAAGATAGCACACCCATTGCTGAGGAGTACACCTTATTATATATATAAAGGGAATGTTTGCCGCAGGGAGATATAAAATCAACCCACGTAGACGCTCTCTGTTGCATCACCGCTGTACTTGGATTCAAAGTTGCGAAGTTTGATCTTACAGACAGTAACGTTCGAAAACGTCTTTTCGAGACTGGCCGTACAACTGGCCAGAGGTCTCGTTCCACAAAATTAATTTTGTTCCCGCCCACTCAAGGACAGGCTGAATATCACGCCCGAAAGCATAGAATTCGCTGCAAAGATACGTATTTTTTCGTAACTTCCAAACATTTTTAAGAAAAAAATACACTTTTCCCCTAATTTTTTGAGTAAACAGGCCTATTTTTCACGAAAACAGTGCCCCCTACCGAGGGGTAGCTTGTCGCGACGCAGCACCGATAAAGCAAGATTCTCTTTGCATTTGCTGCTCCAAAATTTGGTAATTCGAAATTATTTCGTAATTTTGCAGGCGATGAAGAAGCTATTACTCGTTCAGTTGTTGTTGATGTTCACGACGGTGCTATGCGCACAGCCAGTGACGGATCCTCGTAGCCTACGGTTTATGGGTATTCCGTTAGAGGGTAATATCGATAGCCTGAATACGAGCCTTGTGGACGCTGGATTTGCGGAATGGGGCAGGAGCGACGATGGCGAGGACTTCTATTACCGTGGTAAGTTCTATGGCATACGGGCAAAGTTGCTGGTGAGTATTTCTGCCAAGACGCGCTTTGTGGAGTCGGCCTACGTCACGATAGGCCCTTATGGTACTAAGTCGTTGCTTGAGAAGAACTTCCAGTACTTCCTGTATAAGTTGCAGCAGGACTATGGCGAGTTTACCAAACGTGACGATGCCTGGTACTATATGGATGACTTCGGCAGTGTGAAGGTGTCGGAAGTGGCCAACGAGAACGGCTCGCATGATATCCGTGTGTTTTATTATCCGACGTCAGCATTCTACAAAGATACCTATGCCATGGGACTTTATGGTCCGGTACAGGAGATTGTGACAGAAAATGCGGTCTCTGAGGACCAGTTCCTTCGATTCTTGCAAGACGGTCAATTGGAAAATCCTGATTTGGTGAATCGTGAATACGACCGTTACGGCTATCTTCGTCGTGCCCGAATGACGGAGAAACAGGGCTATAGCGACGTGGAATATACATACGACAGCCGTTATCGCCTCATCAGGCGTACGCTTACTAATAGTGTGGCTAACATACGGTATGTCAACGAGTACACCTATAATGACCAGGACGAGATCATGTCGCAGAATCAGAAAGTGTTCGACAAGACGGGTGCGTGTGTGATGACAATCAATATGCACAACTCATATCTGACGCGCGACGACTATGGAAACTGGACATCGAATTCGCTCACGCTCTCTTACTGGGAGGAAGGTAGTCAGAGTCAGCAAACCACTGTGATACAGAAACGTGTAATTGAATATTGGGAAGAATGATACAGTCACTGTTTATAGCAATGCCTATGATGGTATGCGCCATCTTTGCGCTGGAACTGATGTTGAGTTGGTTGCGCAGACACGATTCTGCCCAAGGGTGGCTGGCCTTATGGGCTCTGACGTCCACCGTGCTATATAGTGGACACTTCATTTTCTTCCATCATGCCCACGAACTATTGCCATTGAGCGATATTGTGTATGTAGGCTGCAACCTGGCTGTCTATCCCCTATACCTTATTTATATTAGTGAACTGACTGACAGACGTCCCATCTCTACCCGCCTGCCGCTGTTGGTAGCATTGCTGGGTGTGCCCTTTGTTGCTGCCGTTATGGTTTGGGCTGCTTATGCCAGTATGACACCTACTGCGATTGACAGGTTTGTGAATACTTATCTTTATGAGGGCTCAAGAGATGGGCTGATGGGGGCCGCCGAGGTACAGGTGTGGATTCACGATGTGACACATGTGCTGTTTGGCCTTCAGGTGTTGGGCGTGATGGTAGCTGGCATTCGTAAGATTCGTCGCTATAATCGTCGTTTGATGTACGTCTTTGCTGACACTGACGACAAACATCTGGGTGGAATTACCGTTGTGTTGTGGTTGTTGGTAGTTATATCGCTATTCTCCGTACTGGTTAATGCCATTGGTCGTCAGTGGTTCGAGGGTTCCTTGTTGTTGGCCCTTCCCTCGGTTCTGTTCTCTGTACTTCTGTTCTGTATAGGATGGATAGGGCTTTCAGCGCGTTCCTATGTTTGTGAAATGGAACAGGAGGAATCCGTAGCTTCCATAGAGAAATCAGACATTGGAGGTGGTCCTGACTATCAGGCATTGGCAGAGCAGTTTGAGCAATTGATGAATGTAGAGCAACTTTATCTGTTGCATGACCTGCGACTTGATCTTGTGGTACAGCGGTTGGGAACGAATCGTACTTACCTCTTGGCAGCCCTTAAACAGAAGTTTGGCATGTCCTTCAATGAGTATGTTAACCATAAGCGCGTTGCCTATGCACGCAAACTGATGGAGAGCAATCCGGACATGCTGAAATCTGATGTTGCTGCTCGTTCTGGCTATAATTCCCAATCAGCATTCTATCGTAATTGGAAGATTCTGGGAGGATGAAGCTTGTGTATAACACTTTTTCGCATTAAAATTTGTGAAATATAAAAAAAGTGTGTATCTTTGTCGCCAAGAAGACATGAATTGGAAACTAAAACATATATATTATGAAGAAAATAATGACTTTCATGTTGTTGGCATTGGTATGCTCTACAGCATTTGCGCAAATCACCCAAAAAGACAAAGACGACTTCTTTGGTACGGAAGATAAAGATGACTTCTTCGGAAAGGGAACCAAGGAGGACTTTTTCAGCAAGGACGACCCGGGTTTTGCTGCCGAACGGCAAAAAATGTATGAGAATTACAACAAGTTCCGCAAGGAAGCTTTAAAGACATATAGCGACTATGTGCGTAAGGCATGGAAGGACTATAAGGCCAACGCTGCCATTGATGCTCCTAAAGACGAGATGATCAAGCCCCAGATGGCTCCTGATTCTGAAGAGCGAACAGCCTCGTGGTTCATTAAGATTTTTGGTAAGGAGAAAAAGAAAGATACTAAGAAGACTAAACCCAAAAGCAAGCCTGCTGAGCGTAAGCCTGAGGTTTTGAAAGTAGAAACGGTCATCAAGGCCGAGCCTGTCATTCCTCAGCCTGAACCACAGATTCCAGCAGAACCGCGAGTGGAAAAAGCAAACAACTATATGACATTCAGTGTGTTTGGCACTGAATGTAAGGTGCGTATTGGAGATAACTGCCGGTATAAACTGCCTAATGCAAGTACTGCAGCAGTGGCTGATGCCATTGAGAATGTATTTCCTGGCCAGCAATTTGAAAATCTGCTTTATGACTGCCTGCAAGAACGTAAGCGCCATGGCTTCTCAGACTGGGCCTACTATCAGATGTTGTTGGCGCTGACACGCCAGTTCTATGGTGATACCAACGAGGCTGTGCTCTGCCAGGCCTTCCTCTATTCGCAGTCAGGCTATAAGATGCGTCTGGCACATACCTCTCAGAAACTTTATATGTTGGCTGCCACACGTCACTTCATTTTCAACAAGCAGTTCTATGTGCTGGGTGGCGAAAACTACTTCCTGCTGAGTGACAACAAGGTTGACCAGTTAGGTATCTGTGAGGCTTCGTTCCCTAAGGAGAGCTCACTGTCACTACAAATCACGGCGTCGCAGCAGTTTGCTGAGAATCCGACCATGCAGCGTACGATTACCAGCAGGTATAACGAAGACTTTTCGTTTACCGTAACTTCCAACAAGAATTATATTGACTTTTTCGGTACATACCCGTCTTCGACAGTCAATAATAACTTTATGAGCCGTTGGGCGATGTATGCCAATACACCATTGGAGAGGGGAGTCCAAGACCAGTTGTATCCGCCCATGAAGGCCAAACTGAAGGGATTGTCGCAACAGGAAGCCGTACAGCAATTGCTGTGGTGGATGCATGGCGCTGTAGATACAGAGGGAAAGATTAAGGATGCCAACTGCTTCCTCTACAACTATGATGAGAACGTGTGGGGAGGTGACCGTGCCTTCTTTGGCGAAGAAACCCTGTTCTATCCTTACTGTGATTGTGAGGATCGCAGTATCTTGCTGTCGCATCTGGTGCGCGACCTGCTTGAACTTGATGTCGTATTGGTCTATTATCCTGGACACTTGGCCATGGCTGTCAACTTCACCGAGCCGGTCAAGGGTGATTACGTGATGCTGGATGGACGAAAGTTTATCGTCTGTGACCCGACATATATAGGAGCTCGTGTTGGTGATACTATGGAAGGCATGGATAACGGGTCTGTTACCGCCATCTTGTTAAATAGATTATAACTAAATACTTTGATAATATGATGAAAAGACTATTCGCACTAACCTTCCTTTGCCTGACTGTAGTCATGCAGACAATGGCGCAGGGCATGAAAGTGGTGGAGTTTAAATTGTTGGAAAACGATTTGACTGCCAATACACGTGGTACAGAGAAAATGGACCAGAATGGTGAGCGTGCCGCTCTGATAAAAATCCAGACTCCTGAACGAGGCTTTACCTTCGATGGTGGTTCGTTGGGTATAGTGGCAACCGAGGAACATGCGGGTGAGATATGGCTCTATGTGCCTCGGCGAGCCCAGAAGCTGATAGTTCAGCATCCTGCTTTTGGTGTGATGCGCGACTTCTACTATCCAATTCCCGTATCGGGTGGACGTACATACGAGATGCTGATAGATATTGGTACTGGTCGTTATACCAACATTACCTCACAGGTGGCAGGTTCTACTATCTATGTTGACAACGAACCTTTGGGCGTTGGTCCTATCTATAACAAGTACCTGAACTTTGGCAAGCACAAGATAGAAGCCAAGAAGGACCGCTATGAGGGAGAGGTAGAAGTATGGGTAACCACTGAGGACGACTCGAAGCAGAACAAGATGGTCAACGTGGAACAACGGGATATGAGCGACCATTTCGGTGACGTGACAGTGACGGTAGAGAACAAGGCAGACATCTTCTTCGAAGGCAAGAATGTTGGTAACGGCATTTGGCAGACCCAGTTGCGCGAGGGAACATACGTTGTAGAAACGCAAAAGGCTGACTGTGATCCGGAGAAGACTTCATTCACCGTTGTCGCTCAGCGGCAGAATCGTGTACAGGCAGCGCCTCCTACGATGCATACCGGTCGCCTGAGTGTCTACACCCGTCCACGTGACGCACAGGCTTTGCTCAACGGCAACCAGCCTATCGACCTGACGGAGACGCACACTTTGCCAGTAGGCACCTACCAGTTATCGCTGACACGTAAGGGCTACGTGCCCATGAGTGGTCTGGAGTATACCGTACGTCATAACGAGACGACACGTGACACCGTTTCGATGGAACGTGTGAGATACATCAAGCCCAAGACCTTCTATTTCGGACTTGGTTATAGTATGCGTTCATTGGGAGGCATCACTGCATTGGCAGGTGCAACTTATATGAACTATGACCTGCAGCTGAGCTACACATTTGGCTTGGGTAAGTCGGATGAGGTGCCCTGGTATAGCACCGACGGCAATGATACCTATCTGAGCTCGATGACCTATAAGCGTTCAACGTTCGCTATTAAGGCTGGTTATCAGTTTGAGCTGACTGAGCGTTTGGGTATTACACCCCAGTTAGGGTTCGAGATAGAACGCTTGTCAGGTACTGTGGAAGATGGTACCAATACCTATGGCGACGGTGCTTCAGCCAGCTGTATCAGTCTGGGTGCCAAACTGTTGTGGGCTCCTGTCGAGCGCTTCTATGCCTTCTTCAATCCGGCATTCTCTGTCGCTGTCAACAAGGATGACAATTTTAAGCGATTGGCTGATAACAGTGACATCTCTGCAGGAGGGTTCATGGCTACCCTTGGAGTCATCTTCAATTTCTAATCTACACCTTATTTATAATAAACGATATGAAGACTAAAAATTTAATCGCTATATTGGCCGCTCTGCCTATATTGGCAGGCTTAGTTGGCTGTAAATCGGATGACCAACCAGAAGCAAAACCTGCCAAGGAGATTCTGATGGTACTCGGAGGTGATGTTATCCAGTATCGAGCCAGTGAGACTGGTCCTACAACTGAGGTTAGCATCAAGGCAGACTGCCGCTGGACAGTGGAATTGGATCGGGGCAACTTTGGCGACGATCTCTCTGTAAGTCCTCGTCAGGGTAATGGCAATGGTACGCTGGTCATCACTTCTGACCAGAATACAACGCCAGGTCTTTTGCGCGAGGCAACCATTACGCTGGTGTCTGATGGTGGGCTCCGCCAGAAGGTGACCGTTCGACAGACGGGTGGTGACGATGCGTTGAACCTCAGTAACACGTCGTTCAGTTTTGCTGCTGTAACTACGGAGGCTCAACTGCTGACCATAACCAGCAACACCAGTTGGCAGATTTTGGCTCCATCGGGTGTCAACTGGTTACACTTCAGCAGAACCAGTAGTTCTGACGGCTCCGGCCCTGTGGAGATATCGGTTGATAATGCCGTCTCCGATGCCGTGCGCACTGCTGCGGTGGCTGTCACCTACGGTTCAGGCAAGAGTGTTCAGTTTGAAGTCTCTCAGGAGGGTATCACAAATGTCAACTTGAGAGTTCAGACAGAGGATATCCGTTGGTCGTACGAGCCCAATGAGGACATGATTCGTGTTGAGTCTAATGCAGAATGGCATGCCTATATTCCTTCATCAGCCACTTGGTTGCGCTTTGAAGGTCCTCAGGCTACTGACGAACATAGTTTGACAGGTGTGGGTAATGGCGAATTCCGTATCATGTGTGAAGAGAACAATACCAGTCGCGACCGTCTGTCTGCAGTCGTTATCATTGCTGGTACGAAGAATCCACAACAAGCTGTGGTGGTAGTTGAGCAGAAGAGCAGTGCTCCAGTTGCTACTACCAATGTAGGCGAACTGTATTCGATGTATGTATCCAGTAATTCTGCTGAGTTCCGCTATAGTTTCGTTGCGGACGAGGAAGTAGCCGACTATGGTCTCGTCTATAGTGCCAGCAACAAGATGCCGACCACCAATGACAATGTTGTCAAGGTTGGTGAGAAAGGCACTTCCCGCAGCGTACTCGGTGTGATTGAAGGCCTACAGGAAAACTCAACGTATTATGTCCGTGCTTACGTCCACTCAGCTAATGGCGGTTATGTTTATAGTCCCAATGTAGTGACTATTATAACCTCTTCGTCTCAGCATGAGCCTGGCGAGAGCGACAATCCAGACCCGACGCTTGCGCCGAGACGATAAGTATTGATAAAACATGCATTCGTGTCCTTCTCTGCTTATAGAGGAGGACACGAATGTTTTCAATGTGGAGCTACCAGAGATACTCCTCGACATAGTTAAGGAAACGGGGCTCCTCAGTCCATCCGGCATTGATCATGACTTGGCGGACGTATTGCTCTACGTCGGGCGTCAGAGGGCGGGTGCCGTTGTGGTATTCGTAGTAACGTTTGCGGGAATAGACGGCGATGAGGTGATGCTTAATGCTTCGCTCAATACGACTTGGCATGTCGTAGTAGATGGATGAGAGGCCGCTGGGCATACGTACCGGTTTGTCATCACGGTATTGGGGACAGTCCGCACGCTGCATTTCTGGATTGTTGAGGTTGATGGAATGTACGAAGAGGCGGTCCTTGGGCGTATAGCTGGTGAGGAGGCTGCGCAGGCAGTGCTCACGCAGCGGACAAATGGTGCTGTAGCATATATTGTAGTGGTCGGCCTTCTCTTCAAATATCTGCTCTCGGGTCATAGGGGTATATTCTTTCTTTGCCATATCTATTGTCGTATTTTGTGTGCAAAGTTAATCATTAATAATGATATTTGCAAATTATTCTCTTACTATTTTTATTTTCTCTATACATTCATACATTACGCTATTAAACTATTAATATTCAGAAGTTTAATAGATGTATGAAGATGCTTAATCTTAAAATGCTATACATTTATACAGCTATTTAAGTGCACTTTAGACAGAAATATTCTTATTACTTATTGATATTGAGGCTGTTCCTCTATTATTTCTATATAGGAAACAAGTTGTTTCAAAGGAAGAAACAATGTGTTTCTAATGGGGAAACAATTTGTTCCTCATTGATGAATACCCAATAAACTAAGTCATCTTCATGTCTGGCTTGCCAACGGAAACGGACCAAAGTACGTCACTTTTCAGTTGAACCGCCATTATGATGTATAGACGTATCAAATATTTTAAACTCTATACATTAATTAAAAGATTGACAAACAATTGGTTAACCATAAAATGCATGAATGTATAGATGAATGTGAAATTTTGACTAGAATTATTGAATTATTATTTGTAGATTCAATTTTTTTTATTACCTTTACAGCCTCAAACCTGCAAAATACAATGAATATGATCAAAGTAACAATAGTTAAGGCGTATCGCAATACCGTAACACTCAGGCAGTTGGAACTGTCGGAGATAGTCAGTGCCATCCAGAACGAGGCCTATCGCAAGCAGTGTAAAGAACTGCGTGACGTCTATCCGTTGGCCGAAGTTCGCCAAAAGTATGATGCCATGGACGGCCTGCTGCACTTCTTAACCAAGGGCATGCCTAAAGTGTGTTTCTCGTCGCAGATGGAGAACCGAAATAAAAAGCGTGTGATGAAGGCTTACAACGGTCTGGTGCTGCTTGAGGTGAACAACCTTGCTTCGTTCGATGAGGC
>CAMJDL010000026.1 GCA_946404405.1 uncultured Prevotella sp.
TCTCTATTTGATGAAATGTAAAACTTAACGCGATTTTATCGCACCAGTACTATTTCGAAAAGTTTTCGAACCTTTGCACCATGAAACATTTGTTAACCTTCATCATGCTATTGCTGGTACTAACTTGCTGCACCACTGAGACTGACCGCAATCGTATGCGGGCAGGTCTCGATAGTATCAACGTGCGTAACCGCAACGGCCAGCCCTTCACGGTCAGTGATGTTCAGCCTTATGTCGAGTTCTTCGATGAGCACGGCACACCTAACGACCGTCTGTTGGCCCACTACCTGCTGGGCCTTGCCTATTACGACCACGGCGAGGCCCCCATGGCCCTCCAGTGCTATCAGGATGCTGCCGACTGTGCCGATACCACCGCCGCCGACTGCGACTATGCTCAGTTGGCTCGGGTGTATGGGCAGATGGCAAATGTATTCTATTATCAAGGACTATATCAAGAACAACTTCAGAAAACAATAATTTCTGTCAAATATGCATGGAAGGGCAGAGACACGTTACTTGCCCTAAATAATTATGAGCAAATTATTCATGCGTATCGTATGCTGGGCCAATTTGATTCTGTCATTTATGTATGCCAACAGGTTTCAACTCTGTATAGGAAATACGGATACAAGAGTTCTGCAGCGAGAGCTTTAGTGTCTGGGATGCGAACACTCATAAGCAATAAGGAATTTAATAAGGTAAAGAATTACATAGATGTTAACTCGTTAATAGAATTTAAGTTTATAATTCCTATAAAATAATTAATAGATTAGTTCTAAAACGTAAATTAGATGAAATGGGAGTCAATGAAAATGATTACTCATTGTACGGCAGTTTAGACTGGAATAAAATCATTTTGTATGAAAATTATTCTAATTGGGAGGTTTTTTATCTGAGTGAAAGAGGTACACGAGATAATTACCATGTATTTCATTCGGAAGAAGAAGCATGCCAGTATATTTTCAATGAGTTCCAAAAAACATTAAAGATTCACTCAACAACTCCCAAACTTCTGGAATCTAAAAGGACCGCAATGGATTTGTTGATGAAGAATGGTTATGTAGAGACACTATCGAATATTACAGATAAAGTATTGTTTTCAGAGGTATGTAGTTGGTCCTTTTTAGCATTTATAGGCTATTGTATTGAAATCCCAAAAGTGAAGAATAAAAATGAATTGTTTTCGCAATTAGCAAATAAGTTATGTCTTCGTAATTTCAAATACAGTTGGGATGATTTGATGGCATGTTTTCAAGATTTCAGTTGGATTGATGATACGGATATCTATATTATTCATCTTGATTTAAGTTGTTTGTCACCTCAAGATTTAAACAACTATTATGAGATAATAAATGATACAATACACTTTTGGGATGAGAAGAAAAATCATAAAGTCTATTTTATTTTTTCAAAGGATGAAAAAGATAGGTTTTGTCAAAGAATCACGAGGTCCTGAGAACAATTGGGGATCACGGGGTCGGTTTTAATGATCATTTTTGGCTCACCAGTAAATTCCTGTGTTTACCCGTATATCATTGATAACCTGTAGAGGAAGAAGTCCACATCGATTACACCTCTGAGCTGTGCACGGAATTGCTTGATCTTCGAGTTTAGGGATTCAGCTGAAGCATTGGTTGCACGATTGAGGAAATAGTTGAGTACTTCGTCTTCTCTGTCACGGATTGTGTCAGCAGCGGTATTGAATGCATCGTTACCAAAGGCTCTTACCTTCTCATACCACTTCTGTATGCTTTCGTATCCGCTTATCCACGTGGCTCTTGGATTACTGAAAATCATCCTCAGGGAATGTACGATGGAATATGCTTCTTCAAGGTCTGGATATCGCTCGAATACGAGTTTGATGCGTTCCTTCTGTGTGGCAGTCCATTTGTCACCAGAGACCATCAGGGAGTATCTGCAACGGGCAAGCAGCTCAGGTTCGGTATCGCCATTAGAAAGACGTTCTGGCACGAATGCCTTGTTCTTGCGTATAGGTTTTCTACCACGCCTGTCCTTCTTGTTCTTCTTGCGTCGTTTAAGGCTCTTCTCATACTTCTCTATGAGTTCCTCCTTGAATTGCTTGCGCTGCTCGTTCTGTGCTTTTTGCGCTTCCTTCTTATGCTTCAGACGCAGTTCCTGCATCGCATCCGACACAAGCTGCTGCATATGGAAACGATCGAGTGTAATATCTGCATATGGGAAGCATTGCAGCACTATCTGATGCATGCCCTCGGAGAAGTCCATCGTTACTTCTCGTACCTTGGAGCGCAGATACCAGTGAATCTTCATCAGCGCATCTGCGACATCCTCCACCCGGGTGCCGCTGACGATGGCTACAAGGGCACCCTTGCGACCATGAGCGTCCTTGTTGGAGATGATGGTATAGAGGTCACCATTAGAGAGGGCTGTCTCGTCAATGCTGAGGTTGTGTGGGTCATGGGGACAGGCACTTGACCCACTTGTGCACAATAAAGGGCATGAAGTTCCGTTATTAATAAGAGACCATCTAATAATGTGCTATGCCAAGACAATCCAGAGAACATAGTGGGACCGGTATTTATCATGTGATGCTACGTGGTATTAATCGTCAAGACATTTTTGAGGATGATGAAGACTATGTGATGTTCATCAGGATTCTTTCTGGTTTATCATCCCGTCCTTCAAATGATTTGATGTCAACCATATGTACCTGTCACATCTATGCCTATTGCTTGATGCCCAATCATGTTCACCTTCTGTTACGAGAAAAAGAATGGGAACTGAAGGATATAATGAAATCAATTGCTTCAAGCTATGTATTCTATTTCAATAAGAAATATGGCCGTATCGGGCATCTATTTCAGGACAGATTTAAGAGTGAGCCATGTGATGATATGCAGTATTTCTTTACGCTGTTCCGGTATATTCATCAGAATCCTGTAAAAGCAGGTCTTGTTACGGATGCAGAAGATTATAAGTATAGCAGCTGGAGTAATGACTATTTGGGATTATCTTCTATTCGACTCTGTCAGATACAGCCTGTTTTACGTCGGTCGTCATTTGAGGCGCTTCAAGACCTGATAAGCATTCCTTTGCCTGACGATGTTGAGTGCCTTGATATGCAGAGTGAAAGAGTGGTAGTTGCTGATGAAGTAGTGAGAGAAAAGATTTTGCAAGTAAGCGGTGTTGCTAGTATAACTGCATTTCAGTCGTTAGACAAGAACATCCAGAAGCAAATCGTTGCTATGGTGATGCAGGACTTGCATGCAGGTCCTCGTCAGATGTCGAGAGTCTCTGGCCTCAGTTATAGTGTTATTCAGCGATTGAGTGGGTCTTACGGGTCATGGGGACAGGACCGCTGACCCAATACTGGGTCATGTGCCTGTCCCCAAGATCCGTGTCCCCAAGATCCCAATTACCCTCCCTTCCTCCCGTCAGGGGTCTCAACCCCTTATGTACAGGGCGTTTGACGGACGGGAGGGAGAACGAATGTCCCTCCCGTTACCCTCCCATTTTGGGTCCTTTTTTTTGATGACGGGAGTGGCCGAAGAAGAAAACGGGAGGGAGACGGGAGGGAAAACAAACATCCCTCCCGTGTCCTCAGCCCTTTGTACATCGACATTTGAACTATGCGACGGGAGGAAGGGAGGGACATTTTCGAGTCAACGTTTTTCAGGCAATGACGGGTATGGCCCCGCATCGGTCACGGGTATTCAGTTTACCTACTTCTAACTTTCAGTCCGACGCCTGCGGACTCTTAGTTCTTTGACCTAAAGGTGCAAAGTGTGGCGTTGCAATCGTTGGGACGGACTAAACCCTAAGGCTTCGTGCTTTGAACCCTAAGGCTTCGTTGGCTGAACCCTAAGGCTTCATCAATCGCGCTCACAGGTTTTTGAATCAATCAAGGGGACAGGTTTTTGATTGAACCCTGAACAACATGAAATCAATAGGGAGTCAGCCACAACGGTTGGCTCCCCGTTATTTAGCCATTGTCTGTCCTTGATACCTTAAAAATTCTTCACTAAATTTGTGAATTACAGGAAAAAGTATTATCTTTGCACCCAAATCAGTAAGTGATGTACATCGAATACGAAAAAGACTATCTTGAAGAACTATACAACAACGGGAAGTGTAAAAACAAGAAATACCGTTTTCAGAAGCCTGTCGTTGTCAAATACCAAAAGCGTATAGATACGCTGATGGCAGCTACACGTATCGAGGATCTTTTTGTGTTCAATTCCCTCAATTTCGAGGCACTTGAGAACGGCTACTATTCGATAAGGATAGATTATCATTATCGTCTTGAGTTTAGAATTAGAGAAGAGGGTACGGAGAAAGTCATTACGATTTGTACAGTTACAGATATTACGAACCACTATCAATAGGAGGACGATACAATGAACAGAATTACGACACATCCAGGCGATGTATTGAAAGAGGAGTTGGAATCTCGGGGTATATCTCAGAAAAAATTCTCTGAGGTGCTGAATGTACCCTATACGCAATTAAACGAAATTCTAAACGGTAAACGACCTGTGACAACAGATTTTGCGTTGATGATGGAGGCGGCTCTTGGCATCAATCCTGAACTTCTTATCAATATGCAGTCGCGCTATAACATGTCTGTTGCAAGGCAAAAGAAACCTCTTCTGGCAAAGCTGTTTGATATCAAAAGAGCTTGTGCAGCTATCTTTTAGGTCAAACAGTCAAGGTGAGAGGTTTTTGATTGAATCCTGAACAACCTGAAATCACCAGGGAGCCAGCCACAACGGTTGGCTTCCCGTTATTCGTTAAGAATTATGGAACTTTTTCTGGGGTAAGTCTCAAAAAAATGCAGTGGTACACAAAATTGTGGTCCACAAACTTGTGTACTTCGTTAATTTTGTTTATATTTGCAGCGAAATTGCGAAAAGACATATGATATGGAAAAGGCATTTGTATATGGCATGTCTGTCGAAGGTGATAACTTCACAGATAGGGTGAATGAAACTAAACGTCTGAAAATGGATTTCGAGAATGGCATCAATGTCATCCTTGTGTCTCCTCGTCGAATCGGCAAAAGTTCTATTGTCCGGAAAGTGATGAATGAAATCACAGATCCGAATATAAAGATTGTGTTTATCGACATCTATGATTGTCGGAATGAATATGATTTCTATAACCGTTTTGCCTCTGAATTGTTGAAACAGACAGCATCCAAGGCAGAACAAGTCATAGACTACATCAAGCGATTCTTAGTCAGGCTGACTCCCAAAATCGCTTTTTCGCCAGAACCTACGTCTGAATATTCTCTCTCATTGGGTATCACCCCCCAAAACTATGAGCCGGAAGAAATTCTTCAGTTACCTGAGAAGATAGGTATAGTTCAAGGCGTGCATATTGTGGTGTGCATCGATGAATTCCAACAGATTGGTGAGATGTCCGATTCGCTGACCATTCAGAAGCGCTTGCGTGGTATTTGGCAACATCAACGCAATGTGTCGTATTGCCTTTTCGGCAGTAAGAAGCACATGATGACCAAGTTATTTCTGAACCGCAAGATGCCATTCTATCAGTTTGGCGAGATGATGTATCTTGAAAAGATTCCTACAACTGACTGGGTGCCATTTATCTGTTCGAGGTTTGAGAGTCAGGGTAAGCAGATATCTGAAGAACTTGCCCTACGTATATGTGAGACAGTAGAGGGAAACTCCTCGTATGTTCAGCAACTGGCCTGGAATGTGTTGGCAGAGACGGAAAAGACTGCTACAGAAGAGGACTTCAATCGTGGTGTAAATGCCTTGTTGGCTCAATGCTCTGCCCTTTTCGAAGAACAGTTGAAGGGACTGACAAGTTTTCAGATGAACTTTCTGCGCGCTTTGTGCGATGGTGTAAGTTCTGACTTTGGAAGCAAAGCCATACTTGAGAAATATAACCTCGGCAGCAAGTCGAACATCTCACGCATCAAAACGGCACTACAAGATAAAGAGATGATAGACTTCGATAAGGACAGTGTCTATCTGGAAGATCCCGTTTTTAAAATTTGGTTCAAACAGACAATCAAGGGTACAGGTTTTTGATTGAATCCTGAACAACCTGAAATCAATAGGGAGCCAGCCACAACGGTTGGCTCCCCGGCTAATGCGGGTCTTGGGGACAGGACCGCTGACCCAATACTGGGTCATGTGCCTGTCCCCAAGACCCGAAGGAGCAAACGGTTGTTCTAAAGTAAGCAGACGGGGAGCACAAAGTAAGAGGAAAGGGTGCGAGACGCCTTTGCGCAGGGACTCCGAAGCCTTCTCGCAACCTTTTGCGTATACGCAAAAGACCTTGCGAGCCTACGCAAAAGACCGTGCGCCTATACGCAAAAGCAGTTGTTATAGTTTTGCATGAGGGTATACCCCTTGATTGATATAACTTGTAGTACTTTATGGTTGCCAGATATCATTGATGGCGAATACGGCTTCGAGGGTAATCTTCGAAGCCTCTTTTTTTGTCAGCTGGCGGCTCCATGTTACGCGCTTGCTGACATCAGCACCCTCGCCTGTATTGTTATATTCCATATAGCGGGCTGTCTTTACGGCCTCGGGACGCCACTGGTGCCAGCCTTCTGGGCGAATCTGACGTGGCAAATGGCAGTTCATGAACAGCGTATAGCCGTAGTCGCGCCAAGGACGTCCAAGATAAACCTTGTCGACACCTTGGTCGCAGCTGATGCTACAATTATTAAAGATGTACCCGTAAGCGACGTCCTGTGGTGTAGAGGCTGCGGTGATGTACGAGTTGGCCTTGCAGAATATCTGGCAGTGTTCGAACCACGCTGTCGAAGGGCCGAAGATGAAGTCGGTAGTGCCCTCGATATAGCAGTCCTTGAAATAGAGACGTGTCTTGGCATTACCCGTATAAATGGTATCTTGATGACCCAGGAAACGGCAGTTGACGAACGTCAGACGGTCGCCCTCGGTATGCAGGGCTACAGCCTGTCCTAATCGGGCGGAATTATTCTCGATGGTGATATTCTTCAGGGTAATCTTGCTGCCCTGAATCTTCAGGGTAAAGGTGCGGAAGGTGCCGATTTTCTGAGGTGTACCATTAGCTGTGAGTGGTGTGATGTCGGCCTTGATATTGGCATGGTCGTCCCATGTGATAATGGTCTGGTCACGGTCCTCACCGCATATCTCGATGTTGGTAAGCCATTGTGGAATGACGAGTTTCTCCTTGTAGACGCCTTTCTTTACGTAAATGACCTTGTGATACTCCATAAAGGCTCGGCAGACCTCGATGGCTTCGCTTACGTTACGGAACTCTGCAGTACCGTCGCGCGCTACAAAAAGTGTGTCCGGATTGTCATAGCTTTTCGCCTGTGCAGTCAGTAGCGCGCTGAGTGCACAAATAATACAGATTAGTTTTTTCATCTTAGTAGATAGTTTGATTTGTTTTGTTTACATGATTTGTGTAACGTCCTTCAGGTCTTCAATCTTCAGCAGATTGTTCATAATCTCCTTCACGTCGTCGCGGTCATGGACGCGCAGCTCGATGGAGCCGTCGAACATGCCATCTTCGGAAGTGATGGTCAGACGGTGAATGTTAACGCTCATCTGGTTGGAGATAATCTGTGATATGTCGAGCAGCATACCGACGCGGTCAATGCCCTGAATGCGGATGGTGGCGTCGAAGAAAAGTTTCTTATGCATGTCCCATTTGGCATCGAGAATGCGATTGCCAAAACTGGCCTTCAACTTGGCAGCAACAGGGCAAGCACGCTTGTGGATTTCAATCTGATGGCGTCCGTCAATAAAGCCCAGCACATCGTCTCCTGGAATGGGATGACAGCAGTGCTTGAACTTATATTGTGTGATATTATCGTCAGTAATGAAGATGGGTTTCTTGCGGTTGAACTTTTCAGGCACGACGAAGAGTTCTGTCTGATTGGGTGCACCTTCTTTTTTCTTCTTGTCGCGACCCAGGAACGGTACGAGTTTGCGCCAGCCTTTTTTAGCAGCCTCTTTGCCCTGTAACTCATCAAGATCCTTTTCACCCAAAAGGATGGTCTTGTCGCCCAACGCCTGGTAGAACTCATCGCGACTGCGCGACTCATGGAACTCGGTCAGTTGGTCGGCAGCAGCCAGTATATTGTCAATACCGTTTTTCTTACAGAACTCGGTAAACAATTCTTCACCCAGTTTTTGCTGGTCGCGGTTGTTACGACGCAGAATGGCCTGAATCTTGGCCTTGGCCTTAGCGGTAGATACGAAATTAATCCACGAAGGTTGTACGTGCTGTGACTTAGACGTGAGAATCTCCACCTGGTCGCCACTCTGCAACTTATGACTTAGGGGCACAAGCTTGTGGTTGACCTTGGCACCGATACAGTGCGAACCTAAGAAGGTATGGATAGAGAAGGCAAAATCGAGTGCCGTACACCCAGTAGGCATCGTCTTGATTTCGCCCTTAGGCGTAAAGACAAATATTTCAGAGGCGAAGAGATTCAACTTGATGGCATCAAGGAAGTCCATGGCGTCGGGTTGAGGATCGTCCAATATCTCCTTGATAGTGCGAAGCCACTCGTTCAGTTCAGCCTCGTCTTCAGTATATTCGTCGTCATCGCCGTCCTTGTATTTCCAGTGGGC
This sequence comes from uncultured Prevotella sp., assembly GCA_946404405.1. Lineage (GTDB taxonomy): Bacteria > Bacteroidota > Bacteroidia > Bacteroidales > Bacteroidaceae > Prevotella. Next base: position 8,589 of record CAMJDL010000026.1, read on the forward strand.
AGCAAAACCCTGTTCGGCTACCTCGTTCATACGGTCCGAACGAATCTGCACCTCTATCCAGCGGCCTTGTTTCGACATCAGCGTGACGTGTAGTGCCTGATAGCCGTTTGCCTTTGGGTGTGAGAGCCAGTCGCGCAGGCGATCGGGGTGACTCTTGTATATCTTCGAGATGGCCACATAGATTTTGAAGCACTCGTTGATTTCCTCGTCGCGATTGTTGGGCGTAAAGATGATGCGCACAGCCAGTATGTCGTAGATTTCCTCGAACGACACATGCTTGTTCTGCATCTTTGACCAGATACTATAAGGCGATTTGACACGTTCCTTGATTTCATAGGTCACGCCCATACGCTTTAACTCCTCCTCGATAGGGGCTGTAAACTGGTCGAACAGTTCATGGCGAGAGGCATGGGTAGAAGCCAACTTCTCTTTGATATTGGCATACTCTTCAGGATGCTCGTATTGGAAGCTGAGATTCTCAAGTTCGGTTTTGACCTTGTTTAGACCCAGACGATTGGCTAGCGGGGCGTAAATGTAAAGCGTCTCACCAGCTATCTTATACTGTTTGTTGGCAGGTTGCGACTCCAATGTGCGCATATTGTGCAGGCGGTCGCATATCTTAATGAGAATAACGCGGATATCCTCACTCATGGTGAGTAGCAGCTTTTTGAAGTTCTCTGCCTGAGCAGAAGCCTGTTCGCCAAAGATACCACCACTGATCTTGGTCAGTCCGTCGACAATCTGGGCTATCTTCGGACCGAAGATGTTTTCGATATCCTCCGTCGTGTAGTCGGTATCTTCGACTACATCGTGCAACAGGGCGGCACATATACTTGTAGAACCCAGTCCGACCTCCTCACAAGCAATCTGTGCAACGGCAATGGGGTGCATGATATAGGGCTCGCCAGAGAGACGGCGCACGCCCTTGTGAGCCTGACGGGCAAAGTTGAATGCCTTGGTAATAATATCAACCTTCTTACGATGGCGCGATGATAGATAGCTATCCAACAAATGTTGGAAGGCATCGTTTATCAGTTTGTCGTCAGCGGCTTCCCGCATCATGTCTTCATCCATACTTACCTCCTTCTTTTGGTTGTCTTACGTTTTTTGCTGCTTGCAGCCTTTTTACGTGTGGTCGTCTTTTTGCGTGTAGCCTTGGCACGTGTCTTTGTGGCTTTTGCACGACCTCTGGTGGCACGCGCTTTACGGGAAGTGCGAGCCTTCTTACCACGCTTGACAGTACGCTTACTCTTCTTATAATAGGTAGGCACGTCGTCACGTACCTCTACTTCAGCACGACGACTGAGCAACTCGCTGGCCTTGTAGTTGTACACGGAGTCCTCCAAATCCAGGAAACGGCTGACGTCGGCCAGTGGCAGACGCAGGGCAGAAGGCTCGGTAGCACCAGGCACCACATCGCGGCGATACATCGGGTTGAGCGAGCGCAGCAGGTCGATGTTCAGACCGACGACCTCGGCCACCTGCTCCAGATGTACGTTACGGCTGACCATCACCGTGTCAGTCTTTGCCGGCAGGCGAGTGGTCATCGGGCAGATATTGTGTAGCGAGTAATATGTCATGATATAGTTGGCAGCAATGAACGCAGGCACGTAGCCGCGCGTTTCACGAGGCAGGTAGGGGTAGATGTGCCAGTAGTCCTTGACAACGGGAAGGGGTTCGCCGTCCGGACCTTTCAACGATGTGACGTTGTTGGCACGACGGATAGCCTTGTTGATATTCTCAGGACCACAGTTGTAGGCCGCAATGACCAGGTTCCAGTCGCCGAAAATCTTGTAGAGGTCGCGCAGATAGCGGGCAGCAGCCTGCGACGACTTCACGGGGTCGCGACGTTCGTCGACCAGCGAATTCAGTTTCAGCCCATATTGCTTACCCGTGCCAGGCATGAACTGCCAGAGACCTGCCGCACCCACACGGCTGACGGCTTTCGGGTTCAGGGCCGACTCGATGATGGGCAGATACTTCAACTCCAACGGCAGCTGGTACATCTCCAGCGCTTCCTCGAAGATGGGCATGTAGAAATTGGAGGCACCCAACATGTAACTGATGCTGCGGCGCAGACGACCACTATAGCGGTCGATGAATTTCTGCACGACATCGTTATAGGCCATCTCCATCACACATGGCATGCGATACAGGCGATCGACATAATCCTCCTTGCTGTATTCCGGATTCACGTCCTTCATGTTACAGTCCTGAGGCTCGTCAAGATACGTCTTGGCCATATAGACGTTGAGCAACGAGTCGAGGTCGTAGGTCATGGCCTCGGGGAATTCGATGACTTCCTCGTTGCCACTCTGGTCCACGACGGTGATTTCGTCCTCTTCGTCCGGCTCTTCGTCATCGTCATCCTCGTCAATGACTTGTGCACTCATGCTGAGTGGCAAAAATAACAACAGGCAAAAGAGCATGGTCCATTTTGCAATCTTACTTCCTAATTCGCATGTCACGTTGTTTATCTTCATATCTCTTCAAAGTTTCTGTGTTACTAACTAAAAGTTCAAGCAGCAGTTCACACCTATTGACTGTGCCTGTAGCGGATTGCCACCCATCCTGTTGGGAATGACGGTGGGCTCCACCTTCAAACTGAGGTCCTTCGAGATGTCGAATACAGAGAGTTCGGCATCCACATAGGCGTCGATCACCGAGATGGCATATACGCCCAGCATGACGAAGAAACTCATGTCGCGCCAGCGACGATACTTGTCCTTACGACTCTTGAACAGTTTTTTATAGAACTCCTCATTATCCTTGGTCACCGTACGTCCCAAGTGCAGGAACTTGTTATACGATGCCGTGCCAGGGTCGTTGTCCATGATGTCGAGATAGGCCTGCGAATAGTCCTTATACATCATGTTGTTCCACGTCAGGGCGTAGATGCAACCCATGAAGCCACCATAGATGATGGGCAGTTTCCAGTATTTTCGGTTGTATATCTGACCGGCACCCGGAAGCACCAATGCCAGCCACAGGGCACGCTGTGGGTCGGGCGTCCATGTGTTCCAGTCGCGCTTGACTTTCTCCTTGGGCTGCTTCTTGACAACCACCGAAGTGCTGTCGGCCAGCAAGGCCTTTGTGTCTTCCACAACGACGGAATCCATAGGAGCCAGCAGACGCCCGATGCTGTCGCCAGTCTCTATGACAGTCAACGAGTCCTGCTGGGCATAGCCTGAAACGGCTATTGCAAGCATCATGGCTATCATCATTAGCCTACCCATTCGCCCCATCTAATATGTTCATGATGCGTTCCAACTGTTCCTCGTTGTCAAACTGGATGGTAATCTTACCTTTGCCCTTGGGTGAACAGTTCATCTGCACCTTTGTCTGGAAAAACTGTGCCAGACGGTCCTTGAGGATGTTGAACTCCTCAGGTAACTGATTCTTAGAAGCTATCTTGCCACGAGCTGTCTTGACGTCATCGCCACTCTTCAGGGCCTGAACCAGTTCTTCAACCTTGCGGACCGACAACTGTTGCTGTTGTACCTCGCGGAAGAGCTTAATCTGTTGTGAAGGACTATCAATAGCCAGCAATGCACGGGCATGACCCATCTCTATCTCGTGGTTCTTGAGTGCCATTTGTACTTGTGCAGGCAACTTCAGCAGTCGTAGATAGTTGGTCACCGCAGCACGACTCTTGCCGACACGGTCGGATATCTTGGCTTGTGTCATACCTGTAGCTTCAGCCAGATGCTGGTAAGCCAGCGCAATCTCGATGGCGTTCAAGTCTTCGCGCTGGATATTCTCTACCAGCGCCATCTCCATCACACCCTGATCCTCTACACTGACGATGTAGGCGGGAATCTTCTGTAGACCAGCCAGTTGCGAAGCACGCCAACGACGCTCGCCAGCAATAATCTGGTATCTGCCACCATCCATCTTACGCAATGTAATGGGTTGTATGATACCCAACTCACGGATACTGCTTGCCAACTCCTGCAGAGCCTCTTGATCGAATTCGCGACGTGGCTGATTAGGGTTGGGGTCTATCAAGTTTATCTCCACCTCGTTCAGGTTCGACGACCCTTCCGTCTTTACCTCAGCGGTTGTGTCTATCAGTGCGTCCAGTCCGCGACCTGTTCCGATGTCGTCCAGTCCACGGCCAAGCACGCCTGTAGCATATTTCTTTTTTACTGCCATACTAAAAAATTATGAATGTTGAATGTTGAATTATTCTCGCTCCGTTGCGATGTTTGAATGTTGAATGATTAATTTATTCTCAATTCTTCATTGATAATTGCCACAGGCGATCATTCCTCATTCCACATTCCTCATTCCACATTATTAATTGTTCTTGTTAATAATCTCCTTGGCCAGTGCCAAATGGTTCTTGCTGCCTGTGGAATCGGCATCGTACAAGATGACAGGCAGACCATGACTGGGACTCTCGGAGAGTTTTACGTTGCGCTGAATCACGGTCTTGAATACCAGCTCTTGGAAATGACGCTTCACTTCATCGAAAATCTGGTTGGCCAGACGCAGACGAGAGTCGTACATGGTCAGCAGGAAACCCTCAATTTCCAGTTTCGGATTCAACTTCTGCTTGATGATCTTGATGGTGTTCAACAACTTCGAGATACCCTCCAGTGCAAAGTATTCACACTGAACGGGTATGATAATCGAATCGGCTGCAGTCAAGGAGTTGACAGTAATCAGTCCCAATGAGGGTGAACAGTCAATCAGAATGTAGTCATACTCTCCGCGCAGGGGTTCCAGTATCTTGGCAATCATGCGCTCACGGTTCTCCATGTTCAGCATTTCTATCTCTGCACCAACCAAATCAATATGGCTGGGGATAATATCCAGTCCGTCTATATCTGTCGTATAAATGGCATCGCGCACATCAGCGTGGTCTATCAGACACTCATAGAGCGAGCAGTCCACTTCCTGAAGGTTCACACCCAAACCACTTGAAGCGTTAGCCTGTGGGTCAGCGTCAACCACCAAAACTGTCTTTTCCAACGTTGCCAGCGATGCGGCCAAATTGATTGTTGTCGTAGTCTTTCCTACGCCACCTTTCTGATTGGCCAATGCAATAATCTTTCCCATAATCTTTACTTATACATGTATAACAGGTTGCAAAGGTACAAATTTTCTGCGAGAAATTCCCAAATATCAACCTTTTTTAGTACTTTTGCACCCAAATAAGAGAATATTAATGAAAATATGAAGCCATTAATACTGATTTCGAACGATGATGGCTACCAAGCCAAAGGCATCAACGACTTGATAGAAATGGTACGGACGTTAGCCGACATCCTTGTCTGTGCGCCCGATGGACCGCGTAGCGGACAAGCCTGTGCTTTTTCGGCTACCACCCCGTTGACTTTAACGCTACGGCATAAAGAGGATGGGGTAGAGGTGTGGTCGTGTAACGGAACCCCTGTTGACTGTGTCAAAATGGCGCTGGCCAATCTCTGTCCTCGTAAGCCCGACATGGTTATTGGCGGTATCAATCATGGCGATAATGCCTCGGTGAATACGCACTATAGTGGTACGATGGGTGTCACGCTGGAGGGTTGCATGAAGTATATTCCTTCGGTGGCATATTCGTTGTGTGACTATCGTGCCGATGCTGATTTTGATCCCCTTTGCCCTTATATTCAGCGTATTACGAAACACGTCCTGGAGAACGGACTGCCCACAGGCGTCTGTCTGAATGTGAATTTTCCGCTGTTATCTAGTTCTACTAGTCAAACTAGTGAGACTAGTTATAAAGGCGTGCGTGTTTGTCGTATGTCTAAGGGATCATGGTTTAACGAGATGATGCGCTGTCATCATCCGCGAGGTTACGACTACTGGTGGATGGTGGGTCACTATCAGAATGACGAGCCTGAGGCTGAAAATACCGACCGTTGGGCACTGGACCATGGATATGTTGCCATTACGCCGACAAAGATTGACGTTACGGCCCATCAGTATATTGGTGACTTTAAGCAGATTTTCGAGTCATGAAATATTATCTGATAGCTGGCGAGGCCAGTGGCGACCTACATGCCTCACACCTGATGCGGGCTTTGAAGCAGCGCGACGAAGGAGCGGAATTCCGTTTCTTCGGAGGTGACTTGATGACTGCTGTTGGTGGAACACGTGTCCGTCACTATCGCGAGTTGGCTTATATGGGGTTCGTCCCCGTTTTGCTGCATCTGCGCACCATCCTCAAGAATATGAAGATGTGCAAGCAGGACATTAACGAATGGCAACCCGATGTCGTCATCCTTGTCGACTATCCGGGCTTCAATCTCAGTATTGCCAAATATGTACACCAACTAAGGTCCAAAGGTCAAGGTTCAAAGATCAAAGTTTTCTACTACATATCGCCAAAGATATGGGCTTGGAAGGAATATCGCATCAAGAATATTAAACGCGATGTCGATGAGCTCTTTTCCATTCTGCCTTTTGAAGTGGAATTTTTCGAACAGAAACACCACTATCCCATTCATTATGTGGGCAATCCCACGGCTCAGGAAGTGAGGGCGTATTTGGATGATAGAGAAGTTGGAGAAGTTAGAGTAGTTAGAGAAGTACGTCCTGTGATAGCTCTGTTGGCGGGGTCGCGGAAACAGGAAATCAAGGATAATCTGCCGGCCATGATAGAGGCTACGAAACATTTGGCAGGACAGTACGACATCGTGTTGGCTGGTGCACCAAGCATTGATCCAGCCTACTATCAGCAGTTCTTGGCGGGCACTACTGTGGGACTTGTTACTAACGAGACATATCCCCTGCTTGCAAAGGCTACTGCCGCCCTAGTTACCAGTGGTACGGCCACGTTGGAAACCTGTATGTTCCGTGTTCCTCAGGTAGTTTGTTACGAGACGCCTCTGCCACGATTGATAGGTTTCCTGAAACGCCATTTTATTAAGGTCAAATACGTGTCGTTGGTTAATCTTATTGCCAATCGAGAGGTGGTGCGCGAATTGGTGGCCGAGACGTTCAGCGTAGCCAATATCCGTCGTGAATTGGAGGCAATACTCCCTGGCGGAGCTGAACGTGAACGCATGCTGAGCGACTACGACGAGGTACATCGTCTCTTGGGCGATAGTCATGCGCCAGACGAGACAGCGAGAATTATGATTGAGAAGTTAAAAGTGAAAAATGAAAAGTGATAAGAATATGAAAAAAAATGTTATTTTTGCCCTGATGGCTGTAGCAGCCCTGGGCGCACATGCACAGAACATACAGTTGCACTACGACATGGGACACTCGCTGTATGATGGTCTGTCAGGACGTCCCAATGTGACCACCACCGTCGAAATGTTCAAGCCCGACAAGTGGGGTAGCACGTTTATGTTTACCGATATCGACTATTTTTCAGATGGTGCTGCAGGTGCCTATTGGGAGATTTCGCGTGAGTTTAAGTTAGGCAAGCAGTCGCCTTTTGCCTTCCATGTGGAGTATAACGGTGGTGCCACGACTATTGAACATACTGGCATTGGTAATCGTTTTCAGCATGCCTTCCTGAGCGGTTTTGCATGGAATTGGGCCAGTGGCGACTTCTCGAAGACCCTCTCCTTGCAAACTCTTTACAAATACTATTTCAAAGGCTATGGTCGTGGCGCCTTCAACGGTTTCCAACTAACGGGTGTGTGGGGCGACACGTTTGCTAACGGTCTCTGCACGTTCTCTGGTTTTGTAGATGTGTGGTACGACAAGGATGTTTGCGGTAAACTCATCGTGCTGAGTGAACCACAGTTCTGGTTCAACCTCAACAAGCTGAAGGGTATGGATGATATTAATCTCAGCGTGGGTGGTGAGGTTGAAATCAGCAATAACTTCGTCTTCGACAACGAAGGCAACAGCCACAAGTTCTATGCTATCCCGACGTTAGGCGTCAAATGGACTTTTTAGACAATAAGAACTTGCGATTCTTGTATCGGTAGTATAGTAATAGGACGATGCCGATGCCGAGGGGAATTAGCAAGATGATGATGAAAACAACATAGAAGGCACCGGCAATATTGAAGCCGATAGCACCACGGGGATTGTACTCCGGTTCTGCATAGAGTAGAAGACTGTCCTCAAGGGCCATGACGGCATCTGAGTCATTGCGCAGTTTGGCAGCCTCAATCTCTACCTGTATGCGTTGGTACTCGGCCTGAAGATGAGCAGAGTCGGCCTCATAGGCCGCTAAAGCCTCTTCATACTCCTGATTTGAGGCGGCATACTCGGCACGCAAATCGTCCAAGTGCTTTTCTGAGTCAAAAATCAGACCAATGGTTAAAACTATGAGGAGGGCACTGACTACTGTCATCAGACAGCCAGACATCCACCAGCATCCGCTGGGCTTTTTGGGGAGGCGTATAGGTTCGTTAGTCATGTCGTGAATAGGTGTTAGCATTGGATTAATATCGCGAAGTTTAGTAGGCTTCGCGATATTTGTTTTCGTCCTTGTCGTCGAGCATGGATAGGTACGACTGATAACGGCTTTGGGCGATGTAGTGGTCTTCGACGGCTTTTAGCACAGCGCAGCCCGGCTCGTGAGTGTGGGTGCAGTCAGAGAAACGACATTGCTTGGAGAACTCGAAGATTTCCTTGAAATAGCTGGTCAGTTCCTCGCGCTCCATGTCGAAGGTGCCAAAGCCTTTGATGCCTGGAGTGTCGATAAGGAATGAGGAATGAGGAATGAGGAATGAGGAATGAACATGTAGGGGAATCATTTCGGAGAAGGTGGTGGTATGCATGCCTGTCTGGTGTGCATCGCTGATATCGGCAGTGCGGAGGTTCGCGTCAGGTACAAGGCGATTGATGAGCGTCGACTTGCCCACACCGGAATTGCCACTGAGCAGCGTAATCTTACCTTCTAACTTAGGGCGCAGTGTCTCTACCCCATCGCCTGTCTGAGCCGAGATGGCATGACACTCGTAGCCAATGGTCTCGTAAAGGTCCATCATCATCTGCTGATAATGGCGTTCCTCGTCACTCAGCATATCGCTCTTATTAAATATAAGTATCACGGGCACGCGATAAGCCTCAGCAGAAGCCAGGAAACGGTCGATGAACGTGGTGCTGGTCTCTGGCCTGACAACGGTGATAACCAACAGAGCCTGATCGACGTTGGCCGCCAGAATATGACTCTGCTTGGAGAGGTTTATAGACTTGCGGATGATGTAATTCTTGCGATCGGCAATCTCCGTAATCCAGCCTTCATCATTGACTGTAACACGGTCACCTACAGCAACGGGATTAGTAGAGCGGATTCCTTTGATACGGAAATTGCCCTTCACCTTACAATCAAGGAGCTGGCCATCGTCCGTCAGAACGGTGTACCAGCTTCCAGTATTCTTAATGACCAGTCCCAGCATTTAGACGGTCATGATTTCCTTGTTCTTGGCCTCCATCAGCGCATCAAGCTTCTTGATGTACTTGTCATGAATCTTCTGGAGTTCGGCCTCGGCATCCTTCTCGTTGTCCTCAGACAGTCCGTCCTTGATAGCTTTCTTCAGCTTGTCCTTGATATCGCCACGGACGTTGCGCACCTCGACCTTGGCCTTCTCGGCAATCTTGTTGCACTGCTTCACCAAGTCACGGCGACGCTCCTCTGTGGGCTGTGGAATGCCCAAGCGGATAATCTCGCCATTGTTCTCGGGCGTGATACCCACATCGCTGTCCATGATAGCTTTCTCGATGTCACGAATCTGCTTGCGGTCCCAAGGCTTGATGGCAATAGTGCGGGCATCGGGGGTTGAGATATTGGCAACTTGGTTCAATGGCACACGCGAGCCGTAGGACTCCACACGTACACCATCAAGAATGGCCACATTGGCACGTCCGGCACGGACGCGATTCAGCTCTTCTTCAAGGAACATGGCGGCCATTTCCATGCGTTCCTCAGCGGCTGCTAATGTTTGTTTTACGTCTATCATAATACTAATAATTAGTTTTTGAAGGCAAAGATACGAATAAACGAGCAAAATGCAAAAAAAAACGTGATTTTTTTGCATTTTAATAAAAATGTTGTAACTTTGCATGCAAACAGAAGTTACCAACAACTTCACAGCCTATAAAACAACATGTATATTTATATAGATTATATTTTAATTGGTGTGATGACGGTTATGTTAATAGCTGTCGCAATCATGTTGTTCTTAAACCGTCTTTGGCTTTCACGCGAGAAGGAAGCCGATGCAAAGAGCAAGAATCAAATCAACAGACTGGCCATTATCCTAGAGACAGGAAAGTTACGCTTGTGGACGTACCATATTGACAGACGCCGCTATAGCAGCATCTCAAAGGATGGCGACCAGACTCACGAATACAATCCCATCGATTTTGCACAATTCTTCGACCGTGACGAATTCGAACACATGCGCAGCATCATCTTTGAGATCCGCGACGGCGTGAAGGAAAGCGGCATGATGCGCATCAAGGGAACGCCCGCTGCTGAAGGTGGACAACGCCATTACGAAATCATCCTCTCCATTGTGGAGCGGGATGACAAGGGGAAGCCCAAGACACTGTTAGGTGTACAGCGCGACATCACCGACATCTTGCAACGCGAACAAGAGGTAAGCCAGTTGCTGATGCGCTACCAGACGGTTTTCGATACTGCCCTGTCGGACATGCTATACTATGACAAGGACGGCCGACTGAGCGACATCAACGACAAGGCGTGCAGTTCGTTCAGTATCAATGACAGACGAGGGTTGTTGCTGTCAGAACTACGAATAGAAGACAATCCGCTGTTCAGCACCTTTGACTTAAAAAATCCCACTGCCACACGTACCACAGCCATTCTGAGTACCGCAGAACTGGACAGATACGGCTATACCATCAATGGTTCTATGCAAAGTGGAAAGTATTATTACGAGGCTTCTATCAATCCCGTCATTAATGCCGACGGCGAAAGTGACGGTTTCTATATTACCGGACGCAACGTCACAGAGATGGTTGACTCCGTACATCGTCAGCAGGAAGGCTTGAAACGGTTGCGCGAGGTGAACCAAAACATCCACAACTATATCCACAATATTAACTACGCCCTGCGCGTCAGTCATGTGCGGCTGGTGAATTACTATCCAGACACGTTTACCTTCGAGATTTCAGACAATGTAAGCCAGAGCCAGCTTACCATGTCGCAAGTGCGCTGCATCCGTCTGACTTCGCCACGATTCAGAAAAGATGTATCAATCTTGCTCAACAAATTAGACCATAAGGTACCAAAGCCTTTCGAGGCTACCATCGAGATCATCCTCCACGACGAGCAGTATCGACCAATGTGGCTGATGTTCAACATGATACCAGTGTTTAACGACAAGGGAGAGGTGGAGCGCTACTTTGGCATGTGCCGTAATGTGACAGACATGGTGGAGACCGAGCATCGTCTGGCCATAGAGACCAAGAAAGCTCAGGAGACAGAGAATTTGAAGCAGTCGTTCCTGACTAACATGAGCTATGAGATTCGCACACCGCTTAATACGGTAGTGGGCTTTGCTGAACTCTTCGAGGCCGAACACGATCCTGCCGACGAGCCCGTCTTTGTTGAAGAGATCAAGAAGAATTCAAACCAGTTGTTGAATCTGGTCAATGACATCCTGTTCCTGTCGCGTCTGGATGCCAGCATGATTGAGAGCAACCGCAGCGAGACCGATTTTTCCCTCTGCTTTGACAGTTGTTGCCAGTTAGGACTGTCAAACGTCAGACCAGAGGTAAGAGTCATCATTGAGAACGATTATGATCACCTGGTAGTGAATATCGACCTCGAGAACATCAGTAAACTCATACAAAGGGCATGCATCATTGCATCCGCCCTAACCATGCAAGGTACCATACGCTGTAAGTATGAATACTGGCATGGCGAACTCATCATCGTCATCGAAGATACTGGTGTGGGTATCGAAGCAGAAAGGATTTCAACCATCTTCAACAGTTTGGAACGCAACCGGAAACTGGAAGAATCCAGCACAGGCCTTGACGTGCCCATTATAGAGGCACTGGCACACATGATGGGTGGCAATGTCGAAGCACAATCAGAGAAGGACAAGGGAACTACCGCACGCATTACCATTCCTTGCGAAGCATCACTGGTGGAGAAGAAAAAACGCGAAGAGAAGTAAAAAAACGAAGAAGTCATGATACAGGTAATACTGACAACACATATATTGCAGCCACTCCAAATTATCCTTTTGATAGTGGTGACAGCACTATTCATTGGCGTATTCATTGCCAACAGGGTTATCCGGCGTCGTATGCGAAGGCATGCCAAGCAGAGCGAGTTTACGAACCAGGTGATGCTGGAGGCTTTGAAGAACAGTAAGAACAACGTGTTGCAATGGAATATCCGCGAGAAATACACCACCCAGTTGTATGGCGACATGCTGCCATCCGGCACTATCACTGATGAAGACTGGAAGAAGCACGTACATCCTGACGACTTGCTACAGGCGCTGCATTGTCTGCATCAGTTAATGGAAGGAAAAATCAAGTTGGCTGATTTCAACTACCGCTGGAATTACGAGTTTGACGACAATAAGCCGCCACGCTGGGGCTATTTCAACAACACCAGCATTGCTGAATTCCTGCCCGGGCATGACCTGCCCGTCACGGTCATCTCGACACTGACCGACGAGGCCGACATGCGTCAGGCGCAGCGTGAGGACAGAGAACTGGCCGATAAGTTTAAACTGATATTCGAGCATAGCATCGTAGGTATGTCGTTCTATAGTCCCGAGGGCTATCTGTTGGATGCCAACAAGGTCATGCGCGAGATATGCCATTTCGACAATGAAGAGAACGATGCCTTCTTCTCGCAGGTTAACATGTTCGACCTGCCACCATTCAACGAACTTGTCAACCGCAATAACATCGAAGGCTTTTGGGTGTGCTATCAGAGCATTATCCCTGAGCGTAACATCCACGACTATCTGGAGATACGACTCCACCCCATTCGCGACGACCAAGGCAAGATCATCTATCTTTCTGTCAGTGCCCGTAATATCACGGAAGAGCGTGAACTCTATCTGCAAAACAAGATGAACGACATCCAACTGCGTCATGCGAACGAGGAAATCAAGAAGTACGAGACGGAGCTGCGCTATATGATGGAGAACTGTCAGATACAGCCCTGGCGTATCAAACTCAAGGAGAATATCATTGAGTTCTATAAGGACTTGACGACCATCGACAAGACATTCACCTTGGAACAGTTGCATACCATATTCTGCAATAAGGAAGATGATTTTGTGCGTGAAATGCTGAACCTTGCTGAGGCTATCTCAAAGCCAGTACTGTGGGTTGGACAGGTGCTTCCTGTGGTCAGTGAGAAACATACGGAGCCACAGTGGGTACAGATTAACAGTATTCCAGAATATGACGAGAACGGCCAGCTAACAGGCAGCTTCGGTATCTGGCGCAACATACAGGGACTGATGAACAAGCAGGAACAGCTGAAGCGTGAGACCGAGCGCGCTAATGACTCTGGCCATCAGAAGTCGGTGTTCCTGGCCAATATGACCCATGAGATTCGTACACCACTTAATGCCATTGTAGGCTTCAGCGACCTGTTGCAGGCTGTGGACGACACCGAACAGAAACGTGAACTGATACGTATCATCCACAACAATTGCGACATGCTGTTGCGACTCATCAACGACATTTTGGTGCTGTCGAGCGTTGACTCTACAGGTTTGGAACTCATACCTGAACGCGTGGACTTCAGCAAGGAGTTTGATACCGTCTGTCAGTCGCTGGCACAACGTATCGAGGAACCTGGCGTAGAGTTCCAGAAAGAGAATCCTCTGCCATCGCTCATGGTTACCCTCGACAACGGACGCATCCAGCAGGTCATCACAAACTTTGTCACCAATGCTGTCAAGAACACGCATCAGGGTCATATCCGCGTGGGCTATTGCGTGGAGGATACTGCTGACGGACAAAACCTCTATGTGTACTGCGAAGACACAGGTTCTGGAATTCCAGAAGAAGCACGGGCACGTATCTTTGAACGCTTTGTGAAATTGAACGAATTCGTGCAGGGTACAGGTCTTGGTCTCTCCATCTGTAAGGCCATCATCGAGAAGTGTGGCGGAGAGATTGGTGTGGACAGTGAGGTTGGCAAGGGCTCAACGTTCTGGTTCCGTTTACCAATTGAAGTGATAAGTGATAATCGATAAGTGAAAAACGAAGCATCATGAAATATTTCCTATTGCTACTATATACTGTTCTGTCTTTTCCTGCCTTTGCGCAAGAAAAAACAGACAGTATACCCATATTCACTGAAGAACACCCATTGGTTTATGAAGACGCATGGGATTTGTGGCCTTACGCATTCCTCAACGAAAATGGTGAGGCGGTGGGCTATAACATTGACCTGCTCAAGATGTTGTGTAAGGAGCTTGATATCCCTTATGTCGTCAAACTAAAGCCAACGCAAGATGCCCTCAACGACCTAAAGAACGGACATGCTGACCTGATGTGCGGTATGGATGCCCATTTCCATAACGAATACGGACAATATAGTAAGACGGTTATTCAGATTTTTACGCATAGTGTGCTGCACCAGAAGATAGATCCTGTGAAAATCAAGAAAGTAGAAGATCTGGCCAATCATCGTGTCATAGTACACAAAGGTAGTTTCAGCCACCATCTGATGATTAATAACGGCTGGGGCAACAATGCCGTGGCTTATGACGACATGCAGGAAGCTGTGCAGAGGGCCCATCTGTCGAGGGAGTATCAGATTGTATGGAACACCATGTCGCTGCAATACCTGATTCGCAAGTTCCAATACAACGATTTGGAGTTGGTACCTGTCAATGTGCAGCATGGTGAATACAAGTTCATGTCGAACAACCAGCACCTGCTCAATCAGTTGGATAGTGTTTACACCTTACTCAATTCAGAAGGACGCCTGCAGCCCATCCAGAACAAGTGGTTCTATCCTGACCAGGTTGACACGGGCATTCCCATTTGGATATGGAAGGTGGTGGGTGTACTGCTGTTGTTGGCTTTAGGTGCACTGGTCTACTATATCGTCTATCGCTTCCGTGAGAATAAGATGAAGAAGGCCATTGCGCGCAGCAACGAGCGTCTTTCACTCATCCTGCGTACCAGCCATGTACACATCTATCTATACGATGTTGCTACGAATATCATTACCCGATTCTATGAAGACGGCAAACAGATGAAGGGGCCGCTCAAACCTGATCTTTTCGGCAATACTCTTCTTCCTGAAGATTTCGATCATTTGGCTGCAACTATCCAGAAGATGATTATCGGCAATGAGAGCGAGGCAGAACTTCAGGTACAGACTAAAACGAATGACAGTGATGAATTGCGCCATCTGACCGTCCTCATATCCGTGCTCCATCGTGATAAGGAGGGACGTCCCGTAACGCTTATAGGCACGTCGTGCGATATCACTGCCGAGCGTCTGCGCCAAATACAGGTGAAAGAGAATCTGGTTCGCTATCAGGCTATCTTCAATGCCGGTATGGTCGATACAGTGGCTTACGATGCCAACGGTAATGTTGTCAATATGAACGAAATTGCCGCCTCTGTGATTGAAGGTGGACGCTTTACTGTTCATGACCACAAGGTTAACCTGCGTGATGTGCTGCGTATGGACGATTTGGATCTGGAACACATGGAACAGACCATCATGACGCTGATGTACAAGTCAACGGAAGCCCAGAGTGAAGCCACACGCCAGTTCTTCCAGCACGACAAGTTCTATGAATTGCAACTTGTGCCGTACCACGATAGCGAAGGCCACCTGCAAGCCATCTTTGGTACTGGTCGTGACGTTACTGAGAATGTGAACACATATACGCAGATGCAACACAACACCATGTTGCTGCAAAATGCCAACGATGAGGTGAGTAACTATATCCGCAACACCAACTTCGTGCTACGAACGGGTGGCGTCCGTATGGTCGACTATTCGCCAGAGACACATACCTTGTCCATTTATCATGGTATCGGACAAAACGAGTATGAACTGACGCAGACACGATGTCTGGCATTGACCCATGATGAATCAAAACGCGTCACTCAACGCATTCTGACAACGATGGATAATCTGACACGTGGTGCGTTGAACGCCACCGTGCGGACGACGCTACGTGCTAAAAACGGTCATCCGCTCTACCTCTACTTGTCGTTCATTCCCATTATCAATAGCGAAGGCGAGATAGAGAGCTACTTCGGTATGTGCCGTGACATCAGCGAAATCAAAGCTACCGAACAGGCATTAGCGCAGAAGACGCAAAAAGCTCAGGAGGTGGAAACCATCAAGAATGCCTTCCTCCGCAATATGAGCTACGAGATTCGTACGCCACTGGCTTCAGTGGTGGGCTTTGCCGAACTGTTCCAGTTGGAGCATTCGTCCGATGAAGAAACGTTGTTCATTCAGGAAATCAAGGAGAACTCGACACAGCTGCTTAAACTCATCAATGACATCCTGTTCCTCTCGCGTCTGGATGCTGAGATGATAGAGTTCAATAAGCAGCCCATCGACTTTGCCGCCTTCTTCGGCGCGCGTTGTGAGACGGCTTGGCTTAATTACAAACGTGAAGGCATAGAATATCTTGTAGATAATCCTTACAACAAACTGGTCATCGATGTGGATTCACAGAATATCGGTATTATCATCGACCAGATTGCTGTTAATGCTGCCCAGCATACGACCGCAGGTCAGGTGCGAGCGCGCTTCGACTATACGGGCGAGGGACTTGTAATGGCATTTATGGATACTGGTAGTGGCATCCCTGAAGATAAACTGAGCCACATCTTCGAACGCTTTACGGGTAGCACCAGTCGCGGCACAGGTCTTGGACTGCCCATCTGCTATGAGATGGTGCGTCAGATGGGTGGCAACATAACGATTAAGTCGACAGTGGGCAAGGGAACAATGGTGTGGGTAACCATCCCCTGCCAGTGTTCAGAAATTGAAAGAAAGTAAGAGCATGAAACAAAAGATATTACATATAATCCTGATGATGATGGCGCTGGTGCCTGCAACAGTGTCCGCTGCCGACCATCATGGCTATACCGATGATAGCCCCTTGGTGATTGCTGCCGACTGGGACTTCCAGCCCTTTGAGTTTCTGAATGCTGACGGTCAGCCTTCCGGTTACAATATCGAAGTGCTCGACCTGATACTCACCCAGATGAATATTCCCCATAAGTTTGTCATGCAGGAGTGGCATGCCGTCAACGAGATGTTTGCCCGTCACGAGGTCGACCTCATCCATGCCCTAAGCTATAACTTCAAGGGAGATCCCTATGTGACTACCAAAAAGTATATCAACTACTATACGCTACGCACGGCACGACGTCTGGATATGCCGCCACTAAACAGCTTCCGTCATCTGAAGGAGGGCGATACGCTGATGCTGAAAGAGGACGACTACGGAGCGTTGGCATTGCGTACAATGGGTAAGTTGCCGTTCGAAATAGAATTAACGACACCTAAGTCTGCACTCAGTCGCATCCGTAGTGGCAAGAACCGTTATTTTGTATGGGGCGAGCTTCCTCTGAAGCGTAAGATCCAAGAGTTGCACATCGACAGTATTGCCCTCGACGAAATTGACTTGCCGGCTGGTGAGTTGCGTATCATAGGCTATGACCAGAATATCATTAGCTTGATTGACGACGAGTTCACTCGACTCGAACAGGCTGGTGCTATTCAACCCATTTACGACCGTTGGTTCCATCCTGAACGTGTACACGACAATGCCTCACCTTGGGCACCCTACGTGTTGGCAGGTGTTATTATAGTCTGTCTGGTAGCTGTTCTCTTTAGTCGCCTTATTACCATCCGCGTCCGCAAGACCACTCGTCAGAGTGCCGACCTCAACAGTATGATGCAGCAAGCTTTAAGTATGGGTGCCTATTATGTTGCAGAGTATGACATACGCACCCGAATGGTGAGGAATCTTTATGGTGGCAGGATGCTTCCCAGAGATGGTATTTCTATTCATGATCTGATCAGCCGTATTGACGCAGACCAGCGTGAAGAATTCCGTGAAAGGGTAGCGATGCTGGAGAACGGACAGATAGACCACTTGACGATGGAACGACACTGGAATGCCGGAACGGAAGAGGAACCTCAATGGCGATACTTTGAGGGCGACGCCATTCTGGAACGCGTTGATGGCAAGCCGCGTTATATCATCTACACCGTCAAGGATATCACGCGCGATGTCAACGAAGAGGCTCATAATAAAGACCTGGGTGCCAAGTATAAGTTGCTGTTCGATACGAACATCATGGCGATGTCGTTCTACGATAAGAACGGACGTCTGCTCGTGTCTAACCAGAAGATGAGCGATATATGTTTCCCTACAGAGCGGCTTAAGCAGTATTTCTATGACACGAACCTGTTTGATGTGCCTGGCATCAAGGGAGAATGTGCCCCTGACGACCACGAGCCCTTCCACGTTTGTCAGCGTATTCAGTTGAAGGACTATGACTTTGACTGCTATGTGGAGAATAAGATTACCCCGTTGTTCGACGAGAACGACCAACTTATGTTCTACATCGTCACCACACGTGACGTCGCTGCCGAACGCGAGATGTACCTCCAAGAACGCGAACACGAACGCCAACTCGTCGAGACCAACGAAGCCATCCGTCGCTACGATCAGCAGCTGAGCTATCTGTTGGAGGAGTGCAAGATGTTTGTGTGGACCTACGATCCCAAGACCGACCTCGTCCACTTCTCACGCAAGCCCCACGTCGATGAGTATAGCGAAACACTCAACCAGTTTATGGAGGGCGTTCCTGAAAAGTACCGTGCTGCCGAACTCATTAAGATGCGCGAGTTTATTGCCCAGCAGAAGCCGTTCAACACCATCCATCAGTATAACTACACACCGATTCAGGACGAGCCTTGCTGGTTCTCGCTAAGTGGTATGCCTGAGTTCGATGCCGATGGCCAATTGGTAGATTTCTTTGGTATGGCGCGCGATATCACACAGCTTATGTCGGCACAGGAAAAATTACGACAGGAAACGGAACGTGCTGAGGATTCAGGTAAATTGAAGAGTGCCTTCCTTGCCAATATGACCCACGAGATTCGTACGCCGCTTAATGCCATTGTTGGTTTCAGCGACCTGCTTCAGATGGTCGATGATTCTAAGGAACGACTCGAGTTTATACGCATCATCCGCAGCAATTGCGACATGCTGCTCCGACTCATCAACGATATCCTCGAAGCATCCAGCATGGGACAGTCGCTGGCCATCGAACCCCAGAAGATTGACCTCTCACGTACCTTCGACGATATATGTCTCGCTCTGGAACAGCGTGTTCAGGAGCCTGGTGTTGCTTTCCTCAAGGATAATCCTTATCCCACCTATACCGCTGTACTCGATGGTGGTCGACTGCAACAGCTGCTTACCAACTTCGTCACCAATGCTGTCAAATATACCCATGAAGGTCATATCCGTGTAGGCTATCGTGAGGAGAATGGTGGCCTTCTTTTCTATTGCGAAGACACAGGTGCGGGCATTCCATTAGAGAAACAATCCAGCGTCTTCGACCGTTTCGTTAAGCTCAATGATTTTGTGCAGGGCACTGGTCTCGGCCTCTCCATCTGCCGTGCCATCGTCGAGAAATGTGGCGGACATATTGGCGTAGAGAGTGAAGGCGAAGGGCACGGTTCCACCTTCTGGTTCTGGATACCACGCGAGATTACTTTCTCATGATATCTAAAAACTCAGGTATTTGCCTTGCTGCTGCATGAACATCGCTTCGTGAGCAGCAAGTTGGCATGTCTGGGCATCGTCTTCAGTCATGGTGTCTGGCCAGTATTTGTTGCCGTCGACGATACGACCTGTCAGGAATTCGCACCATGTGCAGGCTGCCGTATAGCGCCCCATGGTCAGTGACAGATGGTAGCCGTCACGGTTCAGCGTATCTCCCAATCGGTAGCGGGCCAGTTGGATAGCTGTTCCAGAAGGGATGATGCGTTTGATGCCAATAGCGGGTAGCACGTTCTGAATGGTGTTGACAATAGCTGTGTACATCTTATGCTGACTATTATCGTAGGGCTTGAAATTTTTCGACGCATAATCTTCAGCGTATGCCCACGTCATGTGCCACACAAATTCCACATGAAGATTGGTGGTATAGCTCTGCACCAGACGTTTCAGCTGGGCCAGATTTGTAAAGGTCTTGGGCATCCCTGAATAGTGGCTGGCCTGTTGCAGCGAGATGATGTCCCACTGTTCGTCGCGAATAATGCTTTTCAGGTCAACCTTCCTCTTATTGGAACGTACACCACCTACAATCTTCCTATATTCATAGCTGGCCTTGCCCGTAAGCAGGTTGTCGTAATGCTTGTCGATGGAGCATCCGCCAATATAGGCATTACCGATGATAAGCGAGTCCCCCTGTGCCTCTGCCAGCTCGTAGAGATACTGTTCTACACCATCCTGCGAAAAACTGTTGCCAATGGCCAACACCTTAATCACTTTCGCCTGTGCCCCGTTGGGGCTAGTGAAAAGTGCAAAGAGAATAGTGATTAGTAGGGCTGCCGCCTTCACAGAACCAAACGATGTTATGTTTTTCCTCTTTTTCATGCTTTTATCTTTTCACTTTTCACTTTTCACTCTTCACTTTTATTTGGCCGCAGGCCGCTTTTCGCAGCTTGCGCACCGCCTTGTCACGTTCCTGACGCACACGCTCACGCTTCAGTCCCATATCCTCGGCAATCTCGGCCATTGTCTGGCGCCAGCCCTTCAGTCCGTAATAGCGGCTCACCACCTCGCGTTCGCGCTCGTTAAGCACATCGATACATGCCAGCAGATTGTCGTTAAGTGTATCTTCCTCAACAATGGCATCGGCCTTCTCTGCATTCACGTCCTCAAGTACGTTGAGCAGCGTATAGTTGTTACGACTGCCTATGGGCAACGATTCGTCCGTAGAACGCACGTCCGTATCTGTTGTCACCTTGTTGATGGCAGCCTCAATACTGCGACGAATATAGGGGGCGGCAAAAGTGACAAAAGGCTTGCCACGCTCAGCGTCATATTTTTCGGCAGCCTTCATCAGACCGATAGCACCTTCGCTCACCATATCATTGGTGCTCAGGATATCGCTCTTGTACTGACGTGCCAGCGTCACCACATAGCCCATATTGGCAGTGACGAGTTTCTCTTGTTCTTTAGTCATGGGTTATATTTCATTAAAAGGTTCTTTACTATTTTTCCATAGGGCTTGATGACATGGTCAGGCCATGGACCTGTTGATTTTGCCTGGGGAAAAAGCATCGAGCATGTTTCGTCCTTGTCACTGATGCTCCAGCACAGCCAGCTGATGCCCAGGCGTTCGCACATCTCTATCCATTGTTCCTCGCTCTCCATATCTACTGGTCCGTCACCAGTAGCCTCCATGGCACCACACTCCGAAATAAAGACGGGTATGCCACTCTTGACGGCATCTTCTGTACGTTTGCGCAGATCGTCGCCATGTGTGGCAGCATAGAAATGGACGGTATACATGATGTTCTGGAACCCTTCCAGCGGACTGTCTGCCACCAGGTGGATGTCCTGATCCCAGTGAGGACTACCCACCAATATGATGTTGTCTGGGTCGTATTTGCGGATTTCGCTGATGACCTCTGTGGCATATTTCTTCATGCTGGCCCACGTGTCCTCTATGGGCTCGTTGAATATTTCATAGATGATATGCGGATGCTGACCGTACTTCTGGGCCATCTCGCCAAAGAACTGCTTGGCCTCATGGGTGTACATGTGGTGCGAATGCCAGTCTATGATGACGTACACATTCTGCTTGATGGCTGTCTCGATAATAGGCGTCAGACACGACATCGCCAACTGCGGATTCTTCAGATAGCCGTCCTCTGGGCTTTCCTCGGGCTGCACGCCCATTGCGGCACGTACCACCGTGCAGTGCCAGTCGCGCTTCAGTGTCTTCATCACCTTTTTATTATAGAAGCGAGGCCACCAGTTGTGCCAGCTAAAGCTCACGCCTCGCAACGTCACAGGCTGACCATGCTGGTCGCACAGCTGGGTACCCTTCACCTGTAGTTGCCCATACTGTTTAACAGGATCTACGGCATGTGCATAGCATACACACACACAGAACAGCAATATGGTCAACAACTTCTTCATAGACTTCTTTAACTCCTCTAACTTCTTTAACTTCTCTAACTTCTTTAAAAAAGCGATAGCGTATACAGATATACGACGGCTGCTGGGATAGCCAACAGCGATGAGTCGAAGCGGTCCAGCATGCCTCCGTGACCAGGCAGAATGCTGCCAGAGTCCTTGATGCCCAGCGTACGCTTGAAGAGGCTTTCCACCAAGTCACCCCACGTGCCGAAGATAACGACGACCAGTCCCAGTCCTAACCATTCTGGAATGGACAGCATTCCCGCAAACAGCGGTGAGGCATGTTCTGCATCGGCAATCTCCATGTTGTCGAGCCATCCGATGCCGTAGGCTGCTGCCAAGACGAAGAGTGCACCGCCTATGCTTCCCTCCCATGACTTGCCTGGCGAAATGCGGGGGAAGAGTTTGTGGCGACCCAATAGCGAGCCCACGCAGTAGGCACCCGTATCGTTGACCCACAGAAATATGAAGACACTCAGTGGCAACAAGGTGTTGAACGATACCATACCACTACTGTTTGCTGTGAATGCCAGCACGTTAAGCAGCGACAAGGGTAGGGCGATGTACATCTGCGACAGCATGGTGTATGCCCAGTCCTGCACGGGATCGTCCTGACGCAGGTAGAGCTCGGCAATCAGCAGATAGATGATGGTCACCAGATAGGGAATAAACACGACGCTCTTGGCCACACCGGCATACAGGTCGCTGCAGAAATAGGTCATCGCATAGAAGAAATACACACCAGCCACCGTACAGATAAAGCGGTTGACGGTGACGTGCTCGCGTTCGTTGACCAAGCCCGTGAACTCCCATATCGTCATACCTGTCACGATGCTGAACAGCAGCACCATAGCTTCTGGACGCAGGAAACTGGCCACAATGGCAGCCACGAAGATGATGCCTGTAATGGTTCGAATGATGAAGTTCTTCATATCGTTAGCTTTTTTTACACTTTACACTTTTCACTCTTCACTTTTCTCTTCTTCGCCAGAAGATGCTTGTGCCTCCAGTTCCTTGGCCCTTTCCTCGGCCATGCGTTCTGCATCGGCACGCATCTGTGCTTCCAACAGTTCCTCGGCACGGCTTTGCCAGGGGCGCTTGCCGAAGATCTTCTCTACGTCGTCGGCAAAGATGACTTCGCGCTCTACCAACAACTGAGCCAGCTGGGCGTGACCTTCCTTGTGCTCCGACAGAATCTTCTTGGCGCGCTCATACTGCTCGTTCACCATCTTCAGCACCTCTTCGTCCATCAATTTGGCAGTGGTCTCAGAATACGGCTTCTGGAAGGAGTATTCCTGCTGGTTATAGTAGCACAGGTTGGGCAGCTTTTCGCTCATACCGGCAAAGGCCACCATACCGTAGGCCTGCTTCGTGGTACGCTCCAGGTCGTTCATGGCTCCTGTCGAGATATGACCGATAAACAGCTCCTCGGCAGCACGTCCGCCCAACAGCGAACACATCTCGTCGAGCATGGCTTCTTTAGTCTGTAGTACGCGCTCTTCAGGCAGATACCACGCAGCACCCAAGGCACGTCCGCGGGGTACGATGCTCACCTTTACCAATGGGTTGGCAAACTCCGTAAACCACGATATTGTAGCGTGTCCGGCCTCGTGGATGGCTATCGACTTCTTCTCCTGTTCCGTCATCACCTTGGTCTTCTTCTCCAAACCACCGATGATGCGGTCAACGGCATCCAGGAAGTCCTGCTTACCTACTTTCTCGCTGTTGTGGCGGGCTGCGATGAGGGCAGCCTCGTTACATACGTTGGCAATATCGGCACCTGAGAAACCTGGCGTCTGACGAGCCAGGAAGTCGATGTCCAGATTCTCGTCCAGTTTCAGTGGTTTCAAGTGTACGATGAATATCTCCCTACGTTCGGCCAGGTCGGGCAGGTCTACGTGTATCTGACGGTCGAAACGTCCGGCACGCATCAATGCAGAGTCCAGCATGTCGGCACGGTTGGTGGCAGCCAGCGTGATGATACCGCTGTTAGTACCAAAACCGTCCATCTCCGTCAACAGGGCATTCAATGTGTTTTCGCGCTCATCGTTGCCACCCATGGCAGGATTCTTCGAACGCGCACGACCTACGGCATCAATCTCGTCGATGAAGATGATACATGGTGCCTTGGTCTTGGCTTTCTCGAAGAGGTCGCGCACACGACTGGCACCGACACCTACGAACATCTCGACAAAGTCGGAACCCGACATCGAGAAGAAGGGAACGCCAGCCTCACCGGCTACAGCCTTTGCCAACAGCGTCTTACCCGTTCCCGGAGGACCTACCAGCAGAGCACCCTTGGGAATCTTACCACCCAAGTCGGTATATTTCTGCGGATTCTTCAGGAAGTCCACAATCTCCTGCATTTCCTGCTTGGCACCAGCCTGTCCGGCCACGTCCTTGAAGGTAATGCCCAGTTCGCCGCCTTTCTCATACATCTGCGCCTTCGACTTACCGACGTTGAAAATGCCTGCACCCATACCCGTGCCAGCACCACCGCCCATACGACGCATGATGAACATCCATACCATGATGATACCGCCAAAGAACAGGATGTTCATAATCAGCGAGTTGAAGAATTCGCTCTCCTTGGCATTGTCATACGAGTATTTACCGGTAAACTTATTGGCCTCGCGAGCCTCATTCACAAACTGCTCGACCTGGTCAGCCGAACCGATAGCCACCGACACTGACGGGCGCTGACCAGTCTGGTCCACACCCTTATGAAACACGTCACGGATGTGCTCTGGCTTGATGTACACCTGTAGCGTGTTCTGGTATTTGTTCACCACTATCTCGTTGGCATAGCCCTTCATGACCAGCGTCTTGAATTCCGAGTACGAAGTCTGTGTCGTTACACTCGAATTCTCCCGCCCCGTTGTCATATACAACGCTATCAGCGTAATGATGACGATTCCGTAGATCCAGTTCATATTGAATCTCGGCATATTCATCTGTGGCCCCTTATTTTGCTTATTATTCTGTTCCAATTTAATGTTTAATATTTAATTTTTGTATAATGTTCAATGTTCAACGTTCAATCCAAGTCTGGGATTTCTGTCAGTTCAGCATCCTCCCACAAATGCTCCAAATCGTAATAGCTTCTCACGTCGGGCAAGAATACATGCACCAGCACGTCGCCATAGTCCATAGCCACCCACTGGGCATTTTCCAGTCCTGCCACACGGGTAGGCTTCTCGTCCAACTCTTTGCGGGCCATTTCACCTATTGACTCCGTGATGGCCTCAACCTGAGCGGGCGATGAACCCTGACAAATCACGAAGTAACGGGCTATAGCGCCGTCGATGCTTTGTAGGTTAGCTACTACAATATGCCGACCTTTTTTCTCTTGTATTCCTTTTTTAATTGTTTCTACTAATTGCGTTGTTTGTTCCATTTATATATATTAATGTGTATTTCGAGGTACAAAGATACAGCAAATATCTGCAAAACAAGAGAGTTTCAATGAAAATTTGAGTTTTTTTATAAAAAAGTGCTCAAAAATTTTGCCAGTTCCGAAAAAAACACTACCTTTGCACCCGCAATTCGAAACAAGTGCGTTTTGAAAACCAAGTTTGGGGTATGGTGTAATGGTAACACTGCAGATTCTGGTCCTGCCTTTCCTGGTTCGAGTCCGGGTACCCCAACAACAAAAGAGAGTCGCAAACTTTGCGACTCTCTTTTGTTCTATAACAGTTGTTCTACAAATGTCTTGGTGACCTGGAACGAGTTGTCGGCTATGGTGTTCCAGAAGTCGTGATACTGCGAGGCATCGGTGTCGCGCAGGGGAATGTCGCTGATGACGCGGAACGAGATAAAGGGTACGTGGCGCAGATAGCACGTCTGCGCGATGGCTGCCGACTCCATATCGACGGCTTTGGCCTCAGGGAAGTGGCCGACGATTTCACGCATCTTGTCCTTTGAGTCCACAAACCAGTCGCCAGTGACAATCAGTCCCAAATGGATCTGAAATGAGGAATGAGGAATGAGGAATGAGGAATGGGCTGCGCTGTCATTACGCATTTGCTGTGCAATGCGTAGCATGTTTGGGTCTGCCTGAAAACGTGGGGGAAGTCCCTGCACTTGTCCGTAGACGCTCTGGCCAATGGCTGTGCCACAATAGACGTCGTGATAGACGAGTTCAGTACTGACTACGACATCCTGGATGTTGACATCGTCGCCATTACCGCCAGCACACCCTGAGGATATGATGACGTCAGGCTTGTATTGGGCTATCATCTCTGCTGCGCCTAAGGCAGCATTCACCTTGCCAATGCCACACTTTTGTACAATGACGTTTCCATCGGTAAACAGGTGCTGCAACTGTTGCAACTCCTTATCCATTGCTACGATAATTCCTATCTTCATACGCTTCTTTCTATGTTAATGCTGCGAAGGTACGAAAAAAAATCGGACTGACGAAATATCAGCCCGACTTTTTATTGAAACTCCTTTAAATCGCCAATGACTAAAAGAAAATATCGTCTTGGTTATCTTGGAAGATATCGTCCATGTTCATTCCTGGTGCCAATCCAACGGAACTCTCATCTGCAAAATCGTTGAGCACGCCGTCTCCCATTACACTGCCAGCCAGCAGCGTACGTGTCATGTTCAGTTCCACAACTTCCATTTCAGGGTGGATATATGTCTTCTTCATAATGCTTTCCTCCTTTTTTATTTAATGATTACCTTTTTACCATTCACGATGTACAGACCCTTAGTAGGTTGAGCCACACAACGGCCCTGCAGGTCGAAGACACTATTCACTATTCTCTTTTCACTATTCACTAGCGTAGCGTCAATACCTGTTACGTCGCCAAAGTCGATGTCCAGTATGCTAGCACCAGCACCGTCTGCCGTCAGGTAGGCATGGTTGGCAGTAACGATATTCGTTGAGCCATCAGCCTTGCGGAAAGCTGTTACGCCACCTTTGCTGGTCAGGATGTAGGATGTGTTGGGAACTACTATTGAGGCAAATACGCCTGTCAGAGCACCAAATGTGGTTGCGTTGCTGTTGGTGGTACCCTTGGAGGTGAAGGTATAGTCGCCCTCCTGGGCATTAATCAGCACGGGCTGGTTAGCGGTGATAGCATTCACTTCAGTAGCCTTTACCTTGTCGTTGCCTGCGGTATAGTTTAGTGTGTAAGCTGTTACCCCTGTGGGCAGGTCAGCGTCGAAGGGCAATACCAGCGTTGCTGCACCAGCATCAGTCACTGCTAACGTATAGGTTGTAGCCACAGCCTCGCCAAACATCAGTGTACCAAAGCCCAGCTCGTCAGTCGATGTGCCCTCAGCCTCACCATAGGCATTCTGCTGGCGCATATAGTCAACCCACTGTTTGGTATAGATATCCGACTTCGAGTTATTCCTTGCATAGGCATGGAACAGTTCCCATGAAGGACGTACCGTACCACGTTGGTCAGCAGAAATAGCTGTGTGGTTTACTTCACCATTGTTGTAGGTAGTGAAGGGAACCTTGCTTTCTGCATAGATAAACTTGCCTGTAGCATCCTTCAAGTTATATTTTCCTACGTACTCAGCCAACTCGAGGGCCTTGTATGGAGTCCATAGGTCGGTGCCTATGTTCTGAGCTGTCTGACAGAGCACACCCAGCAGGGTGACATCGAGCGTCGAGTGCCCCTGGTCGCGTCCTGACTCTTGGCACTGAGCCAGTGTCTCATCAGAATCTGGGTCAGCGTGTGTAGCTACGATGGCATTGCTTACGTTACCCGTACCAGCACCTGATGTCGGATATGCCAGTGCATAGTTAACAAGGGCAGCATCGTCGCAGAGAATACCTACCGAAAGCATGGCGTTCAGTGCAGCCAGATCCCAGTTCAGCCAGTAGTGCTGGGTATTTGCATTGTTGTGATGGTTCTCCAGGAAGAGGATAGCCACGTCAGCGAAGGTCTGACGAATCCAGTTCTGGAACCTAGTGAAGTCGCTGCCGTTCATGTAGTCGCGCAACAACTCGGCTGCATTGGCAAACTGGTAAGCTTGGATACAGATTAGGTATTCGTTCGGATCTGGGATATTGTTGTTGTAGCCCTTCAGGCGAAGCATACCCTTGTTAACTGATGCCCAGTTGTTCAGGATATTCACAGCGGCAGTTGCAGCAGCCGTGCTACCCTTCAGCTGATAGCGCAGAGCCAATTCATATGCCAGCTTTGCATCGGTAGCCGCACGTGTGAAGTTGCTGTAATCGGGATATGTTGACTCCCAATTGCCCTGGTCCATACGCTTCAGGTATTCTACGGCACCTGCAGCCGAACCACCGCTCTGAGCCTCCAAACGGCTGTAGGCTGAAGCAAACGGCTCCTCAGTCAGATTACTCTTTACACGAGCAATATCAGCAGCGGTGTGTAACAATGCGGGATGGCTATACGATCCTGCTACAGCCAGTGGCATAGTATAGACACCATCCTGCTGCTGTGACAGACGGAAGGCTGCACAGGTATAATCGGCTGCCTTACCACCTTCGATGATGATACCATAAGGACGAGTATCATCGGTAGCAAGTAGAGTAGTAGCACTAATGGTAGCATTTGTAGCGTCAGCAATCACACCATTGCCCACGAAGAGAGAAGGAATAGCGATATTGCCTTCCAATACCAGTTTACCGCCACCCTTATTGATGACAGCAGCATTAGCCGTAGTCACAACATTCTGGATGGTCACATTGTTCAACTTGGTCGTTGCACCGTTGTTGCCAGCCTCTATCACGGCAGCAGATGTCTCAATGTTCTGTCCATCGATGGTGACATCCTTCAGTGTCAGAGCGGTCGTATTTCCCTCATCGGGTTTCTGGGTCAGGAACATCAGACCATTGGTGTATGTAGTAGCGCGCTTGATAGTCTTGCTGTTACCATCAATGGTAATGCTCATATTCTTTACGTTCACACGTGCACCGACTTCCTGGTCAGCCAACAGCGTAATAGTCTCGCCGTCCTGAACTGCTGCCATAGCTGCAGTCAGGTCTGCGTATGTAGTTGTTCCAATCTGTACAGTTGGTACAGCTGGTGTAGCCATGACGAGGTCTCCATTCGATTTGCGTTCCAACAGCCAGTTGGCGTCTGTTAACGCAAATTTGTCTGCATTGGCAGCTGTGGTACCAATCACCACAACAGCTCCTTCAGCTTTTTCGCCAGCCCACTCTATGGTAATGGTGTTAGAAGCGGTAAATTCGCTGTCATCTATCTTAATGCGACCTTTGATTCCGTCGCTCTTTGTTTCAGAAGCTGCATAAATAGCTGTTCCAGAACAGTCGTTATCGATATTCAGATATCCTTTCAACACCAAACGATCGTTGGTAACACGAGCTTTGTAAATGTAAGCATCGCCAGGATCCGTACAATTGCTAAATGTAACTTTGTCAAGAATAATTTGTCCTTCGTTAGCCTTGGAACCCACAAGGTGTCCAGCATTGTTAAGGTTAAAGTTTTGGAACACGACATTGGTCAGAGCAATTGTAGACGAATTCTCATACTTCGCCACATCACCGCCTGTATAGGCTTTGTTCTCGCCGTCGAGGGTAATGACGTAGTCACTGCTACCCACATTAAACACAGCATTGTTAACATTGGCAAGAAACCATATTTTTCCAGGCTGTCCCTTAATGGTGATATTCTTCTTTGGAGTAATCGTCAATGTCATGGCCTTGTTTAGTGTCAGACGGTCTGTCAAGGTCTGGTCATCGTTGACCTCAAGTTCAGCATCCGTACCAGCTGTTACAGCAGCATTGAAAGCTTCTAATAAAGTAGAATAGCCTACACCAGTCGTCTTGTTGACGACAGAGGGTGTCTCGATTGTAGCAACCAATGTAGGACGGTTGGCTTCAGCAGTAGCAGAGTTGGAACTCTGGAATTTACGGCTAGAGGAGCTGGTGAGCGAACCATCAGTTAACATTAGCGTGAAAGTACCGTCGTTGCTGGCTGCGGCCTTCAAAGTAGCCAAGGCTGTACCGCTGATGGTAAATGTAGATTTTTCTGGGCTGCTTCCCGACACTTTGGTGCCTTTCTGCACCAGATAGGTTGTATTGACATTGCCTTCAGAACTGCGTGGTGCAACCCCCACCACCGTAGTAGCATAGTTGACCATATCGTCAACGCTTGACGAGGCTGTCCAATCGTTGGAAGGGAAAAGCCATACTCGAACAGCATCAGCACCAGAGCCATTAGTCAGTGTCAACACCAGCTTGCTGGCATTCTGCAAGTCAGCCACCGTGTACTTCTGCAGGGTAAAGATACCGGCATTGTAGTTGCCCTCGAATACTGTGTTGCCATCGTCAGCGGCATTCTTTGGATAACCACTGTTCCATCCGGTATTACCTTCTCCAGTACGAAAGCAAATCTCTTGAGTAGGATTGTACGTGACATCACCTGCCCACGTTGTCATCAGGCTGCCTAGCAGCACTAATGAAAAGAGAAAAAGTCTTTTTAGCATATTGATCATGTTTTTAATTAATAATTTCTTTGTGATACGAACAGCCCCCATGCTTTACGCAAATAAAAAAGCGACACCCCTACTTTGCATGGATGCCGCTCTTCATGATTTGCTTTAGCATATATTGACTATCATAATCCTTCTTCGTTGTTGTCGCAATATTCGTTCCAATGCCATCCCAAGCCAGTATTTTGCACCATGCCGCTTCCAGCTAACAGCTGACCTTCTGCTTTCATCAGAACAACTTCCATCTCGGGCTTCATATATCTTTTCTTCATAGCTGTGTCCTCCTTATTACTTTACGATAAACTTTTTTCCATTCTTCACGTAGATTCCCTTCGGCAGGTTGCTGCCATTCATCCGGACACCCTGCAGGTTGTAAATGTCGCCTTTCTCCATAGCGGGCTTCTTATCTAATGCATCAATAGCAGTAACATTGCCGTCAAAATTGATAGTCAGGAATTCAGGAGCACCGGCAGTATAAGTTACATCCAAATAAGCGCGATTAGCCTGAATCTTATTAGTTGATCCATCAGCCTTACGGAAAGCAACAGTACCGCTGTGATTGGTCAAAATATATTTGTTTTTAGGTACAACGTAGTTTGCATCATAGTTACCTACCATATTACCATAAGCTGCAGTCTGACCACTACCTGTGGCAACTGCATCAAAACTTGTTCTTATGAATTTATAAGATCCTTCATCCGCAACTACCAGCACAGCTTTATCAGCTCCCAATGTTGAAGATTCTGCAGTTGCCGTAACATTGTCGCCATTTGTATATTCTAGTTTATATACTTTTCCTGAAAGTCCAGAAGGAATAGTTGCTTCAAATGGTAATACCAAAGTAGCGGCACCAGCATCAGTAACATTTAAGGCATAAGCCTGAACTGTTTTGATGTCCGTATTACCATTGTGCTTCAATCCGTAGGTTCCTTCAGTAATATCAAACATCGCAGCTTGACCAGCAACAGAATTAACAACAACTACTAAGTTCACTTTCATTGCATAATCACCAGTTCCCTCCCATTTAATGGTAAGGGGAGCAGTGTTGGTCGTAAACTTATCTGTATTAGCAGTCTTTCCGACCTTGATGCGGCGAATAAGGTCGAAGGTTGTTCCCGTACAATCCTCGAAATCAATAGTATTTTGTAATACGATGACATCATTGGCATCCCTAATGCTCTTAATAAAAGCTTCCTCTGTAGTAACACAGTTTTTCACCGTAACATCTGTCATAGTGAATGTTCCTCCGTTGTTCTTATCAGAATACAGATAGCCTTTGTTCGTGTTCTCCGTGTCGAACTTTATGTTTTGTATAACAGTGTTGGTAACTGTCATATTACCTTGCTCTCGACAGAATATTGTGTTAAAGAGACGTTGGTTGTCAGCGTGACCAGCACCTGCAATCGTTAGAGTATAGTCAGCACTTCCTATGTTGATAGTTGCATTGCTGTTCGACTTCGTGAGAAACCATATAGAACTACGTCCCAAATCCTTTCTAGTTATTTTAACTGCAGCCTTGGGTACAATGTTTAGCGTCTTTGCTGACGTTACCTCAATACGTGCATCTATGGTTACGTCACTATAGAGGTCTATTTCGAATGTCGTCTCCTCTGAACTTCCAAAAGCTGTCACAGCATCTTTCAATGTCGAATAGTTTGTAGCTGTTGTTGGACTATAAACAGGGCTTGTTCCGTCATAATCATCTGCCCACGCATTCACTCCCACCATCGCCAATAGTCCGATGGCAATTGTTTTAAGTAAGTTTTGTTTCATTGTCATACTTTTTTTTGAGATTTATATTTTTCTTTGTGATACGAAGAAGGGTGGGCGGTTACGCAAAGAAATAATGAAGTTTACTTGCGTAATTCATTTATTTGTTATATCTTTGCAGAAAATTAGGTAAGTTATGAAGTATCCTATAGGCATTCAGGATTTTGAGAAAATACGTCGTGAAGGCTATGTCTATGTAGACAAGACACCACAGATGTGGAAGATGATATCTGAGGGTAGCTATTATTTCCTGTCCCGTCCGCGGCGTTTTGGCAAGTCACTCATGGTAAGTACGTTGGAGGCTTTCTTTTCGGGCAAACGTGATTTGTTCCAAGGCCTCTATGCTGACACAGTGGAGTGGGACTGGCAACAATATCCCATCCTGCATTTAGATTTGAACGTTGGGAAATACACGACACCCGAAGCTCTGGATAATATGCTGGATACTCATCTGTCTCTGTGGGAAAAAAGCTATGGCAGAGAAGATTATGAGAAAACGATAGAAACTCGTTTTATGGGCATCGTGCGTCGTGCTTTCGAACAGACAGGGCGACAAGTGGTGATTCTGGTCGACGAATACGACAAGCCATTGTTACAGGCTATAGGTAACGAGGAACTCCAAGCAGAATATCGTACTACACTTAAACCTTTCTACGGTGTGCTGAAGACTTACGACCGCTACATTAAGTTTGCTTTCCTGACAGGAGTTACCAAGTTTGGCAAGGTTAGTGTGTTCAGCGACTTGAATAATCTTGAAGACCTCACTATGCTTTCTCAATACAATGCTATCTGTGGTATTTCTGAAGATGAGCTTCATCAGCATTTCGACGAAAGCGTTGCTGAGCTGGCCACAAGGAATCGTCTTACAAAAGACGCATGCTATGAACGTCTTCGCCACGATTTCGACGGTTATCATTTCAATGTAGATACAGTTGGAATGTACAATCCGTTTAGTTTGCTGAACACACTTAAGAATCAGACATTCCGCGACTACTGGTTTGAAACGGGTACTCCCACCTTCTTGATATATCAGTTACAGAAAACCAACTACCCGTTGGAGATGATGACTCGCGAAGAGCTTTTTGAGGATACACTGAACTCTATCGACGTGATGGACGAGAATCCTCTTCCCCTGCTCTACCAAAGTGGTTATCTGACTATCAAAGGTTATGACGAGACATTTAAGACTTATCGTTTGGGATTTCCTAATCGGGAGGTAGAGGAAGGCTTTGTGAAATTCCTCGTTCCCTTCTATAGTCCCAACAAGGCAGAAAGGCCACAGATGTATATCGCCAACTTCGTCAGAGACGTGGAGTCTGGCAATGCCGAGGGTTTCATGCATCGTGTAGAGCGATTCTTCGATGGTGGCGACTATCAGGTGGCAGGCAAGGCTGAACTATATTTCCAGAATACCCTGTGGGCATTGTTCAAACTGTTGGGTCTGTATGTCGATGTAGAGCGTCATACCACCGATGGACGTATGGATATTCTGGTAGAAACCAAGGATTATGTCTATATTCTGGAATTGAAGATTGACCAAAGCGCTGATGTTGCCCTGCAACAAATAGAGGATAAGCAATACGCTAAGCCCTTTGAGGACGATGGCCGCACAATATATCAGATAGGTGTCAGTTTTTCAAGTCAGACAAAGCGGATTAACGAATGGAAGATAGTGAATAATAAATAGCGGGAGGGCAGCCATCACGACCGTTCCCCCCGCAGGGTCCAATTAGCGTATTGGATAGAACGTTTTATTTAGATATCATTTTCCTTCCGTTGACAATGTACAGGTCCTTGCTAGGTAGAGTCACCTTGCGACCCTGCAGGTCGTAATACTCACCTCTACCCTCTTCCATCTTACTTCTTACCTCTTCAATGCCAGTAGGCTCGGTCTGCGTCAGCTTCATGTCGCCATTGGTAGCAGTACGAACAAAGAACCAGCCGTCCTTAGCAGGCTTGAACATGTCAGCATAAGCACCACCAACCTTCACGATAAGCAGTGTGCCTTCCACGTAGTTGGTTTCAGCAGTACCTATGGTAATGATGTTCGTAGCGGTGAAGTCGCCATAC
This sequence comes from uncultured Prevotella sp., assembly GCA_946404405.1. Taxonomy (GTDB): domain Bacteria; phylum Bacteroidota; class Bacteroidia; order Bacteroidales; family Bacteroidaceae; genus Prevotella. The sequence goes on from CAMJDL010000026.1 coordinate 42,971, forward strand.
ATCGTCGTACCTTCGGGATCGCCCATGCGGATGCGGTTCTTGGCAGTATAGATGGTCGTGCCCGTGCAGTCGGTACCGACGTTCATGAAGCCCTTCAGGTAGAGAGCATCATTGGCCTCACGCAGATTCTCAATCAAACCATTTCCTGTCGTCGAGCAAT
>CAMJDL010000027.1 GCA_946404405.1 uncultured Prevotella sp.
CCTTACGGATAACAGGCTTCATCTCACCAGCACGCTTCTCCATGTTCATCATCATAGTGATGGGCACACCACCGGCAATCCACTGCTCAGCAGGAGCTGTCGTATTCTTCACGATAGCCATGTAACCAGTCTTACCATTGGCAATCAGCTGGGCTGCTGAAGTACCAAGAGCATAGCAGTAGTCTGCATCGAAGTTAGAAGGAGCTGCGCAGCGTCCCTCGTAACCGAAGAAGTGGTGCTGAGTACCAAACTTACCAGTGTACTTGCCTTCCTTCTTCATGCGCTCCAACTTCTGGGCAACCATTGTAGAAAGCAGCTTCTCAGTCTCGATGAGTGATACCTGTACGTTTCCGTGAGGATCGCGATCGAGAGCCAGCTGACGAGCAACACCTGTAGGCAGGCTGTTGAATACAGCGAGGTTCTCTTCTGTCAGGTGACTCTTGGCAAAGTCAATCTGCTCTGAACGACCCATATCCTTCACCTCAGGCAATGCCAACACGTCGTTGAGCTGAGCAATCAGCTTCTTGATGGCAGGGATAAACTCAATAACACCCTCAGGAATGATAACGGTACCGAAATTGTTACCATCGGCAGCACGTACAGCAACAGCCTTGGCAATGTAGTCAACGATATCATCCAGACTCATGGCCTTCTGCTCAATCTCCTCTGATACGAGGCAGATGTTAGGCTGTGTCTGCAGGGCGCACTCCAAAGCGATGTGAGAAGCCGAACGACCCATCACCTTAATGAAGTGCCAGTACTTGCGGGCAGAGTTACAGTCGCGCTCAATGTTACCAATCAGCTCTGAGTAGGTCTTACAAGCGGTATCGAAACCAAACGAAGTCTCAATCTGATCGTTCTTCAGGTCACCGTCAATGGTCTTAGGACAACCGATTACCTGTACGCAGTAGTTCTTGGCAGCATAGTATTCAGCCAGCACACAAGCGTTGGTGTTAGAGTCGTCACCACCAATGATAACGATAGCCTTGATGTCGAGCTCGCGGATAATCTCCAGACCCTTCTCAAACTGGTCAACTTTCTCCAGCTTGGTACGACCAGAACCGATCATATCGAAACCACCAGTGTTGCGATACTCATCGATAATCTCCTTTGTCAGCTCCATGTAGTTATGGTCTACCAGACCGCCAGGACCCAGAATGAAACCAAAGAGACGGTTTTCGGGGTTCAGCTTCTTAATCTGGTCGAACAAACCGGTAATCACGTTGTGACCGCCAGGAGCCTGACCACCAGAAAGGATGATACCAACGTTCATCTTCTTCGTGTTAGCCTCAGTAGCTGGCTCAAACTCTACGATAGGCATACCGTATGTGTTTGGGAAAAGCTTCTTGATTTCCTCTTGATCGCCAACGCTCTGAGTAGGCTGACCTTCTTTGATTTTCACTGCGCCCTGAAGAGCCTTAGGCAATTTGGGCTGATAAGCGGCTCTCGCCAACTGCAATGCACTTTTTTCCATTGTCTTAAATTGTTATATTTGATGAATAATTGAAATTTCAGAATGCAAAAATACGCTTTTTTTGTGAGAAAACACAAAGAAATGATGCTTTTTAAGTTTTTTTTTTGATGAAAGTCATTGTATATCGAATTTTTTTAGTATCTTTGACCTCAAAAGACATAAATATTCAATTTTTGGAGGAAATAAACTATGGCAAGTAAACGACTATTGAAACAAAGAATCAACTTGATTTGCGAAGAACTTTTCGCTGAGTGTGTGGCTGGATCTCTCTATGGTCAGAATCGTGAAAGTGCTGAGGCACTTATCTACAGTACCATCAAAATGCGCAACAATTTTGTCCGTCGCATCTCACATCCAGAACCAGGCTTGTCAGCAAAAGCATACTATAAGGATTTAAAAGAGAAATTCTCTGCGCAGGCAGGTGAATTGCTCGACCAGTTAAACAGTTTCTAACACAAAAATTCACGAACACGACTTAAACTATGTGGAAATCATTCTGCCGGTGGCTGCTATACAAACGTATGGGGTGGACAGCCGAGATAACTGAAGCACACCCCGACAAGTTTATTATCTGTCTGGCCCCTCATACCAGCAATTGGGACTTTCTCATTGGCCAGCTTTACAGCAAGAGTGAAGGTTTGAAGAGCAACTTCCTCATGAAGAAGGAATGGTTCTTTTGGCCTCTTGGTCCTATTTTCCGTCGTATGGGTGGCATACCGGTATGGCGTTCCAAGCGTACCAGTATGACGGACAATCTGGCTGAAACTGCCCAGAAGTTATCCGTCTTCCAATTGTGCATCACGCCTGAGGGTACACGTAAGCGGAATCCTGAGTGGAAACGCGGCTTCTACTATATCGCCCAGAAAGCCAATATTCCCATCCTGCTTTATGGTGTCGACTACGAGAAGAAGCTGATACGTTGCACGAAGACCATCGTGCCCAATGGCGATATCGACAGTCAGATGCGCGAAATCAAACAGTATTTTAAGGACTTCAAGGGGCGCTACCCTGAGAATTTCACTATAGGTGAGGAGGTATAACGTATGCGTAAGACTCTGTTGTTTCTGCTGCTTGTAACAGCCCCTGTTTTCTGTTTCGGACAGTCTGCCAAAGACGAAAAAATAATGGCCGACTACCTGAAACAGTATTTTTCTAAATATAAAGTCCCTGGCATGCAACTGCCCCGACAGTATCGCATGCTGAGTTATCAGGTGGACAACGACGAGAAAACGCTCACCATTACTGCCGATGAGTGGTTTTCTATGCAGGAGTTTACACCTGAGATAACCGAACAAATATATAAAAAGGTAAAAAGTGAACTGCCCAAGCCTTATAACAAATATAAGGTAAGCATTCTGGCCAATGGCAAGGCTATTGAGGAACTGATTCCCAATCGTTTCTCAAAGAATGCTGACAAGTCGCGTATGTGGGGCAACATCGATTACGATGGCGAACCGTGGGTGAAGAATATCTCTACCCCATTCCATCCTACCCACGGACTCCAGAACCGTCACCTCTCCCTATGGGCCAGTCATGGACGCTATTACGACCAGAAGACGTCACAATGGCGTTGGCAACGTCCGAAACTATTTGCCACCACTGAAGACCTGTTCACACAGACGATTGTCGTCCCTTACCTCATCCCCATGCTTGAACGTGCTGGTGCCATTGTCTTCACGCCACGTGAACGCGACTGGCAGACAGAGGAGATTATCGTCGACAATGACAATCCTTCGAACAACTATGTCGAAGTTACCTCGCATGGCAAGTGGCAGACAACACCACAGCCTGGTTTCATGATGCACGAAGGCGCTTATCAGGACAACGAGAATCCTTTTGAGGCAGGTACTGCCCGCATGGCTAACACAACCAACAGCAACAAGCGTTATTCCGTTGCCACTTATCAGCCCCGTTTCCAGAAGGCTGGCCGTTATGCTGTTTACGTCAGCTATCAGTCACTTCCCAACAGCGTCGACGACGCTCTCTATACCGTATGGCATAAGGGCGAACGCACACAGTTCCGCGTCAACCAGCAGATGGGCGGTGGCACGTGGGTCTATTTGGGCACCTTTGAATTCGATGCTGGCTACAGCGAGTTCAACCGTGTCACATTAACTAACCAGAGCAGCCATCATGGTGTGGTAACTACCGATGCCGTCCGTTTCGGAGGTGGCATGGGCAATATCGAGCGCTTTGGTCAGACCAGTGGTATGCCTCGTGCCGTCGAGGGTGCACGCTATTATGCCCAGTGGGCTGGTATGCCCTACTCCGTCTATAGCGGACGTCAGGGTACCGACGACTATGCCGACGACATCAATGTACGTTCGTTTATGACCAACTATCTGGGTGGCGGCTCGTGCTTTATGCCTGAACTCGAAGGTCAGAAGGTTCCCATCGAACTCTCATTGGCTATTCACAGCGATGCCGGTTATTTCAAGAACGGCAAGGACGTCTGGGGACCGCTATCTATCTGTACCACCAATTTCCATGATGGCAAACTGAATGCGGGCATCTCGCGTATGGCTTCTCGCGACCTTGCCGATGCCCTGCTTGGCAATGAGGTGCTCGACCTGAAATACAAGTATGGTAATTGGAATCGTCGCGAACTGTATGACCGCAACTACTCTGAGTCACGCGTTCCTGAGGTGCCCAGCGCCATTCTCGAAACAATGTCGCACCAGAGTTTCCCTGATATGCGCTATGGTCTGGATCCTAATTTCCGATTCACGCTGGCTCGTTCCATCTACAAGACGCTGCTGCGCTATGTCAACGAACAGCACGGCACATCGTATGTGGTTGCTCCGCTGGCACCCGACAATTTCCGTATCGAGTTCAAGGACAAGAACGTCATCCAGCTTCACTGGAATGCCGTCAACGACCCTCAGGAGCCGACTTCAAAACCTAACGGCTATCTGGTATATACCGCTATAGGCGACGCCGACTTCGACAATGGCACCCATATCAAGAAGACTTCTTTCGAGGTAAAACTCGAACCGGGCCAGACCTATCATTTCCGCATCGCAGCAGTCAACCGTGGTGGCGAAAGTTTCTGCACGGAGGTTCTCTCTGCCCGGTACCAGCCTGGAGCCACCAAGACGGTGATGATTGTCAACGGTTTCCACCGTGTGTCGTCGCCAGCCATCCGTGACAACGACTTGGAGCAAGGTTTCGACCTCGACGAAGATCCTGGCATCACCTATGGTCCCACACTCGGATGGGTAGGACGACAGACGAATTTCGACATCACGCAGATGGGTAATGAAAACGGAGGTTTGGGCTATAGTGGCGAAGAACTGCAAGGTCAGCTGATTGCCGGCAACGACTTCAATTATGTCCGCACACATGCTGATGCCATTGCTTCTGCCCAGAAATACAATATTGTGAGCTGTTCCAACGAGGCTGTCGAGACGGGTAAGGTCAACCTCTCGCGCTATGCTGCCGTCGACCTGCTACTCGGACTGGAGCGCAATGACGGACATAGTCTGAACGACTATAAGAGTTTCACGCCAAACCTACAGAATGCCCTGCAGAAGTACTGCCAGAATGGTGGTGCTCTCTTGGTTAGCGGAGCCTATGTGGGCAGCGACATGACGTCTGATACTGAACAGCAGTTCCTGACCAATGTCCTGAAGTGTCGCTATGCTGGTCGTTCGCAGGCAGGTTCAGGCAACGTAAAGGGTCTTGGCACAACGCTCGACTACTGGAACCAGCTCAATGCCACCCACTATGCTGCCACCGCTGTCGATATCCTGCAACCCGTCAAGCCTGCCTTCACAGCTATGCAGTATGCCGACGGACAGGATGCTGCCATCGCCTACAAGCAGGGACGTGAAAGCGTGTTCGTCATGGGCTTCCCCTTCGAGTGCATCAAGGAGCGCCAGAAGCGTGTGTCTATCATGCAAGGAATATTAAACTATTTACTAAATAATTAAACCAACAAACTATGTACAAAATTCAAACTAACTCATCCGGTACAAGAAGTATCGAAATCAGTGAAGAGCATCTGCAGACTATCGAGGACTACCAGCTGTTCCGTGACCTCATCGATTCTAACGGCTACGTCGACGAACAGGTGCTCGACAAGCTGAAGTTCAATATCCGTTCCATGCTGGAGTCGGATGCTGGCAAGGACAAACGTCTGCTCGACCTCTGTCTGGACGTCATCTATCACAGCAACATGAAGGCCTTTGGTCTGCAACAGCTTGTCATTCTTTTCATCAACTGGAAGAATCAGGGCAATGGTGAACTGGGTATGACCAAACGGGCTATTCAGGGAACGCCGTTTAACTAATTAAGAGTTAAGAATGGAGTATAGGCTGACAGATTTTCTCCCTACGACAAAGAAGGAGATGGAACTACGCGGTTGGGACGAGGTGGATATCATCCTCTTCTCAGCCGATGCTTATGTTGACCATCCTTCCTTTGCCAATGCTGTCATTGGGCGCACGCTCGAGGCAGCAGGCTATCGTGTGGCGATTGTCCCTCAGCCAGACTGGCATGGCGACTTCCGCGATTTCAAGAAGTTGGGACGTCCACGCCTGTATTTTGCCATCTCTCCAGGCAATATGGACTCGATGGTCAACAAATACACAGCAAACCATCGTCTGCGTTCCGAGGATGCTTATAGTCCCGATGGTCGTCATGGTCTACGTCCTGACTATCCGTCAGTGGTCTATTCTCAGATTCTGCGCCAGCTCTACCCCGATGTGCCTATCGTCTTAGGCGGTATCGAGGCTTCGCTGCGCCGACTTACCCATTACGACTATTGGCAGGATAAGTTGCGCCCTTGTATTCTTTGTGATGCACCCGCCGACATCCTTGTCTATGGCATGGGCGAGAAGCCTATGGTGGAGATAAGTCGCCGACTTGCCGATGGACTTCCCATCAGCGCCTGTCACGACGTTCCGCAGACGGTGTATATTGCCAACTACGTGACACCGTTGGAGAGCGATATCGTGCTGCACAGCCATGAGGAATGCCTGCGCGACAAGCGCTCACAGGCCGAGAACTTCCGCCATATCGAGGAACAGTCGAACATGATGCATGCCCAGCGTCTCTTGCAACCTTTAGGCCACTATGTCCAGCGGTTTTCGGCTGGGGCCACCGTCGTCGTCAATCCCCCCTATCCTCCCATGACTACTGAGGAACTGGATGCTTCGTTCGATTTGCCTTACACGCGCGTACCTCATATTAAATATAAGGACAAGCGCATTCCAGCCTACGACATGATTAAGTTCTCGGTAAATATCCATCGCGGCTGCTTTGGCGGATGTGCCTTCTGCACCATCTCAGCCCATCAGGGCAAGTTCATTGCCTGTCGTTCCAAAGAGAGCATTCTACGCGAGGTGAAGCAGGTTATCCAGATGGACGGTTTCAAGGGCTATCTCTCCGACTTGGGTGGTCCGTCTGCCAACATGTACGGCATGCACGGACGCAATCTCAATGCCTGCGAGAAGTGTAAGCGTCCCTCATGCATCAATCCGCAGATTTGTCCCAATCTGAATACCGACCACTCCAAACTGCTTGAAATCTATCGTGCCGTCGATGCGCTGCCAGGCATCAAGAAGAGCTTCATTGGCAGTGGTGTGCGCTACGACCTGCTGCTGTATCGCAGCAAGGACGAAAAGTCCAACAAGGCCGCTATGGAGTACACCCGTGAACTTATCAAGAATCATGTCAGCGGACGTCTGAAGGTGGCGCCTGAACATACTTCCGACCATGTGCTCCGACTGATGCGCAAGCCTTCGTTCCAGCAGTTCTACGAGTTCAAGCGCATCTTCGACCGTATCAATCGCGAGGAGGGACTAAACCAGCAAATCATCCCCTACTTCATCTCCAGTCACCCAGGTTGCCACGAGAGTGATATGGCAGAGTTGGCCCGTCTTACGCGCCAGATGGGTTATAAACTTGAACAGGTACAGGACTTCACGCCTACACCCATGACGGTGTCCACCGAGATGTTCTATACAGGCTACGACCCCTATACGCTCGAACCCGTCTATGCTGCACATTCACAGGATGAAAAGCTGGCTCAGCGCGACTATTTCTTCTGGTATAAAAACAAACCCGCTCATGGAGATTATCGAACAAAACCTCGTCGCGAAGAATCCAAAGATGAAAAGCGAGGACGGCATCGTCGTAACCGCTGACTTCATAGCCGTCATCGATGGTTCTACCTCTAAGTCGCAGTATCGTCACAGCTTCTTCAGCAGCAATGGACGCTATGCCATGAAACTGGTTAGCAGCTACATTCGTCACATGCCCAAAAACACCACGTGCGAAGCTTTCCTACGTGGCGTAACAGCTTATGTACGAAAGCATTACAAGAAATCAATGCTACAACGGTTGGCCGAGCATCCTGAAGATCGTCTGACGTGTAGCGTCGTTGTGTTCAGCCGCCTGTGTCGCGAAATCTGGATGATTGGCGACTGCCAATGTCTGATAGGAGGAGAGTACTACGACAATCCCAAGCCTTACGAAGCTGAATTGGCTGCCATGCGTGCCAAAGAGGTTGAGCGACTGATAGACGAAGGGCATACTGTCGATGAACTATGTCGCAATGACATTGCCCGTCCCGTCATCATTCCCCACATGATTGAAACTATGCGCAACCAAAATATCACCTATAGCGTAGTCGATGGTTTCCCCATCGACAGACGCCATGTCCGCACCATTACGCTCGATTTCCAGCCTTACGAGATTGTCCTTGCCTCCGACGGTTATCCTTTCCTCCATCCTACCCTCGAGGAAAGCGAGAAGGCGCTACAAGAACTGCGCCAACGGGACCCACTCAACTACAGTCCACACTTCCAGGCCACCAAAGCCTTCCATCCAGACAACAACTCTTTCGACGACCGAACCTATATCCGCTTCCGCATATAATTGTCAATTGTCAATTCTCAATTGTCAATTAATTACAAGTCCTGCAATTTAATGTCTCTTGCCCCACGCAGATACTCACTGCGCAGCTCCATAGCCTTTGCCCATTCGCCTTTAAACAGCTCGCTCACGTCAAGGGCTATCTTCCATCGTCCCTTCGACTCCAGACGGTCCACCAACACGCCATACGTCAAGTTGTTGATGTCCTCGGCAGGCATGAAGCGTGACGTCTCACCCTTATCGTCACCCCCCACTTCTATCAGCAGTCGGGCGTCAATCAGTTCGTACAGCAGGTCGTTCACAATACGGATGGGTATGTTCGTCAGTCCGCGCAGTTCGTAGGCACTATACGCACGCTGTCCGTTAGCAAAGCGCTTGCATATCTTGCTCATCAGCAGCGTCGCCATCAGCAGCTTGTAGCGATGACTGATCTCGCCCGTATTTGCGTCGTAGTCGTAATAGTCCAAGTTCTGATTCGTATAGCACAACTCGGCACCAAACAGACAGATAGTCCACGATATCTGCACCCACAACATGAACAGCGGCAGGGCGGCAAACGAACCGTAGATGGCGTTGTAGCTCGACAGGAACATCTGCGAATGAATGTAGAATATCTGCAGTCCCTGCATCGCGATACCAGCCAGAATGCCAGGCACCACCGCACTCTTCAGTCGCACCTGCGTATTAGGCATAAAGATGTAGAGCGCAATAAACATACCCGACATCAGCACGTAAGGCGACAAGTCTATCAGCAGTCGTACAACGGGACCTAACAACAGGAAGTCAGGCATCGAATCGGCCACCGTAGCCATGAAAATCGAGATACCCGACGTCAGTACGATGATGATAGGGAACAGGAAGAACATGGCCAGATAGTCCGTAAACGTACGGAAGATGCTCCTTGGCTTCTTCACCTGCCATATCTCGTTGAAGGCATCCTCCACATTGCTTACCAGCATCAGCACCGTATAGAGCATGAACACCAAACCGACGCCCAGGAATACCCCACTCTGCGTATGCACCAGATAGCTGTTCACGAAGCCAATAATGATGTCAGCAGCCTGTGGTTGCGACTGGAAGGCATCCCTGAACCACACCTCGATATACTTGCTATAACCGAAACCACGCGCAATAGCAAACACCACCGCCATAATCGGCACTATAGCCAGCAACATGCTGTATGTCAGCGCCGAAGCCTTCTGCATCACGCGTTTCGTCGTAAAGAAACGGATGGCCAGCAGCAACTTCTTCAGTGCCTCCAGCAACAGATACTTCACTGGCGACACCTCGTCACGTGTAATTCGCCAAATATCCTTCTGCAAAAATCGAATCAATCGCTTCATAAATCCACACTCCTCATTCCTAATTGAAAAGAAAGCAGTGCCCCTGTAAGCCGGGTTCTGTACCCTTGCGGGCGTCTGTCATTTATCTACTACGCAGGTTACCCCACGTCTCTAGCATTCTACCCTCCATCGTGTTCCGAAGAACTCGGACGGACAGCCCTCCGACGACGGTATACGCGAACTTGCAGCCCCCAGACGGAACAGCCCTGCGATCACCCGCAGGCTGGTGGTCTCTTACACCACCTTCTCACCCTTACCCTTTCGGGCGGTTATTTTCTTCTCCCGTATCCTGCTGTCACCAACAGCTGGCACTTTCACCAGTGGAGCGTCCTATGCTGCCCGGACTTTCCTCTCGCACCCCTATGGGCACCAGCGACAGACCGTTGCACTGCTTTCTCGCTGCGAAGGTACGAAAAAAAACTGAGCCCACCAAATAGTACGCCCAGTTTTTACATCTTACTTCTTTCCTCACACATCAGCCCTACACAGTTCCCATCCCTTCAGCATAGCGAACCAGTCGATAGACGATGTTCCATTCTCCTGAATCGCCATTGCTACACCGACTGCCATCCAGCGACTTGAACTGAACAAAGGCACGGTCATTCTGCACCTCTGCCATACCCTTCCATTGGTCTTTCGACCTGCGGATATTTAGCGGGTTGTGATTACGAATTCCTCTTGGTAAACTCATGATAGTATCAAATTAAAACCTTAATGTCAAGTATGCAAAAGTGCAAAAGTGCAAAAGTGCAAAACCTCTAGGGCTTTGCCCCATAAGGTCTTACAACTTTACGGCAACTCCTGAACCAATTTCCTATAGGCACCATAGCTCAGTTTCTCTATGAATACTAAAGATAGAATGCAAACTTTGTGCCCTTAGGCCCTACCCCGTCGTAATCTGCAGTTATTGGGAACTGGCAGCATAGGTCACTAATAGCATCTTCATCCAGACACCTTGTCAATTCTAGAACGATAGCGCTACGTCGTTCATCGTAAGCAAGATTCCAGATGCACTCTCCCAGAACGGCATTCACCACCGTTCTGATTTCATCCTGAGTGCGCCAAATGGAATCAAACTCAATCATCGTTTTTGGTTAATTTGTAAACTGCTACTGTGGGCAGAATGACCAATAGCAATAGTGTAATCTCTACTTATTCTTCAGTTTCATTTTAAACTATCCTAAAAGTGGCTACAAATTTAGCGATAATTCCGCAATAATCGTTATCTTTGCAATAAAAACTACGAAAACAGGATTGAAAACGCTGACTAATATGAGACGTATAATCATACCTATACTAGCGACTGTCTTAATGGCCGGTTGTTGTGGAGATAAACAGGAAAAGCAGGAACAGAATATGTCAATCACAGTAAATCTAAGATACACCGGCACGGATGGCAATGCAAGGAAGTTTGCCGAGGAGATGATATCCAGCGGCACTGTTGACGCCATCAGAGCCGAGGAAGGAAATTTGCGGTATGAGTATTACCAGTCACTGGATGATCCTGAGACCATTCTGCTCATCGACAGTTGGTCCGACCAGGACGCTATTGACAAACATCACGCAACACCCATGATGGATACCATCGCCAAACTTCGTGAGAAGTATGACCTCCACATGACGGTGGAACGTTATACTGATGTCGATACACCGGAAACGGAGAACCAGTTTATCAGGAAATAATGAAGATGAAAAAGATTATAAACCCTTGGCGCAACCATCCTGAGTATAACTGCTTTGGCTGTTGTCCTGACAATCCCATCGGACTTCATCTGGAGTTCTATGAGGATGGTGACTATATCGTAAGTAAATGGAATCCACAGCATAATTATCAGGGCTGGGTAAACACCATGCATGGCGGCATACTGGGCACACTGATTGATGAAGTATGTGGATGGGTGGTTACCCGCAAGTTGCAGACCAGTGGCTATACCGTTCAGTTGAATGTTAAGTTCAAGAAAGCTATTCCTACTACAGAGCCAGAGCTGACCATTCGGGCCAAGGTCACAAAGCAGGTTCGCAATCTGGTATATATCAATGCAGAGATCACCAACTCGAAGGGTGAACTCTGTAATGAAGGCGAGGCCATCTACTTCCTGATGAATCAGGAGAAGGCTAAGGAAATGGGATTCTTACACTGTGAGGTCGAAGATGAATCGTAAGAAGGATCCAATGGGCAGAGCCATTGCCGAATACTGGAAAACAAAGACGGCAGACAGGCTTAGGGTGTTCTCCCCGATGTTCGAGGAGGATGAGATTCCCCTGACTACATTGTTTCGCAGCTATGATGATATGCCCGAGATAGAACGTAAGGCTCTTGACATGGCTAAAGGGAGAATTTTGGATGTAGGAGCCGGAGCTGGTTGCCATTCATTGGTACTCCAAAAGCGAGGTTTAGATGTGACCGCTATTGATATTTCCCCTCTTTCCGTAGAGACCATGAAGGAGCGAGAGGTCAAGAAGGTCATCGAACAAAACTTCTTTACCTTGGAAGGACAGTATGATACCATCCTGATGCTGATGAATGGTATTGGCATTGTGGGAACCTTGGAGCGTATGCCAGAGTTCTTCAAACAGCTCGATAAGATTCTGGCACCAGGAGGTCAAGTTCTTTGCGATTCATCGGATATCAGCTACGTTTTCGAAGATGAGGAAGGTATGATAGATATTCCAAACGAAATGGACTATTACGGTGAGCATAGCTTCCAGATGCAATACAAGGACACCATCGGAGAACCCTTTGAATGGCTATATATTGATGCTGATACCCTGAAGCAAAAAGCAGGAAGATGCGGATATGCAGTCGAAGTGGTAGCAGAAGGTGAACACTATGATTATTTGGCAAGAATTACAAAAAAGTATGATGATAATGAATAGACCGAATCCCAACGAGGCATTTCCAAATCCTAACCTGCCACGACTCTGTTTTATCAAGAATGTGGTAAAGAATCCGCGCATCATCATCGGCGACTATACCTATTACGATGATCCGAATGGTGCCGACCAGTTTGAGAATCACGTCACACACTTCTACGATTTTATTGGCGACAAACTGATTATCGGGAAGTTCTGTGCCATTGCCAAAGGCGTAGAGTTTGTGATGAATGGAGCCAATCATAGGATGGATTGCGCGACTACCTATCCGTTTTACATTATGGGTGGCGATTGGGGAAGTGCTATTGCTCCTGTAAAGGACAAACTGCCGCTGAAAGGAGATACCGTCGTTGGCAACGATGTTTGGATTGGTCAGAACGTGACTATTATGCCAGGCGTTCATATCGGTGATGGAGCCATCATCGGAACCAATTCGGTTGTCGCTAAAGACATACCTCCGTATGCTATTGCCGTTGGGAATCCCTGTCGAGTAGTTAGGAAACGCTTCGACGATGAATTGATAGATATTTTGCTCAAGCTCCGATGGTGGGACAAAAGCATTGAGGAGATAGAAAACCTCATGCCGATACTATCGTGTGGTGATTTGGAGAAGGTCAAGGAAGAACTGAAGACAAGGCTATGATCATACTGATAACAGGTGCATCACATACAGGTAAGACTCGTCTGGCACAACGGATGCTGGAAGTGTATAAATATCCGTATCTATCCATCGACCATCTGAAAATGGGATTGATTCGTAGTGGAAAGACCGGCCTTACGCCAAAGGATGACGCGGCATTGACTGATTATCTTTGGCCGATTGTTAGGGAGATGATAAAGACTGTGATTGAGAATCGGCAGAACCTCATCGTGGAAGGCTGTTATATTCCCTTTGACTGGAGGAAAGATTTTGATGAACAGTATTTGAAATCCATTCGGTTTGTTTGTCTTGCAATGACAGACTGTTTCATAGATGCTCATATCGATGAGATAAGAAATCATGCTTCTGACATTGAAACCAGACTGTATGACGTGGACTATACATCAGATTCTCTGAAGGAAGACAATCATTACTATATTAATGGCTTTGCTCAATATAGAGAGCAAGTGATGCTAATAGACACTGATTATGAAAATACAATAAAAACTATTCTGGAGAATAAATGAAGTGGACGGTACTAACAGATAATCGCACTCAGAATCCATTGCTTCAGACGGAGCATGGCCTGTCTATCCTATTAGAGACTGAGCATTATAGGATCTTGCTTGATACAGGAGCAAGCGATGTGTTTATCCGTAATGCAGAGCGATTGGGCATTGACCTCAGTACGGTGGATTATGTGTTCATCTCCCACGGACACAGCGACCATGCAGGAGGGCTAAAACACTTCATGGAGATTAATGACAAAGCTAAAGTCATTGTGTCGCCTGATGCTCTCAAAAGCAGATTCTACTCTAAGCGTCGATACCTACACAGCATAACTACCGAATGGCCGAATATTCCGCAAGAGCGATTACTGACAGTTGAACAAAGCGAAAGCATCGACGATGACATCTTCATCTTAGCGCACATTCCCCAAATTCATCCGATGCCAGAGGGTAATCAACACCTGTTCGTGGAAACCCCAGATGGTAGCTATGTAAGCGATGATTTCCGTCATGAGTTGGCGCTATATACAGACGGATTGCTCTTTACAGGTTGTGCGCATAGAGGTTTGGAAAACATCCTTGCAGCATGCCCTTTCCCTGTGAATACCGTTGTGGGAGGATTCCATCTGCTCGACAATCATGAGAGCGAAGACAAACTTTCAGAACTTGCCTACAGGTTGACGGATGCCTATCCCCAGACACAGTTCTATACCAGCCATTGTACGGGAGATTCTGTGTGTGAGATATTGGAAAAAGTAATGGGCAGACAACTGCATTTCTTCAGATGTGGAACAGTAAAAAGTTATGATGAACATTGACACCATTAACATGTGCTCGCACCTGCAGCGAAAGCTGTTTGAAAAGGATGGCACCTATCATCCTCTTTGGCTTGCCATGCAGGAAGACCCTGAGCTGACAGCTGTTGTTCGCTCACGCCAGCTTCACATCTATCGCAATGGCAAAAAGGTGCTGGTGCTGGCAGGAAAGGCTGCTCCCAAAGTAATCAGAGAGGATAAACTCTGCGAAACGATTAAACAGTAAGGGTTTTGGACATGAGTAGGATTATCAGAGAAGCAAAGCCAACGGATTTAACTTGTCATTAGAATAATCACACCGCTTACTGCGATATACGCATAGACGATGTATCGGAAGATACGGTTGGGAATGCGCTTGAAGACGTAGGCTCCAAGAGTCGTGCCAATGACGACACCACCAAGTCCGAAACAGTAATCTGTCAGGACGGTGGTCGTAAAGAAGCCGTTATAGGCACGCACAAAGGTCATCATCACATTGCCAATCAAGAAGTAGGTCTGCGCCATTGCCATATAGTGCTCCTTGGTTGGCTCCGATTGAATGAAGTAGAGTACGGCAGGCGGCCCTTGCATACCAAAGAAGCCTCCCATCAGTCCGCTGAGCGTACCTGCCCCTACCTGCACTTGCTTTGTTGTCGGCAACTTTATCTTCTGGCTGAACAGCGCAAAATAGATGCTGATGACTATCAACGCCACGCCCAGAATCCGCTTCAAGATATGGTCTTCAATGCGAGTCAAGGCAAAGATGGCAATCGTCGACACAACGATAAACGTCAGCAGTATTGGCCATAACCGTTTCCATGTGACATAGCTTTTCATTCGCCACACGATGACTGCCGATGTAGTAATAGCCAGAAGTCCTGAGAGCGTTGTTGCCTCGCCGTATGTCGGCATGAAGAACGGCAGCATCGTCATGATGAAGATGCCAAAGCCGAAGCCCGTGGTGCGCTGCACAAAACTTGCTCCTATGCTCAACAGAAATATAGCTATCGCTAAACTGCCCATCTTTTTTTCAAATCCTAATAATTCTCAAAACATCATGCAAAGATAATGATTTTACGGCATTTATGAGTACTTTTGCAACAACATTTAAATGTATTTATGCAAATGATATGGAAGAAATCGAGGTAAAAGGCCGAAAAGTGGCCATCGATATTGTAAAGGCGAATATATTTGCCGTAGTTATTATGGTGGTGGCAGCTATCGTGTTCCTCGTGCCGTTCTTCTGGATATGGGCAGGTAAGAAACCTATTGGTGAACTCCTTGGAGGCATAGGCGACTGGAGCACAGCATTGATCCTCATGTTTGTAGGCATTGTAGTTCATGAACTGATACACGGTCTGACGTGGGCCTGCTATGCCAAGAGCGGCTGGAAGAGCATCAGCTTCGGTGTGATGTGGAAGTTGCTGACTCCCTATTGCCACTGCGACGAGCCGATGCACATCCCTGGCTACATGATGGGAGCCATGATGCCTTGCATTGTCTTGGGTATCATCCCTGCCATCGTTGCCCTTTTCATTGGCAGTCTGCCCATGTTGGCATGGGGAATCTTCTTTATTGCTGCAGCTGCTGGTGATATTTGGATGACGTGGCTTTTGACCAAGGAGAATCCCAAGAGTATGGTTCTCGACCATCCTTCAGAAGCAGGGTTCTATATTATTGATTGCACAAAGGCGCGCTGAATGCAGAATTTCGGAAGAATAATTTATTATGAGCTATGCTTAGAGATTTCATCGCCATCGACTTCGAGACGGCCAATCAGGAACCGTCAAGTGTCTGCTCCATTGGAGTAGTCATGGTTCATGACGGACAAATAGTTGATTCGTTCTACAGTCTGATTCAGCCTGAACCGAACTACTATAACTATTGGTGTCAGCGGGTGCATGGCCTCTCAGAGAGTGATACTGAGGATGCACCTGTGTTTTCCAAAGTGTGGCAGCAGTTGGAGAAACGTATTGTCGAGGTATACTTCTCCGACCCGAAGGTCGGAGTGTGGCACGCAATCTCAGATCAAGAACTTGATGATGTAAGATACCAGATAGCCACCCTACCCTTTGTGGCTCACAACGCCCGCTTCGATGAAGGTTGTCTGAAGGCTGTGTTCAAGGTGTACCAGATGGACTATCCCGACTACCGTTTCTACGATACCCTGACTGCTTCCCGTCGGCAGTTCGGTCATTCGCTGCCTAATCACCAGCTGCAAACCGTTGCTTCTGCTTGCGGCTACGATCTCGAAAACCATCACCATGCCTTGGCCGATGCCGAAGCCTGTGCCGCCATTGCTCTGTACATATTATGATAACGAATACATCCTGCCACCTTGTTAGCGACAGGATGTATTTACATAGAATTGCAGGGGTTGTACTCACAGCTTCATCACACGCTTCATCTCCAGATTCTCGTAGCCCTCAGGGCAGTGGGTGGAGAGATATACGGTGGGGGTCTTTTTGACGAACTCGCGTACACGGTCGAGAGTCTCGCGAGCGGCTTTAATGTCCTCGAAGACGATGCTGAGTTTGTTGGCTTTCAGAGCTGCGTCGCAGTAGGTCACGTCGCCGTGGAACATATAGAATAATCCGTCGTTCTCGGCAACGATGATGCTGTTGCCATTGGTATGGCCCTTGGCCTCAATAAACCAGATACCGTCAGCCACCTGCATGGCGTTGGGGAAGTTCTTGTAGGCTTTGCCATACTCCGCACGGATGATATTTTCACCCTCTAGTTTGAGCGCATCGGCATCCTCTGGCGAGATATATACCTTAGCATTTTGGAAGTACTCAATTGCTGCCGAATGGTCAGGGTGCTTGTGAGTGATGAGAATCTTCGTCACCTGCTCAGGCTTGTAGCCAAGGGCTGCAAACGAGTCCATATAGTCGGCCACCTTTTCACCCATATAGAGCGGTGCGCCGAGTTTCTTGGCAGGTGGTGGAAAACCGGTCTTGAAACCTGTGTCCACGAGAATCACCTCGTCGCCGGTATCGATAAGGAAGTTCTGCAGCGAACTGCGATAGATAATCTGTTCGTCGAACTTCTCTTTTCCATCCTCACCACCGAAGGCGAACGACTGGTTCATGAACCCGCCGTCGAACATACGGATTGCTTTAATTTTCATAAGGCAGTTACTTTGCGGGTTCCCACTTGCAGCGGACGGGCGACACGATGGCACCCTCTTTCTTCAACTCAGCGAAAGCCTTGTCCACTTCCTTGCGGTCGATACCTGTAATTTCTGCAATCTTGCCAGCGTTTACGGGTGCGCCGAACTCACGCATGGCTTGTAGTACCTTCTCTTTCATATTTGTCAGAATTTTGAAACTTGAATCTTGAAACTGAACTACATCATTGCAGTAAGGAAATTCTCGTAACCTAACTTCTCGATATAGTTTAGGTACTGAGCCTCCCAAGCCATGTGATCCTTCTCACCGTCAATCCACTTTTCGATAAGCTTCTTCGTGGGATAATCGTCGTTGAATGCCTCTGCCAACTCGCTCAGAATCTTGATGGCATTTGGCTCATAGTCCGTCTCAATCTGCTGCTTGGGGTCGTCATAGAACGGGAACTCCTGAGTCTTCATGGCTTCCTGCAGGTCAGCAGGCTTGCAACCGAGCTCTACCAAACGGTTCAGCACTTCCTCTGCCTCGTCCCATTCCTCTTCTGCTTCTTCCTTCCACTTGTCAGCCAACTTGTTCCAGCCCTGCAGACGGCAGTAGGCCGAGAAGGCAAAATGTTGCTTACTATTTCCAAACCATACAGCCCCCAGCTGGGCAAACTGCTTCAATGCTTCTTCTTTAGTCATAATTCTTTTTCCGTTTTAGTTATTAATAAATGAAAATTGTAATCACGGTGCCAATGGTGCGATTAAGCGAGAGCCATCAAGCTTGCTTGAAATGGCCGAGCGTGAGCATCATCGCCGTTTCGACGGCAAAGATAGGATAAATAAATGATACCATCTCAATCCCAAACGAACAAAAATTTGTCTGAAACGAACAAAATCTTAAGAATTATCATTACCTTTGCAAACAAATTTGTATTATATTATATGTACGCGATAAAAGACTTCTTCCTATCGGTGATTGGGGCGGACGAAACCGACATCCCATCCAGCGAGATTACGTGTTCACAGACAGACATCAGGCTGACCTTCTACACCAACCAGATGCAAGACACGCTGGCCGCCTACACCTACACGCTGGTGGAACAGGGTTGGCTGACGCTCATCTATAACGGCAGACAGCTGACTTTGGAGCCTGGCGACCTCTACATCTACTCGCCCGGCTTTCAGGTGACCATCGTCGGAGGCTCTGAGGACTATCGCGCCATCTGTCTGATGGCCGACGAGGGCATGACGCTCCAAATGCCCACCATCCGCGACATCATCCGCACGGCCTATCTGCCCATTGCCGAATGGGGACAACCAGTGGTTCACATCACAGAGGCCGACCTCAGACGTCTGTCACGGCACATGCATGATGTGATTGAATACCAGCAGTCTGCCCATCGCTTCCGTGCCGAAGTCCTGCGCACGCTCTACACTCTCTTCTTGCTCGACCTCACAGACATTCAGGAACGCGCCGTGGGCAGTCACAAATACGGTGAGCGAACGACAGAAATCTTCATTGGTTTTATGCGCCTGTTGCCCAAGCATTTCGTGCAGCATCACGACATCGCCTTCTATGCCTCCCAGCTCTGCATCACCACTACCCATCTCTCGCGTGTCGTCCGTCAGATAACGGGGCGTACTGTTGTTGACTATATCAACCAGATGCTACTGATGGAAGCGTCATTCCTGCTTCAGACCACCGACCTCCCTCTTGCCACCATTGCCGAGCGCCTCTGCTTTGCCGACCAGTCGAGCTTCAGCAAGTTTTTCCTACGCATGAAGAGCATTAATCCCAAGAGATTTAGGATGGAGAAATAGCCTCATGCAACTATTTGCCAACTTATTACGTCTAACAGATAGAAAATTTTAAAGATAACGATTATGATACTATCAACAACCCCACAGATTGAAGGTCGCCCCATCCGTGAATACAAAGGAGTGGTGACAGGTGAAGTCATTATTGGTGCTAACGTTCTTAAAGACTTCATGGCAGGTCTCACCGACTTCTTCGGCGGACGCAGCAGCTCGTATGAGAAAGTACTCATCGAGGCCAAGGATTCTTCCATGCAGGAGATGATGCAGCGTGCCCAAGCACTTGGAGCCAATGCCATCGTTGGCATCGACATCGACTACGAGACTATCGGAGCCAATGGCTCGATGCTCATGGTTGCCACCAGCGGAACAGCTGTAGTTATATGAAGATACTATTCCTACACGGATTCTATGCCAGCGGCCAGTGTGTGCCAGCTCTGGCATTGAAAGCAGCCTTTGAGTGCAAGGCAGAGGTGCTTACACCAGACCTGCCTATGCATCCAAAAGAGGCCATCAGCTTTATCCGTGACTTGATTGATAAGGAGAAGCCCGATGTGTTGGTGGGCAACAGTTGCGGTTCGTTCTATGCGCAGATGATAGCACCAATCGTCGGACTGCCAGCATTGCTGGGCAATCCTCACTTCAAGATGACTGAATTCCTAAAGCCGCGAATAGGCGCACACCAATATAAATCGCCACGCAAGGATGGCAATCTGAACTTCGTCATCGATGAGCAACTGATTGCAGAGTTTGCCGAGTTGGAGGAACACCAGTTTGACGGCTACAATCCTGAGTATAAGGAACGAATTTGGGGAATCTTTGGCGAGCAGGATACACTGGCACACTTCGAGCCGCTGTTCCTGAAGTATTACAGCCATTCATATCACTTCCCTGGTGGCCATACGCCCACAGCAGAAGAAGTGCACCAATACTATGTGCCACTGATAGAAAAGCTAATGAAAGAGCGTGCTATCTGATAAGCTTTGCCTTTTGAAGATTATCAAAGTCGCTCCAGAAATCAGACGCATCTGACTCACTGAAGCCGTCTGAGGATAACTCCTTCAGGATAGCGTCCATCAGTTGAATCTTGGAGATGTTCAGATCTGGGTCAACATTGATGGGATAAGTGAGAATGTCACCCAATGAACCAACATGAAGATTCGTAATGGCGATGTCGCCATCAACGACCTACACCTGGATATGCCTGCTGGAGCCATACTCAGGCTTGATATCACGGAGCTTCATGTATAGCTGATTGTCGCTATACTGCTCAGAATCGACAGAATTTATGAGTTCACGTAGTGTCATTAGTTATATTTTGAGGTACAAAGTTACGAAAAAACAGGCAAATATGGTGATTATTTGTCGTTTTTCGCTATCTTTGCCGTCGGAAACGGCGAGAACAGGCTGCACCTCGGCAATTCGAGCGAGCTCGATTGCTCTCGGTTTGCACTGTCCTTGCAGCATAATTTTCAATACTACTAAACAAATACGAATATGAAAAAAGTCATTGTCATATCAACGAGTCTGCGTCGTGGCTCAAACAGCGACATGCTGGCTGACAAGTTCGTGGAAGGTGCCAAGAGTGCCGGAAACGAGGTCGAGAAGATTTCTCTCGTTGGTAAGGAAATCCAGTTCTGTAAAGGCTGTTTTGGATGCCAAAAACTGGGCAAATGCGTTATCAAGGATGACGTGAACGACATCATGGCAAAGGTACTGGAGGCTGATGTGGTTTGCTGGGATACGCCTATCTACTATTATGAGATGAGCGGCCAGATGAAGACCTTGATAGACCGTATGAATGCGATGTACGAGCAGGACTACAAGTTCCGTGATGTCTATCTGCTGACCACTGCTGCCGAGGATGAGGAAGAGACTCCGAAACGAGCTGAGATAGGACTGACAGGCTGGATAGACTGCTATCCCAAGAGTCACTTGGTTGGCACACTCTTCTGTGGTGGCGTGAACGAACCTCGCGAAATAGAAGGCAATCGCAAGTTACAAGATGCCTTCGAACTTGGTAAAAACGTATAACGAAATATGGATCATCCCAGAATCTTCATGTATTCATCGTAGGTGATGTGCCGACCACCCATGGATTTGAAAAGTGGGGTCTCAAACTGGCAATCGATAAAGCGCCCACCTATGCGTTCCATCGCTTTTGCCAAGTGAATCAGTGCCAATTTCGAAGCATTAGGAACCAGTGAGAACATGCTTTCACCCATAAAGGCGTTGCGCAGCGTGACACCATACAATCCACCTACGAGTCGTCTGCCAGCTGCCGTATTTGTAGGTTCCCACACCTCGACACTGGCTGCATAGCCTTGACGATGCAGACGGGTGAATGCCTCAATGATGTCTGGACCAAGCCAGGCTCCACTCTCCTCGTTTCGACCTTGCGCCTTTGAGCAACCTTGTATCACACCTTCGAAGTCCTCGTTAACAGTCACTTCGTACTTATGCTGCTTCAACAACTGCTTCATGGAGTGGCTGATGTGTATCTCGTTGGGGAAGATAACATAGCGGTCGAGCGGACAATACCAGTGTGGCTCGCGCTCCATCTGGAAAGCATACCACGGAAAGAAACCGTTGCTATAGGCCAATACCAGACGTTCGACAGACAGGTCGCCACCTATTGCTACCAGTCCATCGTCCTCGCCCCAACGTGGATCTGGGAACCACAACTCATCATCCAATTGCCAAACTGCCATCCTTCACATTTACGGTTACTTCCCCACCCTGTTTCAGACTGCCAAAGAGAATCTCGCGCATCAGGAGCGGTTTCAGTTGTTGGGCAATGACACGATCCATTTCGCGAGCACCATATTCAGCCGTAAATCCTTCCTTCAGCAGATGGTCGAAGGCTGCCTGTGTGAGCGTCATCTTCACCTGCTTGGCTACAAGTTTGGCATCCAGTTCATGTAGTTTCTTCTGCAGTATCAGCGTCGCCATCTGCTTGTCCATATCATGGAACACAACCGCACCCGACAAACGATTCAGGAACTCCGGTTTGAAGGTCTTCTTTACCTGTTTCATCATCGCCTCGCCACGACTCACGCTGCTGTTGAAGCCAATGCTTGCAGACGCAAACTGCGCTCCTGCATTCGACGTCATGATCAGCACCACGTTGCGGAAATCGGCCTTGCGACCTTTGTTGTCCGTCAGTCGGGCATAGTCCATCACCTGCAGCAGGATGTTGTAGATGTCCTGATGGGCCTTCTCTATCTCATCGAGTAACAACACAGCATTAGGCGACTTGCGGATAGCATCCGTCAGTAGGCCACCATCCTCATAACCCACATAACCCGCAGGCGAACCAATCAGCTTCGCCACCGCATGTTTCTCGGTATATTCACTCATATCGAAGCGTATCAGTTCGATGCCCAATTCCTTAGCCAACACACGAGCTACCTCTGTCTTTCCCACACCAGTAGGACCAACGAACAGCAGCGAGGCCAATGGTTTATTGTCGTCCAGCAGTCCTGCCTTAGACATCTGCACAGCTTCTACCACCTGTCGGATGGCTTCGTCCTGTCCGTATATCTGTGCCAACAGCTTATTGCTGAGTGTTGAGAGTTTAGCGTTGTCGTCATCATCACTCATGGCCAGCGTATCCACCTTACACGTCTTCGCCAGCACATCAGCAATATCCGCCTTGGAAACTCTTAACTCTTCATTTTTATCTCTTAACTCGAAGCTCGCTCCGGCTTCATCTATCAGGTCAATGGCCTTATCGGGCAGGAACCTATCGTTCACGTACTTGGCGCTCGCCTCTACGGCAAAGTCGATAGCTTCATCATCGTATTTCACGTTATGAAACTCCTCGTATCTGGGTTGCAGCTGCTTGAGGATATGCTTCGTCTCTTCAACACTCGGTTCTGGGATGTCTATCTGCTGGAAACGACGCACAATACCCTTCGAACGCGAGAAATAGCGGTTGTACTCCTCGTAGGTCGTAGAACCGATAAAGCGGATGCTGCCAGCTTCCAGATAGGGTTTCAGCATATTCGAGGCATCCATCGCGCTGTCGCTGGTAGCACCAGCTCCCACCAGCGTGTGTATCTCGTCAATGTACACGATGTTGGCTACAGGTTCCGCAGGATAGTCCTGATCTGCAGCCACACCGTCCATAATCATCTTGATACGGTTCTCGAAGTCACCACGATACTGTGTACCAGCCAGCAACGTCCCCATGTCGAGTTGGTAGATCTTGCAGCCCATCAGTCGCTCAGGCACCCTGCCCTCTTCTATCATCCGTGCCAAGCCCCATACCAATGCCGTCTTGCCAACACCAGGTTCACCTACATGCAGCGGATTGTTCTTGTCTCTGCGACATAGCACCTGAATGGTTCGTTGCAGTTCCTGTTCCCTGCCAATCAGCGGATTCTGTTGCTTATACAGGTCGTTCATGCAAGTCACCAGCTTCTTCCAGGCGGCTTTGTCTTTGTTTTCCGTTTTTTCGTAATCCTCATCAGAAACATTAAATAGGTCATCATATTCGTATTCACTGATCAGATTGCTCATAAACTCAGCCTCATGACCATTCAGACAGTCTTTCAGCAGATATGCTGCCCACGAATCCTCAAGAGCCAGTATTCCTTTTACCAAATGTGGCACGTCAAGAGCTTCTGCACTGCTCGAAACCACTGACTGCACAGCCGTCTCAATCACCTTGGACATCTGTTCTGAAGCGACTGGTTCATAGTCAATATCCCAGGATATCGTTTCTATTCCACTCAGATATTTTTCGAGTCGTTCCTTCAGTGTTCCTGCTGGACAGAACGTTCCAATAGCCGTGCAGAAATTGAAATCATCTATGGTCATTACCAGCAGCAAATGTTCAGGCATAATGAATTCATGCCGATAGTCACTGCTATATACCAAGGCTTTATTCAACAACCTTGATGCCATTTCTGTTTGTCTTATCTGTGGCATACGTTATTCCTCCTCAACAGTTAGACGTAAAGGGTATCCCTGCTCTCTCGCCATCGTGGTAGCCTTGCGAGCTTTCGACACCGCAATGTCATAGCTATAGATGCCCACTACCGCCTTGTCAGAATGGTGCACCTGTAGCATCAGCGCCTCTGCCTCCTCTTCACTTTTCAAAAACACTTGTTTCAGTATCATCACCACAAACTCCATCGTCGTGAAGTCGTCATTATAGATGATGACCTTATATCGTCGCGGCTCCTTCAAATCTGTCCTTTGCCGCTCTCTCAATTGTGACTGTTCTTTTGCCATATTCTATACATTTCCTAAATATACATATTTCATGCCTTCTTCCTCTGCTATTTGCTTGGCCTCCTTAAGCGTATGAATGGGAGTCGGAGGAATGTCCGCCATCTTATACCTTGGGAAAAAACGACTAAAGTGCAGGGGATTATCAGCAAGACCATTGTCTGCTATCCACCGGCACATCTGGCGAATCATCGTCATGTCATCGTTCACACCAGGGATGATGAGATTCGTCAGCTCAATCCATACACCAGCTTTCTGCATGGCCAGGATGGTATCGAGGACTGGCTGCAAGTGGCCACCGCTGACCTTCTGATAGATATCATCGCTAAACGACTTTAAGTCGATGTTGGCTGCATCGAGATACGGCAGCAGGTCTGCCAATGGCTCCTGACACACATAGCCTGCTGTCACGAGGATATTCCAAAGACCGTTTTCGTGTGCCAGCCGAGCCGTGTCCACAATATACTCCAGATACGTCAGCGGCTCTGTATAGGTGTAGGCGATACCAGGGCAGTGGTGCTCCAAGCACAGTTCTACAATCTGAGATGGAGAAAGATCATAATGTCCAACATCTGATGGCGACACCTGCGAAATCTCGTGATTCTGACAGTTCAAACACCTGAAGTTGCAGCCTGTACAGGCAATGGAGAGGCACTTGGTGCCAGGATGGAAGTGGTACAGCGGCTTCTTCTCAATGGGGTCAATGGCCAGCGAACAGGGTTTGCCATAGACTTCGCTCACGAGCACACCGTCCTTATTACGACGGCTCCGGCAGACTCCCGTCTTGCCGTTCGCAATCTTACAATGATGCGGACAGAGCAGACACTCCACCCTGCCCTCGCCTAACCGCTGATAATAACTGCACTCCATCAGAACACTATCGCTTCGTATACATACAGTTCCGCATCCTTCCAGCCATCCCATCCGATGCCAGCCTTGTCCTGAGCACAATGGCCCACGAACTCCTCCTTCGTCCAGTTTACCTCGTCAGCAACCTGAGGCAGGAACGTACCACTTCGATATCCTTTCTTGATATAAATGCCATGCTTGTGCAACTGGAATTCATCCAGACTCTGTATGCGTCGCATAGGTGTAAGCACAGAAATTTCTATGTCAATATCATCCAGCTCATCCTTGGTTACTGGCATGAATCGAGGGTCTTCAAAAGCAGCGGCACGAGCCATCTCTGCAACAATCTCGTGCAATGGAACGTCTTCACCAAAGTGACCAATGCAGCCACGCAATCGCCCCTGTTTATGCAACGACACAAATGCGCCACATTTTGAGTTGAGAGTTGAGAGTTGAGAGTTGAGAGTTGGCTGCGCAATCCTTTTTCCGTCTAACGAGTCCTGAATACTCGTCAGCGCAATCTTCTTCAGTATCTTTTTTTCTTCATCCGTCAGGCGAAAGTCCCCCCTATCTTTGGAGGGGGTTAGGGGGAGGCTCCTGATAATCGCAAATGCATGATACCCTACCACACGACTATGGTCGTGATTGTCTATGTCGCCAGAGTTCTGATAAAGCAGGTGCTTCACTTCGTAGCCACCATCCTGCATCATCAGCATCAGCGTAGCAATGGCCAGCTCTCCACAAGCACTCGTAGCCAGATTCTTTACACCACTTCGGGCGTTCTCTTCCAACTGAGCAATAAATCGTTCCACGTCGCCGCTCTCCACAGCCTTGCCTGTCCGAGCATCCACCTCGCAGGCATCCTCATATTTCGGATAGTGCGAGAAGTCGCTGCTCACAATAAACAGATTCTCTTCCGTGAAAAAAGGCTTCAGCATGTTGGCTATCCGTTGCAGTTTTCTGTAATCATTAGTCGATATGATGATCGGAACAATGGGTGGAACTTCGCCAAA
Organism: uncultured Prevotella sp.; assembly: GCA_946404405.1. Classification (GTDB taxonomy): domain Bacteria; phylum Bacteroidota; class Bacteroidia; order Bacteroidales; family Bacteroidaceae; genus Prevotella. The sequence goes on from CAMJDL010000027.1 coordinate 26,541, forward strand.
CCGCCTCTGCAGGAACGGCAACTGCACCTCCAGACAATGCTCCCTGTCATGTGCTTTAGGACTATAAAAGAATACAGAATCCGTTTTATCCGTACCATCCGTGTTCGTTAATAATCTTGCCGTTTCGATATCAACCTTCACATCGCCCAATGGCGTACTGTAATAGTCGTACTCCGTGTTCACCGAAGCCCCATCGAGCCACTCATGATGGCTTGGCCCCAACAGGAAAAGCCTCTTATAGGTCTTTCCGTCAGGTATCGACTGATACGCTGCTGCAGCCACATTGCCAGAGAAATAATATCCCGCATGAGGCACTATCAATGCAGCCACATGCTCGTACTTCTTATCCTTAGCATGCAGTGCTAAGAAGCTATCCACTTCCTCGCTCAATTCCCTTGCATCACCCGTATAGAACCTGTTCGCCTGAGTTGCAGGTCTTACCGTCGGTTCTGTCTTTTGTCCTTTACAAAATGTAAACATCATGATTGCTGCTATTATTGTAATCCATATTTTCATGCTCATATCTCGCCTGGCTGCAACTCCGTAATACATTCTAGTGTTGACCTATCGTTAACATCTTGCAGATTTCTTCCAGATACTGCTGGTCAATATAATCAAACGTGGCCAATTCCTTGCTGTCGATGTCAAGGACGGCTACCACTTCCCCGTCCTTTGAGAATACAGGCACTACAATCTCTGAGCGAGACAGGCTACTGCAAGCGATATGTCCAGAGAACAGTTCCACGTCAGGCACGATGATGGTTCGTTGCTCCTTCCATGCCATACCGCAGACACCCCTGCCGTAGCCAATGTGCATACAAGCTACCGGTCCTTGGAATGGTCCCAGTACCAACTCCCCGTTCTGCACACGATAGAATCCCGTCCACCAGAATCCCATTGTCTCATGAATGGCAGCACAGACGTTAGCCATCACCGCCACACTATCCGTTTCGCCCTCTATCAGCGCACAGATTTGCTCTATAAGCAAACTATATTTCTCAGTCTTATTCATTCTTCAACAGCCTCTTCCAAAAGCATTTTATGACTGCAAAGATAGTGAAAACCGAGTAAAATACAAAGAAAAAACAATTTTTCTTTTATTTTCGAGGTGCATCCTCTCTTGACCAAGGGTCAAAGATAGTGAAAACCGAGTAAAATACAAAGAAAAAAACAATTTTTCTTTGTAAAGACAGGAGTTACGCCCTCACATCGGGCACTTCGAAAAAAAACTGAGTCCACCAAATAGTAGACCCAGTTTTCTTTTTCAGAATGCTTAGTGACACCTATGACATGTGTGACACCTATGACACGTCGGGTTACACTTTCCGATAGCGTCCCTTTTCGGTTTGCTCAATCAATCCTTGTTTCTTCCAGTTCTTCAACATCTGCTGAACCTGGTTGCGCGTCACGCCGCTACCCTTCACGCCGATGGTGTGCTGCAGGGCTCCTTCGAAGCCGAAGTCTGCGTCCAGACGGGCATAGATGGAGTCGTTTGACCCTAAACGCTGGCGGTGCTCTGTCAGTCCGACATAGTCGCGACTGGCGAAGGCCATCTCAATGCGCTCGCGGAAGAAGTAGAGCGCACAATCCATCAGGTAGTCGGCTATGACGTCGTAGGCTTCCAAAAGCTGCGGCGTCTGTTGTTTCAGCAGTATCGTCTTCCACACGTCGGGCTGCCCCTTCAACTGCTTCTCGGCACCGCTGCAACCGTATTTGGCTATCAGCTGGTCGGCCACCTTGCAGAGCATCAGGCAGCACGTCATCCTTTGGGCCGTTACGCAGATGCGGAAACGCTGGCGGGCGCGCACCTTGTCGTCGCTCTTCATCGATTCCACGCGCACCCGCTCCACCCACTCGCGACCTTTCTGTTCCAGCTTCGGCAACACCACGTCGCCCTGCATCAGCGGTAACAGATGGGCCACCTGTCGGATGCGCTCCTGATGGCGGTCGGTCAGCACGTAGGGCTTCTCTTCCAGCTTCGCGTAGGTGTTGTCGGGCGTGCGGGCTACAGCGATACGGCTCTGGAATCCGTCGGTGTAGTTCTGCACCACGCGATAGAGGGCATCAGGTGTGCCGCACATCAGCACGTTCCACAACAGATGCTCGATATGCACGTTCACCGCCTCTGCCGATCGCGCCTCGCGGTCATAGGGACTGCCGTCGTAGCTTTGCCGTAGCATCACCGAGAAGTCGTTGATGGCCGTTTTCCACTTCTGCGCCACCGTGTCGGCCTCGGGTGTAAACGAGAAGGCGTGTTTGCCGTCGGTGTTAGCCAGTCGCTCGGCCAGATTGGCCACCGTGTTGTTCAGCGTCAACAGGCGCACGGGCAACTTCGGCTCCTCGGGCTGTTCCTTCTTGTTCTTCGCCGCCCGCTTCTTGGCGCGCCACTCGTCCTCCTGCTGCTGATACACCTTCTCGATGGCCTTCAGCTCACCGGTCCACGCGTCTATCAGCGGGTCTATCGAACCCTTGCCGCTGGCGAAGTCGCCCGCCACGTAAGCTATCAGGTTCAGCGCATTCTTACGTCCGTGAACGTCCAGTCGGACACCCGTTGCCAGCATACCGATGACCGGCGCAACGGCCACCAGCGCAGGCATTGCCAACTGCGGCCCGACGGCATCTATCGAGTCCTTCACGCCCTGCGGCATCTTCGGCAACCGGCTGTAGTAGTCGCTGTCGTCCTCAAAATTACACACGGGAACCGACCCTATTGTGTAATTTTCGTCGCAGCGCAGCGCCGTCAGCACGTCCTTCAGTCGCTTGGGCATCTGGGTACGCTTCTCGGCCAGCGCGGAGTCGATGCACTTCATCTTCTGTGCCTCGGGGAAGTTGTCGTAGCAGGGAATGACCTTTCCCATCAGCTCGCGGTCGAATCCGCAGATGTGCCTCAGGTTCACCGCCAACTCGAAGGTCAGCACGTCGCGGTTGTTCTTCTTCGGCTCCTTACCCTCGTTGTACAGCTCCCACCATTTGGAAATAATGGCAGAGTAAGGAATGCTATCGTAATCGGTGGCAGCCTCATCGACCTTAGTCGCTTGTTCCGAAGGTCTCAAGAACTCTTCACTTTTCACTTTTAACTTTTCACTAGGAGCTTCGCTCCGCCCTTCCCACGGCCTATAGTGCTTGTTCGCTTTCTTCGCCTCTGGCGGCACCTCTTCCTCACCACGCTGTTCGCGCGCCTTCAGTCGCTCATATTCAGCCTCACTTTCCGCTACACTTAGCGACTCCTCAAAGATGGCATCGTCCAGATAGAACAGGTTGTCGTCGGTTGCCGGACCAGTGAACATCACGCGAGCCAACCCGCGGGCATTCGTATCGTACTCAGTCTTGGTGGCCATCGACAGTGCATACTGACACTCGCGGATGGTTCTCTCAGCCTGTCGGCGACACACGGCATGCAGACCCCATCGTGCCGATCCCGACAGCTCCAGCAGACCTATCTCGTCCTTTTTCCGCAACAGTTCGTCCTTGATAATTGCCTGTTCCCGTTCGTTGCCGCAGTCAATATCGTGGGCGAAGGTCGACGACGGATGACGGCAGCCTTTCAGCACCCCGTCGGGCAGCAGGTCGTTGTAGCAGAACTGAATCTGCTGCGCCTTCGCCGCCTCGTTGCCGCCGCGAGCGTCGTAGAAGTTCTTGGCGTTGTCCGGCGCATTTCTCAGCGCTATGTACTCCTCGCGGTTCAGAACGGGGCGGGCCTCCTTGTGCCCGTCCCCGTTGACGAATACCAGATTTACCATCCTTGCTCCTCCAGATACGATGTCAGTCGCAGCACGTCCTCCATCAGCAGCGTCCTCAGCTCGTCGCGCTGACCGTTAGGCAGGGTGAAGATGACGCGGTCCGTACCGTCCTGTCCGAACGACAGCGCAATGTGCTTGCCCTTGAATTCCGGTTTCCTGCGCACGCGCTTGCGCTGCACGAAGTCGAAGGTACCGTTCGACAGCATCTGTCCCCGACCGTTGGCCACGAAGGGCGTCACCATTCCTACTCGCGGGTCGTCAGGCAACACCTGCACATACCGCATCCCGTTCTCCATCTCGGTCACTGCCACCTCAGCCTGTAGCACCACCGTCTTTTCTTTCTTACTCATTATTCTTTCTCATACTCGATAATTTTAAATTCTGTTAGTCCGTCTCCGACGGAGAAATTAATCAAAATCTATTTCAAAATTAATCAAAATTTTCTTTTAATTTTGAGGGCAAAGTCCGACCCCTTTATTCGAAAAATCGCTTCGCTTCCCATTCACGACGCTTCACCAGTCCAGGTAACTGCTTCCCGTCGGCAAACACCCAGCGCTTGAACTCCTTCGTAATCTGCGCCTTACTGCCCCCCTTGCGAATTGTTTTCAGCAGCGTCGAACGTGTCAGTCTACCGATACCCAGGTTGAACGCAAACGACACCAGCGCATCCAGCTGACCCTCGGTGCGGGCCACGTTCAGCTCCTTCACCTGCCATTCCGCCTCCTCGATGTCCTCACGCAGCATCTCCTTAGCCCAATACTGCGTAATCCTGTCACCCATACGGACGTTCTTCGTGTGTCCGTACCCGATGGTCGGCACGCCCGCAGCGTCCTCGTACGCCTCAAGTCGGCAACCCTCCATCTCCATCAGTTTCTCCAATAAAATCTCTGTTGTTGTCATAAAAATTCGTATAATTCGTGAAATTCGTGGTCCTTTAAATATTCATGTAAATTGATCCGTGTTTCGCTTCGTATTCCGCCCTGATTTCCTCTACCGTCTTCGGTTCCATCCGGCATCCGCCAGCATGTCTGGACTTCTCCTGCTTCCGAATCTCGGCCAGATACATCAGGTACTCACGTCGCTTTACCTTACCTTGCTCCATTTACATCATCAGCATCATTTGATGAATGTTCACCGAGACGAAGCGTCCCGACTTGCCATCCTTGTCGTACTTGCGTGCATTGATGGTGAATCGCACTGCATACACGTGCCCCTCAATCATCCTCAGCTTGTCAGCCCCCTCGGTAGCTATCTGCTTGGTCAGCTGTCCGCCCGTCTCACCGAAAATCGTGTCGATGCCGTCCGTCAGCGTCACCTCGTAATAGTCCACCAACTCCTTCGTGCCGTCCTTGCGCGGCCATTCGCGCTGTTTCTTGAAACTGCACTCTACCAATTGCATTGTTTTTTCCATAACTGTAAAAATCTAAATCGAAAATTTATAAAATAGGTATAAATTCATTTGATAACTACTTCGAATCGCGCAAGCAGATTCTCACTGAACAGGTGTTCGTCAATATCACTGATTTCGAGGACTCTGTTCACCTTCTCAATACAGACCTCGTCTTCCAGCAGGCAACAGAAGTCGTCTATCAGTTCCAACAGCCAGTCGAGATCCTTTATCCCATCCATAGCGCCCAAGAAGCCCTCTCTTGTGCCCAGTTGAATACTCAGATAGTACATTCCCTTATTGTCATAATCTGGACAGATACGAAAGCGCAAGCCGATGCCATTCTTATTCCAAACGACCCGATGCTTTATCATGTCCTTCACAAAGACCTCAATATCGTCAGGGAGCTCACCCCACCCCTCAATCTCTCTCTCGATAAACGAACACAGAATCTTAATCAGCGTCACTCTGCCGACCTCCTCGCCCTCTAAGCAGAGCAGCTTGAAATGTTGATTGCGATGCACCTTCCTTTCTACCTCAGCCAGCGTCTCTGTCGGCTCCCCCTGTTCGATAATCAGCCAATTGGGTTCACCCTTCTCGTTCATGCCAGCAAACTGGCAACGAACCAAATCCATGTTGCGATCGTAAAAAATTGCTTTCATAACTTTTCTTTTTGTTCGATAATTAAATAATGTTCATGCGAACCAGCGTACTTGGGTGTTTATTGAGACCCGTTCCAACTGATTCCGAGGGCAAAGGTCGGCATTTTTTCTATAACAAAAATGAATAAAACTGAGTATGATTAGTGTAATCCAACCAATCCAATAAATTGGATGAAAGTCATCCAATGGAAATAAAAAAAGAGGTAGTTTTACTACCCCTTAATCACTCTTTTTACCTCACCGAAAACTCTTAGAGCTATCTTTGCAAGTGTTTTATAATCTTTATCACAAGATTTCTTTTTTAAGTAATTGTCCCAATCTTCAAAAGTAAGTCCTACACCATCTTTTTTCCAATTATTACGCTCTGCTGAAATTGACCTTGGCAGCTTTTTAAAATCGAGACTTGGATATTCTTCCCCAAAGAATTCCTTCATCTGCATGGATATCTCCATATTGGTACATTCTTTATGCTTGGGTCTTTCATCATGAGTTATCAGGAGTCCGTCTATTAGTTTTAATGGCTCAAATATTGCTTGCCATTGTCTTTTCTCTTTAGCATCAATATGATTAACCCCATTAAATACAAATGGATAAATTGCTTGACGTATTTCTGATACCTTATTTTCAAATTTACTGGAGAATATAATATTCTTATACGTCCGACTTTGACCTTCATTACCTTCTTTTTCTCTGATCTGACTTCTCAAAAGATCAACCTCAGTTTGTATGCAATGATTGTTTTTGTCATTCGCGCGAGATAGCAACCTTTCATTTTCCTTCATGGTCTCTAATTCGCAGAATTGGTTTTCCTCAACAAAATCCTTAATTACACGATGAAGCAATTTGGCTTGTTTATCTGTTATAGGTCCGTCTTGAACAGCTATTTGTTCTATAAAGTCTGCTACTTCAATGAATTCTCCTTTGCTTTCATATTCATCTTCTATTTTTCTTGCCTCTTCATAGATTTCTTTAAAACCTCGAATACTACAAATAATATCACTAATGGACTTACATATTGATAAATATGGATGATTCTTTGTTTCAGGATATGTATTGGCAAGAAGTAGAAACGTTGTTAGAGAAACCATCATTGCTGAATGTTCTGCTTGTTGATAGCTTCTTTTAATATATCCCCCATCTTCTGTTTCAAAAATAGAATAACGTTCACACAAGTCGTCGATGGCCTCTTGTACCATGATATTAGTATCAATGTTGCTTCCTTTTTTTAGCGAGAAAGCCAAATTGTTTGCCTCTACCCACACGTCCATTGGCGACAAGTCATCACCTCTTTGTCGCCATAATGGTGTATACAACATTCTATATATAGGATTCTGCCTATATAATTCACGCTTTTCTTGACGTTCAGTCTCACTTAATTTTCTATACACTAATACAGGTTCTTTATACTATTCAGTATTTCTACAAATTTATTAAAGTCCTCCTTACCAAATAACTGTTTTGAAGCAAGTATAGGAATAAGCCCATCAGGTACTTCTACACACACATCATTCTCGATATTATCACCAGTGATTCTTAACATAGTATGACCGTCCTTAGGATATGCCCTTATTTCTTTACCGCAAGCTGAACTCAAATTTATAAGCGATTGAGTTTGTGGATTTTCTGGTACTAAATTCAAAATTCCATCTTTGGGCGCTTTTAATTCTGCATCATAACTTCCACCTGTTTCTTGACGTATTCCCATAATGCTATCAGCTAAATCCATCAGTCGTCCTAAATTTGGTGGTGGGAATGAGAAATGGACTCGAGAAAAACCTTGCGGATATCGTTTGACATAAGCCCAAAAATCATCTGATTTAAATATTGGACCATCGCCAAAATTAAAATGCATCCCTTTCTGATTTGACAACCACTTATCAATAATCATCTTTAAGGCTCTTGCCACTTTCTTTGTTCCTGTTATCGTTTTTGAATTTTTCCAGGCACTTGTCTTTTGTTCAATAAGCAAACGCTGGATTCCATCACGATTATCCCAGATTACATAGCACCAAGGATAATCCTCGATCTTATGGTCGTTTAATTGTGCATTGGAAACAGTCTTTCTTGACAAACGACCAAACTTCATAATAGCAATATTACTATCAATGAATATTGTATCATAAACATATTTTGATTTCCCTGATTCAAAAGTTCTTTCATTAAGGGGAATATCTTTCTTGAAAAACTCTCTGAATGTTTCCAACCTTTTAGACCATTCTTCATCAGTACACCCAGGAGGAGGGAAACCTTGTATCTCTAATTGCCTGTAACCAGAACGAATGATACGTTCAAATTCATAAGTATAAATTGCGTATGTAGACATATTCTTTTTAAAAGTTTTTTATTTCAATTTACACATTAATGCACAAGGGTCGGTCCCCCCTACTTGAGAGTGGGCTTCTCAATCCTTTGTGTACTTTAAATAGCTAATCGCTGTTTTGTTTGTTTACCTGGTACTATTATGTAATCCATACTGCTTGCAGAAGCAATCTGCTGGGCATATTCTTTCTTTGCAAGCACGACAGCGTCATCAATTTTATTCTCACCCTTTACTTCAATAATGATATAAGAGCCATCCTTCTTTTGTACCAAGAAATCCGGATAGTAAGAGCGTACAGTATTGGATTCAGGGTCAATGTAGTTTATCATAAACTCCGTCTGACCAGCTGTCAGCATACCAGTGAACCAAACCTTCTCAAAACGATTATCGTTAATGAGGCTCCAGAACATATCACTCTCAGGTCCTGAATCAAAGCAGTAGTTATCGACATTGAAGGTCTTGTTACGATATGGTATAAATTTATCATCGTAGTAAGAAGCCAACATGCCGTCCTTATAAGAAACTCTATAACAATCCTCGCCTTTGATTTTGGGGTCTTTCACTAATTCAAGAGAGACTTTCTCCTCGTGGGTATATTCCTTCACCTCGTAGATTTCCTTAAATAAACGAGGTATTACTTCATCATAGAGAAGTTCGTTATGCTCATTCACCCTATTGCAAATACTCTCAAGCGACTCCGTAAGGGTCAGCATGATAGCTTTCAACTCTAAGGGCTTCATGTTCAGATAGCGGGCAATTTCTCCAACAAGCGTAAAGACTGAGAACTTACGTTGTTCTTTGATGTCAGAAATATCCTGTTTCCCACCAATAGTTTTGCTTAAGTCGTCGATAGACCTTTTCGATATCGTTATCTTGTACTTATCCAAGTCCACCTCGTCAAGCTTCAAGTCAACGTGCTCAGCCAGATGCCTTTTATTCATCTGGTACAGTTTCTTTATTTTCTTCACTTCTATCTTTACTGATGGTGGTACAAGGCGTACTTCTGCAACATTCTTTTTCTCTCCTGCACCAGCCATATCTTCAAGCGTGATATTAAAGTTCTCTTTCAACTCATTATTCAGGATATCCATATTTTCCTGTGAGAAGAAAAGATAGGCAGTATGTTGATAATCACCTATCTGACGCAGACAACGCATTGTGGCTTGTAGTACGAAAACAGTAGAGTTTGCTTTTCTGTACATAGCCACTGAGAAGAGTGAACGGCAGTTCCATCCTTCTTTACCCTTTCCTACAAGAATGATGAACTGCTTTTCAGAACGGGCGGTATCCAGCATGTTAAACTCTCGCAGGTCATCGTTGGTGGTATACTTAGGGTCACCTACATTAACAAGAATTCTCGATGTTGGAATATTCAACTTCACAAGTTCGTTCTCAATAGCAGGACGTAGTTCAGTCATAGCCTCATCTATGGTAGATGCAAAGAAAGCCATCTTAGGTAGCATTCCTTCTACACGCTTGTCACCACACTTCTCCCAAAAATCACCAATTGCCTTGCTACAGAAGACCTGGGTGTTATCACGTATATTCTCCAGTGCAAACGGATCTACTTTCTTGAGATAGGCATGGTCTATAGCATCACGAAGGCCATAAGAGTAAACCACCTCAGGCAACAATCTATTCTTGACGTATGGAGTACCTGTATAGTTGTAACAGCCAACAACCCTTGACCCAGCTTGTGCCAAATTCGCTGCCAGTTCGTTGATAGTAACACGAAGACTGGTAGCCTTAGTAGTTGTCATCAGGTCCTCTGACAATTTTGTGCCAAAAACGTGGTGGGCTTCGTCAACATATATACCCAATTGTTTGAGTCTTGACAACTTTACAAAGCGATGATTATTAATAAGTTGTATTTCTTCTTCAATATTTTCTATTCCAGCTGCTTCGCCCAATGCTGCCATTTTGCTCTTTAGTGACAAAGCAGTATATTTACCTGTTTCTTCACCAAATAACGATTGAGCAGCAGTCTTTTTCTTGTGCTCTTGTTTCAGAATTATCTTCTGAGAGTTAGAGATAATGATATTGTAGTCAGATTTGTCTATCGTCGATAATTGCGACGAATTATCATCTAAGAAATGGAACTTCAAATTGGCATCAAGCCAAGAAAGATATTCCTGTGGAACCACTTTTTTCTTGTCGAGGTTCTGAACGTCTTGAATCACACTTTCGCGTACAGTTCTATCTGGTACAAAGATGATGGCATTGTGGCAGTAGAGCGGATTTCGAGGATATTTATTAGCTAATAAGAACTCGTAGAAGATGCTTGTAGCCATCAGAACTGTCTTACCCAAACCCATCGTCAGGGCAAAGATGTAGTTTGGATATTCTTGCTCCATATCCTTAATTTGCTTGAAAATCTGGGCAAAATATCCCTTTGTCTCGTCTTGGTTAACCTCAGTAACATCAAAAAGGTCTAACTGGCCGCCTTTACCAATACCTGCGAAAGCACGTCCCTCGAACTTTCCGTTTTTGTTATACCACTGCTCGAATATTTGCCAAAGTTTCTGATTCTCGCAGAATTCCTTCAGAAACACATACGTTTCCAAAGCTTCAAACTGAGGCACACGCAAATAGGCCTTTGCGTTTTCCTTGGGATTGTTGTAATTCAGAAACTTCTTAGATAAAGGAGTAAATGCAGAGTAAATACGCTTATGTTCAGTCCGCAAGAAGTATTGCAGATATTGATAGAAGGGGAAATCTATCGTAGCAGTCGTTGATTTCTTTCTCGCCATACTTCTATGCATTTATGGTTACTTCACACGACTCACTCAACAGGTCTGTTATCTTCACCTTGATGGTGCCCGCATCAGCAGGAATCTTATAGCTACCCTTCACCATATTACTGCCTTCGGGTATGTCAATCACAGATGGAGTGAAAACAGCTCCATCATAATTGAAGTCTATCTTAATGCTATCCACTAATTCACGCCACTCTTCCACATTTGTTTTCTCCAAAGATAGTTTTTGCAGAAGGTTCATTGGATAGAACTCACGAATTACCAACCTATCACCCTCTATCTGAATATCAGCCTCAGAATCCCTGCGGAACTCCAGATTCACTTTATCACGAAGGATATCTATAACTTCCACATCTATGTTATAGCCTTCTTCCTTCATTTGCAGTTTTAAATTTGCCCCCAAATCAGGCTCATGGCCCATACATACTAATGTTATAAGTTCTACTGGTTTATTGGGAGTTTCAGCCTTTTTCTTATCAAACTTATCACGTGGGAATCCATTTATTAATTCATTCAGATCTACTCTTGTGGCAATACGGTTAATAGGCATGATTTTTACCATGCGACCATCTTTCTCACCATCATAAAGTTCATTACCTGGTAATGGTTGTAATTCGAGGGCTTCAATAAGCAAATCTTTAGCCTGAACGGGATTACGAAAAACATCGTAGTAATTTACATTATAAACCTCGAATCCTGAATATCTTGGATTATCATCTTCTGGTAGTGATTCTAAAATATCCTTTGCAATTAAATTAAGTCTTTTTATCGTTAAGTCAATAGAGCCAAGATTAATGTCTGCTCCAATAAAACGTCGACCCAATTTCATTGCCACAGCTTGGGTCGTTCCACTTCCCATAAAACAATCAAATACTAAATCGCCTGGATTTGTACATGCTGACAATATCTTAAACAACAAGAGTTCGGGCTTTTGTGTCGGATAATCCAAATCTTCTACAGGGTTATTGCTTAAAGTGGCAACTTCCCATAATGAATTTTCAAGGACTTCATCAGTTATTTGGTATACTATATTACCGTTTTCATCCCTAACCATATCAGCCTTTTTCGTTATAGGATTAAATTTTCTTTTGGCCTGTTTTGATTGTCCATCTTTCCTCTTTTTAAAAATATGGTGAAAAGTAAACTCATTGGGATTTTTCGTATAATAATATATAGTATCTGTAACTTGATGAAATTTTTTAGAACGTGCTTTAAGACCTGAATTGGGATAATACCATATTATTTCGTTTCTAAAACTATCCTTTCCAAAAATTTCATCTAAAATAAGTCTTAAATAATGGGATTTATGCCAATCACAATGAAGAAATATACATCCTTTTTCGGCCATCAATTCCCGAATTAAGATTAACCTTTCATACATAAATTGTAGATACTCGTCATTGCTCCAAATATCAGTATATTGTTTTTCTTCAAAAGCAGTTTTATCATTTTCTGCTTTCTTTCCACGAAGTTCAATTTTCTTTTTATAATCGGCTTTTGAGTCAAAGGGTGGATCTATATAAATCAAATCAACTTGCCCTCTATATTTTTTCAGAAGATGGCTCATTACCTGAAGATTATCACCCCAGAAAATCTTGTTCATCCACCCATCAGTTTCCTCACCAAAAGTTTCCTTCAGCTGGGCAGGATAGAATTGGGTGGAAGTAAAAGGACGTTTTCCACGCCAATTCAGCATGGGTTGCCCTTTTATAGGTTCAAACTGGAAGTCCTCTACAGACTCTATCTTTTGATCTGCTTTTAAATTCAGTTCACTCATATTTATCTTTATTTATTAGTCATTAAAATTGCAATAGAAACGAAGGTCACAATCAGAGCAATGCTTCTCATTGCGACAAACATTATCCATTGAATAGTCTTTCTTCTCTATCTTATGTACTACCTCTTCGAAGGCTTCTATTGTATTCTCTATGTTGCCTTGATTATAGCGGTAAGTAATACGTGGATTGCCATTCTCTACCTTAGGGTAGTAAAGGTGCATTGCACTCACCTTATGACCATACCGCTGTTCTATCAGGTATGCATAGATTTCAAGCTGGCGACGATACTGATTAAGAATCTTGCGCTTAAACGGGTCTAAAGTGTTTACATCTGGCTTCTCACCAGATTTGAAGTCAACCAGTTCTACTGTTCCATTCTCACCTTCTATAAGGTCAATTGTACCTTTCAGAATATACTCTTCCTTAACAAGAGATACATCAACCTCAGCTTCCTTGATGCGATGCCATTGTCCCTCATTATGGTCTCTATAGTTCAGCACCTGCTTTAAAATGGCATTACGTTGGGCTTCTGCTATATAAGAGTGGAGTTGCTTAACCAATAGCTGATAGTTTGTATTGAACCAAGAGGTAATATTTTCATCTGTCAGAGTGTTTTGCTCACCACGAAGCACTGCTTTATGAATGTCCTCTATGGTCTGATGGAGCAGCGATCCACCCATCGTAGAACCCTTACGTTCTTCTACGAACTGAAGTTCCTTGTAGAATTTATATTGTCGAGGACAGTTCTCATAGAGAAGAATATGCGAGGTAAAAGCATACTCATGCTTGATAGATACTGGCTTTACTGATGCCAAGTCGACCTTATGTAAATCAACTCTTGAATCATTCCATTTTAGTAAATTCCGCCAATAACTTTCAAAATAGGCAGAAGGTGTCTTCCGGCCTGAGTCTGTTTCGCATCCTGTCAGTAATAACAAATTCTGAGCCCTAGAGAATGCCGTATAGTACAAACGTGCGAAATCAAAATACTTTGTATGCTCAATAGGTTCATACATGGGCTTGTGGTAGAATTCACGCTGTAATATCTCATCCAAATCTGTAAAATCCTTTCTGGGCACAGCATTCATACTACCAACTATGGTGATTGGGAACTCCAAACCTTTAGACTGGTGAATCGTCATGAACGACACACAGCCTGAAGGAAGAGTTTCATCAAAATCTTCAAACTCACTCAAGCCACCCTGTACCAGAAATCTTAGATAGTAGTTGAAGAAATTCTTCAGAACCATATCAACATTCTGAGGCGTGAAAATGGTGACGCTATTCAAGTATTCGAACTTTGAAACAAGATTTGTAAGTGTACCAATGTTATAAGCGGCTCTGAGGTCAGTTTTGTTGGCTTCCAAGTCCACCTCCAGATACTTTGCGAAAAGTGGAAATTGGAATAATTGATAAACTAAGGATGTAAAACCATAGTTAGTGGATTCCGTTAATGGTGCATGATTCTTCTGCATAGCCATCACCCAGCGAATCAAATCCTTATTTCCTGTTGGATTCTCCTGTAGCTTAGTTATGAACTCATCCCCCCATTGCAGACAAAACCCCTTTGTAGTGGTGCCGTCCTCAAACAAATCTTCAACTTGTGGGAATATTGTTACCAAACAGCCTAAAATCAGTTTGATTTCTTCACGCTCAAAGAACATGTCAGAACGTGGTGAGAAAACTCTAATTCCGTTTTCTTCCAAGAAGTCTGCAAGAGCTCTTGCCTTTTCTGACTTAACAGAACGATAAAGAAAGGCTATTTGGTTATAGTCCGTTATTATGTGTTCCTTCTCTAAATAGCGAATAAAACGCAATACCTCTGCATGATATTCGTCCGTATCGTTTTCTGCGGACAAACGTAGAACAGAAGGTGTTTCAGGAAATACATCTTCTCGAGGTACAATCTCCTTATCAAAGCGGAATGTCATACCATCCACATTCCACTGTTGATTCTTCATCCAACGGTTATAGAAGTTGATGATGTCTGGATGTGAACGATAGTTCGTCTGCAAGAAGAATTTCTTGCATTCTCCCTCCTTGAAATTCTTCTCGAACTCCAAGATATTACGGATGGTAGCCCCACGAAAACGGTACAAACCTTGGTCATCATCACCTACCACACATAGATTATGATTGCGTGAGGAAAGCATCAGAAGAATACGCTCTTGAATAGTGTTTGTATCTTGATACTCGTCAACCATGAAGTACTGGATTTTATCTTGAATCTTATCTAAGACTTCGGGATGCTCAGATAACATATTTAATGTAGCAAGTTGGATAGACGAGAAATCAAGTGCATTCTCTTCTTCAAGAATATTTGAATAAACCCGATAACATTTAGCAAGACCTCGAACATTATCATGTTCTGATTGTCCCATCTTGTCAACATCAAGTATCTCTTCTGATACGGTATTTACCTTTTCTGCTATCGAATTCGCCTTCACCCAATACGATACGCGATGATCACCTATCAAATCAGTAATTTCCTCTATGTCTAAGAATTCCTTAATATGACGAAAAATGGTATATACTTGTTCAAACTGATCGAAGAGACGATAATTCCTTTTTAGACGAGTATATTCTCTATTTTCCTCCAGAAAACGCAGGAAAATAGAGTGGAGAGTGCCAATGTACATCTCGTTCAGATTTACTTTGATATTATCATCAAGCAATCTGTTCGAGATACGAGTAATCAGTTCTTTGGCAGCTTTCTCAGTAAAAGTACCTACCATGATTGCCTCAGGAGCAACACCCTTCTTGACAAGGTTAACAACCCTGTCGACAAGCGTCTTTGTCTTACCAGAACCTGGACCAGCAATTACTAACACTGGTCCTTCAATGTGATTCACAATACGTTCTTGTTCTTGGTTTAGCATATCTCCTTTCTCACTCCATTATCGTTTATTACCCATTGGAGTATAAAGAATCTGAGGTCTTTCTTCCCACTCCTTACATGCTTGTTCTCTCTTCATCTGAGCTTTACGCCTCGCTTTTGCTTTGGCATGACGCTCCTGTTCTTTTCGTCTATCTTTAGACTTCCTTATTTCAGCTTCTATTTTCTCCTTGCTTTGGCCATTAGCCAATGTAACGCCTTCCGGAATCGCGCAGCGTCTCCAGACTCTTCCTTGTGTATCAGTTACATTTCTATCAGCCATATATTTCGTTTTACGTTATTACTTTTTAAAATCCCATTTATTCTCACGAACCAATGGGCTTAACTACATATTAGAATAAGCGTCACTGTAGTGAATCACCACGTGTGCATATATTAATTCACATCTTCATTCTTTATTATCTCCA
>CAMJDL010000028.1 GCA_946404405.1 uncultured Prevotella sp.
AATATAAGCTCACAAAAAAGGAACAGCAAGAAAAGATGAAGAACGAGGGATGTGGTGAATAACTGTTGACTTTCACCACATGGTGGAATGGTGAGGGCGATTAAGACGTCAATCCCAACCACCATTTTCAAAAAAATGAATTGCACCCCGAAGTAGCACATCATACTTCGCATTGCAATTCTTTCCTATATCGACATGGGGAAAGTGTTGTTTTCTTCGTATTATCACAACTTTTTATGCAAATTATTTGGAAATGTCGCAAAAATAACCTATCTTTGCAGCAAATTATTAAGCTCCGCCATTCTTTCTTGAATGGACATGGCCGTCCGAGGACGGCTTTTTTATTATGCAGACATCGGTGATATGGCACAACGCGTAACATTCTACATTGACGGATTCAACTTTTACTACGGTCTTCGTCGCACCAAGCGCAACGAGCCGCAGTGGGGTGATTACTATTGGATTGACATGGTGAAACTCTGCCAAGGTTTTCTTGGCGAAGGGCAGGAAGTGGAGAAGGTCATCTATTTTACTGCCTCACCGCTTAATCCCGAGAAGAGCAGTCGTCAGAGCGCTTTCCTCAATGCCAACAAACTTATCAATGGCGACCGCTTCGAAGTGGTGCGCGGCAAGTATCTCGACAAACAGATTCAGTGTCCTAATTGCCATTACGCCATCTCGCGGCCTGAAGAGAAGAAAACTGATGTCAATATCTCCGTGCGAATGATTGCCGACTGCGTGCTTGATGCTACCGATACCATTGTGCTCGTCAGTGCCGACAGCGACCTTGTTCCTCCTTTAGAGTTTATCCAAAAGCAATATCCAGAGAAACGTATCAAGGTCTATTTCCCACCTTCAAACTTCAGTTGCGACCTGAAGGACAACCTCACGCATCATAGCAGCAAACCAGTTCTGATGTACAAGAACGAGCGTCGGTTCCGCGATGCCATTATGCCAGATGTGGTGACCGATGGAACAAAGATTTACGAGGTTCCCGAGAAATGGCGCCCCGCTAATATTGTGAGGTAATACGGACAGGGGTTGTTCACGAATGGGCAACCATAGTACAGTCATTGCCGAGCACATCATCTTTTAACCGTGTGCAATTCGACACGTTTAAAACTGAGGCCGGCCTTAACCGTTTCATCATGACTCCCTCCAAGTGGATTGAACACCAGAATTGACAAGGGAACAAGATACCCCAAATGAATGGATGCACCCCGAAGTAACATTGAGTACTTCGGGGTGTTATTGTTTTGTTTTTGCTACCCTTAATACTTACAATTGCTACTATTAATACTTGCAGTTGCGGATATTATTGGTATTTTTTTATAATTCGGGAAATACCGATGATTGCTTTATATAAGAGCTATTACATAGCTCCTATCCTATAAATAGGAGCTATAAAAATAAATTGTATGGTATAAGCCTAACGGCTTAGTAATCTCCAAAAAGGTCGTTGATTTAGTAAATCATTGATTTACTGCCAGCAACTCTTTGCTTTGCTATCGGTAAATTAATGGTTTGCTTTATGACTATCGACAACTCACCAAACCCTTTCGTGGGGGATACCCCCACAAACTAAATTGTAGATTTATTGGGTGCATGTTTGGTGGACCCAATTTTTATTGCTAATTTTGCATGCAAATTTTGCATACGTTATGAATACGATATTTATTGTATTACCGATTTTGACGCTGCTGATGTTCGATTTGGGACTGGCATTGCGTCCTTCTGACTTCCGCCTGATCGTGGAGCGTCCCTATGCCGTGATGGCCGGTTTGACGGGACAGATTATCTGTTTGCCATTGATAGCCTTACTGGTGGGTAACGTGTTTGGCGTGGAGCCTGTATTCTTCTTGGGCCTCATGCTGATAGCATGTAGTCCTGGCGGCAGTTCGAGTAATGTGTTCTCGATGCTGGCGGGCGGTGACGTAGCTTTGTCAGTGTCGCTGACGGCTTTCAGCAGCATCATCACGCTGTTTACGGGTCCGCTGATTATGGATGCGATGGCATCGTATATGGGTAGTGCCATCGATGTGCATCTGCCTGTGGGTAACCTGCTGGTGCAGAACATCGTGCTGATGGCTGTCCCTATTATCATCGGTCTGTGTATCTCGGTGTATCGTCCCAATACGGCTAAGAAGATGCATAACGTGTTGAAGCGTCTGGCCTTCCCCCTGTTGATTCTTTTAGCCTCGATATTCTTTATTCAGAACAGGGAGACCATCGTTGAGGAGTTTCCTAAGTTGGGTATGTCCATCACGGTATTGATACTGCTGTCCATGCTGGCGGGCGTCTTGCTGTCGTGGCTGATGCGTCTGACGCGTAAGGAACAGCGTACCATCGTCATTGAGGTCGGTATGCAGAATGCTGCCCAGGCTATCACCATTGCCAGTAGTCCTTTCGTATTCAATAATGACATTATGGCTATTCCCGCCATTGTCTATGCCCTAATGATGAACGTGGTTCTGCTGACTTATGTGGGCGTTATCCATTATCGTTTTGATAAAAAAAATTAAAAGGAACGCAAGACATGTAGCCGATTCGATATTTTTCTCTATCTTTGCGCAAAAGAGCTAAGAACTAACATATTTACCACACAAAGACTAGGAGAATATATTATGAAGAAGGAAATTAAAGACATGAATAGGCGCCAGTTTCTACAGAAGCTTGGCTTTGGTGCTAGTTCAGCCTTGGCTATGATGGCTATGGAACCGCTCAACGTGTTGGCGGGAAATAGTGCCAAGCCAGACCTGTTAAAGTATGATGCTGAGGAAAACAAGATGACCTATCGTGTGCAGCATGGTTCGGGTGAGAAGATATCTCTGCTGGGTTTCGGCATGATGCGACTGCCTGACAGTCAGAGTCAAGTGGATGAGTTGGTTGATTATGCCATTGCGCATGGGGTGAACTATTTTGATACGGCACCGATGTATATGGGAGGGCGTTCTGAGGTACTGACCGGTAATACGCTGAGCCGTTACCCCAGAGAAAAATACCATGTGGCCACCAAGATGTCGAATCAAAATCGTCGTTCGTGGAGTTTCGATGATTCTAAACGTATGTTCGAAACGTCGCTGGAACGCCTGAAGGTTGACTATATTGACTACTATCTATTACATAGCATCGGCGGAGGTACAGAGTCCCTGAAAGGCCGTTTTCTCGATAATGGTATCCTTGACTTCCTGCTGAAGGAACGTGAGGCTGGACGTATCAAGCATCTGGGCTTCTCGTATCATGGTGATGTCCGCGACTTTGACTGGTTGCTGGATCATCAGGATGAATATCATTGGGATTTTGTACAAATACAGATGAATTTCCTGGACTGGCGTCATGCCTCGGTCAGGCAAGGGTGGCGTCATGATGCGGATGCAGAATACCTTTATGAAAAACTGGAGAAAAAGGGCATACAGGCGGTAGTGATGGAGCCTTTGAGAGGTGGTGCCTTTGGTCGTATGGCTAGTGAGTTGACTGAACAGTTGAAAGCCGTCCGCCCTAACGATAGTACTGCTCGTTGGGCATTTCGCTGGGTGGGCTCTTATCCCAATATTCTGACAACCCTGAGTGGTATGAACCGCATGGACCATTTGGTGGATAATGTGGAAACCTTCTCACCATTGGAAGCGTGTACGGAGGCGGAAAACAAACTGTTGGCCGATATTGCCGACCAGATATCTGGTTTCCCGACCATTCCGTGTACCACGTGCGAATATTGCATGCCGTGTCCCTATGGTGTCAATATCCCTGGTAACTTTGCGTATTATAACGAAGCAGTCAATGAACATATTTTGCCATTGCCCGACAAGCAGGCGCCAGACTATATGGCTCGTAAGGAGAAGTTTGCCGAAGGACTGCGCAAGGCACTGCCCGATGTAGCCAAGTGGGCCAACCAGTGTACCGACTGCGAAGCCTGCCTGCCGAAATGTCCGCAGCAGATCCGTATTCCGAACCAGATGGCGCGCATTGTTGAGACGCTGAGGAGGAAGTGAAAAGTGAAAAGTGAAAAATGAAAGAAGTCCGACAATTGTCGGACTTCTGTAGTTGCGGAGGCAGGACTCGAACATGCGACCTCCAGGTTATGAGCCTGGCGAGCTACCAACTGCTCCACTCCGCGATGTTATTTTTCTTAAGCGGCTGCAAAGGTACGACTATTTTTTGAATTAGCCAAATATTTCGCATAAAAAGTGCAAATATTTAGTCTTTTTGTAGTTTTTGAGCCGAAATATTTGGTCGATTGGTTGTTTTTTCTTACTTTTGCACACTATAAGACCATTGTGCAATAAGTAAATGATGGAGATTTGAGAGATGTCAGTATCAAAAACGCGTCAGAAGTTAGTGGATGTTGCCCGCCAGTTGTTTGCCAAGAACGGGCTGGAGAGTACTACAATGAACGATATTGCTACGGCCTCAGGAAAAGGTCGCCGTACGTTGTACACCTACTTTAAGTCGAAGGAAGAAATCTATTATGCTGTGATTGAGGGCGAGTTGGAGCGCTTGAGCGACAAACTCGACGAGGTGGCAGCGCGTAAGATTCGTCCGCAAGACAAGATTATTGAACTGATATACACCCACTTGAGCATGATTCGTGAGACGGTGGTGAGAAACGGTAACCTGCGTGCCGAGTTCTTCCGTAACATCTGGATGGTGGAGAAAGTCCGTAAGCATTTTGATGATGCAGAGATAGAACTGTTCCGCAAGGTATATACCGAAGGAAAGGAGGACGGCGAATTTGACATCGATAATGTCGACCTTGTTGCCGACATTACGCACTATTGTATCAAGGGTCTTGAGGTACCTTATATTTACGGACGCATCGCGCATGGTATGCGCGAGGAGGACACCAAGCCGCAGGTGGCTAAGGTGGTGTATGGTGCGTTGGGAAAACTGAAATAGTTGAACGTTGAAAGTTGAACGTTGAACGTTGAACATTGGACATTGAACGTTGAAAGTTGAACATTTATTATTATAAAGAAAACAAGAATTATGGGATTATTAAGTGGTAAGACAGCGCTGATTACTGGTGCTGCACGCGGTATCGGAAAAGCTATCGCACTGAAGTACGCCTCTGAGGGCGCTAATATTGCATTCACCGACCTCGAAATTAATGAGGAAACCGAGAAGGAAATAGCTGCTCTTGGTGTGAAAGCCAAGAGTTATGCTTCGAATGCTGCTGACTTTGCTCAGACTGAAGAGGTGGTGAAAGCTGTAAAGGAAGAGTTTGGAAGCATTGATATTTTGGTTAACAACGCAGGTATCACTAAGGATGGTCTGATGCTGCGAATGACTGAGCAGCAGTGGGATGCTGTGATTGCTGTGAACCTGAAGTCAGCCTTCAACTTTGTTCATGCTTGTGTTCCCATCATGATGCGTCAGCGTGGCGGCTCTATTATCAACATGGCTTCTGTAGTAGGTGTTCACGGCAATGCTGGTCAGGCTAACTATGCTGCCTCAAAGGCAGGCTTAATAGCCCTCGCTAAGAGTATTGCTCAGGAGATGGGTCCCAAGGGTATTCGTGCCAATGCTATTGCTCCAGGCTTCATTGAGACAGCCATGACTGCTGCCCTGCCCGAAGAAGTTCGTAAGGAGTGGTGTAACAAGATTCCTCTGCGTCGCGGTGGTCAGGTGGAAGATATTGCTAACGTTGCTACTTTCTTGGCTTCTGACATGTCGAGCTATGTTAGCGGACAAGTCATCCAGGTTGATGGTGGCATGAATATGTAAAGCCTACCCCTAACCCCTCCCAAGTAGAAGGGGAACTTTAACGATTATGGAAGTTATCTACGAAGACAACCATATTATTGTAGTCAATAAACAGAGTGGGGAGATCGTACAGGGTGATAAGACTGGCGATCGCCCCCTTTCTGATATTGTGAAGGACTATATTAAGGAGAAGTACCAGAAACCTGGTGCCGTATTCCTTGGTGTGGTACATCGCCTGGACCGTCCTGTTTCCGGACTTGTCGTCTTTGCCCGTACCTCAAAGGCACTGACCCGGCTGAACAAGATGTTTGCCGAGAAGGAGCAGGTTAAGAAGACGTATTGGGCCATCGTGGAAAGTGAAAAGATAAAAGTGAAAAGTGAAAAGTTCTGTGCTGATGGGGAGTGGCGGACGCTGGAGAACTGGATTGTGAGGAACGAGAAGCAAAACAAGAGCTATGCTTATGACCACGAGGTACCCAACTCAAAGAAGGCTATCCTGAAATACAGGGTATTGGCAAAAGGCGACAACTACAACTTATTGGAGGTGCAACTGATGACAGGACGCCATCACCAGATTCGATGTCAGCTGTCCACGATAGGATGTCCTATTAAGGGCGACCTGAAATATGGTGCCAAGCGCTCGAATCCCGACGGCAGCATCTCGCTGAATGCACACCGAATAGAGTTCATTCACCCCGTTTCTAAGGAAAAAATAGCCTTAGAATCGCCCTTGCCAGAGGATAATCTATGGCAAACATTAAAAAAAACGGTAAAATAGTTTCGTAATTCCTTTTTTTAATGTATTTTTGCAGCATACTTTGCAAAGATAAGTTATGAAGAAAGCCTTCTGGTGGATTCTGGGTATACTGCTTAGCCCTATTCTGCTGTTCGTAATATTGACAGTACTGCTTTATCTGCCGCCTGTACAAAATTGGGCAGTTGATAAGGTAGCTGCCATTGCCTCGGAGAAGACGGGCATGGACATCAGCGTGGGTTATGTGAAGCTGTCGTTCCCCTTGGATTTGCAGATAGACGACTTCAAGATGATTCATCAGCCCGACACCATAGCTGATGTGGAGCAGATGACCGTTGACGTCCAGCTGTTGCCACTCTTCAAGAAACAGGTGGTTATCAATGAGTTGGAAGTCAACAATACCAACCTGAACACCAATGGTTTTGTAGATGCAGCGAAGGTAAAGGGCAGCTTTAAACGGTTGTTTGTCTCGAGCAAGGGTATCGACCTTGACAAGCAGACCGTAGAGGTGAATGGTGCCCGTCTGGAAGATGCCAACCTTGATGTGCAGTTGAACGACTCAGTGCCCGAAGATACGACGACCTCTGTTAACCTATGGAAAATCCATGTAGATAGCGTCGTCATCTGCCGCTCTGATTTGGCGTTGCACATGCCCGGCGACACGATGAGCGTGAAGACCCATTTCGGTACGCTGACAGCCAGGGATGCCCTGATAGACCTTGGCACTGAGACCTATACCGTAGGAAGTGTCGATTGGTTGAATGGTGCCTTGGCCTACGACCAGATCTTCCAACCCCGTGTGGAGGGTCTCGACTTCAATCATATCGATGTCACCCATCTGAATATCGGTATCGACTCCATCTACTATCACGACCCGACGATACGTCTGGTGATGCGTCATGTGGCACTGAAGGAGAAGAGCGGTATGCAGGTGACCGACCTAAGCGGTCCGATCGTGATGGAGAATGGCAGTATCCGTCTGCCCAAGTTCCATCTGAAGACCCCGGACAGCGATATCCTGGTGGATATGGATATGCCTCTGTCGCTGATGGATTCCATCGATCCGGGCAAGTTGCGCCTGCGTGTGGATGCCGAGTTGGGTCGTCAAGACCTGATGCGCTTTATGGGCGACCTGCCTCAGAGCGTGCGAGACCGGTGGCCGCATTATCCGTTGAAGGTGAAGGGAGCCGTCAAGGGTAATATGGATTTTGTGGAGTTCAAGGACCTTGACATTGAACTGCCTACCGCATTCTATGCCAATGCCGACGGTTTTGTGGCCAATGTGACGGACATGAAACGCCTGCGTGCCGACGTGCAGTTTAAGGCCCGCACTCAGAATATCGGTTTCCTCATGTCCATGATGCCCCGTGACATACAGCGCGACTACCGCATACCGCCCATGTCGGCAGAAGGACGCGTAAAGGTGGATGGTGCGCATTATTCTGCTGACATCAAGGCCCATGAGGGTGGGGGACACATGCAGCTGATAGGCGATTATGATGCCAATCAGATGAGTTATAGTGCCAGTATCAGTCTTGAGAATATCAACTTCCACCATTTCATGCCCAATGGTTTCCTGTATAATGTCGATGCCGGTATTATGGTCAACGGTCATGGCGTTGACGTGTTTGCGCCAGAGACGGATATCATGTCCACGATATACATCAACCAGTTGAAGACCAATCTGTGGAACATGAGTGACCTGACCGCCCTGACTGTTATCCGTAGGGGACGCGCGCAGATTGACCTGGAGAGCCGTAACAAACTGCTTAGCGGTGAGTTCAATATCGATGCCCTCTTGAATACGGAGAAGTTTATCGGTACGGTGGCAGCCGACATCAACCATGCCGACCTCTATTCGCTGGGTCTGCTGGAGAGTCCGCTGACGATAGAAATGTGCGGTTCAGCCGATATCAATTCCGATATGAAAATGCAGCACAATATCACAGGACTGATCAGTGATATTGTGGTTACCGATACAGCCAAGACCTATCGTACAGAATGGATAGGACTGCTGCTCAAGACCAATACCGATACCACGATAGTCCGTGCACAGAGTGGTGACTTCATTGTGAAGATTGATGCCCGCGGTAACTACGAGCAGATGGCTGAGACATTCAGTGTACTTGGTGATTCTGTGATGTCTCAGGTCAATAGGAAGACCATCGACCAGCCGGCACTGAGAAAACTGTTGCCGACCCTGAAGATGCATGTCGAGAGTAAGCGCGACAATCCTTTAGCCAACCTGCTGAAGAGTGGTAATGGCATAGACTTCAAGGAATTGTGGTTTGATATGGACTCGTCGCCCGAGACAGGTCTGAACGGTAACGGCTATCTTCATTCGCTGACGGTGAGTGGCGTGCGCCTGGATACTATTAATTTCCGATTGACGCAGCGCGAGGAACGCCTCTCGTTCGGTGGTCAGGTACGTAACAACAAGAGGAATCCGCAGTTTGTGTTTAATGCCCTCTTCGATGGTGTCTTGCAGGAACGCGGTGCCACCGTCGGCATACGTTATTATGATGCCGCCAACGTGTTGGGTGCACGATTCGGTGCTCAGGCAGAGGTGGTGGATAGCGGACTGCGTATGCACCTCATGCCCGAACAGCCCACCTTGGGTTACAAGAAATTCAATCTGAACAAGGATAATTTCCTGCTGTTCAGACCTAATAAGAAAGTAGATGCCAATATCCACCTCGTTGCTGACGACGGCACAGGTGTGAAAGTCTATTCAGAATCGTCCGACTCTACAGCTTTGCAGGATATCACGGTCAGCGTGAACCATCTTAATCTTGACGAAATTACCTCCATCTTCCCCTATATGCCTCGCGTGTCAGGACTGCTTGACGGTGACTACCATATCATTCAGGATCCGAAGAACCGCTTTACGGTGGTGGGTGATATGTCTATCCGCAACCTGGCGTACGAAAAGAGTCCGATAGGCAATATCAGTACCGAACTTGTCTATCTCCAGAAGAGCGATTCGTCGCATGTCGTGGATGCTCGTCTGATGAAGGATGAGATAGAGATTGGATCGATTACTGGTACCTATTATGATGTGGGTGAAGGTAAGGTCGATCTGCGATTCGTGATGGATCATCTGCCCTTGGATATGGCCAATGGCTTCATTCCTGACCAGTTGTTCGGTTTGCAGGGCTATGGCGAGGGCTTGTTGGATATCCGTGGTCCGTTAGACAAGCTGAAGGTAGATGGTACCGTGGTTCTTGACTCAGCCTATCTGGTAAGTGTGCCCTATGGTGTCAGGATGCGCTTTGCCAAAGATCCATTAGTCATAGAGAATTCCAAGCTGACCATCAATAACTTCAATCTCTATTCGTCCAAGAATGATGAGCTGAACGTTCATGGCAGTGTGGACTTTGCCGATTTCGACCATATCATGACGAATGTACGACTGAGGGCTCAGAACTATCAGATTATCGATGCCAAGGAGAATAAGCAGAGCATAGCCTACGGTAAGGCCTTCGTCAATTTCTTTGCACGTATCAGTGGTACGTTGGACAATATGACGATGCGTGGCCGTTTCGACGTGTTGGGCTCTACCGATATGAGCTACGTGCTTCGCGACAGCCCGTTGACGACGGATAACCAGTTGGATGAGCTGGTTAAGTTTACCGACTTCAGTGACAGTACGCAGACCGTCATAGAACGTCCGCAGTTGACAGGTTTCAAGATGGATATGACGCTTAATGTCTCGAATGGCGCGCATATCATGGCCTATCTGAATACAGACCACTCGAACTATATCGATCTGATGGGTGGCGGTACGTTACGTATGCTTTATTCGCCTGAGGACAATCTGCGACTGACCGGTCGTTATACTCTGTCGAATGGTGAGATGAAGTATTCGTTGCCTGTCATACCGCTGAAGACCTTTACCATCCAGGATGGCTCGTATGTCGAATTCACTGGTGAGATGATGAATCCGACACTGAACATTACCGCTACCGAGCGTACCAAGGCCAATGTCGGTAATGAGGGCGAGGCGGTGCGCAGCGTTGATTTCGACTGTGGCGTGGTCATCACCAAGACACTGAGCAATATGGGTCTTGAGTTTACCCTCGACGCTCCAGAGGATATGCAACTGCATAGTGAGTTACAGGCTATGTCGTCAGAACAGCGCGCCAAGTTGGCTGTTACCATGCTGACCACAGGTATGTATCTGTCTGATGGTAACACGGGCGGCTTCTCGATGAACTCGGCATTGTCGTCATTCCTCAACTCGCAGATCAGTCAGATATCAGGTAATGCCCTGCGTACCTTGGACCTCCAGTTTGGTATGGACAATTCTACCGATGCTACAGGTCAGACCCATACCGACTACTCGTTCAAGTTTGCCAAGCGCTTTATGAACAACCGCCTGAAGATTGCCGTGGGTGGTAAGGTGTCCACGGGTGCTGAACTGCAAGAGCGTGACAACTCATTCTTCGACAATGTCTCTTTGGAATACCGATTAGACAATACCTCCAACAAGTATATAACACTATTCTTCCAGAACAATGCCTACGACTGGCTTGATGGCTATACGCAGAAGTATGGCGGTGGCTTTATCTGGCGTCGTTCGATGGATCATATACTTGACATCTTTAAGTTCAAGGATACGAATACGCTGATGCCATTGACTACAACGCCTGGATCTGCCACACCACGTGACAGCGTAAGGACAGATACTTTAAAGACCCGTGCCCATGAAACGAAATAGACTCACATCATACATCATATATCTGACATCTGCCATCTTCTTCGCTTCCTGCTCGATGACGAAGAATATTCCTGAGGGCGACCAACTCTTTACGGGTCTGAAAGCGATTACCTATGAAAATTATGAGCAGAACGACAACTTTGTCAAGACGCAAGAGGAAGTCGAGGCCGCCTTGGCGACAGCACCTAATGGATCGCTGTTTGGCAGCAGCTACTATCGTGTGCCTTTCTCGTTTGGCGTTTCTGTATGGAATACGTATTCCGAAAAAAACACGCCCTTTGCCAAATGGATGACGAAGAGCTTTGGTAAGCAGCCCGTCCTGATGTCGTGGGTTAATCCGGAACTGCGTGCTACGGTGGCTCAGTCGGTGTTGCGTAATCACGGCTATTTCGGAGGTCGTGTCAACTATGAGTGTATCAATCAGAAGAACCCTAAGACAGCCAAGATTTCCTATCAGGTTCTTCCTGGTCACATGTACACCCTCGATTCAATTAGTATTGTTGGTTTCCCCGCTGAAGCAGACAGTATGATTAGGGCCACTGCCGATCAAACTTACGTGAAAAAAGGCGATGCCTTTGTCGTCAGCAATCTGGATGCTGAGCGTCAGCGTATCAGCACTTTGTTGCGCAATAACGGTTATTACTATTACCAGCCAGGTTATGCATCCTATCTGGCTGATACCTTCGTCGTCGATGGTAAGGTACAGCTACAGTTGAAACTGGCCAACGATATTCCAGATGCTGCCAAGCACAAGTGGTATATCGGCAATATTGATGTCAGTATGCGCAAGAGTAGCAGGGAGGAATTGAAAGACTCCATGAAGAGGCGTATAACGATACATTTTAATGGTAAGAAACCTCCCGTTCGTGCACGCGTCCTGATGGCCGATATCAAGTTGCGTCCCCGTCAGTTGTACAGACATGACAACTATCTTCAGTCTATGAGCAAGCTGAATGCGTTGGGACTGTTCTCCTCTGTCAATATGAACTTTACGCCTCGCGATACCACGGCACTCTGCGATACGCTCGACTTAGCCATGACCTGTACGTTCGACAAGCCTTGGGACTTCTATGTCGAGACCAACTTCAATGCCCGCACCATAGGTCGTATGGGTCCTGAGTTGCGTATGGGTGTCACCCGTCGCAATGCCTTCCGTGGCGCTGAGAAGATTGACGTCAACGTGCATGGATCGTATGAGTGGGCCACCAGTAATAACTCGTCAAACATGAACAACTATGAGTATGGTGCCGATGCCTCGGTAGAGTTCCCGCGTATCATTGCTCCCTTCGTCAAAAACAGTCGCACCAGTCGCGACAGTCTGGGTAGGGTGGAGAGCCGCAACCGCTTCTTCTCGACTCCCTCAACCCTTGCCAAAGCCTCTACTGATATCATCTATCGTCCCGGCTACTATAAGATGCATGTCGTATCGGGTGAGTGGACCTACCGTTGGCAGACATCAGCTCAGAGTCGCCATGAGTTCTCGCCACTGACAGTGAAGTATCAGTTTATGAACAGTCATACCAGCGAATTTGACTCGTTGATGCAAAAGAACATGTATCTGATGGCCACCATGGAGGACTACTTCATTCCTGAGATGCGCTATACCTACACCTATACCAGTCCGTCGAACTATCTCCATCCTATCCGATGGGAAACGACGGTGGCTGAGTCGGGTAATGGCGTGGCCCTCTATGACGTGCTGACAGGCAAAAGTTGGAACGACAAGGACAAGACCATGTTCAAGAATCCCTATTCGCAGTTCTTGAAGGTTGAGACCGACTTTACAAAGACTTGGACGCTCGATGCAGCCTCCAAACTTGTGGCACATGTCAATGCCGGTTATATCTATTACTATGGCAATAGCGACGGAGTGCCCAACAGCGAGATGTTCTATGCCGGTGGTGCCAACAGCATCCGTGCCTTCAATATCCGTGGCATTGGACCGGGTGCCGTCAGGAGTTTTGGCAATAATGCCATTGACTATCTGTTACGCAACGGTACTATCAAGTTTATCTGTAACCTTGAATATCGTCGACAGTTGTTCGGCAACCTGTATGGCGCCGTATTCCTTGATGCTGGTAATGTGTGGATGCCACCTGGTAAGACTTATGATGACGCAGCTACAGACGCTGCCTATTCACTGGGAATTTTCAAGTTCCGTAATTTCTTTACCCAACAGGCACTTGGTACGGGTGTCGGTATCCGTTACGACCTTGACTTCCTGATTATCCGTCTCGACTGGGGTTTAGCCCTTCACTATCCTTTCGAAACGAGCAAGTCAGGTTTCTATAATATCGATCGCTTTAGGAACAGCCATACGCTCCACTTTGCTATTGGTTATCCCTTCTGATACGAACATAACGCTTTGGTACTTATGAAAAGATTAATTGGTTTTGAACTGTTTAGCATGGTGCTGCTCATCTGTAGTTCATGTGGACAGCGTGATAATACCATATCTGGCGATGCTGCTGATATTGATAGTCTGTTATGTCCTAAATATGCTACAGGATATCAGGTGAAGGACAGTTCAGGTGTAAAGTTGGTGGACGTAGGTAAGGACTACCACTTTGCATTGGTGCACTCAGATGACGCTGAGGCCCCTGATGGTTTTGTAAAGGTTCGCGTACCCATTAAGAATACCATTTGTATGACAGCCTTGCAGTTGTCGAACTTCACCATTCTCGATGCGCATGACATTGTGAAGGGACTGACGGGTACGAAGAACTTGTTTAATAAAGATATCCTTGCACGCGTGAAGGATGGACGCATCGTGAAGATTGGCATGGAAGGCAACTTCGATACGGAAATGGTGCTGGCAGCCAATCCTGACGTCATCTTCATTTCGCCTTTCAAACGTGGTGGCTACGATGCCATCAAGGAAACCGGTATCACGCTGGTGCCACACTTGGGCTATAAGGAATTGGATCCGCTGGGACAGGCAGAGTGGATTAAGTTTGTGGGCATGTTCATTGGCAAAGAGAAAGAAGCCTGCGAGGTGTTTGCTGGCATTGAGTCACGATATAACAGTTTAAAGTTGAAAGTTGACAGTTTAAATTTAAAAGAACTGCCTACCGTATTCAGTGGCGAGATGCATAGTGGCATGTGGCATGCGGTTGGCGGTAAGAACTATCTGGCCCAAATTTTCCGTGATGCAGGGGCTGACTATGTCATCAAAGACGATGAGACTGCTGGCGAGAACCTGGAGTTTGAGAAGATGTACGAGTTGGCTGCCAATGCTGACTACTGGCGCATTTTGAACAGTCACCCTGGCGACTTTTCGTATGAAGCGCTGAAGGCATCGGAGCCTCGCAACGAGTTGTTCAAGTCATACAAGGAACGGAAGGTGATATACTGCAACATGAAGCAGACGCCTTATTACGAGATATCGCCTGTAATGCCTGATGTGTTGCTGAAGGACTTTGTGGCTATCTTTCACCCGGAACTGGTTGAGGCTGATTACAAGCCTACGTTCTATTATCTTCTGAAATGAGACGCACGCTGCCACTGATTCTAACGTTGATGATATCGATAGTTGTGATGGCTATCGTCAACCTGCTTATTGGCTCCGTCAAGATTCCAGTGGCAGATATCTGTCGTATCCTTGTGGGTGACGACAGTCATGAGATATGGGCCAACATTATTTGGAAGTCACGACTTCCACAGGTACTGACAGCTATTGTTGCTGGTGCAGGATTGGCAGTAAGTGGTTTGCAGATGCAGACCGTTTTCCATAATCCTCTGGCTGGTCCGTCAGTACTGGGTATCAGCAATGGTTCTGCGCTGGGCGTCGCTTTCGTTGTTTTGCTATCCGGAAAGATTGGTAGCGTAGCCCTCAGTCGTCTGGGTTATCTGGGCGATGCAGCCATGAGTATAGCAGCTATTATCGGAGCCTTGGCAGTCATGATGCTCATTGTCTGGGTAGCACAGAAGGTAAAAGGCAATGTCACCTTATTAATAATAGGTGTAATGATTGGCTACTTGGCCAATGCAATCATAGGTGTGCTGAAGTTTCTGGCACCTGAGGAGGACGTGAAGTCATTCGTGGTTTGGGGACTTGGTTCGTTCTCGCGTGTCAGTGGCGACGAGATGATACTCTTTGTCGTGCTGATGGCAATCCTCCTTCCGTTGAGTTTCCTGCTTGTCAAACCAATGAACATCCTGCTGTTAGGTGATCGTTACGCAGCCAACCTCGGTCTTAACGTGAAACAGGCTCGCATCCTGGTTATCGTCAGTAGCGGTGTCCTCGTAGCTATTGTTACTGCTTACTGCGGACCTATCATGTTTATTGGCTTAGCCGTACCACATCTGGCACGAGCACTTTTCCGCTCTTCCGACCATCGCGTGCTGATGCCCGCCACAGCCCTTTGTGGTGCTTTGTTAGCACTCGTTTGTAACTTCATTGCCCGTATGCCAGGTTTCGAGGGGGCACTACCTGTCAATAGTGTAACAGCCCTCGTTGGCGCTCCCGTTATTGCTGCTGTCATCTTTGGTCGCAGGAAGAACGAGATTGGCGAATGATGGCGCTTCGCTAGTGAATAGTGATTAGAGAATAGTGCAATGCTTGTCGTAGGCGAGGTCATTGACAACCGCCAAGGCCTTTCCGCCCTTTACGACAAGCACTTCACACATCTATTCCGCAAAGGGAAAGATTAACAAACGTCTTAAGCGAACAACTGACGGAGTGTTCTGGCTTCGTCGCCTTCAAAGATGAGTACACCAGTTACCGGCTCATAGCTCATTCGTGCAAATTGGTGTAGCTGGATAGCCAGGAATGCTCCATCGCGCGACATGCTCACCTCTGCCATGTAGTTGCCATTGACGATTGGTTTCGGACGGAAGTCACCCATAGCACTTGTTATTTTCTCTCGTGGTGTATCTAATATTCGCTTCAGATGTTCGCCATCAGCGGGTGAATACTCGATTGTATTTGCGTCAATAATTCTGTTTGACGGGGTGTAGATGGCTGTGGTACGCAGACCAAACAGCGACTTGCTGATGCTGATACGAACATCAGCGCAGATGGTGTTCCACATCTGCAAGTTCTTGATATTTGCCATTTTAATTCTTTCTTTATTAGTAATGTTTGTTATCCTCCTTTCATTCTAAAGGAGAGGCATTGCTAACAAAGAAGTCGTCTCAGCGTGATGACATAGTAACGACGCGGAGACGAAGCAACCATGCAGGACTGATGATGGCCAATACATGGGTGCTGTAAGGCGTATTTGGGATGGTGAGACAATTGCCCCTTAACCCAGCGTCCAGAGTGCTGGCTGGGTTTGCCACCATGAGTAGGCAGCAGACGGACGGAACGCGAAGAGGCTACACGATGAGACGGTAACGACGGACGAAGCAGAGAGACAGGCGCACTCTCGGGCTCTTCTGCCATGTGGTGTATCCATCCGTTGTCGCGCTTTATCTGCTGTTCATCCTGCTGACGAATGACGATAGTCTCATGCTCCCTGACCATTGAGGTGAGGAGGAAGCCACATAGCAACGTGGCGACGAGACTGATGCGCAGCAGATACTTTTTCATGCAACCATCTTTAAAACGGCTGTAAAGGTACGAATAAGCAAGGATAATGCCAAAAGAAATAACGAATTTCTTTTGTTTCACAATGCTTTTGTCTGAAAACATAGTCCTAACTAAAAGGTTGTGCGCCCCTTTTAAAAGGGTCGTTTAGTACTGACTAAAGGGTCGGAAGATGCCTTGTATAGTTAAAACTGCGTCGATGGACGTTAAAACTGCGTCGATGGATGACAAAACTGCGTCGATGGACGATAAAACGTCGTCGATGTTTGGTAGTTTAAAGATTATTATTTAACTTTGCAGACAAAACTATAGATTATGTATGCAAAGTATATTAAACGAGAGGTTGCCGATTTGAACGGAACGGGCCGTACGCAGGCCTGCTACAAGATGGAGTTGACGCCAATGACGCATCAGCAGTTTGTCAGCTTGTGTCATCGTGAAGGCATGATGGACGAGAGCATGATTCTGGGCGTGTTGTCACTGGTTAGCGAAAAGCTGGCATTGTGTATGGCAGAAGGCTACTCCGTCAAGCTTGAGGGCATTGGTACGTTCAATGCCAAACTGGGCGTGAGGGACGACATGTTGCAGGATGCCTTCGAAGAGGGTGAGTCAAGTCGTAATGCCAAGAGCCTTATGGTAAATGGTGTGTCGTATAGGGCGGATAAAAACCTGATTAGCAACACAGACAGCAAGTGTACACTGGTAAGGGGTGGAGAGAGCAGGCTCAAGAAATCGCCGTTCTCACTGGAAGAGCGCATCGAGAAAGCACACGACTTCCTGAAGTCTCACATGTTTATGAGGGTTCCTGACTATGTACGCCTGACAGGTCTCTCGCGTTCAACAGCTGCAGAAGAGTTGCGCAAGCTGGCTGCCAGTCCCTCATCAGGTATTATGAGCAGAGGCAGCAGAAGCCAGAAAGTGTACATCCTGCGTCCTGAAATGACTATATGATACTGGTATTTGGAGGAACGACGGAAGGACGCAAGGCTGTTGAGGTGCTGGAAGAGGCTGGCAATGCCTATTATTACAGCACGAAGACGGGCGAGCAAGACATCACGCTGCATCATGGGCAACGCATTGACGGAGCACTTGATGCTGAGGCGATGCAAACATTTTGTTGTGAATACGGCATTCGTCTCATCGTAGATGCTGCCCATCCTTTCGCCTCGCAATTACATGAGACGATTACTCAGGTTTCTGAGGCTCTGAATGTTCCCGTGATACGCTACGAACGCATCTATCCGCCAAGAGATCCTGACATTACGTGGATTGACGACTACTCGCAGGTGCCACGAGACATCCATTCGCTTCTTGCTGCGACTGGAGTACAGAGCATTTCCAAACTGAAGTATTTGGAGGCAGAGGGCATCAAGGTCGCCTATCGCATTCTGAATCGAGAATCGTCCATTGCGTTAGCCCATCAGCAAGGGGCAACAGATGATCAGCTGTGCTTCTATCCTCAGACGATAGAGGCAGAAGCTATACTCATGAAGGAAAGCGGAGAGTCTGGTGGTTTCAGCGAAAAAGTTGCGGAAGCAAAAGAAAAAGGTATGCGTATCATTGCCCTCAAGCGACCAGAAATTACACAGCGGAACCGACCCTACTGTGTAAATGGTCCTCATGGACTGCGTCGTGCTGTAGAGAAATTGTTGCCAGAATTCTTTCCATTGCATAGCGGATTGACGACGGGTACTTGTGCGACAGCAGCTGCAGTAGCTGAAACACTCAGATTATTGAAAGGAGAGACACCTGCTGAAGTGCCTGTCATCCTGCCTAATGGCGAAACGATTAGTGTGTCTGTTGGCTATAGCGATGATTATGCCTATTGCATCAAGGAGGCAGGTGATGACCCAGACGTGACGAATGGGTTAGAGATACGGGCAAAAGTGGACCCAGCAGAGGATTTTGAGATATTGGGTGGCGAAGGCGTAGGACGCTTCACACTTCCAGGCTTTGACTATCCTCCTGGTGAGGCTGCTATCAACAAAGCACCACGGGAGATGATGCACCATAACATCAAAGAGAACGTCAGGATTACAATCTCTGTACCTGATGGTGCAGAGATTGCCCGCAGAACCTTCAATCCACGTTTAGGTATTGAGGGCGGTATTTCGATTATTGGTGTCTCAGGCATCGTGAAGCCATTTAGCGAAGAGGCTTTCATCGATAGCATCCGCAAATGTATGACGGTGGCGAAAGCCTCTGGTGCAGAGCGCGTTGTGATTAACAGCGGTGGCAAGAGCGAGCGCTTTGTCAAGGCACTCTATCCAGACCTGCCCCAACAGGCGTTTGTGGAATATGGCAACTATATTGGCGTGACGCTGAAGATAGCCCATGAACTCGACATCAGAAACGTTACCCTTGGCGTGATGTTGGGCAAAGCTGTCAAACTGGCTGCTGGCCATCTGGATACCCATAGTCGTAAGACGGTAATGGACAAGGCGTTTATCCAGCAACTGCTGATGGAATCGGGCATTTCAATAGATATCAGCGATATGACGCTGGCTCGTGAACTTTGGGAGCGAATCCCTGCTAACCAACTCGACACCTTTGCTCATCGTATCATTCAGCATTGCGCTGAGCATTGTAATCCCATTCTTCCTAACGGACAACTAACCATACTACTAATTGATGATAATGGAAAAATATATGAAGTATAAAGACTTATTCCTCGATTTCGACGATACATTGTACGACACCTACGGTAATGCTGTCATCGCCCTACGTGAAACCTATGACGAGTACCACCTCGAACGCTATTTCGACAATCCGCAAGTATTTAACGATGCCTATTGGGAGGCCAATATCGACCTTTGGAGCAGTTATTCGAGAGGTGAGATTACACGCGACTATCTCATCGTGGAACGTTTCCGTCGTCCGTTGAGCGAGGGAAATGGACTGGAGGTGACAGAGGCATTGTGCCTGGAGATGAGCGACAGATTTCTTGAGTTCTGTTCGTCGAAACCTGGTGTAGTTGATGGTGCCCACGAACTGATGGACTACCTGAAGGGACGGGGCTATCGGATGCATATGACGAGCAATGGCTTCCACGAGGTACAATATAAGAAGTTGGCTGCGTGTGGCTTGCGCGACTACTTCGACACTATTATATTGAGCGAAGATGCTGGTGCCAACAAGCCTTCATCGCAGTACTTTGATTATGCCTTCAAGGTGTCAGGTGCATCGCGCGAAACCACGCTGATGATTGGCGATAACCTGCAAACAGACATCATGGGAGCACTCAACGCAGGCATCGATGCTATGCTCTTTAATCGATGGAACGTAGATATGAAAGAAAGTCCACAGAAGCCTACATTCATCGTAAGCCAACTGAAGGATGTCATGAAGATACTTTAGTCTGCACTATCGAAGCAAGCTGAGGCTTCTTAGGATAAATTATTGCCCTTACGGAAAAGGTGAGTAAAGTGCTTGTCGTAAAGGGCGGAAAGGCCTTGGCGGTTGTCAATGGCCTCGCCCACGACAAGCATTGTTGTAAGTGTCAGCTTGTTGTCGTGGACAATCTTGGCGAGGTCTTTCAGTACGCCACGATAAATCTTCTGGTCAGGCCAAGTGAGGTGATAGCAGGCTGCAACGGGTGTGTCCTCTGGATATTCCATCAGGAGTTCGCGCTGGACATCATCGACAATCGCTGCAGAAAGGAAGATACACATCGTGCTTTGACTCTTGGCCAACAGATGCAGTTGCTCTTTCTCAGGCATAGGTGTTCGACCCTCGCCACGCGTCAAAATAATCGTCTGACAACGCTCAGGAATCGTAAACTGACTCTGTAACTCGGCAGCAGCAGCAAGGAACGACGAGATGCCTGGGGTGATGTGATAATCCATGCCATTGGCATCGAAGAAGGCCATCTGTTCCTGAATGGCGCCAAAGATGCAGGGGTCGCCCGTATGCAGACGAACGATGAAGTGGCCTTTATCGTAATGCTCTTTCATAAGGGCACATTGTTCTTCAAGGTTCATGTCAGCAGAGGAGCGCACGACGGCTCCAGGCTTATGGCACTCCGTCAATGCCTTGGGCACCAAAGAACCTGCATATAATATAAGGTCTGCCCGTTCGAGCATCTTGCGTCCTCGTACACTCACCAAGTCAGGGTCGCCAGGACCAGCACCGACAATCTCAATAAAACCCTCATGTAAATAGCGACGATCAATGGCTACAGCTGCAGTCCACGTCTTGCCCTTTATTTTAGGAATCATCAGTTTGCCATTGTTTGCACCAAGAATGGCTGCAGCTTCACAAACGCTGGGTGTACCCACATGCTTCTGAACAGTAGCACTTGGATTAGGCACCTCTACTGTCGACAACTCGTCTGCAGTAAAGAAACGGACGGTTTCGTCGCGCTGCCGCAGTTCATCAACAAAGGGCTCGTCAGCTTTCACGTCGATGGTGCAGTATTCACGTGCATTTGGCAGCATACCCTCTGCAACGATAGGGGACACTTATCTTCCTGCCTTGCCTGACGATGTACTTCCTCTACCTCTACATCTGGCGTAGGCTGCGAGGCTATACAGGCGACTGCTGTGGCGCACTCTTCGTATTGACGGAACTCACCGCCTATATCGTCCTATCCTACTGTTTGGCCTGATTATGAAGGCTGCAATGAAAAAATATGCTGATTTCTTTCCTTATGTCGAATTTTTGCACTACCTTTGCAGCAAATATTGATTAAAACAAGTTTTACGATGAAACCAACATTGTTTCTTTTAGCAGCTGGCATGGGCAGCCGTTATGGCGGTCTGAAGCAGCTTGACGGTCTGGGCCCCAACGGCGAGACCATTATGGACTATAGTATCTATGACGCTATCCAGGCAGGATTTGGCAAGATTGTTTGGGTAATCCGCAAGGACTTCGAGGAGCAGTTCCGCACCCAGATTCTTTCCAAATACGAGGGTAAGGTGCAGTGCGAATTGTGTTTCCAGGCTTTGGATGCACTGCCCGAGGGTTTCAGTGTTCCTGAGGGACGCCAGAAGCCATGGGGTACGAATCATGCCGTGCTGATGGGTAAGGACATCATCAAGGAGCCTTTCTGTGTTATCAACTGCGACGACTTCTATGGTCGCGACTGTTTCATGCAGATTGGCAAGTTCCTGAGCAGTCTGCCCGAGGGTGCCAAGAACCAGTATGCTATGGTGGGTTTCCGCGTTTGCAACACACTGAGTGAGAACGGTTCTGTGGCACGTGGCGTTTGCGCTTATAACGACAAGCGTCATCTGACGGACGTTGTAGAGCGTACCGAGATACTGCGCATGGACGGTGTCATCAAGTATAAGGACGAGCAGGGTGAGTGGCAGGCTTTGGACGAGAATGCTCCTGTATCAATGAATGTCTGGGGCTTTACACCTGACTACTTCGAATACTCAGAGGCATACTTCAAGGAGTTCCTTAGCGACCCGAAGAATATGGAGAATCTTAAAGCTGAGTTCTTCATCCCCTTAATGGTAAACAAGTTGATTACCGAAGGTACGGCTACCTGCGAGGTGCTGGATACTACGTCAAAATGGTTTGGAGTGACCTATGCTGCTGACCGTGACGACACTGTAGCACGTATCCAGAAACTCGTTGACGAAGGAGTCTATCCTAATAAATTGTTTTAAATGCTGAATAACATTATGACTGAAGGGGAGTGCAGCTTGCTGCGCTCCCTTATATCAAGTGCAGATAGCATCGTGCTGTGTTGCCATCAGAATGCTGACGGTGACGCCTTAGGTGCGATGCTGGGGTGGGGTGAGCTTTTGCGCCATTTAGGCAAGGACCCTCTGATGGTGGTGCCTGACCAATATCCGGACTATCTGCTCTGGCTACCTAACACAGAGAAAATTGTGCGCTATGACAAGCGTCGCGACTATGTGGATACGGTATTGAAGATTGCCGACCTTGTATTCTGTCTTGACTTTAATTCTGCACACCGTACTGACGAGATGGCGGCATCGATTTGTGCATCACCAGCTAAGAAGGTGTTGATAGACCATCATCCAGACCCAGATGTAGATACGACGCTTTGCATCTCGCATCCTGAGATGTCGAGTACATGTGAGTTGGTGTTCCGTATCGTCTGGCAGTTAGGAATGTTTAACGAGTTGGGTAAGCACTTTGCCATTCCCGTTTATTGTGGTATGATGACAGATACAGGTGGCTTTACTTTCAATTCTAACAACCCCGAGATCTTCTATATTATCAGTCAGCTGCTTACCAAGCATATCAACAAGGACAAGATTTATCGTAACGTCTATCATAACTATTCGGAACATCGTCTACGTATGGTTGGCCATGTGCTCTGTAATCGTCTGGTGGTAGACGAGAAACGTCATGCGGCCTACTATACGCTAACCCGTGAAGATCAGAAACAGTTCCATTTTATTAAGGGCGATGCCGAAGGACTGGTCAATATGCCCTTGCAGATTAAAGGTCTCAAACTGAGTATTTCGCTACGTGAGGACACTGACCGCGATCGGACTGTCTGGGTTAGCCTGCGTTCGGTGGATGATTTCCCCTGCAATGAGGTTTCTGCACGTTTCTTTAATGGTGGCGGACACCTAAATGCCTCGGGTGGACGATTGAATTGTAGCATGTCGGAAGCCGTTAAAATAGTGGAACAAGCCTTGCTTGCGTTTGAAAACAAGTTAAAGTAGTCTAATAAACAATTGATAATTGATAATTGATAATTGATAATTCAGAATAATTTCGTAATTTTGTGGCCGAATTTTAAAATAATAAGCTGAAATGAACAAAATCATTTATACGTTACTCTTTGTTTTTGGACTGATAGGTCTTGCCAGTTGTAATGACTATGAGACTTATGCAGACATGAAAGAAAAAGAGCAGAATGCCATTAGCGACTTCATTGCCCGCGAGAGCATAAATGTTATTGATGAGGCTACTTTCAAGAATCAAGGCGAAACGACTGATACGGCAAGGAACGAGTTCGTATACATGTCACGTACGGGTGTCTATATGCAGATTGTCCGCAAGGGCTGTGGTAGGCCGTTGGAGGATAAGAAGAGTGCCAGTATTCTCTGCCGTTTTATGGAGAAGAATCTGTTGACCGACTCCGTCCTAATTCGTAACGACCAAAAGAATAGTTTGTACATATCAAGCCTGGGCCAGTATATTGATACATCCCAGTATGTTGATAAAATGTATGTCACACGTAACGGAACTACCATTACTGCTATGTTTGAGTCGGGCATGATGCAAACCTATCATAGTTCTACATCAGTGCCCGGTGGCTGGTTGGTACCACTGAACTATATTAATGTCGGTCGTCCTGAGAAGGATGGTGACGAGATTGCCAAGGTACGCCTGATTGTGCCCCACTCGCAGGGCACAGCTGATGCGTCGTCAAGCGTATTCCCTTGTTATTACGAGATTACTTACGAAAGAGTGAAATAATAAATATATGACACTAATAAAATCTATTTCAGGCATCCGCGGAACTATCGGCGGAGCAACGGGTGATACTCTGAACCCTTTGGATATTGTAAAGTTTACGTCGGCATACGCCACCTTCATCCCCCGCAAGGCCGGTAAGATTGTGGTAGGCCGCGATGGTCGTATCTCTGGCCCAATGGTGCGCGATGTGGTATGCGGTACCTTAGTAGGTATGGGCTTTGACGTGATTGATATCGGTTATGCCAGTACACCTACCACTGAACTGGCTGTCCGCATGAGTGGTGCTGATGGTGGTGTCATCATTACGGCATCTCATAATCCTCGTCAATGGAATGCTCTGAAGCTGCTCAATAGCGAGGGCGAATTCCTGACTGCTTTCGACGGACAGTGCGTGCTGGAGATTGCCGAGAAGGAAGACTTCAACTATACTGAAGTCGATAAGTTGGGACATGTTACTGTTGATAACAGTTTTGACGACCGTCATATCCAGTCGGTTGTCGACCTGCGTCTTGTAGATGTTGAGGCTATCCGCAAGGCCCGCTTCACGGTATGCGTGGACAGCATCAATAGTGTTGGTGGCATTATCTTGCCAAAGTTGCTGGAGCGTCTGGGCGTGGGCTATACTTTCCTGAACCGTGACGTGACTGGCGACTTTGCTCATAATCCTGAACCTTTGGAGAAGAATTTACAGGGCATTATGAAGGAGATGAGTACAGGCAAGTATAATCTGGGTATTGTCGTCGATCCGGATGTAGATCGTCTGGCCTTTATTTGTGAGGATGGCAAGATGTTTGGTGAGGAATATACTTTAGTCTCTGTTGCCGACTATGTTCTGTCTCAGACCCCAGGCAATACCGTTAGCAACCTGAGTTCGACACGTGCCTTGCGCGACATCACAAAAAAACGTGGCGGTAAGTACACTGCTGCTGCCGTTGGCGAGGTTAATGTGACGACCAAGATGAAGAAAGTGAATGCTGTCATTGGTGGTGAAGGTAACGGTGGCGTGATCTATCCTGAGAGTCACTATGGTCGTGATGCCCTGGTTGGCATTGCCCTCTTCTTGACATCGCTGGCCAAGAAGGGCTGCAAGGTCAGTGAACTGCGTAGTCAGTTCCCAGACTACCAGATTGCTAAGAATCGTATCGACCTCACACCCGAAACGGACGTTGATGCTATTCTGGTTAAAGTGAAGGAGATGTTTGCCAAGGATCCTGAGGCTCAGGTTAATGATATTGACGGTGTGAAGATTGACTTCCCTGATCGTTGGGTTCACCTTCGTAAGTCGAATACGGAGCCTATCATCCGTGTCTATAGTGAGGCTGCTACGATGGAAGCCGCTGACGAACTTGGCAAGAAACTCATGCAGGTCGTTTATGACATGCAGTAAGATTTCTCGAAATCTCGAAATCTCGAAATCTCGAAACATCGAAAATAAAAAAGGAGACTCAAACCGAGTCTCCTTTATTGATAGTCTTATTCTTCTTTATAAACGATATCCTTTGGCATCAGCATTTTCTGGCGACCATCTTTGTAGTAGATGATGAGTTTGCCAATTTTCAGACCAGTCACCAGGTCGGGAACTTTGTTAGAACCATCATCCCATGTCCATGATTTGGTTTCGAGCATCTCGATAGGGCCGTTAGCTCTAAGCTTGATAACCTTCTTGGTGGTCTCGTCAGGAGCCAGAATATTGCAGAAAATGTCAATGCACTTGATGGCCTTAGGCGTCGAGTTGGTGTATGCGAAGTCGAAGATGAGATGGTCTTCCTGGAAGTCGAAGCCCGTGTTGTCTACATAACCGTAAGGCGCCTTCGTGCTGATAGATTCAGCATAGGCAGCATAAAGCTTCTCGTTCTCAGCCTTTACATATTCTGGTGAGAGGTAGGGATGGCTATACAGACTGTCGTGGAACAACTTAACGTGGTAGTTGTACTTAACCTCGTTCTTCAGTCGTGGGTTGTAATTGCTGACATGAAGCTTCTTATAGGTCGTTCCCATGATACCGGTAGCATCCTCGACATAGTAGATGGTATCGTTGACAATACCTTCACAATAGACGATATCCTCATAAACGTGGTGCCCACAGAGGACGCACTCCAGTCCGAGCTTATTCATGGGCAGGTCGTGCCAGTTGTGACTCTGGATGTACTTCAAGTCGACAGCCTTCTGGAATGCTTTCTGGATAGAGTCTTGACGAATCCTTTCCAGTTCGGCTAGACGCACCTTCTCTGCTGAGTCGCGCAGGTGCTTGTTACGTGCCTGGTTGAGCGACTCGAAGCGTTCTTCAAGCATACTATTAACACGATTCACCTCGGCATCAATCATTTTCTCGTCGATAATCGGAGCCAATTTGCTCTGCTTGTAGATTTTGGCGTGGTCTTTGTTGAGAACTACAACATAGTTACCCGTCTCGGTTTGAACATAGAGGTTCGATGACTTTTTGTCGAAAGCGTACATCGATACCACATTATCCACTTTTTCAATGAGGGTTCCTTCCTTCTTATGGTAGAAACCATCGCTGCCTAACTCGTACTCTACCAGCGTCTTACGGACGATAGAGTTCGAGTTGTCAAACTGTGCCATACAACTAATGCTCACCAGAGCAAGCATCATAGTAATGAATCTTCTCTTTATCATCATTTCTTGTCGTTTTTATTATTTTGTGGGCAAAGATAATAAAAAATATTAAGACTTGCAAATAAATATTAGAAATTTACACCAATATTGAAAAATAAGTTCTGATTGCGGGCACTTTTGAACTCCTTGTCCGAGATGTCTGAAATGCCGAAATCCATACCAATCTCAGCGTATATCATCTGATATTCTGCGCCACAGCCAATACGAAGACCGCCATCGAAACGATTGAAGTTGTTGAATGAGTCGTACGAACGCTCCTCGTCATAAAGTTTGGTCTTGCCACCAATACCCAATGCTAAATAGCCACCCAGGAAGGGCTGTACATAGAAGTCATCAGCCACGTCGAAAGCATACTTGATGACAATAGGAGCCTGTAGGTAAATCAGACGGGTTGTCTTCTTCTGAAAGCGCTCTTTATTTGTAGCTTCTTCTGTATAAGGTGAGTCATTGTTCTTTCCACCCTTCTCGGAATAGAAGACGCCAGCCTCTAACCATAGTGGTGTGCTGTTGGCCAACTGAAGTCCATAGACGCCACCAAACGACCAACCTCCATACGAGTTCATATCGATATTGACATCGCTGCTGTTTATGGAGGCCAGATTATATCCCAGGCGTACGCCGTAGTATTGTTCTACATTACTGTGATTGAAGCGGTCTCTTGTCTTACGGCTTCCCAACTGTGCGAATGTAGGCATGGCGATGGCAAAAGCCATCATTAAGGTAAATAATTTCTTCATACTTATTTATATATTATATGGTTTCACGGCGACAAAGGTAACGCTTTTTATAGAAATAAAAAAGGGAAAACCCTAAAAAGATTAAGGATTTTCCCTTTTTTTGATAAAATTCTATGATTTATTCGTAATATGTGTCAAGATATGTAACATGGGTGACGAGATATTCCTCGATGCCGTGCTTACCGTCGGCACCACCGATACCACTCTTCTTCACACCAGCGTGGAAGCCCTGCATAGCCTCGAAGTGCTCGCGGTTGATGTAGGTCTCGCCAAACTCCAGCTCACGAGCTGCACGGGTTGCGGTGTCGATGTCCTTGGTGAAGATGCTGGATGCCAGACCGTACTCGCAGTCGTTAGCCCAGGCAATGACCTGATCCAAGGTGTCGAACTCTACCAGAGGAATCACAGGACCGAAGGTCTCCTCGTGGATGATGTCCATATCCTGCGTGCAGTTGTCCAGAACGGTGGCTGCATAGAAGTAACCCTTGTCGCCAACACGGTGACCACCGCACAACAGCTTGGCACCCTGCTTGATGGCACGTTCCACTTTCTCTGTCACACTCTCCAGAGCGCGAGCCTCTACCAACGGACCCATATCGACGGTGTGGTCCTTGCAGACGTCGCCCACCTTGACAGCTTCCATCTTCTTGACAAGAATCTTGGTGAACTCAGCCTTCACGTCTTTCTGAACATAGACGCGCTCGGCATTGTTACAGATCTGACCGTTGTTGCCAATACGACTGTCGACAATCCACTGGGCAGCCTTCTCGAGGTCGGCATCCTTGCAGACAATGGCAGGAGCCTTACCGCCTAACTCGAGGCTGACCTTCGTGATGTTCTTAGAAGCAGCAGCCATAATGCTCTCGCCAGCGCCTACAGAACCAGTCACGCTGACAATGTCGATCTTGGGTGAGCCAGCCATCTCGTTACCGATAACGCTTCCCTTACCAGTCACGATGTTGATAACACCCTTTGGCAGACCAACCTTGTCGACAACCTCGCCGAATACGGTACAGTTCTCGGGCGTCAGCTGTGAGGGCTTGATGACGATGGTACAGCCTGCAATCAGGGCAGCACCAGCCTTACGGGCAATCAGGAAGAACGGGAAGTTCCAAGGCAGGATGCCTGCTACTACACCGATAGGCTTCTTGGACAGGAAAATCGTCTCGTTGGGACGGTCGCTGGGAATAATCTCGCCCTCGATGTGGCGTGCGAACGATGCCATGTAGTCGAAGTACTCGGCTGTCACGTCAACCTCAACGGTAGCCCATGTGAGGGTCTTACCCTGTTCGCGCATGATGATGTCGATAAACTCCTCGCGACGTTCGCGAATACCGTTGGCCAGCTTCTTCAACCATCCAGCACGCTCAATGGCTGGCGTCTTGCCCCAGGCCTTCTGGGCTGCACGGGCAGCGTCCAAGGCACGATTCACATCCTCGATGGTGCCG
Organism: uncultured Prevotella sp.; assembly: GCA_946404405.1. Taxonomy (GTDB): domain Bacteria; phylum Bacteroidota; class Bacteroidia; order Bacteroidales; family Bacteroidaceae; genus Prevotella. Next base: position 28,940 of record CAMJDL010000028.1, read on the forward strand.
TTAGGCTGTCGGGAGATGACTTCTTCCGTTGAGGGGTTCAACACATCGATCCACTGGCCGTCTGATGCTTCACAGAACTGACCGTTAATGTACATTTTCAGGTTTTTCATAACGTGTATTGCTTTAGTAGTTAAGTGAAAAAATTTGTTGGGCAAATTTAGTAAAAAAAATGGATATCACCATCAGCAGCCCGTTTTTTTTATGATTTCTTAAATGTATTGTTCACTGAAACCGTAATTTATTCAAAAAATATTTTCTTTTTTCACCATTAATTCGTATATTTGCACTCAGTAACATATCATATAATTAATAAGGTATACAATGAAACTAACAAATTTATCATTCTCTATTCGTTCTATCGTGACGCTGTCACTGCTGATGTTCGTAGCAAGTAGTGAAGCACAGACAGCTCGTAAATTCACGCTTAACCTGACTGACGACGGAAAGGCACAGATGGTGTGTTTCCTGCCACAGACGCCTTCGGGCAAAGCTGTCGTGGGGGTGCCTGGCGGTGGTTACTCCGTCCTGTCGAACACCCATGAGGGTACTATGGCTTCCGATTGGATGAACAAACAGGGCATTGCCTATTTCGTGGTTAACTACCGTTTGCCCCATGGCGACCGTACCATTCCGATGGGTGATGTGCAGAAGGGTATTCGTATTGTGCGCGATTCAGCCAGCATCTGGGGCATCAATCCTCATGACGTCGGTATTATGGGCTTCTCGGCAGGTGGTCATCTGGCCTCTGTCGTGTCCACACTTTCCGACTTTGACGCCCGTCCCGATTTCTCTATACTATTCTATCCCGTCATCTCGATGGATGAGCGCATATCACACAAGTGGTCGTGCATCAACTTCCTGGGCGAAGAGGGACATAAGGACTCGCAGCTGGTGAGACAGTACTCCACCAATAATGCCGTGCGTCGTCACCTTACCCCGCCAGCCTTTATCGTGATGTCGAGCGACGATAATCTGGTTCCGCCTGTTACCAACGGCTTGGCCTATTATACAGCTATGAGAAATGCTGGCAATGAGTGCGCTCTCTATGTCTATCCTACTGGCGGTCACGGCTATGGCTTCGGACCTTGGTTTGCTTATCGCGACGAGATGCTATCTACTCTTGGCAAATGGCTCAAGGCTCGTCAGACACCTAAGACGGATGCTATTCGTGTGGCCTGTGTGGGCAACAGCATCACTGACGGACATGGCATCGATATGGCTCCCTCTCAGGGCTATCCTGCACAACTTCAGCGCATGCTGGGCAAGGACTATTGGGTGAAGAACTTTGGTGTCAGCGGACGTACTATGCTCAATAAGGGCGACCAACCCTATATGAGCGAGTTGGCGTGGCAGGATGCTCAGGCCTTTAAGCCTGATGTCGTGGTTATCAAGTTGGGCACCAACGACTCCAAGCCCCAGAACTGGAAGTATGGTACTGAGTTTCGTCAGGACCTGGAACAGATGATCCTTACCTTGCGTCCCGATTTGGCTCAGCCTGCCAAGTCTGCCAAGAAAGGCAAAAAAGCCAAAAAGACTCAGGTTGCTGCTCCCCAGAAACCTCGCATACTGCTCTGCACACCAATACCAGCTCTGAAGTCGTCGTGGGGTATCAACGAATCCGTGATAGCCAACGAGATTATTCCCATTCAGCAGGAGGTTGCCAAGAAGTACGGTTTGCAGATTATCGACCTGCACACCCTATTTACTGGTGATGGTGCCGGTATGCTCGACGATGGCATCCATCCGGATAGCAAGGGTGCCCGACGTCTGGCTGAACTCGTTGCAGCTACTATAGTTGAGAAATGAAACTTTTCACTTTCACTATTCACTATTCACTTTTCACTTAAAAAGTACTAACCCTTAAATACCAACAACTATGAATAAAGAAGAGAAATTTGTAATTACCATCAGTCGTCAGTTTGGAACTGGTGGACACGAGATTGGAGCAGAACTGGCACGTCGTCTTGGCGTAAAACTGCTCGACAAGCAGATTCTGAACGAGGTGGCTGCTCGTATCAATGCCGTTGAGGAGGCTGTTGAGAAGATTGAGGCTCGTAACCCACTGTGGCGTGACGACTTCACCAACTTCTACCGTAACTATATGGCTAATGCCGAGTATAACGGACAGGAGCAGGATCAGACCAGTCATGCCTTGTTCCGTGCTCAGGCTGATGCCATCCGGCGTATTGCCGCAGAAGAGTCGTGCGTCATTGTTGGCCGTTGTGGTTTCGACATTTTTGCCGACCATCCCAACGCCCTGAAAATCTTTATCCACTCCAGTCTCGACTGCCGTAAGCGTCGTATTGCCGAAAAGTATGACATCAGCGAGCATGACGCTGCCGCCATGATTGTCGACAACGACTATAGCCGTGAGCTCTATACTAAGACCTATACGGGTCGCGACTGGACGGATGCCACCAACTACGACATCTCGCTCGATGTTCGTAAGTTTGGTGTCAATGGTGCTGTCGATTTCCTCATGAATTGTATTGAGTAATATGAGAAGGTTCTTAACTATGGTGGCTATGGGATGCACCTTGGCCTCCGCTCTTTATGCACAAGAGGAGCCTAAGCTTGTTGTCAAGCCTTCGGGTCGTATCCTTTTTGATGCGACCTATGTCAATCCACAGCATCAGGAAGATAAGTTGAACAGTGGTGTCGGCATTCCTGACATGCGTGTGGGTGTGGGCTTTACCTACGGACAGTGGAAAGGTAAGATTGATATGGGCTATGCCTTAGGCAAGGTGAATATGAAGGATGTGTGGTTGCAGTACGATTTGGACAAGCAGAACTTCCTGCGCGGTGGCTATTTTATCCATCAGTACGGCTATCAGAGCTGTACCAGTTCATCGTTCAAAGAAACGATGGAGGAATCTCAGAGCAATGCCGTGTTCAATAACGACCGCATGATAGGTTTGATGTACGAGCACAAGGACGACATATTCCTTGCTACAGCCAGTGTGGTTGTCGAGACCGATGCCATGAAGCAGACCACCGATGCTACAGGCAAGCAGGCCCTGGGTGCCATGACGCGTTTGTTATATCATCCTTTTGTCCAGCGTGGCAAGATATTCCATGTGGGTATCAGCGGTGGTGTCGAGGGTGCTCGCTACAGTAGTGACGAGGAACAGAACCACAAGCTGTTTACGCTGGCTACCCGTTGGCCCATGCGTGTAGCTAAGGTCAATGCACAGCAGGCCGTGGTAACTGATGCCAAGGTGATGTATAAGTTTTCGCCAGAGGTTCTTCACTCTAATGGCCGTTTCTCTGTGGTGGGTCAGTATTTCTGGAACCGTATTACGCGTGATGAGGGCTTGAACGCCTTTACAGGCAGTGGTGCTTATATCACCCTGCGCGGACTTCTCAAAGGACGTAACTACAGCTATACGAAGACGGACGGTGGTATTGCAACACCCGATCCAGGGAATATGGAACTCTGTCTGCAGTATAACTACACGTCACTGTCTGATGCCAGTGCTGGCATCTATGGCGGCTATCTGAACGACTGGGCGCTCTGTTACAATTTCTATCCCAATAAATACATGATTTGGCGTGTACGTGCTTCGTACACCAAGGTGACCAACCGCTCAGGTTTTGCCGATAACGAGGCTACTATCCTCGAAACCCGTTTCCAAGTAAAATTCTAAAGTAATTAATGATATGAAGAAATTAATGATGATGGCCATTATGACTATGGCTGCCGTATGTGCCCAGGCACAGAGTGATGTCAATGCGTATTTTACCACTAAGGAGATGCCCGACATGCTGAAGTGGTGTCCAGCTCCTCCCGATACCGTTGGTGCCCACTTCACTTACGACATCATGCAGTATATGTGGGGCAAGCAGATGCGCCAAAACAAGCAACGTGCCGACATCGCCATCCGTGATGCCGAGTATGGTCTGGATTGCATTATCCGTGAGTTCAGTGACCCCTTTGGCCTGAAGATTTCAGAGCAGGAGACTCCGGAAATTTACAAGTTGTTGCGCGATGCGACTGCTACCTGTGACAGCATCTGTACCCTGCCCAAGAAGTATTACATGCGTCGTCGTCCCTTTATGCGGATGCACGAATCGACGCTCTATCCGAAAGATGAGCCTGCATTGCGCAAGAATGGTTCCTATCCTTCAGGTCATACAATCTTAGGTTGGAGTTCCGCACTGCTGTTGTCGGAGATTAATCCCGATCGTGCCGACACCATCTTGGCCCGTGGCTACATGTATGGTGAGAGCCGCGTCATCGTTGGTGCCCACTGGCAGAGTGACGTCGATGCAGGTCGTCTGGCTGCATCAGCAGCCTATGCCCGTCTGCATACCAGCGAACGTTTCTTGGAGCAGATGCGCTTGGCCCGTCAGGAGTTTCGCATCAAGAAAGGCTTAGCTACTCCTGCTGAGGTTAAGGCTTGGCAAAAGGCAGCTAAGAAACGCAAGTAAGTAAACTGAATAGAACCATCAAGGAGGCAAGTTTTGCCTCCTTGTTTTTTATTCTGCTGTTGCGTTCTTCAACTTTTCCAGTGCCCTGCACAACTGGTCAGGGCACGATGTTCCCTTCATGCCGCAACGAATACCATCCAGTCGGGGTAGCACGTCATCGATGCGCTGTCCCCTAACTAATTGGCTGATGCCCTGAAGGTTACCATTGCATCCGCCAATAAAGAATACCTGCTGGATGACATTGTTCTCATCCGTTGTCACGTCAATCATCTTCGAGCACGTGCCACTCGTTTCGTACATAATATGTTTCGTCTTCATACATTATTATATTATTATAGGCTGCAAAGATACGAATAAGCGAGTAAAAATGCAAATGTATTTGCAATTTTTCTATCGGACTACAGAAAATGTGTTTTACCCATCACCCTACACTCAAATCTTCTGGAATGCCGATGTATAAAGGGATTGAGGCCAGCGTAGGGTCAGAGACACCCTACACTGACCCTTACCTTACCCTACACTAGCTCGCTATTTTTCCGTAGGCAGCAAACTCTGATTCCGTAGGCTGCGAACTGGCAGACCGTGCCCGTCGGACTGATGGTTTGCATTAATGGTCTCAATTGCTAGTATTAATGTCTACTGGCGTTAGTGGTGATACCTTGAGTGAGGGGTCAGTGTAGGGTGAGTGTAGGGTCAAGAGCACCCTACACTCCTTTCAATCCCTTTATACATCGGCATTCCAGAAGATTTGAGTGTAGGATGTGGGGTAAATCGATAAAAAGCCTTTTTCCAGAATAACGATTCTTGAGTTTGGGCTTCAGCCTCACAAGGGGATTGTCCACGTGTGAGCACAGATGTGACAGTACGAAGGCTGTATTTAACGTTCGTACCGTGCGTTAATTACTAATAATTGCCGATGAATTACTAATAATGAAAGTTAAAGAATCGCTGATTTTGAAAGATTTGCGATTACTAAGACTTTAGATTTTTAAAAACTTAGTAATTTTGCGGCAGACTAACAATAAAGGTAATTGGCATGAAACAACAGACATTGACCAGAGGTGAGATGCAGGTGATGAACGTTCTGTGGGATTTAGAAAAAGGGGCGTGCGTCAACGACATTCTGGAGCATTATCCAGAACCGAAGCCTGCCTACACTACCATCGCCACTTTCCTGAAAATTCTGACACAAAAAGGATTCGTGGAATATAAGAAAGGAACGGGTAAATTGCTCATCTATAAGCCCCTTATCACCAAAGAGAAGTATCGTCGTCAGGTGATGGAGGAAGTGAAAGACGATTTCTTCGGCAATAGTTTCAAATCGATGTTTAGTTTCTTCGTGAAGGAAGAGCATATCTCTGCGGATGACATTAAGGAGCTCTTGAAACTGATGGAGAAGGATGCTTTATGATGACACTGTTTATATTTAGCATCAAGTCTGCCCTTGTGCTGACTTTGCTCTATCTGCCCTACACACTGATGCTGCGACAGGAGAGTTTCTTCCGCATGAATCGTATCACATTACTTACGATTCTCGTGCTGGCTTTGGTGCTGCCGATGGTGGACATCCCCTCGTTGGCAACCCCCGCCCAATCTGTTGTCTATGAGATGCAACATCGTATTATGTTAATGACACAGGAAGCTGAAACGGCTCCGATGTCATTGGCTGCAACAAGTCGTACAACTTCATGGTTAGGTATTCTCGCGCTTGTATACATGATAGGTATAAGTCTAGCGTTTTGCATCCGTCTTTGGCAGTTGTACCGAATTGGTCAGATCATTCGTGGCGGTTGTCTGTGGACTGATAAAAGCGAATATGCTACTGTCTATTGCCATATTGATGACGTGTCCCCTTTTAGTTGGATGCGGAGTATAGTTATCAGCGAGAGTGACTACAAGCCTTTTGGCCGTGAAATTCTGCTACATGAGAAAGCCCATATTCTCAGTCTTCACTCGATGGACATCTTATTTTTGACGCTTGTAGAAGCAGTACAATGGTGGAATCCCATTGCCTATCTACTAGGACGTAGTCTTCGCGATGTCCATGAATATGAGGCCGATGACTATGTTCTGCATCAAGGCATTTCGTTGCACAATTATCAGGCGCTCCTCGTGAAGAAGGCCTTGGCAAATACTTCCTACGCTTTTGCCAACAACTTCACCCACAGCCTCATCAAGAAGCGCATCTATATGATGAATCATTCAAAATCAAGTCTTTGGCTCCGCAGCAAGGTACTATATGTCCTGCCTATGACACTCGTTGTGTTGACGGCTTTTGCCACACCAAAACTGAACGAAAAGGTAGAGGAAATAGTGGAGGGAACCGAGAAGGCTGTGGAGATACCAAAGCCAAGTCCTCAGCCTGACCAGCGACCTGAAAGTGTTCCATCATCCGATGCGACCGATATGCAATCCGCTGAGTCAGAAGAGATTCCAGTGGTCAAGGAAACTACAGCAGACAGCCTTTCTTCCGTGGACTATGTCAACGCTGTCTATCGGAACGAAAACTTTGACCTTGCCCCCGAATTTCCAGGTGGTATGTCTGCGTTGCGGACTTTTGTGCAACAGCATGTGGCTCGGACTTTAGAGAATGATGCTTCTTTGGCAGGCAAACGGGCCTATGTACAGTTCCGCATCAGGAAAGACGGGACAATAGATAACATCGGACTGGTTCGTGGCGACAGAGAGGCATACCATGAGGCTGCCAAAATCGTAGAGCAGATGCCTCAATGGACTCCTGCCCGCCGCTATGGAGAGCTTTCTGATGCGCATTTTGTCCTGTCCGTTGATTTTATTAATGACTAAACAAAAAACGATGATGAGAAAATTATTGCTTTTGTCTATCATGATTGTTGTTGCTGTCTGTCAGGCTACGGCCTCAGAACGCACCATAGTAAAGCCTGAAAGCATATATCATAATATGCTCGCCCTTCTGAGGACAGACTCCGTTATCATAAATGATACGGCAACCGTATTCTATCTGCATATCGCAAGAAGGGATGAGAACGCAATCTTCTTCAGCCATGAGACCTGCCTAAGAGACATGAAAGGCCGCACCTATCCCCTCCGTCAAATGATTTCAGATAATACTATCCATCTAGACGAGCCGAGGACATTTGATGATATTGGTAAGAATGTGTTTGAAGTACAATTCGTATTTCCGCCATTGCCTGTTGATGTGACAGAAGTAGACATGATTGATCCACTGTTTTACAATCAAGGCATATTCGGCATGCGTCTTGATGGCAATCCCTTGCCACCCTCTCAGTTACCACAGGAAATTGAGGGACGAATGAAAGAAATCATGGCTCAGCAAGACACATTGCCCAATATGGACTTTCGTTTTGGATGGGCTACCATTAAAGGGCATCTGATGGACTACAGACCTAATATGTGCAGTCAGATGACACTCGTATTTCGTCAGCCGAACTCATCACCACATCAATATGGTGATACGCTTTGTGCTCAGGTATCGCCTACAGGTGACTTTACCTTCCGCATACCAGTTGCCCACATCACACCTGTCTCGCTGACATTTGAACCTTATCAACGAGGTAAGGGTATTGTCTATGTAGGACCAGACACAGAGACTGAAGTTTATTTCAATATGCGTGAGATAAACTATCGGTATATGAATAATAAGCCCAACAGCAGCACCATACTCTACATAACGAAGGGTCCCTTGGCGCAATTGGTCAATGAGCTGAACGAGCATTTGTTTTTTTATAATATAGATTTCATCGTAAAGTACTTCGCAAACATCTTCACGGACAAAGAAGAGTGGGAACGTTATAAGGAAATACAGGCGATGCAGCCTACCAAACAACTGGAACTGCGGATGGCCGAACTCGACACCATGAAGGTTGATGAGCAATGGTCCCCAGCCATGAAGGAAATGGTCAGACTTTGCTGGCAGATTCAAACAGCGATACGGGTATTTACGTTCCCCCCAAAAGGAACTGGAAAATGGGGCCAATGAATCCCCAAAAGCCAAAGAGAGGTTGATTGCCTGGCAGCGAGATGCGGTGGTTGCGGAATTAGAGTCCCTTGAGCGTCTCGTGAAGGAGCCAAAGATGATCTACTGTCCAAACCTGAGTGATTTATTAGATTTCAGTATTCGTGTAAATACCCTCCTCCCGCCTTTTATTGAACGTGAGAAAACCGTTTGGAAGTTACTGGATAGGATGAGCAGTGAGTTCATGTTGCTTGACAGTGACGAGATTGCTGAAACGTTGGTCAATCTTCCTCCAGCCTATCAACAATGGTTGCTGGCGTGGCAGGATATCTTCCGTGAGGAATATAATAGATTGGATGGGAAGGTAATTGTCGGTGATACCTTGCAGGGCATTCCAGATTCGTTGGTCTTCCAGACGCTATGTGAACGCTATCGTGGACATACTATCTTCATCAATTTTTGGCGAGGCGTCACCCCGACGTTATTGAATCATGTAATTTTACCATTACAACGTGAATTGGCTGACCTTGATATCGTATGGGTGAATGTCTATAATAGCAATCTAAACCTGAAGTCCAAGTATGCAGGATGGGAAAATGCTAACTGGCTGCGTTATTTTACGAAATTGCAAGGCGAGCATTATTATTACAACATGCCAAGCCGCATGGACTGGATAAAGAGTTTCAATAAAACCATGGGCATCAGCAATTCCTTAGATGCCTATTGTATCGTTTCACCAGACGGCAGAATTGTCCGCAACAGCGATTCAAAGCCGATACCAATCTGGTTGATGGGCTATCAAGACTACCTCGGCATCCGCCACTGCCTCTTCCAGACGGCTAGCCCTCGCAACTAATCCAAAATACACAGTGGAGACCCTATTGTGCGCTTTTTCAGTTGTTTCTTTTTAGGGTAATAAGAGAGTCGGACAGGTTTGATTCTTTCATGATTCACTCTGAATAATGACATTGCGGACTGAAGTGGCATTTCTTCGGTCCGCAGTTTATTTAGTGCTTATCGCTCGTCGCCTTCGAGCGATAAGCGGATGAGCTTCGAGCGATATCCTTGATGAGAGGAAGGCTTACTATTAATAGATGCTATCTCAAGTATTAATAGTTGGAACTGCTACGATTAATAGTTGGAACTGCTACGATTAATAGTTACAGTTGTGATCATTAATAGTAATGATTGCGGATATTAATCGTGGAAAGGATGTCGCCTTACGGTTGTTTGGACGTCACTTGCAGGGGGAAAGTGACTCGTATACAGGGAGTAAATGACGTTGGGACAGGGAGAGAGACAGTCTCTTGCGAGTCAGCAGCGAGTGTGTCTTATATCAGCAGCGGCCGCTGCTGATATTGTCTGCGGGCGTGTCTGAAGTCGGCAGCGTTCGTTGCGTACCTAATTTTTATACGCTTATACGAAGGGATAGATATTTCCCATAGAACGGTTTAGACTTTGTTCTTAGGATTTTTAGGGAACCAGCCTTTCTCTACACGCTTCTTCTGTTCGAACAGTTCTCCGATACCCCAAAGAGCCGAAGCTCCAAATACACCGAGAAAAGAAGACAGGTATATGTTCTCAATGAAAAGGGCGGCTACGCAACAGCTAGTACCAACGAGCAGATAGATGATCCAAGGGCGTGTGCCCCAGTAATATTCTGTCTTGATAACGATTGGATGCCAGAGACCTATCGTAAGAAAGGTCATTGCTGCAATAAGAATTCCTGTATAATGCATATGTGGTTATGTAAAGAGATCAGATAACAATATTTCTATGAGGCGGGGTAGGGCGTAGTTGTCGATGTCCGACTCTGGAATCCAGATGTAGTCAGAGGGAAGTGATGGGCGCTTATCTGGCTCCCACAGATAGAAGTCGGCATAGAGGATGCGGTGGGTAAGGATGTGCTTAACGTTTTGACGCAGCAAAACTGCGTCACACGGTATTTCATCAGTCAGCCAGGGTTCCCATAGTCCTTGCCAGATGTCGCCTGCACCACGACGATGGATGGCGGTTTGGCCCTTATACCTTATATATATATAAATAAGGTGGCGCTCACGAATCTTCAGAGTCTTCAGCTTGACGGGCAATTCCTGAATGCGGTTGGTGCGGAAGGCCTCGCAACTCTCCATCAACGGACAGACTTCGCATTTGGGTGATTGGGGCGTACACTGGATAGCGCCAAAGTCCATGATGGCCTGATTGTATTCAGAGGTGAGAGGTGAGGGGTGAGAGGTGAGAGATTTGTCTGCAGGGAGTAGTTCTTGCGCCATAGCGGCAAAGAGCTTTTTGCCCTCGGTGGTGTTGATGGGTGTATCGATGCCAAAGTAGCGGGAGAGGACGCGATAGACGTTTCCATCGACGACGGCAGCAGGCAGATTGAAAGCTATGGAGCCGATGGCTGCAGCGGTATAGTCGCCAACACCCTTCAGTTTTTTGATTTCTTCAATCGTGTTGGGGAAACCACCATGGGCGACGATTTGTTGGGCTGCATAGTGCAGATTGCGGGCACGACTGTAGTAGCCCAGTCCCTGCCATTCGCGCAGTACCTCGTCTTCCGTTGCAGCAGCGAGTGCTTCGACAGTAGGCCAACGGTACATAAAGCGTTCCCAGTATTCCCAGCCTTGCTTGACCTGCGTCTGCTGAAGAATAATTTCAGAAAGCCAAATGGCATACGGGTCGCGTGTCTGTCGCCAAGGCAGATTGCGTCCGTTCTCCTGAAACCAGTCCAATAATGTCGTTGCAAACATTATAATTTTCCTTGATCACCGAGGTACGAATCCTTGAAGCCGAGAAAGTAGAGCACGCCATCAAGTCCGATGGTGTTGATGCTTTGTTCGGCATTGGCTACCACACGAGGCTTGGCGTGGAAGGCAATACCCAGACCTGCTTCACTAATCATCGGCAGGTCGTTGGCACCATCGCCCACAGCAATAGTCTGGGCCAGATTGACCTTCTCGACCTGAGCAATCAACTTGAGTAGCTCTGCCTTACGATGCCCGTCGACAATCTCGCCTACATAGCGACCTGTCAACTTACCATCCTCGCCAATCTCCAGTTCGTTGGCATAGACATAGTCAATACCATATTTGCGTTGCAGATGTTCGCCAAAGTAGGTGAATCCACCACTGAGAATGGCAATCTTATAGCCGCAGGTCTTGAGGATATTCATCAGACGGTCGACACCCTCAGTGATAGGCAGATGCTCGGCAATGTCCTGCATGACGCTGACGTCGAGACCCTTCAGCAGGGCAACGCGACGAGTAAAACTCTCCTTGAAATCTATCTCGCCACGCATGGCACTCTCCGTGATGGCGCGTACCTCGGCACCCACGCCGTTGCGCTCAGCCAGTTCGTCAATACACTCTGTCTGGATAAGCGTCGAGTCCATATCGAAGCAGATGAGCCGGCGCATACGACGGAACATGTCGTCCTTCTGGAACGAGAAGTCTATCTCCATCTGTTGCGACAGCTTCATGAGCTTCGACTGCATCTCCTGACGATTGATGGGTTCGCCACGCAACGAGAACTGGATACAGGCACGTGTGTGCTTGTCCAATTGCTTGATGCTCTTACGAC
>CAMJDL010000029.1 GCA_946404405.1 uncultured Prevotella sp.
TCTCTATTTGATGAAATGTAAAACTTAACGCGATTTTATCGCACCAGTACTATTGTCAAAATAAAAAGTGGTAGCAGTCCTGTTCTTGGCCAACTCTATGGCAATAGTACGCATTGGGATGTCATCTTTGCTCATCTCTTCGCTGATGATGTATTCTCTATTGAAGTGCTGCCATGACGTATTAAACGTCGCACTACCAAAGCCCCAAAATATGTATTTAGTCGGTTCTCCATGACATTGCATCGACACCTCCGTCTCAGTATTGGCTTTATAGTCAAACGACAGGCGACATTTTGTGCCGACAGGCAGCGTTTGTGGCAAACGAATAAAGAGCTCTGTATTCCAATCTTCAGGCGCATCATCGACAGACTTAACCACAATACCACGAGAATCGTCCACACCTGCCCCGTCAACAATCGTTGCCGGTAAGACGGTTTCATCTCCTGCAGCATTCTCTCTTGCAAAGAAGCAACTCACATCGTCACCTTCCAAGTCGCTGTTCTCGACGATATTCACCCACTGACCAGTTTGGGCGAACGTTGTAATAACGCTACCTCCAATGGTCAACTGAAATAGTCCGATAATAGCTAGTACTAAAACTCTAAATCTCATAGTTTCACATTATAGTTACATGTTCTGTTGGAACAAATCCTTTTACTTCGAGTACAAAGGTAGTTATTTTATTTGTAACAGCCAAATGTATTCCTACTTTTTTATTTTCTTACCGTTCCGAATGTATATGCCATCCTGTTTAGGTTCGCCTTGCAACTTACGTCCTTGCAAGTCGTACCAGTCCTCATTTCCTACATTTCTCATTCTCTCAATTTCGACAATGTTTGTAGGCATGTTATTGTCGAAGACAGGTATCATCCAAGGCGCATTGCCGCCCTCAATAGTCATATATGCCTCGAAAGGATGAATAGTTCGTGAGTTACGAATAAACGCACTACCCTCAGCTTGCGAAACATCAGTATTGCTGCTCCACTGGTTATTGACGTTCAGCGCATAGATATCCGAAATATCGCTCTGCTGCTGATAGCTGACATAGAAGTGGCGCTTACCATACTGGCTCTCATTGAGCTGACTTGAAGTCTTTACCTCCACGTTGCTACCCAAGAATTGGATATAGCCCGTCTGGATGTAGCTCGGCTGATATACCACATTATTAGGCATACTGATAATATAAGGTGTATTACTCTGAATAGCTGTAGCTGCCTGCCATCCATTGCTGGTCATCTGGTAGAGCCAGAAGGGACGCTGACTACTACCTTGCTGCCATGAAGCGTATGGCACCAGATCCACGCCTTTCTGATTGAGTACCGTTGTCACGTCGAATGGCAACGCTATCGTCTCCCATCCTTGGCAGGTATTGTAGCCCGTTGTCATGTTGTAATGATGCTCATAGCTGATACGCTTGGCTGTAAATGCTTTGGGACAATAGAAGTTGTTGCCGTTGGCAGCATCCTTTAGAACGATGTTCTCTGCCTGGTCACCAACTACCACGTTCTGGATATACGATGGCGCAAACTTGGCATCTTTCACATACAGCAGCAGGTTGGGATTGCTCACCTCGTTATTGAATAAGACTTCTGGTTCCCAAATGACAGCTGCCAGTTCTGTGGCATTTGTAAGTGCATCACTGTCAATACCTGTCACCGTCCACGTCTTGTCCTTAGCTTCGAATGTGGCTGGGACTGTCAGCGTCAGCCCATAGTTGCCACTCGCTACATTCACAGTCTTATCATCATACGACACCACTTTATAGTTCACTCCATCGTATGCCATGTCCGTAATGACTTCTACAAACTCTACTTCCAATGTCGTGTTTGCTGTAATGTTGCTAATTGTGTACTTGTTGTCAGCAACACTTGATGTTACATCCGTATCGTTTACCTTTACACTAGCAATACAATAGCCAGCATCAGGAGTAAACGTAATCGTTGCTGATGTTCCTTCCGTAACAGTAAACGAAGCTGTCTTCCCACGGACTTCTGTGCCACCATAAATAGCGATACCATTACCTAAAGCAGTTATCGAAAGCGTATGAGTAATAGCCTCGAAAGTAACTTCTATTGTCGTATTGCTACTAATATTGGTAATTGTGTACTGGTTATTGACAATACTCGATGAAACATCTGTTTCATTTAACTTAACACTCACAATTCGATATCCAGCATCAGGAGTGAATGTAATTGTAGCAGACATACCTTCCGTAACAGTAAATGATGTCGTCTTTCCTTTGACTTCTGTGCCATCATAAGTCGCGCTACCATTACCTGAAGCAGTTATCGAAAGCGTATGAGTAATAGCCACGAAGGTAACTTCTATTGTCGTATTGCTACTAATATTGGTAATTGTGTACTGGTTATTGATAATACTCGATGTAACATCTGAATCGTTCACCTTTAAGCTTGCAATCTTGTATCCATTATCTGGTTTAAACGTAACTGTTGCTGATGTACCTTCCGTTACAGTAAACGAGGTTGTCTTCCCTTTAACTTCCGTACCATCGTAAGATGCTCTACCGTTACCTGTTGCTGTGATGCTCAGAGTATAGGTCGTAGGTGGAATTACCTCGAAAGTAACAGCAAGGGTTTTATTAGCAGTAATGTTGCTGATTGTATATTTGTTGTCTGCAACACTCGTTGTCACATCTGTTCCATTTAACTTTACGCTAGCAATACGATAGCCTGTATCAGGAGTAAATGTAATCGTAGCACTAGTCCCATCATTAACAGTGAATACCGCAGTCTTACTTCGGACAGTAGTATTGTTGAAATTGGCTGACCCGCTACCTGATGAAGAAATCGACAGCGTATGTGTTATCGCTTCAAACGTAACAGCCAACGTCGTATTTGCAGAAATACTGCTAATAGTATACTTATTGTCTGCAACATTTGACGTTACATCCATTCCGTTCAACTTCACGCCGGCAATTCTGTATCCAGTATCAGGCGTAAACGAAATAGTTGCAGAAGTGCCCTCATCGACAGTAAACGATTGAGTCTTGCCTCTTACTTCTGTATTGTTGTATGTTGCACTACCATTACCAGTTGCTGTTATACCCAGTGTGTATGTTATTGGTGAAATGACTTCGAATTCCACAACCAAAATATTGTTCCTCTTAATATTGCTTATTGTATATTGGTTATTGATAACGTCTGAGGTAATATCAGTTCCGTTTAATCTAACACTCGTAATACTACTATTTGCATCTGGGGTTATCGTAAAGGTAGCTGATGCCCCATAACTCATTGAGAATGCTTTGCTGGAATTGCGAATCGAGATACCATTATAACCAACAGTACCATTTCCCGTTACCTTTACAGTTTGAGTAAATAAATAAGGCGTTTCAGAAGACTGTTTAGCGAGAGATATGTCGTCGAGTGTAATATCCTTAGCCAACTCTGTACCATCGTTAGCGGTAACAGTAGAACCATCACAAATAATAACCAAAGAAAAACCTGCAGGAATAGCGACATTCTCCACGACACTTTCTCCTGTTGTACCTCCACCCCACTGTGGGATTTCAATATCCAAATAAGTTACCTCACCAGCAGCATTACGCAAGCCAAGCTTATAAGGCTGAGGAACTGCATAACTTTCGGCCTGATAATAAATATTGTTACGTCCGTAGATGGTTACCTTATAATTACCAGCCTCAGCAATAGGCTCTGTCCAAACGTATGAGTTAGCACCAAGCGTGATACCACGTCCACCATCGAAGCGGCTCCAGTAGCCATTGGTCCAGTTCCACCAGTTGGTAACGGTTCCTTCAAGCTGTCCAAGACCTGTTCCCTGACCTGCATCTACCTTCGGCAGAGCAAGATCCTCAAAGTTAGCATAGTAAACCACAGAGTCAACCTTTGCATAGTTATTCAACGAGCCAATATAGATGGTTCTACCACCAGCAACGGTTGGGTTCAAAGTTCCTGGGAAGGTAAATGAAGCACCATTCCAGTCTGTAGCAGGAGTAAAGTAATAGGCACCGTCCTTAGCATAGGCACGAGGAATAAACATCACATAGCTATCACCCTCGAAGAACTTATACTTGTCGAAGTCGCGGAATTGTGCCAGGAGCACACCACCATCGGTATTACAGTTCAATACAGCATAGTGAGTCTCAGCATCACGGAAAGTAATCAGAACCTCAGCATTCTCAGCAACCTTAACACTTTCAGCATTGTTAGATACATAAATCTTCTTTGTTGCAGCTTCAGCAGGAGTACCAACAACTGCACCTGCTTTGTTCAGATAGAAATGATCGCTATCAGAAGCCAAAATAATAGGATCTGTACCAGCACGACCGTTAGCAATACGAGCCTCCTTCAGGTCTTTACCATTGGCATCAACATAGCGAATCTTATAGTCATAAAATATAATAGTAGGATCCTTTGCTGCGGTAATAGAAACATTATCAATGTAGCTAATATTGTTATTGACAGAACCGAATACGTCAATCTGAGTAGCCTCGTTAGCATCTGCCTGCCAGAAACCAACCTTACCAGGAGTGGCTTCTTCACCATAACCTACGGTAGTACCACTCTGAGCCAATATTTCCTCACCATCCTTAATAACCCACTCTACCTGACGGTCGAAGTTGTAAATGCCAACCTCTACTGTGAGCCACTTGTTGCACCAATCTTCAGCAGTACCCAGCACAACGTCATTTACAATATAACTCTTACCATCACCACTTGCACCAATACGGAAGATAGCACCCTTAGCACCATAAGTTGGAGCGCGATTGATGCGGTCCATTCCAGCACCCTTACCGTCTTTTCCGCGTACCAAGGCATCACCAATCGTAATGCATCCACGACCTGCGCCATTGAAATAGTCAAACTTTACAGTAACCTTAGAAGCTTGTACTACATTTTCAGAAAAGTCAAAATAAGCAAATCCATAACCATTCTGGGTGTTCTTCGCATTAATCAAAGCCAATACTTTGGAACCTTTAGCTGCATTTTCTTGAATTTCAACAGACATTCGACTGGTTGCTGTAAATACAGCATTTCCATCCTCAAAGTCGTAAGAGGTCGTGGTCTTTTTCCACAAATCCTCAACGCTTCCCGCTGTTTCTTTGTTAATGGCAGGTCTAGTTTCATTAACACCATAGACTTCAGCAGTTTTAGCCTCTGCATCCGTGATATGGAACCGCATGCCTAACCCTTGAGGCGTAGTAGCATCGAAAACACCAGCAGAATTAGGCATAATCTCATTATATTCCAAATTATTAGCATACATTGTTGTGCCTAATGACAGCAACATGTATAACATGGTTAATACGAAGTAAGTAAATTGTTTTTTCATTATTATTGTTTTAAGTTACATTTTTTAGCACACAAGAACAAACTTCGAATACATGTCCTTTCCAGTTATTGCCCATTACTGGACTATCTAAACAATGCTGCAAAGATAAAAAGAAAAATTGAAGAATCCAAATATTTAAGGAAGAAAATTCAAAAAGCGGTATTTCTCAAAAATCTCAAAAATCCTTGCCAGAATGTATGAAAAAGAGGGTGAGAATGGGGGTGATGTCCGAATTACTTGATGCTATCTACTTTCTTCAAAATATCATCAGGTTTTTCTGCCCAACCAATTACCTTATCAGGATTTTGACCAAAATAGCTAATATAGTCACAGATCAATTGGTAGTGTTTTCGAGCAAAAACAGTACTGATATTACCTGACCCGTCGAAGCAAATAGGCTCGTGGTGGGCAATACGATTACGAAACTCACGAATATGCGTGAGATCAAGATATATATCGGCCTGATTCTTGCCTTTCGTCTTGTTAGGGAAAATCTTTAGCAATGTTTTGCCTCCTTTCTTATAATTCTTCTTAGTAAAAAGATATGTCCAAAAACCAAAAGTCAACGATGATACCATTTTATCGTTGTTATATATTCCTCGCTTTTTATAGTCGGCCTCCGTTTGTTTAATCTCATCTTTATAGTGAGCAAGTAGTTTCCCGTTATTAGCCTGATTAACAATCCAGTCCGAATCTGAATAATAGCTCAAATAATGTTCGTTGACCGCATTTCTTAATATAACTTCAAAAAGGCTTAGCACGCCATAAAACCTTTGACACAATCTTAGATTGTAACGATAAAGCTGCATGGTCATGTGCTTGTTGCCTGCACATGCTCTTGAATATTTGCCTATCCTAGCTCCAGAATAAAGCTTTTGACTCGTCTTAAAGTCCATTTTTCGTAATTATTCTAAAATATTTGTTGTTTTTCTTGTTTGTTTCAAATAAAATCTCTATCTTTGCAACGTAATACCCCGTCGTCCCTGCTTACGCATACCTCGGGGTTCGTGTTTTTATATACCCTACGCTATTTGATTATACCGCCACCCTACTCTCAGGGACCAGCCGTAGCTTGCGTCGTTTACGACCATCGGCCAGTACTTGATTGCAAAATTATGGAAAATAATTGGAATTGCCAAATATTTTGCTAAAAAAGACCGATGTCACCAAATACTTAGCAGAGTGTATGGTTGATACTTTAGCACATACCGACTGCTCTTGCGTATAGGCGCAAGGTCTTTTGCGTAGGCTCGCACGGTCTTTTGCGTAGGCGCAAAAGGTTGCGAGAAGGCTTCGGAGTCCCTTCGCAAAGGCGTTTCGCACCCTTTCCTCTTACTTTGTGCTCCCCGTCTGCTTACTTCGGGAATGTGCTGTTTTTGATGTTAATGTCACTTTTGCTTCTAACATGTTTAAAGTCAGATTATTAGTTAAAGTGACATTACTTATAGAAATGACACTATCTATCACTACAGTAAAACAAGTTGTTTTGGTGTGAAAAGTATGACACTTTACAGTGAAAGAAAGGCCTTCTACGATACCAAAACAACTTGTTTTGCCGTTTTAACGAATACTATCTACCTTCAAATGCCCATCTTCACGTTGTCTCACAACGACCTTTCGACCATTCACGATATATACACCCTTGGGCAATCCATCAAGTGTCGTTGCCTTCGAGCGAACCATTCTACCCTGAACGGTATATACATTAACAGGACGGGTTACAGATATTGTAGCAATACCCGTAGATTCTGTCACGGTCAGAATGCCATTCTGATAAGATAGCTCATAGTTCTTGGCTTCACCTCCACTAACCACAATCTCGTATTCACCAACTGGACTTTCTTTCGTTGCCGTCGTTGTTGCCATAGGCTTCTTTGTTAATACGCTTTCGTCGTCATTCAACTTCCAGCCAGAGTATGTAATCACGAACTCAGCATTCTCCAAGTACTGCTCACGTGTTGCATCCTCTACCTTCACTGTCAGCGGAGCCTTGGTGATGGTTAGCGTACCATTGATATACGTGTCGTTGTAGTTAGTCACCGTACCTTTCTTAATAACGATTGGGTATGTACCGACTGGTGATGATTCAGTTGCTTCGCAAGTAATCTCAGGAATACCGTCCAACGCAGCTCCATTTACTTCATATTCAAAGGTTGGATTGGCATCACCATATTCACGAGTAAAGCTCTTAGCTGTGATGACTACAGCATCAGCCTCCATCACGATTAGTTTGCCATTGGTATACGACAACTCGTAGTTGGTGGCCTCACCACCAGAAACGATTACGTCATATTCGCCAGGAGCACTTTCCTTAGTAGCCGTCGTTGTTGCTGTAGGTTTCTTGGTCAGTACGGCCTCCGACTCATTGTTCTTAAAGCCATCGTATGTCAGAGTTAATTCAGGATTATCCTCACCCTGTTTCTTGGTATACGTTTCTGTTTTGACAACCAGCGGAGCCTTGGTTATCGTTAGAGTACCATTGATATACGTGTCGTTATAGTTTGTTATAGTACCTTTCTTGATGACAATAGGATAGGTACCGACTGGCGATGATTCTGTTGCTTCGCAAGTAATCTCCGGAACACCAACCAATGTAGCTCCTTCAGAGGTAAACTCAAATGTCGGATTGGCCTCACCATACTCGCGACTATAGCTCTTAGCTGTGATAGTAACAGGTTCATCATCAGGTTTCGTAACAATACTTTTGTTATTCTTCAATCCTGGGTAATATCCTGCTTCCTGAATAGTCCAAGTATTTGTAAAGTTCCAGCCCAATTCTTGATATGTGCTGGCCTCAATCAAGTTCGGGCCAGGTTTGCCTACACCATTCATAATGTCATCATAAACCTTTGGGGCTTTATTGTTCACAGACAATTTCATATTTTTCAAGGCATAGTTATTCATGTCAGGGGCGGTGGCACCGTTTCTGATTCCACCAATAATACGATTCCCATAACCACCGCTTTGTGCAGATTGTGATTCAAAGGTAACAACAATCTTTTTATTCATAGCCACACAATTCTTTACAATGGCACCTAATCCGTCGTTATAGCCAATAATGCCAGCACCATAGTTTTTAGTTAACAAGTCTCCAGTTGCATAGCACTTGTCGACAACACCATAGTTATATGCAATTAGTCCTGCTGCATTGTACGAAGACGTGACCATAGCATTACTATAGCTGTTGGTTATTGTTGCAGAATTTTTGCCCACCAGACCACCAACATACGATTCTTTACCAGTTGCCGTAACCGTTCCTTGTGTAACACACTGATCTATCTCGCCACCAGCTATTTCACCAACCAGTCCGCCAACGTACGACTTCTCACCTGTAGTATTAATAGTAACATCTGCCTGACTGAGAGAAATCTTTCCTCCATCAAACAGACCTACCAGTCCGCCAACAGGTGTTCCATCAGCGACAGAGCCTGATACACGGCAGTTCTCTATCGTGCCATTTATCATCTTACCAATCAAGATACCAGTGTTGGCACCACCCTTTACCTGCTTACCATTAGCCGTCTCGACAGTCAGGTTCTTAATCAGACCATTGGCAAAACATGAGAACAGTCCCGAATTATCGCGAGTTGTGTTGCACCAAAGGCCGGTTATCTTATGCCCATCACCATCGAAATAAATAGTCTCACTACCATCACGTCCAATGGACTCCCAGCCTTCCGTTGAACTATACTGGTTGATATAATCCGCCAAGTCAATATCGTTCATCAGTTTATAGTATCCCTTGCGATACACGCCTGTCAGGTCTGCTGCCGTATATACTTGATATGGATCTGCTTCTGTGCCTTTTCCTAAATAGGCAACCGTTTCTGTTGTGAAATATGACTGTTCCTTACCTTCCGATTTAGCAGAGAGACGTACCTCGTGGCCTGCCTGTAAAGGACTAACCGTAAACGAAAACTCATAGTTTGTGCTGATAATCTGCTGCTTTACACCATCTATCTCCAATATCACCGTTCCACCATCCACGGCTTTGCCGCTAACAGTTGTTGCGCCCGATACTACTTTCGATGAAATAACTGGCGGTGCTGTCTGTGTCTTAAAATATGGATAACATTCTGTTTCTTGTATTTCCCAAGTGTCAGTAAAATCGAAGCCCATGGCAACGTATGTTGCTTTCAGTTTCAAAGTTGTTGCACTTACTCCAGTTCCGTTCCGTTTACAATCTTCAACTTCTTGCACCACACCCTGGCAAATAACAATAGTGCGATTATATGCTTTATTATTTCCATCGTTCGAATTATCATTGCCACGAATAAGTCCGAAATTACCCTCTTTTGCCTTTAAATAATTATTTATTGCTATACAATTAATTATTCTTCCACCTCCTTGTCCAGCTATTCCACCTACGTTATTTACTCCTGAAATAGTAGCATATGAACAACATTTTTTTACTATCTCATTGTACCCGTACCAACCACTAAAATATCCAAAAATTCCACCTACATTGTTATATCCAGAGACGTTTCCTGAGAAATAACAATCTTCTAGTGAGATGGTTTCATCTAAATGTTTGCTATGATCAACCGATCCAACTATTCCTCCAACTTCATCACCAGTTCCAACAACATCACCAATCGCTGTTGATTCTTTAATAGTTTCGTCAGATTTAGTAGAATAATGATAACCTGCCAATCCGCCAACTTTTGACTTTCCTTTTACTATCCCATTAAATAGACAATGAGTTAATGAAGCACTACGACCACATATTCCTCCAACATAATCACCACCGTTAACTATAACATAATCACATTTGCAATTCGAGAATTTTGACCCAATACCTGCAATTCCGCCTACTAGATCACCTGTCGCAGTTACATATGCAGAAGAAGAACAATCAACAAAAGAACCCATATTCGATCCCGAACACCCTCCAACAGCCTTTGATCCTTGAACAACTCCGTCCACAGAACAGCCTGATACAATAGCACCACCATAACCAAAAAAAGCGCCAACATATTCGTTTCCATTGATTTTCACATTTAGAGACAAATCTTTTATTGTCGCGCCTTGTACATAACCAAATAATCCTATATAATCAGAATTACTTCTATTTACCCAAAGTCCTGTGATTTTTTTATGGTTACCGTCAATAACACCCTTGAACGTTCCTCCTATTAGACTTCCTATTGGCAACCACCCTTTTGAGGGGTATTCATCCTCAATAAACTCTGTCAAGTCAATGTCTGCCATCAATTTAAAGTACACCTTTTCTTTATTCAGAAAATTTCTCAATTGATTCAACTGAATTGGATTAAGGATCAGATAAGGGTCATTCTCGGTTCCCGACCCTGATCCACTAAACTGGGCAAACGAAGTTGCCATGCAGCATATGAACATTACTGCCAAAGTTAGTAGTCGTTTCATTATTTATTCGTTTTAATATCTATCTCAAATTTCTTTACATCGCTATCCACTAAATAACCGCTAGGCGTTCTTTGAAATTGTTGAAATATAAAGTGACAACGACCGAAGCGGTTCATGTGAACCTAATTTTTAATATTTACTCGTCCATTTATAAAGTGGACATTAGTGTTACGCCTTAATATAAATTTTATCTCCATATTCCAATCTATCCTTTTGGTATTTATTATTGTCAATAATATACTTTATCTCTACGGATTCTTCATCTTGAACATTTCTTATTATACCTTTTTGATATTCATATTCCATCCTTTTTCCATTAAGCAACAGGTAACCATAATCATCAAATTCAATTATATCGTTATCACAGTGCCAAGAAGTATTGTTTAACATTATTTTTGCCATACGGTTAACAAACTTCATGTATAGTCCCCAATTTTCTTTAGAATAGTCATCTATACACAACAAATTAGTAAGTTCAGGACGATTATCAAAATATAATGCGTAATATGAAAATAAGTCATATACAGATTTTTCATTTAATCTTCCTTTTTCAATTTGCAACTCAATTTCTTCAAAAAACCTCATGAACATTTCGACATGATGAATAGATGGCTTTATCACTTTTACACCCATTATATCAGCTATTAAGAAAGGAACTACGATATTAACATGCTGATCTTTGGAATAGCGTTCATTGTACTGGCCCAAAACCTCCGCCTTTATTCTTTTACGATGGTTTAAATACTCCCAAATCGTCAATATCAATGTGCCACTTGCCAATAGCATCATCGTTATATCAGAGAGTTTTTCATCTCTTAGTAAGGAAAAACTCCATGGATAAACAATAAACAGAGATATTACTACAAGTAATATTGCTATAACAATAACAGTCGCAATAAACTTGAAATAGTCAAATTCTTGAGAATCTCTTTCTATATGGGTCATAAGAATAAACTATTAGGAAAAAAGACCATCAATAATAATCTTCATTTTACAAATACCTTTTTACCATTTTTAATATAAATGCCATTCTTGGGGAAAAGGACACGTTGCCCCTGTAGATTGTAATAATCGTCTTGATTTAAATTTCTTTCTTTATTAATAATTATATTAGATCCTTCACCAACATAAATGGGACGAATATTTAAGCCCCAATATCTTTCCGTTGCTGACATGACAGGCGAAAAAAAGGTTTCGAAGTCAAGTCCCATGGCTACGTCAGAACCTCCAGTTAATAACGTAGAAGACCAATACACACCATTATTTTCATCCAAGGGGCCATACTCATCAATACACAATCCACCTCTAGGCATAAAGATTGAATTACCATTAGGCCCTGTTATTATATAGCCAGAAATGCCATTAATAGTAGTAGATTCCCATGAACATTCATTAATTAGTTCATTTCCTTGTTCGTAAGTAGGCATTCTCCAGTTTTTCCCCAAAATCATATATGCAGCATCATCTTCTAATTCCAGCACTGTTAATCCGTCAATAGAATTATATTTAGTAAAATTAGACACTCTGCCAAACTTATATGTGCTCCAATCGTAATTATTCTTAGGGGCAATCTCCCCCCATGCAAAATATTGACCATATTCCACTGGAACTTCTGCTCCGATATTCTTTGTTGCCCATAATGTCCTAGAAGAAAGACCAAGGTCTACAAAATCAGAAGGGTTAAAAAATCCATAAATAGTGACGTCATGGGCTGGCATTATATATGGAATCTCGCTCCATCCACTAAAGGCATAACCATCTTTAGTTGGTTCTGGCTCGGGAGTTATCACATCCCCCTCCATCAATTTGTACGTCTTATATTCTTCACCATCGACCATATACGATAATGAATATTCAGGAAGCGTGTTAGTTTCATCTAATTCTTCTATCTTCTTGAATTCTTTCCAGTTATTACTCTGAGAATAAATTGCTTTATATCCTTGAGGAACATACAATTTTGCATTAATAGTTGTTGTGTTATCAAATGTTGAATTGCTTATGGTGGGTGGTGTAATGTTTAAGGAAAAAATGGATTTCAAACCAGTGCAACCTTGAAAAGCACTATTTCCAATAGTTGTTACACTATTACCAATTATCAACGTTGTTAAATTAAAGCAATTCAGGAAAGAGTTCAAGCCTATGATTAAAACACTATTGGGGATAGTTACAGATGTTAAATCACTACATCCGCCAAAAGCGTCATTCCCTATTGACATTACCCCATTACCTATTTTCAAAGATTCTAACCCGCTACAACCTTGGAAAGCTGAATTATCAATGGTATTAACATCATCACCCATCACAATTACCTTTATAGATGACATCTTACTGAACCACGTGCCGATTTTTTTAAAGTTTAAAGTCAATGTTGTTAGGCTATTACATCCCCCAAAAGCATTTTCTCCTATTGATGTCACACTATTACCAATTATCAAAGATGTTAACCCGCTGCAACCTTGGAATGCAGAATTATCAATGGTATTTACTTCATTACCCATCACAATTTCCTTAATAGATGACATACTCTTGAACCATGAGCCAACATTTTTGCAGTTTAAAGACAAATTTGATAGCTTCTTGCAATTGCGGAAAGCAGATTGTCCAATTGATGATATACCATTACCAATTGTCAAAGATGTCAATCCACTGCAGTCCTCGAAAGCACTTTTACCCATAGTTGACACACTATTTGGTATTGTTACAAATATAAGACTTTCACATCCATTGAAAGCATAATCTCCAATCGATTCTACGCTATTGCCAATCGTCAAAGATGTTAAGCCACTGCACCCACGGAAAGCTTCTTTGTTGATTGTTGTCACACTTTCTCCAAGCCTTATTTCATTTATATTACTATAATCTTTAAACCATGCATCTATTTTTTTGCAATCTAAAGATAAAGCTCTTATGGTATTACCGAAAGCATATTCACCAATTGAAGCCAGCCCATTACCAATAGTCACAGTTGACAAGCGACATTGAAAGAAAGCATGTTTACCGATAGTGGTCACACTATTGGGTATTGTCACAGAAGGCAAAGGACAATACGCGAATGCTTTCTGTCCAATATATGTTACACTGTCACCTATTTTCACATAAGACAGGCTTTCGCAACCCATGAAGGTTTCATTATCTATTTTTTTTAAACCATTACCAATTGTCACAGTTTTTAAGTCACGGCACCAACGAAAGGCGTCACGGCCAATAGTTGCTACACTATTGGGTATTGTCACGGATGTGAAGCCGCAACAATAAAATGCATATTCTCCAATACTGGTCACACTATTGGGTATTGTCACGGATCTTAAACCCTTACACAAACTGAAAGCTTGTTTCCCGATAGTCGTCACACTATTGGGGATTGTCACAGAAGACAAACTGCTGCAATTCTCGAAAGCATAATTACCGATAGATGTTACTTTGTCAGGGATCGTCACAGAAGACAAACTGCTACATTCTCCAAAGGCATAATTACCGATAGATGTTACTTTGTCAGGAATCGTCACAGAAGACAAACTGCTACATTTATAGAAAGCATAATTAGCAATAGATGTTATTTTTTCAGAGATTATCACAGATTGCAAACTAGTACATTCCTCAAATATAGAATTACCTAGGGTTGTCACATTGTTGGGTATCATAACAGATATTAAGCCAGTACAACCTTTAAAAGCATAATCACCTAGGGTTGCCACGTTGCTGCCTATTATCACAGAAGACAAGCTGCAACACCCTTGAAAAGCACTATTACCAACTGACGTTACTTTGTCAGGGATTGTCACAGATATCAAGCTAGTACAATCTTGAAAAATAGAATTCGCTAGGGTTGTCACGTTGTCAGATATTATCACAGAAGACAAACCGCTGCAATCCTGAAATGTACCACTTCCAATGGTTGTCACACTATTAGGGATTATTATAGATGATAAACTTTTGCAACCTCGGAAAGCATCTTTATCTATTATTTCCACATTATTACCAATAGTCATAAAGCACAAGCTCGAGCAATTATAGAACGTTTTTTTGCCTAAACTTGTCACGTTTTCGGGAATAGTCATTGTTACCAGACCGCTATTAGAAAAGGCGTCGTCACTAATGGTTGTCACACTATTTGGAATCACCACAGACGTCAAATTGGCGCAACCACTGAAAGCACCTGTATCGATAGCAGATACATTGTATTTAATTCCATTATATTCAACTTCCATAGGAATAACAACAACACCACTATAATCACTTTTTACTACTGATACGGTTTGGGTATTTGTTGTTTTATAACGAATGCCATCTACTTCAAATGTTTCAGCATACATCTCCATTTTTACAAACATGGCAAGGATTAATAGAAGAAATCTGAATATATTTTTTTTCATATCGTTGTTTTGTTAATGATTAATATTTCGATTTAATAATTAGCTGTTGCAATAGTTTTTCATGATTAGAGCATTGCAGCCATAGTCAATAATAGTTTCATGATTATTACATAGTCCTATTTCTTATTGTTTGAATATCTTTTATTCGAACCAATAAATGGCGGAACTTGCACCAAGAGTTGCTTTCATAATCATCAATGTTAAATACATCTCTATTTTTCTCAAAGACAAAGAGATAATATGAGAACATATCATAGACCATTTGTTCATCCATAATCTTTGATTCTATAAGATGCTCTATTTCTTCAAAATAGTGCATAAAAATTTCAATGTCGTGGTTATCAGGAGGGACTATTGCATTCTTATGTTTTAGTCCATCTATATGCTCCAAATATTTAACAACGGCTGAAACTTCAGGGCTCATTGAGTATTTGGCGCAATAGCGAATAAAAGCTTCTGTTTTTAGTTGTTTCATCAGAATCTTGTATTGCTTAACATTAAAGAAAATACCTATTATTGCCGCCAGTGCAATAATTACTTGTGCTACTTGAGCGATGTTTTCCAAATTCATACACACAATACCCTACATGCCTCACAAACACCCCGATGTCGGCAGATAAACATATTCTTTTAGGTTAGCTTATGATATAAAAAAGGCGTAGGTGTCTGTTTCTTTGCCCATCCTGGCATCTTGGGCCTTCGCATTGCCTCGCCACACAGGATAGACAACGCAGATAGCCCACGCCAGCACGGACTATATAAACATAAGTATATAGAATCGTACCAAACGTAGACGCTTCGGTTGTCATCTGTCTGCTGTGGCTATGAAGTTGCGAAGTTCAAGATGCACAACGACAGACGTTCGAAAACGTCTTTCTCATATATAAGACCGCTCACTAACCCTCTCTTGGGGTCGCTCAGCCATTGGCCGCTTGCATCAAACAAGTACGAGCGATGCTGCAAATATCGGAAAAAAATCTGAAAATTCCAAATTATTGAGGAAGTATTTTCAAATTCTATTTATTATCGTTTGTTGTTTCTAATAAAAATTGTACCTTTGCATTTATAAAATAAGAATGATCAGCATAATGAATGATGATATAACAACAGAAGTTTTAACAGGCGATGATGAGTTTGGCTCCTATTGTTGGGTGGCTGCAGAACCTGTCACCCGAAACTTAGATGCTTTGCTTGAAGATTTGCTTCATACAATGGGAGCAAGCTTTGTATGGACGTTGAAAGAGATAACCTTGCATAGTGAATTCAGACCATTATCCGGAGAAACGAACATCTTTACTGTTGGTGGCGAGAATAGTGAAGACTATGACAATCTGCTTAATGCTGCACGCAAAGCTATAGAATTGGGATATCGCGTTTTTATTCTACCAAACCCCAAAGGCATGCGCACAGCCGACTTTATTTTCGAGCGTAAAGGCATATATAGATTGTACGATTTGAAAACCATTCAGGGGAAAGGATCTGCCGGAACCAGGATGAAAGAGTCAATAGGGCAGGCTAATCGTGTGTTATTAAACATGACCTCAGATTACAATGCCCGTTTGTTGGCTTCAGATATTAAGGAATATTTTGAAAAGAATCCAGATGCAGTAGAAGTCCTAATCTTTAAAGGGAAAAAAGTAATTTCTGTAGTTAGAGAACACACCCTTTCTCCAATCTTTAACAGGTTGTTCAGAAGAAAATATGAAAAATAAAAACCACCTTAGACGGGTGGTTTTTAATGGAGCAGTATCGATAAAGCCTTACTCCCCGCACTCAGCGGCGTAGTCAAAAGAAACCCTTTGACGCTGCAAATATACGAACTATTTTTGAAAGTTCCAAATTATTCCAACAGAATTTTCAAAAAACGCAGGGTCTTTTTGGATGGATAGGAAAAAGATTGTATCTTTGCAGGCACATTAGACTGCATAAAGAGAATAACATTAACCAAATGACAATAATGAGAACAAAAAGAATGATGCTGGCCGCGATGCTTGCGGCCATTTGCTGTACGCAGGTAGCAGCACAGGGACGTCCGACTGTGAATAAGGACAACAGCGTGAGTTTCAGTTTGAGAGGTCCAGAGGCGCAGAAGGTACAGGTGGACCTTGGTGGCACGAAGTACGACATGCAGAAAGGTGAAGGTGGTGTGTGGACCGTAACCACGAAGCCACAGGTGCCGGGATTCCACTACTATTCGCTGATTATCGACGGTGTGTCGGTAGCCGATCCTGCCAGTCCGTCGTTCTACGGCTGCAGCCGCTGGTCGAGTGCTATCGAGATTCCAGAGGTGGGTATGGACGACTTCGAGGTGCAGGCCGTCAAGCATGGCGAGGTACGCACGGTCTATTATTACTCGAACGTCGAAAATGCATGGCGTCCATTGATGATATACACACCTGCCAACTACGATGCGGTGAAGGCTCCCCTTCCTGTGGTTTATATCCAACATGGTGGTGGTGAGGACCATCGCGGATGGATGGAGCAGGGACGTACGGCACAGATTATGGATAACCTGATAGCTAAGGGCAAGGCAAGACCGATGGTGATTGTGAGTTCGAACAGTAACGTCCGCTCACGCAACGGTGGTTTTGGTGGCGGCTACAGTTGGGAAGGCATGCAGACTTTCCGTAAAGAGCTGTTGGAGAATATCATTCCGTTCGTAGAGAAGAACTATAAGGTGAGGAAAGACCATAAGGGCCGTGCCATGTGTGGACTGTCGATGGGTGGCGGTCAGTCGTTCTATATCGGTCTGCGCGATCCAGAGGTGTTTGCCAACGTTGGCGTGTTCTCTACGGGCATGTTCGGCGGCATTCGTGGCGCATCGAACTTCGATTTGGAGAAGGAGGTTCCTGGTATCCTGACAGACACGCATACGTTCAACAAGAACTTCGACGTATTCTTCATGACATGCGGTGAGCAGGACCCACGCATCGAATATACCCGCAATATCGTGAAACAGATGCGCAACAAGAACGTCAACGTACGTTTCAACTCCTACCCCGGTGACCACGAATGGCAGGTGTGGCGTAAGTCGCTGCACGAATTCGTACAGTATCTGTTTAAGAATTGAAATAACAAGCAACCCGCCAACAACAATGTTGACGGGTTGTTCTTTTTATCATCATTATAAAGGATTAGTCCTCGAGTTCGATGGGTTTGTACTTTGGTACAAGGGCCTTCATGATGCACCAGCCAATGAGGTAGGCTACGGCACAGATGCAGAAAACTACCATGTAGGCAGCGGGCTTACCCTCGAAGCCGAAGAACGAGAAGGCTGCGCCTTGATCGGCTGCCCAATCGAAGAACTTACCAGAGCCGAGGTTGATGGACATAGAGCCGATACCGCCAGCCATGGTGCCCAGACCTACAATTGTACCAATGGTTGACTTGGGGAACATGTCGCCAATGGTAGAGAAGAGGTTGGCAGACCAAGCCTGGTGACCAGCACCGAGGAGACCGATGAGGATGGCGGGCCACCAAGCGCTGTAGGCTCCCATGGGCTGAGCAAACAGACCCAGAACGGGGAAGCAGGCGAAGATAAACATGGCACGCATGCGACCCAGATAGGGATTCATGCCCTTCTTGTCGACGAAATAGGTAGGCAGATAGCCACCACCAATAGACAGAATGGTCACGATAGCATAGAGTGTGAAAATAAGGGCGATACCCATAGCAGAGTCGGAGGTGTAGCCATACTGGTCGCTGAAGTAAGCGGGAGCCCAGAACAGGAAGAACCACCACACACCATCAGTCATGAACTTACCCACGAGGAACGACCACGTTTGCTTGTAGGTGAAGCACTTGAAGAACGGGATGGTCTTCTCCTCCTTCTGATTGTCGCGATTCTGCGACTCGGCAATGTCGTTGTCCTGCTCGATGTAGTTGAGCTCAGCCTGATTGACACGCGGATTCTTGGCGGGTTTGTCGTAGAGCCAAGTCCACAGGCCCATCCAGATGAAACCTAAGGCACCGATGATGATGAAGGCCATCTCCCAACCCCAGGCACGTGCCAAGAGGGGAATAGTGGCAGGCGCAGCCAGTGCACCCACAGAGGCACCGCTATTGAAGATAGAGGTAGAGAAGGCACGGTCCTTCTTAGGGAAGTACTCGGCAGTAGCCTTAATGGCGGCAGGGAAGTTACCAGCCTCACCGACAGCGAGGATCAGACGACAAGAGAGGAAGAGCCATACAGAGATGGTGGCAATAGCCACAGCAGCATCGGAGCCAGCCTGTACCATGCGCAGTGCCTCAAGGTTGTCGTAGCCCTCGACGGTCATAGCCACCCAGCCGCAACCAGCGTGGAGCACGGCACCCAGCGACCATACGAAGATGGCGATGAGGTAGCCCTTCTTGGTGCCCATCCAGTCGATGAACTTACCAGCGAAGAGGTTGGCGATAGCATAGAACAGCGAGAACATACCGGTGATGGTACCGTAGTCGCCATCGGTCCAGTGGAATTCAGGAGCAATAAAGTCCTTCCAGGTTAGTGACAGGACCTGACGGTCCATGTAGTTAATGGTGGTTGCCAGGAAGAGCAACGCACAGATGACCCAACGGAAATTGGACATCTTTGTAGTTTGAACTGCAGACATAATTTTATTTTTCGTTATTTCGTTATTTCGGTATTTCGAGATTTCGATTATTTAAGGTCGATGACGGGGATTTCGTCCTTATCGTTATAGTTCAGGTTCTCGCCAGCCATACCCCAGATGAAGGTATAGTAATAGGTAGCAGAAGCGCAGTGGATGCTCCACTCAGGCGACATGATGGCCTGCTCATTGTGCAACCATACGACACGGCTCTCCTGAGGCTGCCCCATGATGTGGCTGACGGTCTGCTTCTCGGGCATATTGAAGTAGTAGTAGGCCTCAATACGGCGACCGTGGGTGTGAGGCGGCATCGTGTTCCATACAGAGCCCTCCTGCAACTGGGTGAGACCCATCTGCAACTGGCAGGGGCCTTCCTCAAGGACGGTATTGACAATGAGTTGGTTGATGGTACGCAGATTGCTCTCAGCCTTTGAACCCAGAGGTTTTTCTTTGGTACCCACGATTTTAGCCTTCAGACTCTGCGTCTTACCGTTCTTACGACCGTCGAGGGTTATCCACTGTGTCTTGTAGTGATGATGGGCCGTAGCGGAGTTGAGGTAGAACTTGGCAGGCTTCGAGGCGTCCTTAGAGCGGAAGATGACCTCCTTGTTGGAGTCGATGTCCTCTCCCTTCTTGTCCTTACCCAGCCAGCCACGTCCGATGTAGAGGGCCTCGCTGTAGCCGAGGGGGTATTCCACACCATCGACGATGACCACGCCGTCGCCACCGGTATTGATGACGCCCAACTCGCGGTTGCGCATAAAATAGTCGGCACGCAACTGTGGATGCGTCTCCAGTTTCAAGTCCTTTGTCACAGGCATGGCACCACCGTAGATGAAACGGTCGTACATGGAATAGGTGAGGTTGATCTCGTCGGCTACCATCACCTTCTCCATGACAAAGCGCTCACGAAGGGTCTTTGTGTCGTAGTGCTTGACGTCCTCAGGATGACAGGCCGTCTGGAAGTTCACTTTTTGCTGGCCAAAGCCAGTGGTCATTGTGCTCATAAGCAGTAAAGTTAAAAGAGATTTTTTCATATTTAATTTATTTTTCGTTATTTCGACATTTCGATATTTCGAGGATTGCGATGGAATCGCAATGTAAGAGACGGGACTAGGCGGCCTTGTTCTCCTTCTGGATACGCATGCGGTTCCATACCACCATACCAATGGTGATGAGGGTCAGGATACCTGCACCAATCCATTTCAGATAGGCTACACACTTGAAGATGACCCAACCGAAGAGTGACGAGGCGAAGTCAAGGGCACCACCTTCAAAACCTGCGGGGATGTCGGCAGCCTTGTCGCCCGTCTGTTCGAAAACGGTATGCGCAGCCTGCGTGAAGGCAGCAGCCATATCGGTGACGAAATAGAGACCTACGGCGAGGGCTACGAGACCGATGATGAAGGTCTTGACGACATTACCCTTGGTGAAGGGCAGTACCATGGGGAAAAGGTAGAACATACCAGCCAGCGAAGCCAGGGGCAGGAACTGATTGCCAGGCAGCACAACGGCGAGACCGAGTGCTACGGGAATGAGCAACAGCGATACGACAAGCGTTGTGGGATGACCAATGACAACGGCAGGTGACATACCAATGTACACCTTCTTGCCGTTGAACTTCTGCTTCACCACTTCCTGCGTCTTCTCAGCGATGGGTTTCAAACCTTCGATGAAGAGCGACGTGATACGAGGAATGAGTTCCATGACGGCACCCATCGTGACACCGAGGAACAGCACCTTCTTGATGTCGAGCTGAGCCAGCGCACCAATCAGGGCACCCACGATGACACCCAGAATAAGCGGTTCACCCATAACGCCAAACTTCTTCTTCATACCCTCGGCATCGATGTTCAACTTATCGAATCCTGGAATCTTATCGAGCGCCTTACCAATAATGAGGGCAAAAGGCACGAAACTCTGACAGAAGGGCTGGGGAATGGAGATGCCCTGCCACTCAGGATAGTACTCCTGGAACTTATCGGCAGTGAGGTCGGCCATAACCAGCGTGATGATATAGCAGACGATGGCTGCAAAATAGCCCCAAGCCAGCGACTGGTCCATGACGAAATAAGCCACAGCACCAATGAAGGCGAAGTGCCAGTAGTTCCACAGGTCGATATTGACCGTACGTGTGCAGCCCGTGATGAGCAACAGGAAGTTGACACCCAGACAGATGGGGATAATCAGGGCACCGACAGCGGTATTGTAAGCCACAGCAGCTGCTGCGGGCCAGCCCATGTCGAACACCTTGAGTTGGAGGTCGTAAAGCTGGGAAATGTCAGACAGCGGTCCGCCGAAGTTGGTGGTCAGCAGGGCAGTAACAATGCCCAAGCCCACAAAACCGACGCCTACGTAGAGGCCCGACTTGAGGGAACGACCGAATTTGAGGCCTATACACAGGCCGATAATGGTAAACAGGATGGGCATCATGACCGATGCACCCAAGCTGATAATGTAACTAAAGACTTGTTCCATTGTTTAAAATATCGATATTTATTTGTTTGTCTTAGCGTAATGCGCTGCAAAGATAATAAAAAACAGCGAAAGACGAGCATCTTTCGCTGATTTTTGTTACTAAAACGTTATCGTGGGGGTGCCGATGGCAAAACCAGCGACTACAATTTCGGGCGTCGATGACAAAACCAGCGACAACAGTTAGTCTTGGAAATAGACCTTTTTGACGCGGTTCGAGACGCTGGTAAGGACTTCGTAGGGAATGGTCTGGAGCACATCGCTCAGGACTGAGGCAGGCAGATGCTCACCAAATATTTCGACCGTATCACCCTCGTGAACATCAGGAATGTCCGTCACGTCAATCATTGCCACATCCATGCAGATATTGCCAACATAGGGTGCCTTCTGGCCATTGACCAGACAGTAGCATGCGCCACGACCCAAATGGCGGTTCAAACCATCGGCATAACCGATAGGAATGGCAGCAATGAGGCTGTCACGCGAAAGAATGCCCTTGCGACTGTAGCCCACCGTTTCGTCCTTGGGGACGGCACGGAGCTGGAGTATCGTGGTCTTGAGGGTGGAGACGGGCTTTAGACCCGCAGCTGACGCGGCGGGCACAGCGGCAGGAGAGGCAGCGATGGAATCGCTGCGTACAAGGGAAGGGGCTGCTGCGCGAGGATCGTAGCCATAGAGGCCAAGGCCAAGGCGGCACATATCGAGCTGACGCTCGGGGAAGTGCTGGATGGCGGCGCTATTGTCCATGTGGCGCAGAATCTTGTGCGAGAAGGCGGCCTGAAGTTTTTTGCTGGCGACGTCGAACTTCTGGAACTGCATGGTGGAGAAGTTATCGAAATCGTCGCTATCAGAACCAACAAAGTGCGAGAAGACGGAACGCGGAATGATGGCGTTCTGACTGCGGAGACGACGGATGACCTCGTCGATGTCCTTCTCAGGGTCGAAGCCCAGTCGGTGCATACCCGTATCCAGTTTAATATGTACGGGCCAGCCCGTAATACCCTGCTGTTCAGCGGCATGGATGAGGGCATCCATCAGTCGGAAGGAATACACCTCAGGCTCCAGGTCGTAGTCGAACATGGTCTTGAAGGCCGTCATCTCAGGGTTCATGATCATGATGTTCTGCGTGATGCCGTTGTGGCGCAGGGTGACACCCTCATCAGCGACGGCCACAGCAAGGTAGTCGACACGGTGTTCCTGCAGCGTCTTGGCGACCTCAACGGCACCAGCTCCATAGGCATCGGCCTTAACCATGCATACCAGTTTGGTCTCTGGTTTCAAGAAAGAGCGGTAATAGTTGAGATTATCGACTACGGCATTGAGGTTGACTTCGAGGATGGTCTCATGCACCTTCTGCTCCAGTTGTTCGGTGATACGGTCAAAGCCAAAGGGACGCGCACCCTTGATGAGGATGACCTCGTCGTGGAGCGAGCGGAAAGTATCGCTATTGAGGAAAGCCTCGGTGGTGGCGAAAAAGGATTTTTCGCGTACAAGGAAGGAAGCGGCATGGGCGGTGATGCGGGGGCCAATGGCGATGAGCTTGGTGATACCACGCTTCATGCAGAGGGCGTTGACCTCGGCGTAGAGGTCGGCATCGGTCATGCCGCTTTGGAAGATGTCGCTGAGGATGAGGGTGAGACCCGCCGGAAAACCGGCGGGCACAGCGGCAGAAGCGGCGGGCATCGTGGCTGACGAGGCAGCGGCACGACGGGACATGAAGTCGAGGGCGATGTCGAGGGAGTTGATGTCGCTGTTGTATGAGTCGTTGATGAGCGTACAGCCGTGCTGGCCCTCCTTCACCTCCAAGCGCATGGCCACTGGTTCCAGCTGAGACATACGTTCAGCCAACTGTTCAGGGGTAACGCCTAAGTACAAAGCGACAGCAGCACAGGCAAACGAGCACTGTAAGGAGGCCTCGTCGAAGAAGGGAATTTCATAGCTGGCTCGCGTACCTTTATATATATAGGAGACACTAGCAGAACCAGTATCACTAGTAACACTAGAGATATACAGCGGTGCAGAGATATTCTCCCTACTCCACCCTATCTTCCCGCCCTTGAAACCACTGCGACGGATACAACGCGACACAATATCGTCGTCACTGTTATAGGCGATGACCTTGGCACCATCGAAGAGGCGCATCTTCTCCATGCACTTCTCTTCCATCGAGCGGAAGTTCTCCTGATGGGCCATACCCAAAGAGGTCAGTACCCCGATGGTAGGTTGGATGATGTCGCGCAGGGATTCCATCTCGCCCATCTGGCTGATACCTGCCTCAAAGAGGCCTACCTCAGTCTGTTCGTTCAGCAGCCATACCGAGAGGGGTACGCCAATCTGCGAGTTAAAGCTCTTGGGCGAACGCGTCACCGAGAACTGAGGTGAGAGCAACTGGTAGAGCCACTCCTTTACCATCGTCTTACCATTCGAACCCGTAATACCGACAATGGGTATATCGAACTCATCACGATGGCGTTCAGCCAAGCGTTGCAAGGCAGCCAAGGGCGAGGGCACGACCAGGAAGTTGGCATCCTCAACGGAAGACCCAGCGGCAAAACCGCTGGGAACAGTGGTAACCACGAAGTTGCGGACACCACGACGGTAGAGGTCGGCAATATAGCGGTGGCCATCGTTGCGGGCTGTCTTCAAAGCAAAAAACAGTGTTTCCTCAGGGAAACAAAGGGAGCGGCTGTCTGTGAGCAGCCACCCTATCTGTGCATCGGCATTGCCGATACGTCGCGCTCCAATGAGCGTCGTAATTTTCTCGATGTTGTAATTCATACTGCAAAGGTAGTGTATTTTTTCCTTATCTCCTCAACTTTTAACAATGTTTTATCCATGAAGGCGCGATACTCTGGTGCATCGGGGTTGAAAGGCTTGTGAGCCAGAGCCTGTTTCAGAGGACGCCACTCTTCGAGAAAGGCTTTGGCCTCAGGGGAGAAGTAGGTGTCGACGAGGCGTTCCCAGATATAATCGACAGTCTGTTCGGAGGGGTGCAGCATGTCAGCGGCATAGAAACGGTAGTCGCGCAGCTCATCGTTGACGATTTCGTAGGCGGGGAAGTAGGACAAGGATCCCGCCGGAAAACCGGCGGGCACGGTGGCTGAAGAGGCAGCGAGTTTATCGATGGCCAACAGGAGGGTGGCCTTGGAGAGCTGAGAGCCGTGGTAGCCGTATTTACGATAGCGGATGGGGCTGACGGTCAGCACGATACGAACCTTTGGATTCGCCTGGCGAAGAAGGGTGATGGCCTGCTGGAGGTAGTCGGCACACTGGTCGATGGTGAGTTCTTCTTCCTGAAAGAGGGCTGCCGGGCGCTTCTGACAATTGTCGACAATCTCGCCCGTTTCCTTCAGGCGGTAGACGTGGTTGGTGCCGAGGGTGAGGAAAACGGTGGAGGGGAGACCCGCCGGAAAACCGGCGGGCACAGTGGCTGAAGAGGCGGCCAAGCGTTGAAGGGTATGGAGGATGGAGGCAGGGTTATACATCGTGCCGAAGGGGTTGACGACAACGGGAAAACCCTCGTCCTTGAAACGTTGTCCGATGCTGTCAGCAAAACAGGAGCCCACGAAGAGCAGAGGTTCGCATGGGGCAATCTCGAAGGTGGGCTTGGGGATGTCGACGATGGTTCTAAAATCCATGATGACGGTATTTCGTTATTTCGTTATTTCGATATTTCGATGTTTCGACATTTCGATATTTCGATATTACGAGATTTCGATAATTAGCTGCGCGAGATTTGCAGGCCAGTCTTAGACAACGTCATGTCGACGAAGCGGGCATTGGGATTGGGCTGTGCCTGATTAATGATTTGTTTGATACGGGCAGCAGCATCAGGGTCTTTAGCCACCATATACAGGTAACCGCCACCACCGGCCCCAGGCAGCTTGTAGCCTAAGCAGAGGTCATCGATAAGATCAGTAATACGACGGACGCTGTCGGGATTGGTGCCGCTATCGATAAGCTGGTTCTGTTGCCACGTCTTACGCACCAGTTGGCCGTAGGTCTCATAATCCTGACGTTGGATGGCCTCATACATATCGATGGCATGCGCCTTCATGGCACGCAATTGTTGGATTTCGCCACCATGATTGAGGAACATACGACGCACGATTTCCGCCAGAATGGTCTTGGCCGTCCGAGTAATGCCCGTATAATAGAGCAGGTGGCACTGTGCATATTCCGGTTGGGTAAACAAACTGTCGGGTAGCCAACGAACCAACGGATTCTGGTCGAATCCACGCTGGGTCTGCAGGAGTTTGACACCACCAAGTACACCACCAAACTGATCCTGCCAGCCTCCACCAGTGGTCAGCAGTTGTTCGAGTACCAGCGTCCGACGTCCAATCTCGTTCTTGTCCCACGCCAGTGAACAGAAATCGCTGACAGCACCCAGCACCGTCGATGCCAGGATGCTTGAAGTGCCCAGTCCGCTACCAGCAGGAATAGCGGAGAGTAGCGTCAGTTCGATGCCACATCCGAAGACCTCCAACTGGTCGTGCAGCGTTAGGTAGTTTTCTGCGCAGAAGGTCGGCAGGAATCCTGCCAAAGCAAGTGCAGCCTTGGGAATGGAGAATGGCGAGCCCACCTTATTATATTCTGCCAATTGTTCGAAGGTATCGATAACCTCCATAGCCCCCAAGTCGATGCTGCGCAGCACAATATGCAGGTCGCGGCACGGTTTGATGTAAGCCTGCAACGGTGGTTGACCGTTAAGTTCTATGGCGATGTTCACCACGGAGCCACCCTCCATCAGACAATATGGCGGTGTATCTGTCCAACCGCCAGCCAAGTCGATACGAACAGGGGAACGGCCCCAGACGATTTGGTCGGGGAAGACAGAAAGGCGGGGGGTAGAGGCAGCGATGGCATCGCTGGCAATAGACGAAGGGCTGGCAATAGACGAAGACAAGGTAGAGAGGATGCCTTCGCGTAGGAGGGAGAAGGCACCGTTGCTATCACCACGGAACATAGCGTCGTGGATGCGCGTCATCAAGGGGGCATCCGCAGCTATGGGCTCCGGCAAGGGAATTTGCATCTCACGGAATTCGCGGGCAGCATCGTCGAGGTCGAGCTGGTAGAACACCGAGTGCTGCCAGTTGCGAGCCAGTGCCGGCCAGTTCTGGGCACGGAAGGCACGGCGCTGGGTAAAGAGACGGCGCAGGTTGGCACGCTCAGCCAGTTCATTGCTATTGACAGCCTCGTTGATACGGTAGCGGCGTACCTCATAGTCGTTTTCGCCAACAGGCACAACGTCAATACAATCACCTGGTTCCAACGTGATGTCCCAATCGTTCTCCGGCACACCCGTCACCACATTATCGTGGGTCAGTGTCCAGCGAGGTCCTACGAAACTATTCTCCACCCAAATATTATAGTTCTGATCCGTAAACTTGTAGTGCACGATGGCATTCTGCGTAAAGATGCTGGGATGCGGTTTACGGTCGTTATGCATGATGTCGCGCTGATCGTTGACGATATTCTGAATGGCCATCGTCGAGGATATCATCTCGCGCGAAGTGCCGAAATGATAGAATTCGCCACCGGGAAGGGGTACGATAGCCACAGAGAGTTCGCGGAGTTCAGGGTCATCGATGGTAGGGTTGGTGCCGAGGGCACAGCCGAATTCGGAGTAGAGGTCATACTCCTTGAGACCCGCCGGAAAACCGGCGGGCACAGTGGCAGTGCTGCGCTGTTCCAATAGGCGGACGGCACGGTCGCTCAGCATCCAGATGCCGATGTCCGTCAAATAGAAATGGTACTTGAGAAGGTCGGAGAGGCGTTCGGGCGATGGTTTTTGTAGCATCTGCTTTAGAACAGTAGGTGTGCGACGGTCGCTAACAAAAACACCATGATTCTTAGCTATCGACGCGTCGAGCCACAAGCCATAACATACCACATCGGCATCAGGAATATCACCAATACGCTCAGCAGCCCGGATATACACGTCGCCACTGACAATCATCGTGGTCAGACGACGAGGAGCCTGTTCCATCATCCGTTCGTAAAGTGGCAGCTGCAGGTCGAGCAATGTCTGGGAAAGACGCTGACCACGTTCCCATCGGAAAACAGGAATGGGGGTCAGTACCTTGCCGCTGACGGCATAAGAAGGCAGGCGTTTGCTTTGACCGCCGGCATGGAGGATGATGCGTCGCTCAGAAGAAAGCCAGTCGGAGAACGACTGGCCGCGAGCATCAGCACGCCAGGCCTCTTGCAAGAGCCAGGTAGTCCCCCCACCCGACCCTAACCGGTGACCAATAGGGTCGCACGAACAGA
This sequence comes from uncultured Prevotella sp., assembly GCA_946404405.1. Classification (GTDB taxonomy): domain Bacteria; phylum Bacteroidota; class Bacteroidia; order Bacteroidales; family Bacteroidaceae; genus Prevotella. The sequence continues at coordinate 28,409 of CAMJDL010000029.1, forward strand.
AGAATTCATCGCGGGACAGTCCCGTTACGTCATGAAAGCAATCCACCAAATTCGGTGGCAGTGAAAGCAGCTTTTTCATTCTTTTTCTGATTTTATGTGCAAAGATACAAAACTTTTTCGTATCTTTGCACGCAAACAAATAAAAACTTGCTAATCTATGAAACTATTAGATAATTTCTCTAAGACAGAACAACAACACGGCAATTTCGTCACTACACTGGTGCTCATCTTGGTATGTTTTGCCCTATGGGGGTTTACCAATGACATTGCTGGTGTGATGGTGGGAGCTTTTTCACGTATCTTCGTACTTGACATGACACAGGGTTCCATGATAAACGTGGCCAGTTTCATGGGCTATTTAGTACTGGCCATTCCTGCTGCCATATTCACCCAGCGCTATACCTACAAGAGAGGTGTCATACTGAGTCTGAGCATCTATGCTGCCGGTATCCTGTTACTATTGCCCGCTATGGGTTGGGGCGCCTTTCATGGTTTCCTACTGGCTTACTTCGTCATGACATGCGGTTCAGCAGCCTTGGAGACCTGTTGCCATCCTCTGGTATATAGGATGGGAGACATCAAAAAAGGAATATTCCGACTGAATCTGGCCCAAGCATTCAATGCATTGGGTGCCTGTATTGGCATGCTGGTTGCCATCACAGCCATCAACAAGAATTTGAGCAAGACATCTGCCGAGGCGAGAATGGAAATGCCAAAGACACAGTTTGAGATTCTAAAAAATAGTGACCTCCACATTATCATCCAACCATACCTTTATGTGGCAGCAGTCATTTTCCTGCTCATCGTACTGATTTGGAGCACCAAATTCTATGTCCACCAGAAAGAGAACCAGAGGGGTATACCAAACGATGCCTTCAAACGACTGCTGCACATCCGTAACTATCGAGAAGGGTTGGTTGCTGAGTTTTTCTACATTGGTGCACAGATATGTGTCTTTACTTACATCCTTGTCTATGGCAAGCACATCTTTATGACAGAAGGTATGATGGAGTTGGATGCCGAATCATTGGTGAGCCGCTACAGTATGGGAGCTATCATACTCTATGCCGCCATGCGCTTCATTTGTACATGGCTACTGACCTTTATCGCTCCTGGAAGACTGCTTTCAGTGATGGCCATTATAGGTACAGCGGCCGTGATGGGTAGCATTATCTTCACCGACCGCAATGGTCTCTATTGTCTGATAGTGGTCATCGGATGTCTGTCCATGATGTTCCCCACCATCTATGGCATGGCCTTGAGGGGTGTGGGCGATGATGTCAAATATGCCAGTGCAGGACTGACCATGACCGTGTTTGCAGGAGCGGTATTTCCACCACTGCAAGCAGCCATCATAGAATGGGGAAAGGACCTGTTGGGACTTCCCGCCATCAACATTTCGTTTATTGTACCTCTCGTCTGTCTGATGGTGGTAGTCTATTACGGACATACAGGCTATGTCCGTCACCACATCACACACGACTACGAATCATGACTTGCGCCGTTTGACGCACATGAAAATCATGTAAAGAATCATCAGCAACAGCACTGCGTAAGCCACGTAGGCCACAGTTTCCGTGCGGTCGATGGTCTTGGGGAAGAAGCTAAGCACTACCTCGTGGTGACCAGGTTTCACCTGCAGGGCACGTAAAACGTAGTTGACACGGCCCAGTTCCTGTTCAACGCCATCCACCGTCGCTGTCCAGCCAGGATAGTAAATCTCAGAGAACACGATGACGCCACCCTTGCCAGAATTCACGTCGTAGGTCAGTTTATTGGGCTCATAAGCAGTGATACGTACAACGCTGTTGGTATCCTGTACGACAGCCTCACCCAATTGCTGACTGAATTTCTTATCGGCCACAGCTTCATGACGCAGTGGCAGTGTTCCTGTCAAATCCAGTTCTTGGTTAGCATTATCTACGTAGTGCACCTTATCCACAAACCACGCATTGCCATAGGTATATGGATTCTCCAAAGGAACCGAGCGACCACCCTGCAAAGGCAGGATGAAATATTTCGTGTTCAACATATTGAGTACAGGGAATATCGAGTCGCCATTTATCTGCGTCATATCGCCAGCAGCCTTGCTCAATGCGCCATACAGGTGTTGCATCTCAGGCTGGATATGAGCGTCTATCAACTCCTGATAGCGACGTAGTTTGGCTGGATGATAGCCTCCGACGCTCTTCAGATAGAATGACGTCTCGTTCTCGTTGAATGTTGATGTGGACAGGTTCAGCACACGATAGTCCAACGACTTATCCTGCAGGATATGGTCGATGGCCTCCGACTTCTGGATAGGTGCCTCACGCACGCTCTTCGATACGAACATGCCATCGTACAGGTAACGTTTGTTCACGGTCCACATATCGACCAAGCACAACACCAGGATGATACCCACACCATATTCCTTCTTCAACTTGCCCATAACGACGGCCAACAATATGCCTGTACCTACCAGAATGATGTAGAACGAACGCAGGGCATCCGATGTGAACATCGACATACGCACCTCTGTCAGGTTGTTTAACAATGGCATCAGCTGGTCGGCAGGAATCTGACTCATCGCTTGCATCTCGCTCTGGCTCACAAAGTCAGAGAAGAACACCTTTGGCATCAGTGAGAACAACATGGCAATACCTCCTGTCAACAAGAACGAGATGCCAATAAACTTCATCCTCGACTTCACCTTCTCTGGTTCGTCCAACAGCGTCTTCAGCGCCAACATAGCCAGCAAAGGAATGGTAAATTCAGCAACCACCAGTATCGAAGCCACCGTACGGAACTTGGCGTACATGGGTACATAATCGATGAAGAAATCAGTAAACGGCATGAAGTTACGTCCCCACGAAAGCAGAATGGAAAGGATTGTGGCCACCAAGAGCGCCCACTTCAACGGTCCCTTGACGATAAACAAGCCCAAAACAAACAGCATTAGGACGAAGGCACCTACATACACAGGACCAGCCGTCATGGGTTGATCGCCCCAATACTGTCCCAGCTGCTGATAGATGCCCATATATGTCGGATCAGCCTTCTGCATTGCCGCCTTGTTTTCGGCCAAAGGAACCGAGGCACCACCCTTCGTATTGGGTACCAACAATGTCCACGTCTCGTCGATACCATAACTCCATTGTGTGATATAGTCACGGTCCAGTCCACTCGATGTCTGGTTGCTGCTGTTCGCTTTCACCAGTTCGCTCTTACCACGCATCGACTCCTGTCCATATTCCCATGTATGATACAGGTTCGACAGGTTCAGACATACCGCTATCACAGCCGCCACCAGACAAACGCCTGTGGCTTTGAGCAGATGCACATATTGTTTCTGGCGCAATCCGTCGATAACGAAAGCCAGCACCATGAGCAGTATCACTATCAGATAGTAATATGTCATTTGCACGTGGTTGGCCAATATCTCCAATGCGCCAAAGAGTGCTGTTACAATTAAGCCCCACAGATACTTACCCCTATAGGCCAGAACCACACCTGCAATCATTGGCGGCAGATAAGCCAATGCCATCACTTTCCAGAGATGTCCTGCAGCAATGATGATGAAGAAATAGCTGGAGAATGCCCATATCACGGCACCCAACGCAGCCAGATACTGACGGAAGTCGAAGGCGCGCAGCAAAATATAGAATCCCAACAGGTAGGCAAACACAAACCACACATTCTCCGGCAGCCACAGATGGTAAGCCTTCTCGACCTTCTGTAGCGCCGTCGTGCTATTGTACGAAGGTGCCAGCTGATAGTTAGGCATACCACTAAACAGAGCATTGGTCCATCGCGTACGCTCACCTGTACGCTGTTGATACTCAGTAGCCTCTTGTCCTGCACCTCGTCCGGCTGACGAGTCGTGACGATACAGGATGCGTCCCTCAATGTCAGCAGGGAAGAAATAAGCAAACGAGATTACTGCAAACAGTACCACTGCCAAGATGTCGGGCAGCCATAACTTCAAATTTTTCATACCTTATTATATTATTTGGCTGCAAAGGTAATAAAAAGTTTAGAGTTTAGAGATTAGAGTTTAGAGATTTTTTGAAAAATTACGCACAAAACACGAAATATGCAATAAAACGGGAGGAATATACGTTATAGATTATGGTATGAAGAGATATTGGCTGTTAGCTATAGGTTGTTGGCTGTTAGCGCTACTCCTGACGGGATGTGGTGCTGAACAAGCTTTGAAGAAGGGGGATAAGTATTATGCCCTGGGCGAATACTATGATGCAGCCACGCAATACAAAAAGGCATATTCGCAAACACCTGCCAAGGAACGTGCGCTGAGAGGTCAGCGAGCACTGAAGATGGCAGAGAGCTATCGAAAAATCAACTATACCCAGAAAGCCATTGCCGCCTATAACAATGCTGTGCGCTATAAGCAGACGGACTCATTAACCTATCTGCATCTGGCTGAACAGTTGATGAAAAACGGTCAGTACAAGGATGCAGCCAAGAACTATCAGACAGCCATTGACAGTTTAGAGTTAAGCGTTAAACGTTTAGCAAAGAATAAAAATTCCAAGCTCGAGTTGTTAAATGCTGCTATCTCACAGGCCCGCACAGGTCTGCGCTCAGCCCAAAAAGCCCCAACATGGAAGGAAGAGGGTTCACGATATATTGTAAAACGCGAGAATTTCTTTAACTCACGACGTTCGGAATATTCGCCTATGCTGGTTGGCGAAGAGAGCAATCAGTTGTTTTTCACCTCAACACGTAATCAGGCCAAAGGTGACGAGTTGAGCGGTATAACAGGTACGAAGAATGCAGATATCTTTGTTTCCATCAAAGACGACAAAGGTAAATGGCAGCGTCCTGAGGTGATAGACTCAGAACTGAATAGCGATGGTGAAGAAGGCGTCTGTGCCTTCTCACCTGACGGACGAACGATGTATCTGACGCAATGTAAGACTGACAACCAGTATCCACGCTATGCCAATATTGCCACCAGCCAACGTTCTGATGCCGCCTGGAGCAAGGCCACAGAACTGGTATTGACACGCGACACGCTGTCAGCCTACGCCCACCCTGCCATTAGTCCTGATGGCGAGTGGCTCTACTTTACAAGTAATATGCCTGGTGGCAAAGGCGGATACGACATTTGGCGCGTACGACTAACCAGTAGTGGATTGGGGGGTGTCGAGAACCTTGGTACGCCCATCAACACAGCAGGCGACGAGATGTTCCCAACGTTCCGTCCCAATGGAGACCTCTACTTCTCGAGCAACGGACATGAGGGCATGGGTGGTCTGGACATCTTTATTGCCAAGCCCATAGAGACACATGACAACATATCGAAAAATTCTCAGCTCTACGTCATAGAGCATCCAGGCTATCCTCTGAATTCGCAAGGCGATGACTTCGGTATGACCTTCGAAGGCCTGAAAAACAAAGGTTTCTTCTCGTCGAATCGAGGCGATGGCAAGGGTTGGGACCATATCTTTTCGTTTGAGAAGCCCGACATCGTCCAGACTGTCAAAGGATGGGTCTATGAGGCAGAAGGCTACGAATTACCTCAGGCACAGGTTTATTTGATAGGTAACGACGGTACAAACCTAAAGCTAAGTGTAAAGGGCGATGGTTCGTTTGTACAGGAAATCAAGCCTGACGTAGATTACGTGCTTTTGGGCACTTGTAAAGGATTCCTTAACCACCAGGAGCAGTTGCGTGTCGACTCAGTGGACGAATCGATGGAGTATGTGTTGCAATTCCCATTGGCTTCCATCACGGCCCCTGTGATGATTGACAACATCTTCTACGACTTTGACAAGGCCACCCTACGACCTGAATCGACTGAAGCACTGGACAAACTGGTGGCATTGCTGAAGGAGAATCCCAACGTAGCTATCGAACTCAGCGCACACTGCGACTACAAGGGACCTGCCGAATACAACAAGCTTCTGAGTCAGCGACGTGCTGAAACCGTCGTGAGATATCTGGTGGAGCACGGCATTGAGGCCGACCGTCTGACCTCCATGGGTTATGGTAAGGAGAAGCCCAAAACCATCCGTAAGAAGCTGACGGAGAAGTATCCTTTCCTAAAAGAAAATGACGTCTTGACGGAAGACTTCATCAAGACGCTGGAGAACGAGGAACAGCAGGAGCAGTGCAACCAGCTGAACCGTCGTACAGAATTCATAGTGCTGAGAACTACTTACGGGCTAACTCCGAAGAAATAATCTCACCAGTACCCACAAACAAGAGTCCAAAGACCACTGAGAACAGCATCAGCAGGTTGATGCTGAACGACTGTGTTGCCATGGTGCGCAGCATAACTTCAAACTGAACAGCCAGCAACTCCCAGCCATGGAACGCCACAAATAGTACTGCGAAGACGGAAACGCAGAAAATCGTCCACAGTTTAGAAAAACGTTGAACGTTGAACGATGAACGTTGAACATTCGACGACGCCAACTGCTGCATAACACGTTCCGTAAAGCCATTGTCTTCTATCTTCTGATTGGCTGCCTCGCTAAAAAACTGCTGAAGCAAGCGCTCGTCATTATCTATCATATCCATTCTGTCTTAAATACGTTGCTAATTTCTCCTTACCTCTTGACAGGTGCGACTTCACCGTGCCATCCTTGAGACCTGTTATCTTGGCGATGCCTGCAATATCATAGCCATCGATGAGTTGCAGGGTGATGCAGGTCCTTTCATCAGGCTTCAGGAGTGCTAATGCTGCGTAGAGGTCCATTTGAAATGAGGAATGAGAAGTGAGGAATGAGGAATGGACTGAACTGTCATTTTTCATTTCGACATTCACATTACTCATTTCTAATTTCTCATTTCTCATTTTACGACAGTAGTCATAGAACACATTGTAGGCAATACGCATAATCCATGTCTGGAACGATGCCAAGCCTTTGAAAGAGCGGATGTTGGTATATGCCTTGATAAACGTGTCCTGTGCCAAGTCGTCACTTAACTGACTATCTCCCAGCGTCTGGTTCAGGAAGAACCTGCGTACAGGTGACTGGTATCGGCATACGAGCTCGTCGAAAGCCCGTTTGTTGCCGAACACCGCCACCTGCGCTACAAGAGATATATCAGTTGTCATTCAATTATTTCGTTATGTCAAACTACAATTGAGTCTTTGCAGGAATGATGATCCAAGCTACGATATAGAAAGGAACACCTGCGAAAGCTGTAAACAGCGTCAGAGCTGCATAGCCTAAGCGAACGGCTACTGGATCGAAGTCCATATACTCTGCGAATCCTGCGCACACACCGCCCAACACGCGGTCGTTGCTACGTTGTAATTTCTTAGTCATAATTATTCTGTCTTAAACGTTATCTAAATCTTGTCTCCTTTGTGCTGTCTTGCCTGCAAACACCTTACCAAGTCCGATGCAGAACACCAAGGCACCTATTCCGAAGCCTACTGTACCAGCAGCAAATCCTAAGAATATCATCAAGCCAACTCCTACGAAGCACTGGCGCATGCCACGCTGGTAGTCGCTATTGTCAAAATCGCCGTCTTTGTCCTTCAACAGACCGTCAGGAATGGGCTGTCCCTGCTGCATAGCCATCTGTGCCAGACGCATCTTCTCCTTGCGGTTCTTGTTGATGAAGTAGAACAGCGCGATGATGATGAACACAGGAGCCAGCACAAAGATGATGAGCAGTACACACAGTACGAAGAACATGCCAGCGATATCCTTGCTTCTCATATCACCAAAGGCGTGACTAATCATGCTGCCAAAGCTGTCATCGTCTATCTCGTAGGTCGTAGTGTTCGTGCTCCAGGGAGACGTTGACGTCGTGATGGTAACTTTCGCCTTGCCCGATTTTGCAGTGTCTGAGGTCGTAGTGTCAGAAAACGCCTCAATAACGCCATTGTTTGTCGAGTCCACCAATTCCTTACGTGGTGTATGACGATGTTTCTGTCCTGCTGCCTGCATGCCCATTGAGAGTGTGAGCAGCAATGCCATTGTGAATATAACCTTTTTCATATTCGATCTGTTTTTGTAGTTATGTTATCATTTCCTAATATTCAATCCGCTTGTATGCATATCACCAGAACCACGCACATTCGATTTGTAGTCTGTGACATCACCAGTCAGCTCAATGTCACCAGAGCCCGTCAGATTAGCCTCAACCATACCACTCTTGTCGTAGTTCATCTTGACATCGCCAGAGCCTACCAGATTTACAGAAGAGCGCAACATCTTGACGTTTTTCACTTCCACATCTCCTGAACCCACCAGCGAGACATTGACCTCATCGCAGATGATATTGTCGAACTCAATATCGCCAGAACCATTCAGTGTGATATTCAGAATGTCAGTATCCAACAGCTGTTTACATTCGAAATCACCAGAGCCTTTCAAGTCAATGCCGAGGAAGTCGGGAGACGTCACATATACCGTCACATCTTTACTGTCGGAAACCCCGATGTTCAGAAATTTATTGCTTCCCTTCATATTGACCACCAGAGCGTTGCCTTCCACACGGGTTTGCACATCCTTGATAACATCTGCGGGAGCCTTAACCAACACAGAGAAAGAATCAGCCTGAGCATACTTCACGTCTAACGAGCCAAGCTGTTCTATACGTTCAAAGCCCTTTAGCGAACGGGACTCTTCTGCCAGTGTCTCCGTTTCTGAGAAATCAACTTTCAACCCGTGACATGAGCAGGACGTCAGCATTCCAAGAGCTACAAGAGCCACAACTGATAAAATTACCTTTTTCATACTTTCTTTTTTTAAATCTTTTGTCTGTTAGACGTAATTCTTTTTAATTTAGTTGCAAAGGTGCAATTTTTTTTTTAATTTTGCAAGCAAATGACGCAATTACCTGTTGCTTTCACAGAAAAAACGCGCCTGTTGATGGGCGACGAGCGCTTCGAACGATACCTGAAATCGTTTGAGGAGGACGTTCCTGTTAGCATCCGTCTTAATCCGCAGAAGGCAACAGGCATGGAAGTTATCGATGGAGAACAGGTGCCCTGGTGCCAAAATGGCTACTATCTGAAGCAGCGCCCTAACTTTACGATGGATCCTCTGTTCCACGCAGGCAGCTACTATGTGCAGGAAGCCGCATCGATGTTCCTTGATGAAGCGCTCAGGCAAATTTACACAGCGGAACCGACCCTATTGTGTAAATATGCTCTTGACCTCTGCGCGGCTCCTGGCGGGAAGTCCACCCTACTCCGTGCTGCATTGCCCGAGGATTGTGTCCTTTACTCCAATGAACCCATCCGCAATCGCGCCAGTATTCTGCTGGAGAACGTGACGAAGTGGGGCTACAAGAATCATATCGTCACGAATGCATACCCCAAGGACTATCGTAAGTCGAAGATGAAGTTCGACCTCATTCTCTGTGACGTGCCCTGCTCTGGCGAAGGCATGTTCCGCAAAGACGAAGCCACCATCCGTGAATGGAGTCCACAGAACGTCGAGAAGTGTTGGCAGTTGCAGCGCGAGATTGTCAACGATGCATGGGCCTGTCTGAACGACGGAGGTCTATTAATATATAGTACGTGTACATTTAATACAAAAGAGAACGAGGAGAACATCCGCTGGATATTAGAGACGTTCGACGACGCCAAGGTGATACCTATAGAAACGAAGCCCGAATGGAACATTACCGGCTCGCTGCTCGAAGGTTTCAACGAACCCGTCTATCGTTTTATCCCCGGCATCACACGTGGCGAAGGCCTTTTTATGTGTGCCCTAAGCAAGCAAGGACGAAGCCTTAGGGTTCAGGCCTCGAAGCCTAAGGGTTCAGGCCTTGAAGCCTTAGGGTTCACAGGCAGCAGTCTAGAGCGCCCTACAGGTCAGGTTGAACTCACCTACCAGCAAGCCATTGCCTATCTGCGTGGCGAAGCACTGGTGTTACCTGCCGAGGCTCCTCGTGGTATTATCGAGGTGACCTTTATGGGACACGCGCTCGGACAGGTAAAGAACATTGGTTCTCGCGCCAACAACCTATACCCCAAGCCCTGGCGCATCAAGACAACACATATACCCAACGAATACGAACCTATACTTCAACAGATATGAAACAATATTTAGACATACTTAACCGTATCCTGACAGAAGGAACGGAAAAAGGCGACCGTACAGGCACGGGCACCATCAGCATCTTTGGTACACAAAGCCGTTATAATCTGGAAGACGGTTTTCCGCTCTTGACCACCAAAAAGCTACACCTCAAGTCCATTATCTACGAACTGCTGTGGTTCCTGAATGGCGACACCAACGTCAAGTACCTGCAGGAACACGGCGTGCGAATCTGGAACGAGTGGGCTGACGAAAACGGCGAATTAGGCCCCGTCTATGGTCACCAGTGGCGTTCGTGGCCTGACTATAACGGAGGCGTGATAGACCAGATACAATACGTGGTCGACCAGTTGAAGACCAATCCCAATTCGCGTCGTATGATTGTCTCTGCATGGAATGTGGCTGAAGTCAACAAGATGGCACTGCCCCCGTGTCACACCATTTTCCAGTTCTATGTCGCAGGTGACCGTCTGTCGCTGCAACTCTACCAGCGTTCAGCAGACACCTTCCTGGGCGTACCGTTCAACATTGCGTCGTATGCCCTGCTGCTCCAGATGATGGCACAGGTAACGGGTTTCAAACCTGGTGACTTCATCCATACTACTGGTGACACCCACCTCTATCTGAACCACATCGAGCAGGCCAAACTTCAGTTGACTCGTGAGCCTCGTCCGTTGCCCACCATGAAGATAAATCCAGACGTAAAGAGCATCTTCGACTTCCATTACGAAGACTTCGAACTTGTTGGATACGATCCACATCCACATATCAAGGCAGAAGTCTCTGTGTAATTAGGAATTAGGAATTATAAATTCGGAATTATGATTAGCATTATAGCAGCAGTGGCAAAGAATCGTGCCATTGGTTTCCAAAACAAGCTGATATATTGGTTGCCTAACGACCTGAAACGCTTTAAGTCGCTGACAACGGGACATACCATCGTGATGGGTCGAAAGACCTTTGAGTCATTGCCCAAGGGTGCTCTGCCCAATCGCAGGAACGTGGTATTGTCAAGAACGGCAAAGGAGCTGCCTGGTTGCGAGGTTTTTCCCACCCTTGATGCAGCATTACAGAGTTGCAAGGCTGACGAGGACGTGTATATCATTGGTGGTGCACGTGTCTATGAACAGGCCATCAGCATAGCTGATCGTCTCTGTCTGACGGAGGTTGACGACACGCCTGCTGAGGCTGATGCTTTCTTCCCTGACTATAGCGAATGGTGCATAGAGAACAAGGAAGAGCATGAGAAAGACGAGAAGCACGCCTTTAATTATGCTTTTGTGGATTTTGTGAGGCAGTAGCAGAATAGTTGATGTTTAGGGCACCCGCTCTGCGCAACGCCTGTTTTACGTCGTTGATGACACCCATCTCCGTATCCCTATCGGCACGGATACTGATGGTCATGTGCTGGCGTTCGTCTTCCGACATCTGTTCGCGTTCTTTCTTGATTTCATCAGGAATCTGGGCTACCGTCACATAGCGGTCGTTTAGTTGGATACGCGTCTCGTCGCCTATCACATGCCCTTGATCATCAATGGGTTTACCAATAAACAGATAAACCAAACCAGCCTTACGTCCCTTCTCCACCTCCGTTCCCTGTGGCACTTCATAGCGAACCTTGGGTGTCACCTCGCGCATGTGAGTAACAATCATAAAGAAGAATAGCACCGTAAATATCAAGTCGGGCAGCGCTGCCAAGTTCAAACCTGGCACCTCACGATTCTGTTTATGACGGAAACGACTCATTTCGATATTTCGAGATTACGACATTACGATGCTATTTCACACCTTCTGATATGCGTTGCGGATAGCGTGCCTTGATGGCATCACGCTCTGCATCAGAACACTGGGCAAACGAGTGACCATATTGTTTTCGTGCCATCTTTTCACGCAGTTCCCGATAAGCCTTCACAATGGCATTCTGCATCTCGAAATAGGCGTTATAACTGGTAGTACGGGCTGTCTCAACAGCAATTACATGCTGGTCTGTCTGTCGTGAAGCCACAAACGACTCTACCTCATGTTGCAGTTCCTCGTGTGTCACCACCTTATCATCACAATAAAGCACATCGTTGGCATCAATCTTCACTTCAAGCACATTGCTGCGATTGATGTCACGCTGTTCCTGTTGCTGTTCGTCAAGGGGTGCCAACTTACGTCCCAGTCCTTTGTCAGTATCCATTGACGAAGTAACCAGGAAGAACACCAGCAACATAAACGAGATGTCGGCAGTCGACGTGGTGTTGAGTTCAGGAACGTCCCTATGCTTCCA
>CAMJDL010000030.1 GCA_946404405.1 uncultured Prevotella sp.
CATGGAAAAAGCTAAACGCTTCCTATGTCATGTCTGCGACGGATTTTCCGCCACGTTGCAAAGATAAGAAAAATTTAGCAAACGACGTTCATTGTGAGCTGTATTTTTTGCAAAAGTAGTGAATTTTCTTTGAAAATTAGCAAAAAGAGGGCGAAAAACTTGCAAATATCAGAAATAGTCCCTATCTTTGCAGCGTCAAAGCAATGGTTTTGACTATCCAGGTAAGTTTCCTGAGAGGGCAAGCCGTATACGTCACTACCCATTTAAAGCCGCGCCTCGAGTGCGGTTTTAGTGTTTTAAACAATCCCTATTTACGGAAGCTGTTCATCATCATCTTCAAAAAACCCTTACTGCTGGCAATGTTGCGTTTGATAGATATCTCCTTATTGCCAGTAAAAATCAAAACCTCAACAGCACTAGGGGATATCTCGAAATAGTGCCTGATCTCGTCAGTAATATTACGAACGCCATACGTGCATTTCAGATTCAGAAGAACTCGATTAGTCTGCCCAATAGATTCCTTAAGCCGATTACCTACGGAGTTTCTGCCAACAATTGTCTTTAAATCAAACATCTTGTAGACGCCTTTTCGCTCAAAGATGTAGTCTGCCGTTCGAAAACCCTTTGGATTAGGCAGAATATAAACACTATACCCGTGTTCTACAGCTTTACGGGCAGCATTAAGCAGGTTGGCATTATAATGAACATGCAAAGATACGTATAAACGGAAAAGCCTGCAAGGCGTCAAAGCGGATACGCTTACCATTTCGCTCCCTTTCCTCTTACTTTGAATCAATGGGGACAGGTTTTTGATTGAATTTTTGGAATTCACATCAAAGAACCTGTCCCCATTGATTGACTCAAATGAAAGGCACTATGTGGCAAAACAGCGCGTTCTCGATGATTTTTAACTCTTTTTTTTGGTAATTTGGAAGAAACTTCGTATTTTTGCAGCGTCAAATGGAATATATTATGTCATATACAAAAGAACCATTGGTTATTAGCAATCCCTCAGAGAAATTACTGAAGGCAATTGAAGAGCTCCGAAGGAACAAACTTGCAAAGTTAGAAAAACTGCGCAATATGAAACCTGAAGAGTTTAACCGTCGTGTGATATTGGCATAAATAAGGATTTGCCAGTCAACGAATATCGGAGCAGGTTGTTTACACACATTTTCGATTCGTATATGTCAAGCCACCAAGTTTCAGGAGTAACCAATACTCCTATACGACTTGATAATTATGAGAACGGAATGGGCTATAGTCTGTTTTTCCACCTTATTGCCAAAGATCTGCACATAGATATCGTTGAAATGCTGAAAAACGAAATCAAAGAAGTAAGCGGCAAATAATACTAAGGAGCCAACCGTTGTGGCTGGCTCCCTACTGATATCAGGTTCTTCAGGATTCAATCAAAAACCTGTCCCCATGACCCACCCTTTCCTCTTACTTTGTGCTCCCCGTCTGCTTACTTCGGGAATGTGATGATTTTGATGTTAATGTCACCTTTACTTCTAACATGTTTAAAGTCAGATTATTAGTTAAGGTGATATTACTTATTGTAATGTCACTATCTATCACTACAGTAAAACAAGTTGTTTTGGTGATGAAGGAATGGTACTTTACGGTGATAGAAGGGCCTTCTACGATACCAAAACAACTTGTTTTACTGTTGTAGAAGCCGTCTCAAATACTAATGAATAATGACAGTTTACCTCATACAACCGTCAACTTATTTGCAAAGTTCCCAAAAGGCGACGGCTGCTGCTGCGGCAACGTTGAGGGAGTCGACGCTATGTGCCATCGGAATACGGACTACATAGTCGGATTCAGCAATGGTAGTATGGGGCAGACCATCACCCTCCGTACCCATTATGATAGCCAGACGCGGTTCTGCCTTCAGCTGGGGATTGTCGAGGGCGATGCTGTTGTCAGTGAGAGCCATAGCTGCCGTACGGAAACCAATATCGTGCAGGCTTGAAGCAGGTGCATCGAGCCACGTCCAAGGTACCAGGAATACGGAGCCCATAGATACGCGGACGGCTCGTCGGTTCAGCGGATCGCAGGAGTCACGTGTCAACAGAACGGCATCAATTCCTAATGCGGCTGCCGAACGGAAGATGGCACCGATGTTGGTCGTATCTACGACGCCTTGTATGACAACAATCCGTCGTGCATCTTTACAGATTTCAGCCACAGGACGCTCTGGTTTACGACGCATTGCGCAAAGTACGCCACGCGTCAATGTATATCCTGTTAGTTGGGCCAACAGCTCACGACTGCCAGTATAGACTGGTATATCAGGACATTGCGCAATAATATCTTTAGCATCGCCTTCAATATGACGACGTTCGCAGAGCAGGGCCACAGGTTCATAGCCAGCTTGCAACGCTACGCGGATAACCTTTGGACTCTCTGCAATAAAGATGCCCCGCTGCGAATCTAAGCGATTGCGCAGCTGGGCTTCTGTTAGTGTACTGAATAGCTCGACACCTGGCTCGTCGAGCGATGTAATCTCAATAACCATTAACCGTTAACCAATAACCAATAACCGTTAACCATTAACCGTTAATCCAGCAGGATGACTTTTGCCTGGGCATTATCCATGTCAGGCATGGTATTGCCTACCGAAGCACCGATATAGGTGGGGTCGCACACCATGAAGCGCTTGCCATTGACCATGATATAATCGCCCTTGACATCACCGGGGATGGCTACTGCTGAGGCCAGGTGGCCCGGATAGTAGACCAGTACACACTTGTAGCCTAACAAGTCGCGTACCAAGCGGGTGAACAGAATGGAGCGGTCTTCACAGTCGCAGTAGGGATAGTAGAGTGTCTCGTCAGGGAAGAAGGCACGGTCTTGTCCCCATACCTCTTCGTCGTACTTATAGACGAAAGCAGTCTGAACCCAGTTAAGCAACTTCTCGACACACATCAGCTCTGAAACGCCCGTCAACCCTTTCTTCAGCTGTGGATACAACTCTTTCTGGGCTTGTTCGCAGATAGGCGTGTTGGCATACATAGCCCAACGCGTCATGAAGTTGCCACCAACCTCACTGGTAGGATACGACTCATAGAAAGGCAGCTGGTTCTTGTTGACACTTACCTTGACAGACATATCAGGATAGCGCCTTGCTTTGAGTTCGCGTGAAGGAGAAGCCTGGAAGTTGGCGTAGGGTGATGTAGGAACCCATAACGACAACGACTGCTCCTTAGGATACTTAGCCGCATTGATGCGCAGGTCGCTAATCTTATCGTTCAAAGGATAGAACTTCTCACCATCCAGCGTATAATAGCGCTTGTTGTAAATGACATGCTGGCTTGCATAGAGCATCTGCAACTTACCACCAGCTTCACCCAGTCGGATTTTGTAGCCCGACTGCGAATAAAGGAAGGCCATGAGCAGGGTTGCCTCATTAGTGCCATTGCCAAATATCTTCTGGCCAAGGGCTTGCAACATCATAAGGTATTCCCAGTCGCACAGCCTGTTTTGTGTGCGCAGCTTCAGACAGTCAACCACTAGATTGTTGTAGGCAGGCTGACAGAGTTTCTCCCAACCATCAGCTACAGCATTCTCGCTGACACCTGCCAAACGGAAGGCTGCTGCCTCAGGCGTACGTGCCTTCCATGACGTAGCGAGATATTCGAACGTCAGCATTTTAGAAGGCTCCTCAGCAACTTCTTCAATAGGTGCAACGGGTTGCGGACGTGGTGCAGGCTTGACAGGTTTCACCACTGCTTGAATCTTGATGAGTCTGTCTTCCTTCTTCTTGCGCGCCTCGTCATCGTTCATCTTGATAGGCGGTGCAGGCTTTACGTCCTTATCGGGCACGGGCAGCGGCTGCGAGACTCTGAAGGCGTTCCACTTCTCACGTGTCTTGCTGATATATTCAGCATTGATCTTCTGACGATATTCGTTGAAGTTGTTGACACGGTTCTGATTGAAAGCGGAATTATTGCCTCCAAAACCACCACGAGCTGAGCCGAAGGGGTTGTTATTCTGCCCTAAAGCAGAAATGAGGAATGAGGAATGAGTAATGAGAAATGCTATTAGCACGACTCCTTTCCATCCGATATTTCCACATTTATTCATCTGTCTGTCCATCATTGAGGAAATTCTGGTTAACCGTGATGTTGGTGGGCTGTTGGTTCTCGGCATACGCCTCACCAATGGCACGAGCAGCCTCGATACGCATCTTCTCCAGTTCCACCTGACTGCGTGCCATCTCCTTACCAAACTCCTTCAGGTCCTTGGCCCATTCCCATTCCTCGCCAATGCGCTGATGAATCTCATCAGCCAGTTCAGCGGCTTCGTCACTACACTGGGCTGCAGGATTAATGGCTGCCAGATAGGCACCAGCAATTTTGGCACCCTCGCGGTCCTGTGAGGCATTCCAAGCCTGGCGGGCCTTGTTGACCTTGCCAGCACAATCTTGGTTAACGAAGGTTTGGAACGTAGACTGGATAGCCGTCTCCACAGCATCGTAGTTGTTAATGCAGGTGGGGATGGACGTCAGCAGGTACATGGCCTGCTCGAAGTCCTGCTTACCACTCAACGTCTTAGCCTGACGAATGATATTATTGGCCTGACCTTCATAGTAGGAAACAATCTTCTTTTTGGTAGCCTTCAAGAAACTCTGCAAAGCTGTGTTTTGCGGATTCAGACTACTGATAGAAGCCAGGTAAGCCAACTTGGTGTTCTGACCAGCTCCACTGAGGTTGATTGATGTGCTTCCGAAGCTGTCTCCAGTGCGTGTGTTGGAAACAGAAAGCTCCAGAGCTGTAGTCACCGTAACCAATGGACGTAATCCGCTGGTCATATTATTCGAAGTCTCAACCAGATTGGCCACGATGCAGAAGTTAGAGTAGCGTGTGCCACCAGTCATACCATTCAGTGTCACAGCCTGACGGATTTTCGATGTCAGTTGTGTCACAGACATAGGAGATAACTGGACTGCCTGCTCTGGTATGACAATCGTCAATGGAAACTCACATTGGTTTTGTGCACGAATGCCCAATGTAGAGAGCGCCAATAGCGCCCATGTCAATACCATCTTCTTCATAACTCTTATTACTTATTTAATATATATGTTCACCTTACCCAAACCGCGAACTTTATACTCGGCTGTAATACCCTTGTTGGCAAGTTCGTTAACCAGTTTCTGAGCTACATCCTTGGCACCCTGCTTGCGCTGACGCCCACGGATAGTTTGAATGAGAGGAATATATACGCCCTGATACTGCATGAAGGTAGCACCGCTCTTGACACGCTCTGTACCGTTACCTTCAACAGAATTGTCGAACATAAAGTCTTCGATGAACTCGTGCAACGTGATATCGCCAACCTTGCTGTTCATGCTAAGACCAGCCGACTCTGTGGTCTTGATGTCGAAAGCCACCATACGGCCCTTGGTTACCATACCCTGATAGTACTGAAGTACCTTTGCCAGGAAAGCGTCCATATTCTGGAAGACAGCCTCGCGCAGCAGAACGACGGGGTTAGCCGATGTGCTGGGAGCACCCATACCCTCGATAGGCGCAAACATACGGTTTGTATAAGCATCAGTACCAGTGATGGTGTAAGATACCTGGTACTGCGGACCGTTCTTCAGCAGGTCATACTGTACCTTAATCAGAATGTCGGCCTCTGAATTACGGATGATGGATTCTTCCACGCTCTCATATTGGTCGCCGGAATTTGCAGCTGCCATAGCAGCATCATTTTTGGCACTGTTGATAGCTTCCAGAAGATCGACAATCACGATGTCAGGATTGCGGTCGCTGATAAGCTGGGCCACCTGAACAAGTACACTGTGCAGTGTGGGATCTTCACTCATAGCCTTCTCGTAGTCGGGACAGGTCTCAGTGACACCATTGTTGTTGGACTGAGTTATAAAGCCGTGTGCCTTGCAGTAAATCATGTCAGGCACGACCATCACGTGGGGTGGTGTCATAGCTTTCTGTGCCCATACGCTGCCAGTGATGGCCAACAGGGCAATAGCAATAGTCAGTATACGTTTCATAATCTTAAATTCTTATATTAGTTACTCAATAATCTTATCTTTCTGCATACGCTTCTTCAGAGCGTTGCGGTCAATCTGTACCACGATACCCCAGGTCTGCGTGCCGGCACCTTGGAAACTGTTGCGCAGGTCTTTGTCGACCTCCTCAACATACTTCTTGAAGTTGCCGCTGTCCTTAAAGAACTTGTTGAAATAATCCTCATGCTTCTGGCGAGCGTTGGGGGCATCGACAATGGGGTAGGCGCTACACTCTGTGTCGCCAGCGGTAATACCCTTGAAGAGTACCTCCTCAATAGCTTTCTTCTTAGCCTCACGTACGGCATCGGCACGATCCACGCCCTTTGCATATACTTTCAGTAACTGCGTGCCATCGAGCTGCTTGCCAAGGCATTCTGTTGTCTGGTTGAAATAAGAAGCTGTCTGTACCACAGGCTTCTTGCTACTGCAACTTGTCAGCACTGCCAGTGCTGCAGCTGCCATCAGGATACTTATCTTTTTCATTTACGATTTACAGATTTGCGATTTACAGATTTACGGTTTTTTACCAAAGATTCGAGAAACCCTTCAGGATGTGAGCTTCCTCCAGATAATGCTGAAGAGCCTCCTTATCGACCATCACCACAGCGGTGGTCTCAATCATCTTGGTTTTCTTGTTCTTCATTGAAGTCAGCGACGAGTTGACGATAGAGGCAAAGTTACGATACTTGGCCTCGTTGTCGAAGGCCTGGAAGAAGTCAGCCTTGGTCTGCTGGATATTCGGGTCGGTGATGAGGGGCTTCTGCTCGCCATAACCGTCAGAAGCCATCAAACCACGGAACATGACACCTTGAACGGCATATTTCATGACTAAATCCTCAGCGCTGGAGGGTAACTTCTTCTTCACGTTGACTGTAACAGATACCAGATAACGGCCACCTTGACCCTGTCCGGCACTCTGAACATAATACTCCTGTGCGGAAGCAATCATGCAGCACATCAGAAGTACGAATGATACTAATACTTTCTTCATAGTCTTTTTGTTTTTTAATGTTTAATATTTACGTTTTACATTTCCCTAAGTTGCAGACCAGGACTGTGCAGGTCTACAGATGAGTGGCCAGGGGTGAACATGGTACCCTTGGCAGCTGTATCAAAATATTCGTCGAAACGGATAGCATAGTTGTCCCAAGGTGTGCCGGCTTTGGCCTTGGCTACGCGCTTGTAACAAATCTGTCCGTTCTTGTCCTTATAAGGTTCCAGAATCTCGTACTCCTTACCATCAGTGACGTCTTCCTTGCGACCAATGTGGGAATACATCGATCCATCCTCAAAATAGAACGGAGCACGGGGGCGGAAGACGGGGAAGGTCTTGGCCAGCTCGCGCATACCTTTCTGTACACAACGGTGGCAGACGTCCAGAATGACTTCGTCTTCGTTCTTCCAGCTCTTCAGAATGGTCTTGGTACTCGATTCCTTATATTCGCCAATAAATTCCAAACTGAAGGTTTTTCCTGCACCGTCAAACTTGGCCTTGCGGGCAGCAGCTTCTGATGCATCGGTATCCGAGTCAATCCAGTAATCGTTAAACATAACATCTTTCATGCTGTTGTCCCAATTTAATTTATAGAGGAAAGCATGCATCTTGACACGGAAACCACCGATGTCGGCCACGATGGAAGCACCAGCCATACCCAATTCGCCAGCAGCCTCCAGTTGGTTGCCGGCATCCTTATGACCGTTTTGCTTTTGCACCTCGCCAGCTACTTGGGCAGCAGCACTGGCAACAGCCATTATACCTGCAAAGATAGACGAACCTTTCGACTGGTCGATATAGTCCATGTCGCAAACCAGTACAAAGGTACTTTGCAGCAATTCCATTCCTTCATCACGTAGCGTGGCCGTTCCACGAACGGTGTTCTGGACACGCTGATAGTCAGAATATGACGCACCATAGCCACCACGCTCATGAATCAGGTCCATGTTCATCATACCAGAGGCATCACGATTAAACCAACGTCCCACAACCTTCTGAGCAATGTCATTGTTGTTGAGCAACTTGTCGATATCCTTTTTTTCCTGTTTTCCCTTTACGGTAATGACACGAACATCGCTGATATTATGCTCATTATAGCGTAAGGGCAATGGGAAGTTCTTGAACACGCGTTCCATCTCTTCGGCATACTTCTTGCCGCGATGGGTCAGCATAATGATGCACAGTGAGCTACGGCGATAGCGCTCTTTGTCCGATACGCCCGTACCATGATAGCGGTTTACTACTGGCTGTTGTACATTGGCAACAGGTTGTGGTGTTGCGCTATCGTCAGTCTGTGCCTGCATGTTTGAAATGAGGCACAGACTGCACGCGAAGAGTGCTAATAGTCTTTTCATTATTAATTATTAATCAATCTGAATGATAACGAAATCGTATACAGCCCAGAACTTGTCTTTGTCAGTAATAGAGAGAATCATACTCTTGCCTGCCTGGTCAATGCGATAAGAGTCTTCTGGCTGCGGGGTCATTACCTTGGCCTTCTTGGTATTGCCGAGGTCAATCTGTCCAATATTACGCTTGTCGACAGCCTGGAAGACCGACTTGTCAATCTTATCGAAGTCAACCTTGGTCTTTTTCAGGAAGCCACCGTCAAGCACTCCGGCCTTCTTCAGTTCCTTCTTGGTGCCAATCTTAATGTATACGGTATTCAGCGTAGATTCTTTTGACTGGATGGTTTCTGCCTGACTTACAATCAGACCAGCCTGCATTTCGTTGTGCTGGCGCAGGGTTGCAACATTCTCCTTCAGCTTGGCAATGTCCACATTCTTATCGTCCACAAGCTTGCGCAGGTTGGCAATCTCTTCGTCCTTCTGAGCCAGCTGCTGCTTCATGGTAGCGATAATGCTTCTCAGATGAGCGGTATACTTCTGGTTTGTCTTCAGCTTCTTCTCCATGACGTCAATACGTTCACGCTGGTTCTGCAGCGTCTGCTGGAACGAATCCAGATTCTTCTTAATCTGCTCGCGGTTCAGCGTAGGACTTTCGTCATTTTTCAGGAGTTGACCTTCCTGCAGGGCAATGCTATCCAGACCTGTAGCAATCACACCCAGATACTCATTTAATTCGTTATAGTCGGCATCACGCTGCTCATAAGCGGTCTGCAGTGAGTCGAGTTGTTCTTTCATAGAGGCACTGCCTCCGTTGCACGATGTTGCCATCACAATGATAGTGGCAGCGATGACATAATAAGCAATTTTTTTCATCATTTTTATCTTTAAAGAGTTGTTTTTATCGGGGCAAAGTTACAAAAAAAATTATAAAGACATCATTTTTTAGAAAAAAAAACGTACCTTTGCACCATCTTTAAGGCAAAAAAGGCAAAAAAATGGCTATTCGCTATACACATCGTGAAGAATTATGGAACTCTTGGAGTCATGCTGGCGGCATCTTGATGGGTGTCATTTTCGGAGTGGTTTTCCTGTGGATGGCGTTCCGTGGCGACGACCCGTGGTCGCGTCTCGGTGTGTGTCTATATTTATTTGGCATGCTGGGGTCTTATGTGGCTTCCACCGTCTATCATGCCCTACCTCTTCGCTCCGTATGGAAGGAACGTTTGCGCCGTTGGGACCATGCTGCCATCTATTGGCACATAGCAGGCTCGTATTCTCCACTGACACTGATAGCATTGCTTCAACAAAGCAATCACTTTTCACTTTTCTCTTTTCACTTTTCACTTAACTGGGGCTGGAGCCTGTTCTCGTTTGTCTGGCTATGTGCCATTGTCGGAACAATAATCAGTTTTATTCGTTTGAAGGAGCATTCCAATGTCGAAACGTTTTGTTTCATTGGAATGGGGCTCAGCGTGTTGGTGGCCTTTAAACCGCTGATTAATAGCGTCTCTACTGCGGCCCTCGTGTGGATTATAGCTGAAGGAGTCTGTTATATTACAGGTGCATTATTCTATTCTTTACATCAAAAGCGCTATATGCATTCCGTGTTCCATTTTTTTGTTCTTGCAGGTTCTGTCTGCCATATTGTAGCGGTCTGGGACGTGTTGATGGAATACTTGTAGGAGTGAAAAGTGATAAGTGATAAGTGAAAAGTGAAGGATTTATTTGGCAGTTTGTGGTATTTTGTTTAATTTTGCAGGCAAAATTTGCAAATTTTCAAAAATTATGGCTTATACACGTATGACTGCCGCAGAGGCTGCGGCGCTGATTAAGAATGGCGACCATATCGCCATGAGTGGCTTTACACCTGCTGGTGTGGCCAAGGCAACAACCAAAGAGTTAGCAAAGATCGCTGTGGCTGAGCATGAAGCTGGTCGCGAGTTCAAGGTGGCTATTTTTACGGGAGCATCTACTGGTCAGTCGACCGATGGTGATCTGGCCAATGCCCAGGCTATCCTCTATCGTGCACCCTACACTACGAATCCCGACTTCCGCAAACATGTGAACGCAGGTGAGATTCCCTATAACGACTTGCACCTGAGTCACATGGCACAGGAGCTGCGCTATGGTTTCTATGGTGATGTTGACTGGGCCATTCTCGAAGTCTGCGACATTGAAGAGGTGGGCAACGACTACCATGTCTATCTGACGGCCGCAGGTGGTATTTCTCCCACTGCAGCGCGTTTGGCCAAGAAGGTCATTCTCGAGCTGAACAGCTTCCACAATCCCAATGCCAAGTTCATCCACGACGTGTATGAGCCTCTGGATCCCCCTTACCGCAAGCCCATCCCCATCTTCAACGTCAGCGACCGTATAGGCGTACCTTACGTGTCGATTCCTAAGGAGAAGGTGGTAGGTGTTGTCGAGTGTAACATCCCAGACGAGGCTCGTGCCTTCAAGGACAATGACCCTGTAACCGATAAGATTGGTTTCCTTACAGCTGAGTTCCTCGTTGACGAACTGCATAAGGGCCGCATTCCCAAGGAGTTCCTGCCTCTGCAGAGCGGTGTGGGCTCTACTGCCAACGCTATCCTCGGTGCTTTGGGTGAGGACAAACACGTGCCCGACTTTAACATCTATACTGAGGTTATCCAGAATGCCGTTATTGAGATGATGCTCAACGGTCGTGTGAAGGATGCTTCAGCTTGCTCGCTGACCGTCTCTAACGACTGTCTGATGCAGGTTTACGACAATATGGACTACATGAAGAACCACCTGACGCTGCGTCAGAGTGAGATTTCCAACCACCCTGCTGTCATCCGTCGCTTGGGTGTCATCGCCATCAATACCGCCATCGAGGTGGATATCTATGGTAATGCCAACTCAACCCACATCAGTGGTACGAAGATGATGAATGGTATCGGTGGTTCGGGTGACTTCATCCGCAACGCCTACCTGAGCATCTTCACTTGTCCTTCAGTGGCCAAAGGTGGACTCATCAGCTCAGTGGTGCCCTTCGTTACCCACCAGGATTCCTCGGAGCACGATGTTAACATCATCGTCACTGAGCAGGGTGTAGCCGACCTGCGCGGCAAGAGCCCCATGCAGCGTGCACAGACCATCATCGAGAACTGTGCTCACCCCGACTACAAGCAGTTGCTGTGGGATTATCTGAAACTTGGTACCGGCGGACATACTCGTCATTGTCTCACTGCCGCATTCGCCATGCACGACACGCTGGCACGCAAGGGCGACATGCGATTGACAGACTTCTCAGAATATATTAAATAATAGGAAAGCGGGCCTTATGGTCCGCTTTCTTTTTGCTTTATGGTATATATAAAAAAAGAAGTTCCACAACCATCACGGTTGCGGAACTCTTCTTATTCCGAATCATCCTCCTCGGAGTAAAGTCTCGCCTAAGTTTTTAACATGCGTTCTTCACTATACGAAGACCTTTCTTAGCGAGTGAAACTACAACATAATTCAAAATAATCATAACCTAAAACCATTAAAACGTTAACCTTGAAAACAAATCTTTTGTGTGTCATTTTTTGTTTGACGATGCAAAGTTACGAAATTGTGTGCGAACACAACGCATGTTTTACGTAAAATTTGCGTTTATCTGCTTTCTTCTTGATGTAGGTCAAATCAAACAATAACAGCGCACCCCAATCGGATGCGCTGTTATTGTTTTTATGCAAACGAGATGGTGCCCTGTATAGGTTCTGATGGTGGAGTGTCATTACCCTGCTGTGGAGGTTCACCGCTGGCCTGACTATAGATGCTGTCCAGAATCTCACGGGTGCGTTTGTAGGTAGGTGTCTGTTCAACGGCAGAGATAACGTCGTCATTATCCAAGTCCTCAGGACGGAACAGGTAGATGTGCGGACGACGCTTATAGCGTTTCGACTGGCTATCGCCGCCATAGTAGCGGTTACGACGATCCTGACGCTGTGCCTCGGCTTCTTGTTCGGCAGCAATGCGGGTGGCTTCCTCTTGTGTGTTGTGACGCTGACGGTGGCTGTTCATGCCATCGACACGGTCAATACCAAAGCCTGTGGCCAGGATAGTGACCTTAACCTTCTTACCCAACTCAGGATCGACAGCCAGTCCCCACTTAATTTCGAAATCGCCAAACTTAGCCATGAAGTCGTTGACATCGTTCATTTCTTCCATCATGAGAGACTCTTTACCGTCCTTACCACCAGAGAAGGAAATAGAGAGCAGAATCTTCTTGGAATTAAAGACGTCGTTTTCGTTAAGCAGCGGTGAGTTGAGGGCGTCGTCGATAGCCTTCTTAACGCGACCTTCGCCTTCACCATAACCAGTAGACATGATGGCTACGCCTCCGTCTTTCAGTACGGTCTTGACATCGTTAAAGTCGAGATTGATGAGTCCGTGAACAGTGATAATCTCTGCAATGGACTTCGCTGCCACACTGAGGGTGTCGTCGGCTTTGCCGAAAGCATCGAGCACGGTAAGTTCTGGATAGATTTCGCGCAGGCGTTCGTTGTTGATGACCAGAAGGGCGTCGACATGTTTGGACATCTCTTCAACGCCGTCAAGAGCCTGGTCAATCTTACGATCGCCCTCGAAACGGAAGGGAATGGTAACGATACCTACTGTCAGGATGCCCATCTCCTTAGAAATACGGGCAATGACGGGAGCTGCACCTGTACCCGTGCCACCACCCATACCTGCGGTGATGAAGGCCATACGTGTGCCATCGCTAAGCACTTGTTTGATATCCTCCAAACTCTCCTCAGCGGCAGCACGCGCCTTTTCAGGACGGTTACCGGCGCCCAGTCCTTCCTTACCCAGTTGCAGGTGGACGGGAACAGGTGAGTCGTTGAGGGCCTGATTATCGGTATTACACAATACGAAGCTGACATCGTGGATGCCTTCGCGATACATGTGGTTGACGGCATTGCCGCCTCCGCCACCAACACCAATCACCTTGATGATGCTATTCTCTTTTGCAGGCTCGCCAAAGTCGAGCAATATGTTATTATCCATAGATTTCTTTTTTTCGTTGTTACAATGTTTCGATATTCCGATGTTTCGAGATGATGGTGAGATTACTCTTCTTCATTTACCATATCGTTGGCAGTCTTTTTCAGCCAACGACCAAATTTACTCCAGGGACTATTCTCCTTGCGGACGCGTTCTGCCTCGCGAGCTTCAGCTTCTGCTTTCTCACGTTCAGCACGTTCCTCAGCCTCTTTCTTACGTTGTGCTTCCTCTTCTGCACGACGAATCTCCTCAGCAGTACGCACCACACCGGCAGGTGTTTCTGTGGCCTGACGAGCGCGACGCTGTTCGAAGGTCTCGACAGGTTGAGGTTTCTGGTTAGCAAAGAGATCACCGTTGGGGTCAATCTCGTTACCGGCACAGTTGATGTCGCCTTTGGCCAGCAGACCGAGAACAGTGTTCATCATGCCGTTATGATCGTTGATATCGTTGATGTTGCTGGCGATACTCTGCGTAACGAACTTGGCAATACGAATCTTGTCGATGTGGGTGTAGTTCTGGAAAGCTTTCTCGATATTCCTCATGTTCGAACCACCACCCGTCAGGATGATGCCACCCAGGAGTTTGTCGCAATACTCTTCAGGAACCTGGCACCAGACGTTGGCGATAATCTCCTCGATACGGCCTTCCACAATCTCGACAAACTTGCGAACTTCTACCTGACGATCCTGATCGATAGAGTATTTCATGTCGTTGTCGATGTCATTGTTCTCTGTGTAGGCAGAACCGTACTTCTTCAACATCTTCTCAGCATCCTGATCCTCCATCTGTAGTGAGGCAATATCTTTGATAATATTGTTGAAGCCAAGAGGAATTACAGCCAGATGGCGCAGAATGTTCTTTGAATAGACATTGACGGTAGTTGTGTCGGCACCTAAATCAACCAACGCGCAACCTGAACGACGCTCGGTCTCGGTGAGCACGCTGTCAGCTAGGGCAAGCGGTGCGAGATACATCTCAGCAACCTGAATGCCGGCAGTCTCGAAACATTTATTCAAATTCTTATAGAACGTTTTACGCTGCAGGATGTTGAGGAAGTTGCCCTCGATACGTGAGCATTGTACACCAACGGGGTCAATCTGTAGCTGTGAGTCGACCTTGTACTCCTGTACTGCAGCATCGAGTATCTCCTGATCGGGGTACTTCATGTTGCGATTGGCATCCATCAGTTCGATGACCATGTCCTGTGTTACCTGTGTATCACCGGGTAAATCCTTGGCGATAACGTTGCGAATAGAGCGAATAGACTGTCCGCCCACACCCACATATACCTGCATGATGCTGGTCTTCAGCTGGTTTTCCAGCTTGTTGACAATGGTAGTGATACATTGAGCAGTCTTGTCGA
Source organism: uncultured Prevotella sp. (assembly GCA_946404405.1). Classification (GTDB taxonomy): domain Bacteria; phylum Bacteroidota; class Bacteroidia; order Bacteroidales; family Bacteroidaceae; genus Prevotella. The sequence continues at coordinate 14,766 of CAMJDL010000030.1, forward strand.
TGTTGTAGACATACCCCTTACGGATGCATGCCGTTGCGTCTTCCTTGACACAGGCCAGCACCTGGATGCTGCCGTCAAGGTTCTTGCGTCCTGCAATACCGGTCATCTTGGATGAACCCAGTTCGATTGCTACGATAAAATCCTTTGCCATATCTTGATATTTACTGATTTACATATTTTCGATTTACCGATTTATATATTTACCGATTTACTGATTTTTCTTTTCTTACAAATGATTTGATTGTTGAACTCAATATTAATATATGAGTACTTGTTCCAGCCAGCCTTTGAGAGTCCGTAGCGATAGAACTTCTCAAGTCGGGTCAGTTTTTCTTTAAGATGAGTGGGCTGACCCAGATAGACAATATGGTCGCCCACACGGGGAATCATCTCGACAGAACCATCGGACAGCACATTGATTTGCTCAATCTGACTGTGCCAGAAGGGATCGTCGAGAAGCAAAAGCCCAAACTGCTTGAGTGCGGTCTGTGCATATTTTCGCTTGATGTCACCTGTGGCCACCACCAGGTCCGTAGAGTTGTTGTTGCTTGGGATGATGGCACCGAGGTTGTCGATATAGTAGCTTTCGCCGTTGTTAGCGATGATACGCATGACGGCAATACGCTGTGTGAGGTTAATATAAACACGTCCTGACTGCGTCTTGTAACACTCAACATGCTCCACCAACGGGCTCTTCAGGAGTACCTCTTCTATCTGGCGCGTACACACATCACTCATGCGATCGCCCAAGAGATATATCTTGGCATGCTGGAGTTGCATCTTCACCTCATTGACATTGAGAAAGCCATTGCCGGCACCGTCAGTGATGTTGATCTTCACCTCACGGCATACGGCATTCTGGTCATCAGGACGGTTGAACGCCGTGATGGCTAATACCAGATAGACACCTAAGATGATGTCGGCTGTCAGGATTCCGATTTTCTTCCAGTTCATGCTAAATCACTTTTCGCTGTTATCTTTTCACTTTTCACTTTTTAAGATCTGCGCCATCTGTGGCACCAGATTGTCGAGATCACCGGCTCCTAATACGATGAGCACGTCGAACGAGCGACTCTTGACGAGTTGCAGCACATCGTCCTTCTGAATCATCTGTTTCTCGATACCAGGGCGAAGACGGTCGTAAATGAGCTGAGAAGTGACACCGTCGATAGGCAGTTCGCGAGCAGGATAGATTTCTGTCAGGATGACCTCGTCGAGCAGACTTAGCGCATCGGCAAAGTCCTGATAGAAGTCTCGGGTGCGTGTGTAGAGATGTGGCTGGAAAATGGCCGTAATCTTTCGGTCCTTATACAACTCACGGATGCTGCGTGCACTCTGCAGTATCTCCTTGGGATGGTGGGCATAGTCGGAAAGGAAGACCAGACGGGGTGTCTTAATCTTAAAGTCAAAACGACGGTCTACGCCATCATAGGTCTTCATGCCGATGCGCAGTTCGTTGGCCGTACAACCTGCCAACTGTGCCATAGCCATTGCTGCAATACCATTCTCAATATTGATGGGCACGGGTTGTCCCAGTTCGATGTTGGTGACACTCTCGATTGGCGACACAAAGTCGAAGGTTATTTCACCATTCTCGATGCGGATATTTTCAGCATGGAAGTCACCTTCGTTCAAAGCATAGTCATAACGACGCACACCTTGAGGCAGGTTTTCCTTCATCTCCAGATTACGATGGATGATGAGTGCACCTTCGGGCTGGATGAGCTCCGTATAATGGCGAAAACTTTCAAGATAGGCCTCCTTAGTACCATAGATATCGAGATGGTCAGGGTCGGTAGAGGTAATGACCGACATATAGGGTGACAGCCAATGGAACGAACGATCGAACTCGTCGGCCTCGATAACCACGAAGTCTGAATTTGATAGAATGTAGTTGGTGCCATAGTTTTTCGAAATACCACCCAAGAAGGCATTGCAGTCGAGATGGCTTTGGTGAAGAATGTGGGCACACATAGTGCTGGTTGTGGTCTTGCCGTGGGTACCAGCTACGCAGAGTCCCTTATGCTGACGAGTCAGCGTACCTAGTACTTGGGCGCGCTTCTGAATCTCGAAGCCGTTTTCGCGGAAAAACTGCAGCTCTTTATGATTCTCGGGAATGGCAGGCGTGTATACAACTAAGCATGACTCCTTCTGTTTGCAGACAAAAGGAATCTCGTTGACATTCTCCTCATAGTGGATAAGCATGCCCTCACGTTCCAGCTGACGGGTGAGAGTGCTTGGCGTCTTGTCATAGCCGGCTACGACAAGTCCTTTTTTGATAAAGTAGCGGGCGATGGCACTCATGCCGATACCGCCGGCTCCTATGAAATAAATTGATTTTATATCTTTAATATCCATATTCGGTAACAATATATCACTTTTCACTATTCACTTAATTTAATGACTTCTTTGGCGATTATTTCTGCAGAGTCAGGCAGTGCCATCTTGAGAATATTGGTACTCAGGCTCTGCAACTTTGCATCATCCTTGACAGTGTCGATGGCCATCGGCAATAGCAACTTGGCAGCTTCGCTGTCCTTGACATAGAGAGCTGCCTGCTTATTGACCAGTGCCAGGGCATTCTTGGTCTGATGGTCTTCAGCAACATTAGGACTTGGCACCAGTATAACGGCCTTTCCCAACAAACAGAACTCCGAGATGCTGCCGGCACCAGCACGACTTACTACGAGGTCGGCAGCCTTATAGGCAGCAGCCATATCACTGATGAAGTCGGTAATCTTCAAGTTGGGGATATCATGTCCCTTCATGCGTTCACTGATTTCGGCACTATAGTATTTGCCTGTCTGCCATACAAACTGAACACCACTATCCTTAATCTGGTCGAGATGAGCCAGCACGCTTTCGTTAAGGGTACGTGCTCCTAAACTACCACCGACAATGAGCACGGTCTTCTTCTGTGGGTCAAATCCCAGAGAGTGTACGGCATCGTCATGACTGATGCTACTGTCTAATAATTGCTGTCGCACAGGATTGCCGGTCAGCATAATTTTCTGACCTGGGAAGAAACGCTCCATACCCTCGTAGGCCACACAAATCTTCTTGGCCTTGCTGGCCAGTGTTTTGTTGGCCAGCCCTGCATAGCTGTTCTGTTCTTGTAAGAGGGTGGGGATGCCCAGACTGTTGGCAGCGCCAAGGGCTGCACTGCTGGCATAACCGCCGACACCGACAGCAACTTGTGGCTTGAAGTCGCGAAGTATCTTCTTGGCCAGCCACTTGCTTTTCAGATAGTCGATGGCCACACCGATGTTGGCAGGTTTCCACAACGGACGGAAGAAGCCACGTATAGGTAGTCCCTTGATATCATACCCCGCAGCGGGAACGCGTTGCATTTCCATACGTCCCTCAGCTCCAATAAACAGAATCTTGGCGTCAGGGCGCAAAGCCTTGACGGCATTGGCTATCGACACGGCAGGGAAGATATGGCCTCCAGTACCACCGCCACTGATAATGACTCTTAACTCTCTTTCCATATTCTTATTTCTTTAACTCCTTATCCTCCGCAACTTCTTTCTTCATCTTGGCAGAGCGACTGACACTCAATATGGCACCAATGTAGGCGCAATTGATGATGGTCGACGTACCACCTTTCGAAATTAGTGGCAACGGCTGTCCCGTCACTGGTGCCAATCCTACTGCTACCATCATATTGAAGGTCGCCTGTATAACCAGCAGCAATCCCAATCCCATAGCAAGGAAGGCGGGAAAGTTGTTCTCGCAGCGACTGGCAATACGGGCACAACGGTATAATAATATAATGTATAGGAACACCACAAAGGCTGCACCAATGATGCCTAACTCCTCGATGACGATGGCAAATATGAAATCACTGAAAGCCTGAGCCAGGAAGTCGCGTTCTGTGCTCTTGCCAGGACCTTTGCCGGTAATACCACTTGACACGATGGCGATATTGGCATGGGCTACCTGTGCATCCTTGTCAAGGTCGTACTCCTTAGGTGTGGGGTCTTCCTTGCCGAAATTCAGGATACGAGCCTTCCACGTATCAGCTCGGTGAAGCATTTTTTCCAGTTTGCTCTTTTTCTGGGGCTTTTCAACCTGTTCGGTCTTTGCTAACTGTTGGTTCTCTTCTTCTCCAGTGCGGTCATGTCCTACAATCATAACCATTGAGATGGCAAAAATGCCGATGAATGCGATGACAGCAAACAATTTGCCTAACTGACGAAGCGGCACGAGTCCGATGAACATCATCAGGAATACCACTGCAAATAGTAAGGCTGCGGTAGAGAGATTCTCGACTCCGATAGCCATACATGCAGGGATGGTGAACCAAAGGATATATTTGAAGGCCTTGCGGTCTGCACCATTCTCGCGTTGCATGGCAGCTAAAATCTGTGCGACAGTAAGCACGATGGTGCCTTTGGCAATCTCAGAAGGCTGGATGGTAAATGGACCCAGACGAATCCAGCGCGAAGCATCGTTAGTGCTCTCGCCTCCGCCCAACATCACTACTAAAAGCATCAGTCCGCTTAGTAATAGTAGGAATGGTGTAAGCAGTTTGAAGTATCGGCACGGAACGTTAAGCGTGACGATGGCAGCCAGTACACCAATGAAGATGGTGAACGTATGGTAGGCAATAGGACCAACATAGTTCTGACTCTTATACGTCAGTCCGCTGGAAGCCGAGAAGACTTCCACGATACTGATCATGCAGAGGAAGAAGAACACCATCCAGATGACCTTGTCGCCCTTGAAGATATTGCCTATTTTCTTGTTCATTATTTTTCTTTTTTATAGGAGATCCTAGGGTTCTCTAAGAGATTCTAGAGATTCCTTGCTAATTCTTTGAACTGCTCGCCACGATCCTCCATGTTCTTAAAAAGGTCGAAGCTGGCGCAGCAAGGACTGAGCAGTACCGTCATGCCTGGTTCGGCCATCTCATAGCAGGCTTGGATACACTCTTTCATAGAGTGCGTGTCGCGAACAGGAATGCCCAGTGCGTCAAAGTTGTCGTGCAATTTCTTGTTGTCGGCACCGAGGTAGACCAATCCGGCACATTTTTCCTTTACCAATGGTATGATAGGGGCATAGTCATTGCCCTTGTCCTTACCACCGATAATGAGAATGGTCTTAGTTTTCATGGATTCCAATGCATACCAGCAGGCATCGACATTGGTGGCTTTCGAGTCGTTGATGTATTGTACACCACGGACGGTGCATACCTTCTCAAGACGATGCTCTACACCTGGGAAGTCGCTCAACGACTGGCGAATGATATCCTTCTTGATACCAGCGACATCGGAAGCGATACCGGCAGCCAGTGAGTTATAGATATTATGCTTGCCCGTCAGGCTTAATGCTTCCTGCTCCATATTGAATGGCTCGGGCTTCTCTATCTTATACTGTCCTTCCTCGATATAACCGATGCTGCCAACCTCCTTCAACTCGGAGAAAGGATACTGGATGGCTTTGATGTTATATTTTGCCAGTTCTTTCTTTACCACAGGGTCGTCGTTCCAGTAGATGAAGGCATCCTGTGATGTCTGGTTCTGTATGATACGCATCTTTGAATCTACATAATTCTGCATTTTGAAATCGTAACGATCCAGATGGTCGGGGGTGATATTCAGCAGAATAGCAATGTTGGCACGGAAGTCGTACATGTTGTCGAGTTGGAATGACGACAGCTCGATGATATAGTAATCATGCGGGTCCTCGGCTACCTGCAGCGCCAACGAATTGCCGATATTACCAGCCAAACCGGCATCGTAACCGGCAGCCTTGAAGATATGATAGATGAGGCTGGTCGTCGTGGTCTTACCATTTGAACCAGTGATACAAATCATCTTTGAATTGGTGTAGCGTCCGGCAAACTCAATCTCGCTGATGATATGGATTCCCTTCTCCTTGATCTTGACAATCATGGGAGCTGTATCAGGAATGCCAGGACTCTTAATAATCTCGTCGGCATCCAGAATCTTTTCTTCCGTGTGATGGCCTTCCTCCCACTCTATCTTGTGGTCGTCCATCTGTTTCTTATACTTGTCGTTGATTTTCGACATATCGCTGACAAAGACTTCAAAGCCCTGCTTCTTGGCCAACACGGCAGCTCCAGCACCGCTTTCGCCAGCTCCTAATATAGCAATCTTACTCATATTTCTATCTTACCTTCAATGTTATAATTGTTAATGCTGCCAATATAATGGTCACAATCCAGAAACGGAAGGTGATCTTAGACTCATGGAACTGACGATGGGGCCAGCCTTTCAAGATATATGTACTGGTGGGGTCGAGCTGAGAGTCCAGGCGACGGAAGTTGTCGTGAATAGGTGTGGCACGGAACACACGCACACGCTTGCCTTTCCGTTTCTGTATTTTAAACCATTGTGTCTGGATAATGACGCTGAGACTTTCGATGAAGAATATGCCACACAGGATAGGAAGCATTAGTTCCTTATGGATAATCACAGCACAGACGCCAATGATACCGCCAATGGCCAATGAACCAGTATCGCCCATGAATACCTGAGCAGGATAGGCGTTGTACCACAGGAAACCTATCATTGCCCCGATGAAAGCTGACAGGAATACAACCAACTCTTCGGAGTGTGGGATATACATAATGTCGAAGTAGGCCGCATAGACGATGTGCGACGAGACGTACGCAAACAAGAGCAAGGCTATACCGATGATAGCCGAGTTACCTGCACACATGCCATCCATACCATCGTTAAGATTTGCTCCGTTAGATACTGCAGTGACGACGATGATGGTCATGATGATGAACAATGCCCATCCTGCAGCAACTTTGTACTTGCCAAGGAAGGAGAGTACATTAGAATAGTTGAGGTTGTGGTTCTTGATGAATGGAATCGTTGTTTGTAATGACTTGACAGCTTCTGGCTTGTGCTTGATGACTATCTCTTGATTTTGTTGCGGTTCAGAGACGTTCTCGCGTACAACGGCATCGGGACTTAACCATAACGTCAAGCCTACAATGAATCCTATTGACACTTGTCCGATAATCTTATAGATGCCTCTCAATCCCTCTTTGTTCTTGCGGAATATCTTGATGTAGTCGTCCATAAAACCGAGGAAGCCCAGCCATACGGTAGTACCTATCATGAGCAACAAGTAGATATTACGCATACGACCTAATAACAAGACGGGGACGAGTATTGAAACGATAATGATAATACCACCCATGGTTGGAACGCCCTTTTTCTCGACGCCAAATGGATCGATACTGGCGTCACGAGCGGTCTCAGAGATGTTGCGACGCTTCATCCACTTGATGAAATACTCGCCAAACCATGCAGAGATAAGCAATGACATTATGAGTGCCAACAGCGAACGGAACGAAATATACGACCAGATGTGAGCACCGGGGATATCGTATTGTTCTAAGAATCTAAAGATGTAGTATAGCATTGTTTGTTCTTTTTCGTTATTTCGATATTTCGTTATTTCGATGTGCCGATGTTACGACAGACCGAAGATTTCTCTAACTACTTCGCGGTCGTCAAAGTGATGCTTGACGCCTTTGATTTCCTGATAGTCCTCATGTCCTTTACCTGCAATGAGAATGACGTCACCCTTTTGGGCCAGCATATATGCCGTCTTGATGGCTTCCTTGCGGTCTACGATGCTCACCACCTTCTTCATCTGTTTCTGATCAAGACCAGCCAGCATGTCATTGATGATGTCTTGTGGTTCTTCGAAACGGGGATTGTCGGAGGTAATGATGACGCGGTCGCTCTGCTTGACAGCCTCCTGAGCCATCAGCGGACGCTTTCCCTTGTCACGGTTGCCGCCGGCACCACAAACAGTGATAACTTGTCCGCCCTTACCATCCAGTACTTCATGTATGGCGTTCAGCACATTCTCTAATGCATCAGGCGTATGGGCATAGTCGACAATAGCGGTGACGCCCTCTTCCGAGCGAATAGGTTCCAGACGTCCGGCAACACTCTTTAAGGTGCTTAACACCAAAAGAATGTCTTCGGGTTTCTTACCTAACATGACAGCAGCACCATAGACAGCCAATAAGTTACTGACATTAAACTTTCCGATGAATTGTACGCCAACCTCGCGTCCGTCAATCTCTAAGTACATGCCTTCGAAGTGACATTCGATGATACGTGCACGGAAATCGGCCATCGAACGGGTGGAATACGTCTTTACCTTCGCTTTACAGTTCTGTATCATGACCGCACCGTTCTTGTCGTCGGCATTGGTGATGGCGAATGCTTCCTTTGACAGTCCGTCGAAGAATGCTTTCTTGGCGTCGCGATAGTTCTCGAATGTCTTATGATAGTCTAAATGGTCGCGTGTCAAATTAGTAAATAGTCCGCCGGCAAATTTCAATCCGCCAATACGTTTCTGTGCAATGGCGTGGCTGGAGCACTCCATGAAGGCATATTCACAACCAGCCTCCACCATTTGAGCCAACAGCTTGTTCAGTTCGATGGGGTCGGGGGTGGTATGGTCAGCAGGAATGGCTTCTCCCTCGATATAGTTGCATACGGTAGAGAGCAGTCCACACTTATGTCCGAACTTGCGGAACATATTATATAATAAGGTGGCGATGGTCGTCTTACCATTGGTGCCAGTCACACCAACAAGTTTCAGCTTCAGTGAGGGCTCACCATAGAAGACTGTGGCAACCTTGCCAACGGCATCTTCCGTAGACTCTACGGCAATATAGGTGATACCAGGTACACGTGTATTGGGGAAATACTCACATAATACAGCAGCAGCCCCTTGCTCAATGGCTTTGGGAATGAAGTTATGACCATCGGTTTGTGTGCCAGGGATGGCAACGAAGAGATGCCCCTTTTCTATACGACGCGAATCAATGTTCACGCCAGTAATGTCCACATCAGCACCTCCGAGGCTGTTAAGGACTTCTACATTCTTGAGCAATTCACTTAGTTTCATATACCTTATTATTTATATTAGTTCTTAATTCTCCAATGTCAGGATACATTCGGCGCCATCGGTGATGGTCTTGCCTGCGGGGTAACTCTGATACTTAACCTTACCACGACCTTGGACCTTGACTTTTAAGCCACGTCTCTCCATCTGATAAACGGCATCACGTGCTCCCATGCCTGTCACGTCGGGTGCAACCGTCAGATTATACTTGTCGTTCCCCTGCGGTTCACGCTTCTTGATGCCTAACTTGTTGAGTACTGTATTAGCTGCTCCCGCATTACCGCCTTTGACGTCGGGGATGGCGATGGAGCGCTCATCATGAGCATCATCGACGCTTAATTTCAGATAGCGTGCCATGACACCTTCGGCAATATGATGGAATACGACACCGCTCATACCACCACCGGAGGCGGGCAGTCCCGACTTCTTGATACAGACTATACAGGAATATTTGGGCTCGTTGGCAGGGAAATAGCCAGCAAACGACAACCAGTAGCGGGTTGTGCCTGAATGATAGCCACCATATTGGTCAGCCACCTGTGCCGTACCAGTTTTACCAGCCACTTTGAATAGTGTTGAACCTGCCTTACGACCAAGTCCCTGACTGACCACATGCTCCAGAATAGTCTGCATAGTCTTGATGGCCTTGGGTTTGGCAATATGTTCTTTGATGACCTGTGGCGGATATTCAGCAAGGGTCTCGCCATTTTTCATGACTTTCTTGACAAAACGCGGACGCATCATCTTACCATTGTTGGCAATGGCATTATAGAATGTCACCGTATTGATTGGTGCTATCTGTGTTTCGTAACCTATCGACATCCAAGGCAGGGCAGTCTTGCTCCAGTTGAGATATTGTCCACGCTTATTCTTTTCGGGCATACGGATACTGGGTGCCAGATAGCCTACTAATGGTAATTTCAGGTCTTCGTGTATGCCTATACGGTACAACCCCTTGACATAGCGCTCAGGCTCTTTGCCATAGTATTTGTCAATAATGTGACTCACACCGATGTTGGAGCTTACTTCTAATGCTCGTGCCATATTAATGTCACCATAGCCACCACGACGCCAGTTGTGGTCCTTCATCGGACGACCATGCATCATTTCCACACCGCAACCGGTATGGATGACGTAGCTGGTGTCAACGACTTCATCGTCGAGTGCCACAAGGAATGAAGCCACCTTGAATACGGAACCGGGTTCACATCGGTAGCTGATGGCTGAGTTGACTGCTTCTATATATTGGCCATCATCATTTTTAATCATGTTGACAATGGCCTTCACGTCACCTGTTGCTACCTCCATCAGGATGGCCACGCCCATTTCACCATTTACCTGCGGACTCTTCAACATGTCGAGCAAAGAACGTTCGGCCAAGTCCTGCATATTGACATCAATCGTGGTGACTATGTCACATCCGTCAACAGGCAGTGTGACGGGGATGTTCATATATTTGTTTAGTATCTTGCGGCGTCCCGTGATACCTGGTGTGCCACGTAGCAAACTGTCGTATGAAAGCTCGAGTCCGTAGTAGGCCGAGTCCTTAGCGCCAAACATACCACCTACCGTACGCAATGCCAATGAACCAAACGGGCGACGACGGGCGTTGAATTCCTCAATATGGAAGCCACTCTTGTATTTTGGCATATTGAAGAATGGCAGCTGGCTGACTTCTGTGTATGTGTTGTAATCAATGCGTTTAGGCCAAATGGGCCAGTGACGGGCACCTACAGAACCGTTTTTGTTTACCTTTTGTTTGCCTGTTTCCAGCCATACCTTGAACTCGTGAGGAGTTATGCTGGGGAATATCTTGCTCAGTCCGTCGCAGACACTGTCAACCTTGTCGAGCCATAGTGAGTCCCCATCGACGAAAGCAGCGGCCTGGAAGTCCATAAAGATTTTATATTCTGGAATTGAGGTGGCCATCAGCTGTCCGTCGCAACTCAGGATGTTTCCTCGTGTTGGCTTCACGCTCACTGAGTCACGCTTCAAACGGTCGGCAACCTCCGTCCAATATTGCTTCTTGGCAGTCATGATATAGAAGGCCTTGCCGATGATGGCAATTCCGATGAGCGTCAGCACTACAGCGATTATCATGTAGCGCGGCATAACCTGATCATTACTGAACTTGCTCATTCCGGTACTTCTATAATATATGGGGGCTGGTCTGCCTGGTGAAGCAGAGAGTCCTTATTTTGTTTCAATATTTCAAGTACGTGACTCTCACGACTCTTTGCAGTCAGCGTACTGCTTGCAGACAGGGCCTTGAATTTGGCATCGCGCAATCTCTCTTCCAACTTGTCAATCTTGATCATATCTTGCTGACACTGATAGCGGAAAGCCACGTAGACCAGACTAAATGCTACAATCATGATAAACAGCCATATCTGTGAACGTACCATCTGTGTGGTCAGGAGGTCGCCACCCAGAATGGTGCGCAGATTCAGTTGACCCGACGGACGTGGGTCTTCCTCACTGGCTGTCTGCTTAATTTTCTCAATCGTCTCTTTGATGACCTCTTCTGCTTTCTCTGCTTCTTGTCCGCTTTTTGTTGCTTGTTCTGTAGCAGAGTCAGCTTCCTCCTCATCTGTTGGGATGATGGTCAACTCAATCTGATTGTCATCAGCAGGTGTTATCTTGTCGTTAATATCCATTCTGGTTATATTATATCTTTTCTGCTATTCTCAATTTGGCACTACGACTACGAGGGTTACGTTCTTGTTCCTCTTGGCTGGGTGTAATCATCTTTCCAACCATTCGATATGGGGATGAGATGCGGCCGTAGAAGTCTTGTTCCATTTTTCCTTCGGCATTGCCTGCCTTTATAACGTTCTTTACGATGCGGTCTTCCAGCGAGTGATAGGTGATGACGCTCAGCCGACCGCCTTCGTCCAGCATATCCGTAGCACCTTTTAGCATGTCGCGCAAGGCATCCATCTCACGATTGACCTCAATACGTAGTGCCTGATAGAGACGTGCCATGTCCTTCTTCTCGCGTTCGGTACGCATCAGCTGTTCGGTAGCTTCTGTCAAATGGGCAGTGGTCTCTATATGCTGGCTGTTTCTATAGTTTACAATGGCCTTTGCCAGTCGGCGTGCATTCTTCAGTTCTCCATAGAGATAAAAAACATCAGCCAGTTGCTCTTCTGTGTAGTTGTTTAGTATGTCGGCGGCTGTCAGTCCGGCACGTTTGTTCATACGCATATCGAGTGGGGCATCGAAGCGGAACGAAAATCCACGCGTCTCGTCATCGAAGTGGTGGCTCGAAACACCTAAATCGGCCAAGAGCCCGTTAATCTTCTCAACGTGATAGTAGCGCATCCATTGGCTGATATATCTAAAGTTGCTACGGACGAAGGTAAATCTATCATCGGCCACGATATTTTTTTCTGCGTCAGCATCTTGGTCGAAACTATAAAGATGGCCATTCTTTCCCAAACGAGACAGTATCTCGCGAGAGTGACCACCGCCGCCAAAGGTAACGTCAACGTAAATGCCATCGGGCTGGATATCCAGCCCGTCGACACTCTCCTTTAGGAGAACAGGAACATGATATGTCTCTGCCGTGACGATCATCTTATCTTTTCGCTTTTCACTCTTCGCTTTTAGTTTCTTCGCTTCCCATCAGTTCTTCTAGGGCGGCCTCAAAGTCTTCGGGCTTCATCTGTTGCTCATCGGCTTTCTTGTTGCTCCATATTTCAATGGTGTCACCCATACCAATGAACTTAATGTCTTGTTCTATATCTGCCATCTTCTGGTAGCGCTTAGGAATCAGGAAACGCCCGTTGCCGTCTAGAGTCAGTAGTTCAACCTCGCTCACAAATTGACGGAATACCTGTTGGTGCTGGCGATTCCAGCGGTTCAGACGTGCACGCATCTGATCCATCTGCTCATTCCATACACTTTCAGGATAGAGTACCAGGCAAGGCTGAAAGACATCCTTGCGCAATACCAAACGCTCCTCGCTATTCAACTGCAGTACTTTTCGGAAAGCAGCAGGTAGAAAAGCACGACCTTTCGCGTCGGTTTTAGCCTCTATATTACCTAAAAATCGCATGCGTACTTATTTGTAATTTCTAACTTTGGGTGCAAAGGTAATCATTTTCCCCCACAATCCCCCACAATTCTCCACTTTTTTTAATGGATGAAATTTTAAATTTTGTGAAATAGTGCATAAGTAACTAATAATTAAATACTTGTATTTTTATTACATTGGTGGGGAATAGCGTTTCTGTGGGTGGCGGAGGAGTGCTTTGTATAAGTCGTTTTACTTTTTTTGCACATTTTATGATAAAAAGTGCAAGAATTACAAAATAAAATGCTTACCTTTGCACGTTGTTACGCAATATTTGAGAGAGAAACATGGGGCAAACTTCAGAAAAGACGATAGATATTGATAGTATCTTGAAGAATAAGATGGGGTCCAAGGCAAAATGGATACCAGGCTTCCTTGTTTCATGGCTCAAACGTATTGCACATCAGGATGAAGTGAACAAATTCCTATGGGAATCACGCGAGAAAGTCGGTACGGAATGGCTCGAAGAATGTGTACGTTACTTGCAAATGACGCTGGTCGTGAAGGGCAAGGAGAATTTGCCTGCTCCTGATGATGCCAGACTCTACACCTTTGTATCGAATCATCCTTTGGGTGGTGAAGACGGTGTTGCCCTTGGTGCTATTATCGGGCGTCATTATGATTCCCGATTCCGTTACCTGGTCAATGATTTGCTGATGAATCTTCCTGGATTGGCCCCATTATGTATCCCAATTAACAAGACGGGTAAGCAGAGTCGCAATTTTCCCGCTATGGTGAAAGCTGGTTTTGAGAGCAATTATCACATGCTGATGTACCCGGCAGGTATTTGTTCGCGTAAGAAGAATGGTGTGATTCGCGATATTCCCTGGTCTAAGACATTTGTCGTAAAGAGTGTGGAATATCAGCGTGATATCGTACCTATTCACTTTAGTGGTCAGAATTCTAAGTTCTTCTATCGTCTTGCTAATTTCAGCGACCGTTTCCTGCCATTCAATCTGGCGATGCTTTTCTTGGTCGATGAGATGTACAAGAATGTCGGTAAAACATTTGAAGTGAAAATAGGTAAGCCTATTCCCTGGCAGACCTTTGATAAAAGTAAAACCCCGTTGGAATGGGCAAAATTTGTCCAAGACCAAGTATATTCTCTCTAAACTCTAAACACTAATCTCTCATCTTAACATGGAACAGCCAATCATCCAGCCCATCAGTAAAGAACTCCTTAAAAGCGAACTGACATCTGACAAGCAGCTTCGCATGACCAACAAGAGTAACAACGAAATCTATGTTATTACAGAGCATAATGCGCCCAATGTAATGAAGGAGATAGGTCGATTGCGCGAGATTGCTTTCCGTGAAGCTGGTGGAGGAACAGGAAAGGAGATGGATATCGACGAGTTTGATATTTGTGAGAACTGCTATAAGCAGCTTATTGTGTGGAATCCAGAGGATGAGGAAATTATTGGCGGTTACCGTTATCTGTTAGGTACAGATTGGCAATATGATGAGAAAGGACAGCCTATTTTGGCCACCAGTCACATGTTCCATTTCTCTGAGAAGTTCTTGAAGGAGTATGCCCCTTATACCGTAGAGTTAGGTCGTTCGTTTGTAAGTCTGCCCTACCAGTCCTCACGTATGGGGGCCAAGAGTCTGTTCGCTCTCGACAATCTTTGGGATGGTTTGGGAGCATTGACTGTTATCCGTCCAAACGTAAAATATTACTTTGGTAAGATGACCATGTATCCGTCTTATATCCGCAAGGGTCGTGACATGATACTCTATTTCCTTAAGAAGCATTTCGATGATAAGGAAAATCTTATTATCCCGATGAAACCGCTGGAATTGGAGACGGATGTCAAGGAATTGGAGGCTTTGTTCTGTGGCAAGACATTCAAGGATGACTATCTTATCCTAAATCGTGAAATCCGTAATATGGGCTATAATATTCCTCCATTGGTCAATGCCTATATGGGCTTGTCGCCTACGATGAAGCTTTTTGGTACGGCTATCAACTACGGGTTTGGTGATGTTGAAGAGACGGGTATCCTAATTGCTGTTGACGAGATTTTGGAAGATAAGCGTAAGCGCCATATCGATTCATTCATCCAAGAACACCGCGATGAATTGGAGATTACTTCCGGAGCCAACAAACTGATTTACAAATATAAAGGCTAAACTGTTGACAAGGCATTGATGGGGACAACTATGGACGTCCGCCACCAAAGCCACCGCCTCCACCAA
Source organism: uncultured Prevotella sp. (assembly GCA_946404405.1). Taxonomy (GTDB): domain Bacteria; phylum Bacteroidota; class Bacteroidia; order Bacteroidales; family Bacteroidaceae; genus Prevotella. The sequence continues at coordinate 29,956 of CAMJDL010000030.1, forward strand.
AGCCGCCTCCGAAGCCGCCTCCACCAAAGCCGCCTCCGCCGAAGCCGCCAGGACCGTCACCGCCGAAACCACGACGACCACCGCGTCCGCCACCATTGCCTCCTCCAAAGAAGTTCATGCGATAGCTAACGTGTATCATGGCGTACGAAGTGATGGCATTGACCTCTTGGTCGCGCCAGCCATTGGCATTGACAGTGCGTGAGAAATTAGTCTGCTCGTGTAGGATGTCGTACCACTGCAACATCACCGTCAACACCTTTCCGCGTAAGAAGCTATGCGACAGTTGGGCATTCCACAACAATTCATCGGTGTTCAGCGTCTCGTCAGCATAGCCACGCTTGCTATACATGTGGAAATCGGTAGAGAGATTCGAACCCCAAGGGAATGTTATTTTAGTGTTGCCGCCATATTGGAAGTTCCATGTTGTCAGGTTGTTTGAGGCCTGCAAACGGTTCTCGGTACGAGCGTAGGTGGTACGTCCGTTCAGCGAGAAGCTGAGCCATTTGTTACGGAAACTGAGTGAAACAGACGGATTGACGTTATAGGTATGTGTCACGTTACGATCAGGCGTGGCTGTACGGTTCAGGTTAACATAGCCTACACGGTGCGAGTAGCTGGCATTGATCGAACCTGTGATGTCCCAACGGTTCAGGGTGTCTAGACCAACGGTAAATCCCATGCCGAAGTTGGCATTCCAGTTACCATTGATATTTTCTGGTCGTGAAATGCGTCCACCTGTCGTCTCGTTGTAGGTCACGATATTACCAATGCTATTGCTGGTTACCGTCCATCCTGCGTTTGAGTTGAAACTCCAATTACGTTGATTCTTAGGCACTTGGAACCCAAGACTGTCAGTGACGATGGTTGGCTGTCGCATCATTTGGAAATTGACGCGGAGGTTTGAGTTAAATGAAGGTTTCAAGCCGGGGTTACCCATCGTGATGCTCAGTGGATTGGTATCATCGTATATGTCAAGTAACTGCGTGATGTTTGGCTGCTGCGTCTGTCCACGGAACTGTACTTGCAGGTTGGTCTGCTGGTTGAAACGGTAGCGCATGTTCAGCGTTGGCGATATGTTGGTCACTGTGCGTACGGTATCAACGGGACGCCCTAGATATTGCTGGATGAAGTGTGAGCGCTGGGGTAGTATGGAGACGCCAAGATTCATATTTATTTTCTCTCGAACATAGCGCAACTGCACTTCGATGTTATGGTTATACTCCGTGCGCTCTGAATAGCGGCTCAGGTCGTTGCTGAGGTAGCTCTCGTATGGATTGTCCAGATAACCAAACAGGGCTGTCCAGTCGCGATAGTCCTGCAGGACTTCTGCAAAGGCAGCGTCAGAATAGTTGGGGAAGTCATAAGTGGCAGGGTCACTCTTCTGATGGCTGTATTCGTAGCGATAGTTCAGTTGCAGGAACAGTCCCATCTGTCCGAATCCGCGCGGTTGGTTACGCCCGAAGGGACCACGCTGTCGTTGTCCGTTTGGTAAAGTCTCCTGTTCTTTGGCCTTGAATGTCAACAATGGCTCTGTATAGGTGAATCCCAACGAATAGTTCAGGTTGTCGTTATCAGAGAGCGTATAGCGGTTCGTCTGATAGGTGGAGTCTCCGCCCAGAATGGTCTTTTGCTGGTACAGGTGTACTGCTGATAGACTTGCATTCTTGTTGTTGCCGTCGCGATAGCTGAAATTGGCACTCAAAGCTACATTTCTACCATTGGTCCCCAGGCGGCGATACAACTGTACTTGTGCGTTGACATTTTTGTTCTCGCCATAGCTCAGCGACTTGTTCTGGCGGCTGTTGACAACTAACGAGTCGTTGTCCAACGTTCGCAGACCTTCATCACTCAATGGATCGAGCACATAATCGAAAGGATTTCTGTTGAATGATGCCGAGGTCGAAAAACTTCTGCTGTCGTTGGTAGAGAAACTGATGTCAGGACGGAACGACAGGGTTGTCATGGGGTTGATGGTCCATTGCAGGTTCATGTTACCCGTCCAACTGTTATTACGCGAGTAGCTCTGGCTGATACTGTTCGAGAAGGCGCCACCACGCGTATTGACGAAACTCTCCGAGCCCGTACGGTTCCAGTTGTCGGTATCACCATGGTTCCACGTCACTCGACCACTCAGTTTCAGTTTGTTCTGCTTCTCATAGCTGATGTCCAGCGCACCAGTTTTTGTTTCGCGCTGTCCTTGTCCGTTGCCTCGTCCTCGTCCGCCTCGTCCGCTGAAGTTACGGTCGTTCACGTTGTTGGCATTACCCATAAACGTATAGCGGATGTCACCGAAAGGTTTCATGGCTGTCAGACGGATGCCGTAACGTCCGTCAGTACCGTAACCGATATCCGGATTGGCCTGCAAGCCTTTTCTGGCACTGCGCTTGGTCACAAATTCCAGCACGAAGTCGTCGTTACCGTCGTCAATACCCGTCATACGGCTCAGGTCGCTCTTCTCGTCGTAAGCCTTCACCTGATCAACCACGTATGAGGGCAGATTCTTCATCACCGCATCGTTGTTGCCAGTCATGAAGTCGCGTCCGTCCAACTTAAAGCGCTTTACGTCCTTTCCGTTGATGCTGATCTTACCGTCGTCGTCAATCTTTGCACCAGGCAGGGCTTCTACCAGTGCTTCGATGACTGACCCTTCCGGCACACGATAGGCGTCGGCATTATAAACTACCGTATCGTCCTTGATAATCATCTTGGGCAAATTGGCTGTCACTACCGCCTCGTCCAGCTGCATGGCATCAGGCGTCAGTTCTATTTTGCCAAGTGTCTGCGTATGGCCTGCCGTCAGGCTGACACGCTGTTCAGACGTCTTAAATCCTAAAAATGAGATGCGTAGCAAAAATGACCCCGTACTATTGGTATTGAACGAGAATCGGCCTTGAGCATCCGATAAGGTTCCTCCGACAAGTGTCGTGTCCCTGCCAATACGATATAACTGTGCTGTTGCCCTTATTAAAGGCTCGTTGGTTTCGGCATCCGTCACGCGTCCTGTCAGCGATGGCGTTTGGGCTGACAAGTTAAGGAATCCGAAACAGCAAATAATAAATAAAAAAGCGGGTCGTAGAAGTCTCATTTAGTCTATGTTTTACCCTTTGACGTAAATGAAACCCAAAAGTTTAAAATCAAATGGGGACAAATCTGCCCCCATTTGATTGATACTTAGAATTTTCCTTGTATTTTGTCTGCAGGAATCTCTACCGGCGTCTTCAATCCTGGCCAGTAGTTAGTCCAGTCTGTTGTCTTGCCCTGAGCGCTGTCAGCTTTCTTGATGCCGTGACGGAAAGCACCCTCTACTACATAGTACTTACCATTCTTCTCATAGAAAGTCTTGAACTGCATCTCCTGGATAGAAGACCACTCATCCTTGTATTCGGGCATGGTGAATACAGGCAGGCCCTGCCAAGCGAACGATGTAGAATAGGTGCCGAGAATCTTGGTGGGAGCCAGTGCCGACTTCACCTTGGCATTGATCTTTGCCTTGTAGTCAGCCACTGCCTTGGCATTGCGATTCTTGTCGCTGAGGTCGTTCAGCAGGTAGTTCTTGTCCACGATGCTCTTGATATACTCAGCATTAGCCTCGGCCTGCTTCTCTTCAGCAGTCTTCTCCTTAGTACCAGTCTGGCTCAGGTAGAGCTGCTTGATACGGGCACACTCTGCAGTCAGGGCGTCAGCATCAGTCTTCGAGATGGGCTCGCTCTTGGCGTTGTTCTTCTTTTCCTGTGCACGCTTGATGTTTTCAGGAATCTGGTTGTTCACCATATCCAACACATAAGCAGGCTGAGCGTGAGCACTGAAAGTCTCGGTGTTGCCCTTCAGATAGCGCAGGATGAAGGTCAGCTGACGAGCAGCCTCATAGGCATTTCGCACATTTTGGTTCTTGGTATAGTCCTCTACGCTGGCCCATTTCCATAGTATTCTGCCGTTCTCAGTCTGGTCCAGTCCCAGATATTTGTCCATACCGCCAGCCTTTTCGGCATTCTTCTTCTCCATCACAGCAGGGTGGGAGGCATCATAGTCAGCCTGAGCCTTGGCTGTTACGTCATCATTGCTACTGCTGGTATTTTCACTAACTCCAACAGCTTTCTTGGCTTTCTTCACAAGTCCGCCAAACTGAGCATGGGCGGGTGTCTGAACTGCAAAGGCGAGGGCGATACCCATGCACACTTGCATCATCAAATGGCTTTTTTTCATTTCCTTTTAGTTTTAATTAAATTAGTAATAATGGTTACATTAAATTTCGGTGTCTGAATTCGAGCCTTACAGCCCGTTCAACCCTGCAAAGGTACAAATTAATTCCATTATTCCCAAACTTTTTCCACTAAAAATTGCTCTTGCTGCCACACTTTTCGTTGCTGCCACAGCACGACAAACGCCCCATACAAAGGCTTTTCAAGTGATTATTAGTATCTAAGACGGCTTCTACGACAGTAAAACAAGTTGTTTTGGTATCGTAGAAGGCGCTTCTATTACTGTAAAGTACCATTCCTTCGTCACCAAAACAACTTGTTTTACTGTAGTGATATATAGTGTCATTGACATTAGCAATAACACCTTACCTAATAAATTGACTTTAAATACGTTAGAAGTAAAAGTGACATTAACATCAAAAACAGCACTTTCAAAAGTTTTGCGGTATACTGAAGGTGTATACCTATTCACAATCTGATGGGTAATCACGACCTTTTTGATTGAATCCTGAACAACCTGAAAACAGTAGGGAGCCAGCCACAACGGTTGGCTCCCTTGATTCATTACGGATCTATCATTTGAGGATAGGTGTTAGACGAAAAAAAGTCTCAACCTTTCGATTGAGACTTTTGCGCTTCAGGATGGGCTTGAATTTAAGAAGATGAAATTATTAGAAATATTCGTAAATCGCAAAAAACTTATTATCAATAAGTTACAACAACATATCAAAAAGCTTTCAAAAGTTAAAATTTCACCAAATCTCAAATTTTGGCTACAAATTGGCTACAACTTTCAAGGAAAATATGTATCTTTGCACCGTCAAAAATACAATATAGCTTGTCACAATTCTTTTTGAGAACCAACAAAAGTGAAGGTAAAGCTCCCCTGTATGTCAGAACCCTCAACAAAAAGGTTTCCTGTTTTCGTAAACTCTGTAACCTCGCGGCCATGGAGGGCTACAACAAAAATGCTGTTTCCCTGAGGGTGTGGAAAGACAAAGCAGTCAAAGAGATAGACAAGCGGGCCGAGATATACCTGACTGACGAGGAAATTGATGCCATGTATGAGCTGAAACTTACAGGCGACAATGAAATCGTACGTGACATCTTTCTCCTTGGATACTTTAGTTGCCAACGCTATAGCGATTACTGCAAGTTGAGGGAAGAGAATTTTATCACGTATAACAAAAGTGGCTTGATTACTTTGACACAGAAGAAGGGAGGGGCACGCGATGTTGATAATATCGTGGGAGGGCACCCTAAGAAGAAGGTCGAAGTACCCATCTTCGATAATCGTGTCTATGAACTCTGCGAAAAGTATCACTACGATTTCCCGGAAATAGATGTTCAGAAAATGAATTTGAAGATAAAGGCTGTAGGGTATGAGCTGTCAAAAACCGTTCCCTCTTTTCGAGAAAAGTATGTAACGGTATTGACGACTGTAGAAAAACGGTCGGAGAACACCTATGAGAAGCTGTTGGAGAAGAAGAAAAAAGGCATCAAGTTTACGGAAAATGAACGTAAGTGGTTTCACAAACTGGATAGATGGGCCAAGATTAGAAATGGTTCTCCTCTTTGGGAACGGAACAAACATGGCGAAGTTGTGCGTGCCAAATATGAACTGATATGCTCACACACGGCACGAAGAAGTGGAACCACTAACCTATATAAATTAGGCGTACTGTCCGACCTGGAACTACGTAGCATAACAGGCCATGAGTCGCAGAAGAACTTTGAGGGGTACATACGCATCGGCATTTCAGAACAGGCCCTAAGAGTAGGCGGCAAGATTAAAGCTGCAATGGAAGCGAAGAAGCAGGTTGACAAGTAGAAATCTCTAAGGGGTTTTCAACTGTCAACTTCAGAAATGTTTAAAAGGAATTACAAAAGTGTGAGTTTACATAAGTCAAAGATGTAAAAAATAACATTTTAATCCATAAAAACGTAAAAACATTACGAAATATCGAAATAAATTTGGAAATTTGACGATTTTATTCTATCTTTGTAGCGATTTTCAATGATAAGCGTATGATAGCAGAGTTTAGAGTCAGCAATTTTTTCTCCATCAGGAATGAGCAGATGATTAGTTTCGTGGCCACGCCCGACAAGTTCATGAACGAGGAGTATTGTAACAAAGTGACGGATGACGTCAGTCTATTAAAGATTGGTGTTATCTATGGTGCCAACGCTTCTGGTAAGAGTAATGTGCTAAAAGCGCTCTCTTTTTTCAAACAACTGATGCAGCGTGTACCTCAGGACAGGAACGAGTCGATGAAACTGGTTCCCTTCCTGCTGGATGAACAGTCAAGAAACGAACATTGCCGTATGGGTATGGACTTCTATCTTGAAGGTGTACGCTATGTGCTGAACATTGAGTTTGACGACGTGCGTATCTATGAAGAGACGTTGATGGCCTATACCACTAACCGCCCAACGAACCTTTATCGTCGTATATATAATAAGGTAAAGGATGCTACGGAGATTACCTTCAGCACTAAGGCCAAGTTGACCCAGAAGAGCCAGACGATTATTGAAGGCAACACCGTCAACAACTGTAGTGTGATTGCTGCTTTCGGAAAGTCGAATGTCGAAGCTTCACAGTTGAATGCCGTCTACGATTTCTTCTCGAAGCATTGCAGCGACCAGTTGACACCAGATGTTTCACTATCTGATTTCACTCGAAACTATCTGGAAAATGATCGCGATGGTTCACTTAAACGCTTCTTGGTTTTCATGCTTAAAGCCTCTGACTTCAACATTGATAATGTAGAGTTACGAAAGATCGGAGCCACGCCCGAACTACTATTCAAGCACAAGACAGACAATGGCACCTTTGACCTACCAGAAAGCTATGAGTCACGTGGTACCATGCGCTTCATGGGTATGACTACCATTCTGAAACAGTTGCTCTTCGATTCTCATTTTATCGCCATCGACGAGTTGGAAACCAGCATTCATTACGAATTGCTGTCTTATCTGATTAAGGTGTTTATCGCTAATAGCGACAACACTTCCCAATTACTCTTCACGACCCATGACATAAACCTGCTGAACGAGGATTTCGTTCGTCGTGATACGGTGTGGTTCACAGATAAGAATTCCGAGGGCGAGACTCGCATAGAGCGTCTCTCGTCAATGGGATTACACAAGAACCTGTCACCTTATAATGCCTATAAACAAGGAAAACTCGTAGATTTGCCATTCCTTGGTAGTCAGTATCTGGACTTAAAGGAGATTGAAGGATGAAGAAGTCAATTGTCATTACTTTATTCGCACGAAGCTTTATGACTACCTCGTTACGAATGGCAGTTTGGAACGTGCCAAGTCAAATGCAGAAAAACTTTCAGCTATGAGCAAGGCGTTGCCTGAAGACAGGATCGCCTACTCGGAGATCTATAAGGTAATAACGTTGCTCGATAATCTAAACCAATAGTTCGTTGATTTGTGAGATTTCTACAAAAATGGCTGTTTTCTTTTTGCAATTCCATGAGATAACTCACTTTTATGCAGAAATTTCACAAATAAGCGAGTTATCTTTCAAAAAATCTATAGATAACTCTATTTTCCATTTCTTACCAAGAAAGACTTAGCGGGATTTGGAATTCAAGAAGGGAACCTCGCCTGTAAGACCGCCATAGCTCTTGGCGGCAGCTTGGAGTGCTTCTTCGGAGATGTATCGCTCGTAATAGGTGCAGCGGGTGACGACATGCTGACGGGAAGCGTGACCATTTTTGAGACGGACAAGGGCGAAGCCGAACATGGGGTCGGCAAAGCGGTGGTCTATGAGGGCGAGGGTGCCTTTAGTGCTTTTGTAGGGCGAGAGGAGGGTTGAGGGGGCAAGGGTGAAATCGTCTATGGAGAGGGTTTCCACCTTGACGCTCAGATAGAATTGGTCGGGCCAATCCTGATGGGTAATGACTTTTTGGTGCAACACGTAGAGCAAGAACGTGTCGTTCTCAATCCTTGCCATATCCAAGTGTATTTGTTGGTTCTACTTTGCTCTATTGTTCCTCTAAGGTTCCTCCGTGCTTGCTCCCATATTTCTTCGGTATATCTTCGGTATGTCCTCGGTATCTGTTCAGTATGTCTTTGATCATAGAAGTACTCCGCAAGTGTATGGGAAGCTAGCGGTTGAAGTCAGTACGCTGACGGAACACCTGCGTACTTTTGATATCGCGGCGCATACAGCGGGCAATAAACTCGATATTCTCCTGAGTCAGGCTACGTGCGTGGTCGCGTCCACGGATGTCGTTCACCATGGCATCGGGCAGCAGCTGGTGTTCCAGCATATAGAGCAGCATGCCGGGACTGCATGACTCGGTTGTCACAAATATCAGTGCGTTCTCTTCTGCGTAGGCACGGTCGTAGGCAGGATTGGCAGGATGCTTGATTGAGCGAGCCTGCGGGGTAAGGGTCATCTGTCCGTTGTCCTCGAAAAAGACAGCTTGCGGCTGGTCCTCATCGGGTAATGGGAAGTTGATTTCCGATGTATCGAGTCCCAACTCGCTATGTTGCCACTCTGTAAGCTCCTTGACATTGGCAAAGAAGTACAATCGCTCGCCATTGTGGTTGCGGATAAAGTCATCATACTGCCCACGGAAATCGTTCATTACGTGGTGGTGCTGGCGTTCTTTTTCCAGATAGTTTTTGTATTGCTTTTGAGAAGGTTTAGTCCACAGGCACGGGCCGTTGAGTTCCCACTGGCCGTTCATGGCGATGAAAGAACCTGTGACGTGAGTGTTCTGTCGGGCGAGTTGACGCACGTTACCCATGAAGTCGCTGTTGGCGACGCTGAATATATCGCCCATAAAGTCGCGCAACTGTATCTGGCGGTCATCGCAGCCAACCACCTCATAGATCCCAAACGGTTTCCACTCAATGTGCTCAATGGCAGCAGCCATCGGGTCGTCGGGGTCGTCCATGTCGATGCGTATCATCTTGGCATAGATGTGCTGAGGCGTGAGTGAGAGCGGCCATGCCTGGTGCTCCTGCACAGTAAAGCACTCGTTGGCATACTCCAGCGTTTCCTTGTCTATCGACGGCACCAGCTGTTTCAGGTGTACGGCATCGCCTTTAACGTCAGGATTGGTGAACCATCGTCCCAGGAAACTGCGCTGACTGAGCCAGATGAGCACTGTCTTCACCATATTAGCCTCCTGCTGCGTCTCCTCGGCATAGAGCAGGTCTGCCAATTCCTCATTGGGGTCGATGCGTTTTTTCTTCTCATCCCACAGACGCAGAAGTTGTTGTGCCATAGCGGCCAGTGCATCGTTTGTAGGGTTCAGCATCCTTCCCTCCCGTTCAGCCACAATACTATGCCACAGCACGAAGCGCATGCTGTCGAGACGTGCGCTGGCATCTGTGGCATCTATGGTATGGTAGAATGGCAAGTAGAGTCCGAACATCCGTTTGTAGAGTCGTGTAAAGGTCTCGAACTGATGAGTGTCCGAGTGCAGATCCTCGAAATAGAGTGCCAGACTGATGCTGGCATTACGCATCTCGCGATCTTCCATAAACGTCAGTTCTTCGTGCATCAGTTCGTAAATGTCATTAGCCAGAGCGGCATACTGGCGGTCGGTCTCGCAAGTGAGATAACGGGGGTGACGGCGCTTGATGTCGCCTGGGGTGATGGTACTGATGTTGGTCTTCTTTGCCATACAATTCTGATTTTGGTTGCAAAGTTACGAAAACTTATGCAATTACGGCCCTATTTTTCCTCTTTCGCGCGATAAAATTAGGTAAAATAGTAAAAAAACAGGTTCAACGATACGTTAAGTAGAATATAATTTGTATCTTTGCAGTTGCATCTGCCTATTTCGGCAACGATGTCATCTGCGGATGACGGAGCCGATGGGTGGGGCACTACATTACGGAATAAGCGACACTGTACGCTTTGTTTTTGGCAGCTTGAACCTAGGAAATTCAACTCTTGTTCAAAGGCATTGGCAGAGGTGACGCCTACGGATGTGTATCATACGCAGCCGGAGTGTGCCGAGGGCTTACTATGCCCTCACGCACACTTTTGGGTGCATTGTATATACTCCTGAGGGTATCAAATCT
>CAMJDL010000031.1 GCA_946404405.1 uncultured Prevotella sp.
TCCTATTTTATGTTAAATTATGCAGGTGCGCCATCACTTGCGAAACTTTAGTTAGAATTACTTCTTTTCGTTCCAATAGTCACGATACTTCATTGCTTCTTCGTATGTGATTCCGTACTCATGGGCTTGCTTCTCGACTTGCTCTTTAGGAGCATCTTTGTCTAAGACAAGCCAGACACAACCTGCACGATGACATATCTCTGTCTCTTTAGAGATAGTGAACTCTGAGTGCATCTTTTCTGTTAATTCATCAACCATGGCGCAAAGGTAGTAATAATTTTCGAATATAACGATAAAGAATGAAAAGAATTTCAAATTATGTTGCATTTGCCATTGCGATAAAGGAGTTGATGATAGTATATCTAAGTTAATGAAAGAACGGCTTGAGTTACAATCAGTTAAATAAAAGTTGGTTCAAGTATTTTGAAGTCTCAAAATTTGCGCATGTCAAATACTTAGAGTACGTTTGCAATATCAAACAACAACAAGTTTCACTTAATTTATAGGAGAAAAGAATATGGAAGCAACATTCAAGACCACCCTCAAGCAAGTTATGAGTCTTGCTTGGCAATTTGTAAGAAAGAACGGCTTGAGCCTCTCTGATGCACTCAAGACCGCATGGCTCAACATCAAGCTAAAGGCCCAGATGAAGAAGCGTATCGTTAAGTTCTATTTCCAGAAGATTGATGGCTCGATCCGTGAGGCATACGGAACCCTGAAGGAAAGCATGCTGCCGCCAACAAGTGGAAAGGGGAACCAGAACCCGACGACCCAGTGCTACTTCGACACTGAAAAGGGAGAGTATCGCTGCTTTAAGAAAGCCAATCTTATCAGAATCAACCTCTAAACGACGGACCTCATGAATAAAGTGTGTCAGTATACGCAGGATATGGTTCTTGTTGCAACCTATCCCTCCACAAGAAAAGCCGCCTCAGCTGTCGGAATGTCCCCTACGGCAATCTCGATGAACTGCCTTGGCCGGACGCGAAAGTGCGGTGGCTTCATCTTCATCTACACTCCGAGCAAGTCTGAAGACAAGAAACTGGTGGCCGGTGGAAACAAGGACCATGCTCTCGATCTCTACAGCAGGGTCTTCGCCTACGCTCTTTCACTAACTGGCAATAAGGATGACAGTAATGACCTCGTTCAAGACGCGTTTCTCAAGTACTACGATACAGATGTGATGGGAGAAGCTGCATACAAGTTCCTCATGCAGACTATTAAGTACGAGTGGATGAAGGAGAAGTCAAGACGCTCCTTTACAGCTTCCATCGATGGATTCGAGTTCTGTCTATCATCCAGCGATAACGAGAGAATGGAGGAGAGGATCGAGAGGGAGCGTAGGACTGGCAGACTTCATGCAGGCATGGAGAAACTGGTTGCGGCTGCACTATCGTCCATCAAGACCGAGAAACGGAGGAAGAAGATAAACAGAATCTTTCACTGGTATCTCCAGGGAATGAGTGCTGCAGAAGTCGGCAAGAAGATGAACATCAAAGTCCAGTCTGCCAAGCAGGAGATACTCAGTATGCGCAGGTTCGTTAGTGAAGCACTTGACATACCACTACGTGAGTTCACACAGTACAATTGCAGAATAGTATAAACGGAAAGAAAAATGGATACAAGAAACATTCAGCATGGCACATCCAGCCTCATCACGGGGATCAGAAAGATTTATCATTCATATATTAAGACGCGCAAGAGAGTAACATTAAGAAACAATTAAGAGCAATGAGTTGTCTGGCAGGAGCAGGCCTTAGCAGCGATACCAAAGGCGAGGCAAAGCCCTGCCGGACTTTAAAAAGATTAGGTTTAATTTAAACAGTTTCAAGTATGTCACAACAAACAGGAAATTGGTATCAGCTCCCAGAGTATCTGACCGATATCTTCGATCAGGTCTCAAAACTGAATGCAACGATGTTAGAAGTTCGTGGTGCGGAGTTAAAAAGGCTGCTCAATAGTGGTATAGCACTACATGACTTAGATGCCAAGTCCCTTATGGAAGACTTCGATAAGGCTGCTGATAGCATTAGCTCTGCAATAGGCAACCTTGCAGACTATACTGGTACGATAACAAGGGCTACAATGTTTCAGAATGTAAAGGAGGGCGTAGTATGAAGAAAGTAATGGTTACAGATCAGGTGGCAGACTTGATTTCCAAGGTTCAGACAGATTCTGGACTCCTTGAACAAAAAGCATTTATCTGCGATGCTATTACAGCTTCCGTAAAGCAGATGTCACAAAGTGAGAACTATTCGGAAAACGACTTCATGCCATTACAGGCTCTGAATAACTACAAGGAACTTATGGAAGAACTTGCGAAGTCAGAAGACTCTTATTCCTGAATAATGCTATGGTAAACGAAGAACCAGTAGTATGTCTGTCTGCCAGATATACCATCGCACAGACGGCGAAGCTTCTCGGCATGTCACGGAACACGATAAGGAAGTATACCGAAATCGGAGAATTGAAGTCGATTACGCACAAGAGTACAGGCAAGACCCTCTATGAAGGTATATCAATCCTGAAGTTCTGGAGAACGAAAGCATAGATCATGCCCCTGCATTCCATCGGCAATATTGTTGTTTGATTTAAGTTGCTTCTATGATGGAAATGGCGGGGGCTTTTTGTACCCCAAAATGACCTATCCAAACACTATCACGGGAAAATACGGGAATTTTTAAAACTAATAAATGCCAACTCGTTGATAATCAACAGAATTGGCATTTGATTTTGGGTGCCCGGACGGACTCGAACCGTCGACATTCAGAACCACAATCTGACGCTCTAACCAACTGAACTACGGGCACCATGTGAATGATCACTGCATCACCTTGACTCTCGTTTTCGGTTTTGCGGGTGCAAAGGTACGCATTTTCTTTGATACTGCCAAATATTTGGCGCGTTTTTTTGCAGTTTTTTTTAAATAGGAGAAAAAAAGAGGCGCTCCATCACGGAGAGCCTCCCTCGAAAAAAATTGTTTTTTATGAGTTTAAAAAGATTTTACTTCTTTGTAGAATCTGTAGCAGCAGGTGTTGCTGCAGGAGCAGCAGCGTCGTTCTGCTGGCTGGCACCAAAGCCAGGAAGATTGTTAGGATTGGTGACGGGGTTCTCGATGTTCTCCATCACTGAGCTGTCGGTAGCCGTTGTGGGAGCTACCCATGCGCAAACGACACTGATGATAACCATAGCAGCAGCGAGGCTCCATGTGGCTTTCTCGATGAAGTCAGTGGTCTTGCGAACACCACCAATCTGGTTGTAAGATGCGAAGCTTGAAGACAAGCCACCACCCTTAGACTCTTGAATCAGCACGATACCAATCATCAGTACGGCTGCAATCACAATAAGAATTACAAATAATGTGTACATAATGTTTTGAATTTTGAATTATTTAATTTTTGAATTATTCTTGCTGTTTATTATTAATTTCTCTAAGAATCGAATCTGGTCGGCAAAATAGGCGTTCTTCTTAGGATAGTGTTCCGAGAGTCGCGTAATGATGTCGAGTGCGCGCTGATAGCGTCCCTGCTTGATGTAGATGCGTGCCAGCGTCTCGGTGAAGTATTCCTCTTCGCCCTCTTCTTCGTGGTCGTGGTCGCTGTCTGACGGCTCTTCTTCGGGCAGGTCGAGCATGATACGTCCCTTTTCCTGTTCCAAGAACGTGTCGATGAGGTCTTGTCCCTTCATCTGTGGTGCAGACTGGGCGTTGTCGTGTTCGTCTTCGGTAGCCAGCAGGTAGGCCACATAGTCGACTGCAGCATCGGCAGGCGTAGGCTTGCGCTTTGGCTTCTCGTCGGTCGGCTCGTCCTGCGGTATGGAGTCGAGGAACGTGTCGATGAGGTCGATGGTGCGGCTGGGAGTACTGGCTGGACTAGTAGAACTAGCTGGACTAGTTTGACTAGTGTTACCAGACAGCTGTTGGCGCAACTGATAGTGGGCAGCCTCAATCATCTGGAAGATGGTGTGGCGGTCGGTGATGTAGACGGCGGCACGACGCAATTCCTCGTCGAAGGCGGGGTCGTGGAGCAGGTACAGGTTCTGCAGCATGAGCAGGCGGGCCGTCTGGAAATACGGATACAATGCCAGCATGGAGCGCAATTCGTAGAGCGTATCGCGATCCATCCGTTCCGGGTGATTGATGAGTTCCGTTATTTCCATATTACTATTCACTTTTCACTATTCACTAGCCCAGCGCCTACCAGTTTGCTACTGTTGCATTAAATATCTGATCACAGATGTCCTTCACCATGAGGGTTACCAACTCTTCCTGTACGGACTGCAGCGACTGCGTCGTTTCGTAGGACTGGCTGGCAGTGAACGACTTCTCGAAATCTTCCGCATGGTTGACATTATTCGTGAAGCGCACATTGACAGTCATCGAGAGCTCCGTCTGAGCCGAGTAGCCCTCGGACGATACCGACTTGTTGCGTTGCTGGTACTGCGTAATCTCGCCCTCTATCTTCAGGTCGCCGTTACGCTTCACCTGAGAGAGGCGTGTGCTGCGACTATAGATGTCCTTCAACTCGTTGTTGAACATCGGACCCATAGGACTCCATACATAGCTGGAACGAATAGGGAAGTCGTTAATCTGGATGGTCTTCGTCTTGGTGTAGTCGATGCTGGCACCGTTGAACTTATAGCTCACGGAGCAACTCGATAGCATCATGACGAGGACGATGCAGACGACGGTTCCTATCTTATTTGTCCAGTCCATATTGTTTCAGTCTTCTATATAAGGTGCGGTCGCTGATGCCCATTTCCTGAGCAGCTTTTTTGCGGTTGCCACCATTGCGGTTGAGTGCCTTCTCGAGTGCCTGACGACTCCAGTCGTTGACGTTCAGATTCTCTGGTTCCGGCTCTACATACTCTTCGGCCTCGGCATCCTCCGAAACATTAAACGTTGAACGTTGAACGTTGAACGTTGCCTCCTGACCGTTGAACGCCGGCTGTTGTACTTTGTAGCCTGCCGGTGCCAGCTGTGTGGATGGCAATGGTGTTACTGGCGTTACTGGCGCAGAACCCTGTACGTCCTCAATCTGCTTCTTCAGCGTGCTCATCTCGTGGCGCATCTCGTTGACGTTGCTGCGTAACTCGAACAGAATCTTATACAGTATCTCGCGCTCGTTTTCGAACGAGTGGTCGCCTTCCTTGTGAATGGTTGCCAACTGCGTGGTCTCCTGATCCTGCGGAATGAACTGCGACAGAATCTGTGGGGTAATCATGCGGTCAGCACTGAGAATAGAGAGCTGTTCAGTAATGCTCTTCAGCTGGCGGATATTGCCTGGCCACTTATAGCGCATCAGCATCTGCTTGGCCTCGTCGGTCAGCACCACCTTGTCCATGCGGTATTTCTCGGCCATCTGCATGGCAAAGAGACGGAACAGCAACACGATGTCCTCGCCACGATCGCGCAGGGCGGGCATCTGTATCTGCACCTGATTCAGACGGTAGTAGAGGTCTTCGCGAAAACGGCCTTCGCTGATGGCTTTTTGAATGTTGACATTCGTAGCAGCCACGATGCGGACGTCCGTCTTGCGAATCTCCGTACCACCCACAGGAATATATTCGCCATTCTCCAGCACACGCAGCAGACGGGCTTGTGTGGCCATAGGCAGTTCGCCAACCTCGTCGAGGAACAGCGTTCCCTTGTTGGCCACGCCAAAATAACCCTGCGAGTCGTTGATGGCACCCGTAAACGAACCCTTCACATGTCCGAAGAGTTCAGAATCGATGGTACCTTCAGGAATGGCGCCACAGTTGATGGCAAAATACTTTTCGCGACGACGTGGGGAGTTGTCGTGAATGATGCGTGGCAGGATGTCCTTACCTACGCCGCTCTCACCGATTATCAGCACACTAAGGTCAATGGGCGACACCTTGAGGGCGACGTCCAGCGCGTTGTTCAGAGCCTCGCAGTTGCCTACGATGTTGTAACGCTGTTTGATGTTCTGAAGTTCGGTAGTCTTCATTTAGCGGGCAAAGGTACAAAGAAAATCTGACATAATGGCACACTTTTGGCAGAATTTAACTTTCTGCTATCGTTTCAATGCCTGTTTCGTCCTTATTGGCAGGTTTTTCCTTGCGGAAAGGGTCTTTGGAACGTACAGCAAAGCGTGCCTTGTCGCCGTCTTCGCGCTTCTCGTGGAACAGCTTAGGCAGCGGATTCTTCAGCGGTTCGTCGTAGTTCTTGCGGTTGCGGAACACGTCGATAGCCGTATAGATGGCCTGTCGCAGAGAATTCTCGTCAGCCTTGCCCTGTCCGGCAATGTCGTAGGCTGTGCCATGATCGGGCGAGGTGCGTATGATGGGCAGACCTGCGGTATAGTTGACGCCACTCTCCAAAGCAATGGTCTTGAAGGGAGCCAGTCCCTGGTCGTGATACATGGCCAGCACACCGTCGAAATGATAATAGGTGCCAGAGCCAAAGAAACCGTCGGCTGGGTAGGGACCGAAGGCGTGAATACCCTTTTCGGCCAATTCGCAGATGGCGGGCATGATGACGTCCCTCTCCTCGGAACCCAGCAGACCACCGTCGCCGGCATGCGGATTCAGCGAGAGTACGGCGATACGTGGATTGGAGATGCGGAAATCGCGCTTCAGAGCCGTATGGAAAATGGTGGCTTTCTCGATGATGCCCTCCTTGGTGATGGCACGTGCGATGTCCTTGATGGGCAGATGGGTCGTCACCAGTGCGACGCGCAGCGTCTCGTTCATCAGAATCATCAGGGCCTTCTGACCTTCGCCTAAGCTGGTCTCGATATACTCCGTATGACCAGGGAAGTGGAAACCGGGACTCTGGATGGTAGCCTTGTTGATGGGGGCTGTCACCAACACATCGTACAGGCCTGCACGATAGTCGGTCATCGCTCTGTCGAGGGCTCTGAAAGCAGCATTGCCAGCCTCTTGCGAGGCCAGTCCTAATTCGACTTTCACCTCATCGTCGAAACATGCCAGCAGATTCAGACGTCCGTCGCGAGCCTCCTCAGCCTTGTTGATGATGCTGAAATTAACCTCCAAATTGAGCACCTTCTTATGGTAGGCTGCAATCTTGGGCGAGCCATAGATGATAGGTGTGCAAAGTTCGAGGATGGTTGGGTCTGCAAAGGCCTTGAAAATCACCTCGTAACCGACACCGTTGGTATCTCCTTGCGTGATAGCCACGCGAATTTTTTTGTCTTGTTCCATATTGTTATTTTCGTTATTTCGATGTTTCGATATTTCGAAGTTTCGATGCGTCAAGATTTTGTTGTTTGGCAGTCGACAACAGACCGCAGGCAGCAAAGATGTCCTGACCACGCGAGGCACGAATGGTGGTTGTGATGCCGTGATGGGTCAGATAGTCGCGCAGGGCCTCCATGCGTGTCTCGTCAGAGCCTGGCAGGTCGACGTTAGGAATCTCGTGGAAACGAATCAGGTTTACGCGACACTCCAGTTCCTCCAGCAGTTTCGCAATTTCGCGACCATACATGGGCGAGTCGTTCAGACCTCCAAAGCAGATGTATTCGAACGAACAACGACGCTGGTGTGTGAAGTCGTATTGCTTGAGCAGTGCAATGGTCTCTTCAATAGGCATCGCCTTCTCGGCAGGCATCAGCTGCAGGCGCTGTTCGTGCAGGGGTGAGTGCATGGAGATGGCGACGTGGCAGTCGCTCTCGTCGAGGAATCGCTTCAGCTTGTTTCTGACACCTACGCTGCTCACCGTGATGCGCTTAGGACTCCACTGCCAACCCCAATCGGCTGTCATGATGTTGCACACTTTTAGGACGGCATCCAGATTGTCCATGGGTTCGCCTTGTCCCATGAAGACGATATTGGTCAGACGGTCCACCTCGGGCAGTGCATAAATCTGGTTCAGAATGTCAGCAGGTGTCAAGTCTCCCTGCCATCCCTGCTTGCCCGTCTGACAAAACAGGCAGTTCATCTTGCAACCAACCTGGCACGAGACGCACAGTGTGGCACGGTCCTTATCAGGGATGAAGACGGTTTCGACGAAACGTTCCGTAGTGTTTTTTGCGATTGAGTCGCAAAAAACGGGAAAGAGGTACTTGATGGTACCGTCCTTGGAGCGCTGACAGTCGATGGGCGCCAAGGCACCAACCTCGTATTCGGCACTGAGTCGTTCACGGTTCTGTTTCGAGATATTCGTCATCTCATCGATGCTCTTGACGTGCTTCTCATAGAGCCACTGAGCCATCTGCCTGGCTGTGAAAGCAGGCATACCCAAACTGCCGACAACAGCCTTCAGCTCTGTCGGAGTCAGTCCCAAAAGTCGTTTCTTTTGCGGAATCATGGGTGCAAAGGTACGAAATAAAGTGAAAAGTGAAAAGTGAAAAGTGAAAAATTTGCTGCCGCTTGTTCTTTTTTCGTCTTATTTTCGTATCTTTGCAGCTAAAATTAATGCAAACGGTAAAATGATACAAAAAACAGATTGCTTTTTGGCCTGTCTTGACGAACAGACAACAGGTGGTTTAGCCTGTCAGTTAGAGAAGAGTACGTCGGTGAGAGGCATTTATTATCTACAAGATAAGTCTTTGCAAAGTAGCAGCTTTCTGGTGCATGTAGCCGAGAAAGCCCAAGCCGACTATGTGTTGCTGCAACTGAAGCCTGTGGCTATCACGCTGGGCGCTGGTGCTTTGGAACGCATGATGGCAGTGGCAAGCGATACGGGGGCCGCCATGGTGTATGCTGACCGATATGAGGTCAAGAATGGTGTCGTGGAGCGTCATCCCGTCATCGACTATCAGGAGGGCTCGTTGCGCGACGATTTCGATTTCGGTTCTCTGCTCTTGGTTCGTACCTCGTTGTTGCAACAATATGTTGCGGGCGAGCATGAAGCCGACTATCAGTATGCGGGCTTCTACGATTTCCGCCTGTTCTTGAGTCGCGAGGGACGATTGTTCCATCTGAACGAATTCCTCTATACGGAAGAAGAACGCGACCTGCGTGCCTCTGGCGAGAAGCAGTTCGACTATGTGAATCCTGCCAATCGTGAGGTGCAAATCGAGATGGAACAGGCCTGCACGGCCCATCTGCGTGAGGTGGGGGCTCTGGTGGATACCACTCAGTATCAGGATGTTGATTTCGATGAGCAGTCTTTCGATGTAGAGGCTTCTGTCGTCATCCCTGTGTTCAATCGTGCCAAGACTATCAAGGATGCTGTGGAGAGCGCCTTGTCGCAGAAGGCGTCGTTCAAGTACAATGTCATCGTGGTGGATAACCACTCCACGGACGGGACCTCCGATATCTTGTCTGGTATGTTGTCATGCCATGACAACAAGCTCCACGTCATTGTACCCGAGCGCACCGACCTCGGCATTGGCGGCTGTTGGAACGAGGCCATCTATAGCGAATATTGCGGACGCTTTGCCGTCCAACTGGATAGCGACGACCTCTATTCTTCGCCCAAGACGTTGCAGACCGTCGTCGACGCTTTCTACAAGCAGAAGGCTGCCATGGTGATAGGCTCTTACCGTATGTGCGACTTTGAGTTGAACACCCTGCCTCCAGGGCTGATTGCCCATAAGGAGTGGACGGACGAGAACGGACCTAACAATGCCTTGCGCATCAATGGCTTGGGAGCCCCGCGTGCCTTCTTTACCCCGTTGTTGCGTAGCATAGGATTCCCCAATACCTCGTATGGCGAGGACTATGCTTTAGGACTGCAGTTCTCGCGTCATTACCGCATTGGACGTATTTTTACGGAAGTGTACCTCTGTCGCCGTTGGGGAGGCAATTCCGATGCAGCCCTTTCTGTCGAAAAAATCAATGCCAACAACCTCTATAAAGACCGCCTGCGCACGGTAGAGTTGAAGGCTCGCCAACAGGTGCAGCAGGGTAGGGACGACTCGCTGACGGAATCGCCGCTCCTGCGTTTCTTCCATCGTCAGTTGCAGACGTGGCACGATGTACGCAAGCGCTATCGCGACCTGCAACAGGTAGAGACGCGCGAACTGGTGACGGATACCATCACACTGCAGGCTCAGTGGAATCCTGCCCGTATTGGTTCTACGGGTGCCAAGATTGATGCCAAGTCGATAGCCGAGCGTCCGTGTTTCCTGTGTGCCAAGAATCGTCCACAGGAACAGATGCATCGCGTCATTGATGGCAAATACGAACTGCTGGTCAATCCGTTCCCCATTCTGCCCATCCATTTTACGTTGCCTACCGTGAAGCATCAGCCCCAGCGCATTCTGCCCATGTATGGCGAGATGTTGAAGTTGGCTGAGAAGAATACGGCTATTACCTTATTATATAATGGACCTCATTGTGGCGCATCTGCCCCCGACCATGCCCATCTGCAGGCCGTCAGTAGTGGTATCCTGCCCTTGCAACAGTCTTGGCAGCGATTGAGCCGCAATCTGGTGGAAGTCGTCAAGGACGAGGAAGATAACGGTATCTGGCAGGTGGTCGACTATCCAGCTGCAGCCTTTGTCATTCGCAGCTATCAGAAGAGTGTCGGCGAACGTCTGTTCCGTCGCCTCTACGATGCCTTGCCTCCTGCAGAAGACCAGACAGAGCCCATGATGAACATCATCATGTGGCAGTCGGATGGTGCTGTGCTCAGCGTGGTGTTGCCTCGCAGGAAACATCGTCCAGCGTGCTATACAGCTACTGGCGATGCACAATATATCATCAGTCCGGGTGCTGTCGATATGGGTGGACTCATTATTACACCTCGTGAACAGGACTTCCGTCGTGTGACGCCAGAACTCATTCTCGACATCTATCGTGAACTGTCGCTGACACCCGAGCAGATGCAGGAGGTTGTAGAACGCGTCAAGACTGATAAGGTGAAAGTGAAACGTGAAAAAAGTATTATTCCCAATTTTAAGGAACAGCCTAACGTCTCGGTGGGTATTGTCAGTGGTCAGAAAATCGAGTTCTCGCTGAATGCACCCTATACCGCAAAGGGTGAGACCATTGAAGGTAAGCAGGCGGTGGAATTCTCGGAAGGTGGTATTCTGTGGAATGGCAACCAGTATCGCGAGCTCACCTTTACGCCTTCGAGTGCCGATGCCTCGTTCTCGTTGTTCGACGTCACCATTGGTGTCAACTTCCATTGGGAACGTAAGGAGACGCAGGTGTTCTTGGGCACCTTGCGACTGGTTGTTGAGTCAGACCAGATAACAGCCATCAATGAATTGCCTGTTGAGAAGTATTTGGCTTCAGTCATCTCCAGCGAGATGAAGGCTACGGCAGGCTTGGAACTGTTGAAGGCCCATGCCGTTATCTCGCGTTCGTGGCTCTTGGCACAGATGCGCCGTCGCGAAGAAGTTCAGGAGCATAAGAACAATTTCTTCTCGTTCATCAAGAAGGACGACGAACTGATTCGCTGGTACGACCGCGAGGACCATACCATCTTCGATGTCTGTGCCGACGACCATTGTCAGCGCTATCAGGGTATTACCAAGCAGACCAGCAAGAATGTAGAGCAGGCATTGAAAGCCACGCGTGGACAGATTCTCTGTTATGGCGATGATATCTGTGATGCCCGCTTCTCGAAGTGTTGCGGTGGCGTCACTGAAGAGTTTCAGTATTGTTGGGAAGATACGCCCAAACCCTATCTGGTCAGCGTCGAGGACCCCTTCTGCAATACCAACGACAAGGAAGTACTGGCGCAGGTGCTTAACGACTACGATCAGGAAACCAACGACTTCTATCGCTGGACAGTCGAGTATACTGCGGACGAGATTTCAGATCTCGTCCGTGAAAAACTGAAGGACGACTTCGGCACCATTACCGACCTCATCCCTCTGGAGCGAGGCAAGAGCGGACGCATCTGGAAACTGAAGATTGTAGGTACCAAGAAGACGTTTACCATCGGCAAGGAACTGGAGATTCGTCGTGCCCTCAGCGAGAGCCATCTGTATAGCTCTGCCTTTGACGTTGAAAAGACTGAAAAGGGTTTCCGCCTGAATGGCAAAGGGTGGGGACATGGTGTAGGCCTCTGTCAGATTGGTGCAGCTGTTATGGGTCAGCAGGGCTATAAGTACGACGCCATCCTGCTCCATTATTATCGTAACGCAGAAATAAAACGAATATACTAATGAAACAAAGAAATCCTTGGACGTGGATTCCAACGCTGTATATTGCTGAGGGATTGCCTAACGTCGTAGTAATGACCGTTGCTGTCGTCATGTACATGCAACTGGGTCTGAGTGATACAGATATTGCCTTGTATACGGGCTGGTTAGGTTTGCCGTGGGTCATCAAACCCCTGTGGAGTCCATTCGTCGACCTCTACCGTACCAAACGCTGGTGGGTGCTTACCATGCAGTTGCTGTTAGGTTCGTCGTTGGCGGGTGTCGCCTTCACGCTGAATGCACCGTTCTGGTTTCAGGGCTC
Organism: uncultured Prevotella sp.; assembly: GCA_946404405.1. Lineage (GTDB taxonomy): Bacteria > Bacteroidota > Bacteroidia > Bacteroidales > Bacteroidaceae > Prevotella. Next base: position 12,346 of record CAMJDL010000031.1, read on the forward strand.
TATGGCGTTCTTCTTCCTCATGGCGTTCTCCAGTGCGACGCACGACATTGCTGCCGATGGCTATTATATGTTAGAACTCGACGACCACCAGCAGGTATGGTTCGTGGGCATCCGTAACACGTTCTATCGTCTGGCAGTCATCTTTGGCAATGGTGTGCTGATTCCTGCGGCAGGTATGCTCCAGCTTGTATTCCGTAATCAGAAAGCCTTCACTTGGAGTCTTGTGTTCTACGGAATGGCGGCATTGTTTATTGGCATCTGGCTTTATCACGCCTATATCATGCCACGTTCCGCAGCCGACCAGCGCCACGACACCAATGCCCACGAGGTTGCAACAGGCATCGTCACGGCTTTCCGCACCTTCTTCCAGAAACTGTCTCCGAAAGAGATGCTCTACGCCATGCTCTTCCTGCTGTTCTATCGTTTCCCTGAGGCACTGTTGGGCAAGATGAGCGTCACGTTCCTCATGCGTCCCAATTCCGCTGGTGGTCTTGGATTGTCGCCTCAGGAGTTTGGTTTGGCCAGTGGTACCATTGGCGTTATTGGTCTGACGCTGGGTGGCATCCTGGGTGGATTGTTGGCTGGTCGCGATGGCTTCAAGCGCTGGCTGTGGCCTATGGTGTGCGCCATCACCCTGCCCGATATCGTCTATGTCTATATGAGCTATGCCATGCCCGACAACCTGGTACTTATCAGCACCTGCATCTTTATCGAGCAGTTTGGCTACGGTTTGGGCTTCACGGCCTTGACCCTCTATATGCTCTACTTCTCGAAGGGTGAGTTCCAGACGTCCCACTATGCCTTCTGCACGGCTTTCTCGTACCTTGGACTCATGCTCCCAGGTATGCTGTCAGGTTGGCTGAAGGACCAGTTAGGCTATAACTCCTTCTTCATCCTTGTCATGTTCCTCTGTGCCATCACCTTTGCTGTTACGGCATTCATCAAGGTTGATCCCGACTTTGGAAAGAAAGTGAAAGATTGAGATAGGTAAAATATAAAAAATGAAGCGGCGGGATTTCACAACCGTGCCGCTTCTTGCTTTCTAATGATAGTATTAATAATGGAAAAGAAATCTCTCTTTCTTCGCAGTTAGTTACATTTGACGTGCCAAAGTTAAGCATTATTTCCGATACGTCCAAATTTTTCTTCCGTTTTTTTTACTTTGGTTGGAAAATCCTCCACACAAATAGGGATTCCCCTACCTTCAAATAGGATTATCTACTTGTTTTTTCATCTATTATGCCCTACCTTTGCCGATGAAAAGAATAAATAACTGAATGTCGAACATTTTAAAGAATACGATTATGAAAAAGCTCTTTACTTACCTGACAGTGATGATGGCTCTCGCAGCCATGCCGTTTTTCACCAGTTGCGACGCCCGTTTCTGGGAGGACGTCGAAGATCGCGCCGAGGCTCGCACCCTCGAGGGTACATGGTCGGGCTATATCGATACATATTTCTACGATCGCTTCGGTATCTCTGGCGACACATATCGCACCAGCATGTATTTCGAGCGTGAAAATAGCTATGGTGGTTGGGGCTATGAGGTCGACTACAACACATACAGCCGCTACGACGACTACTACTATTGCGAGTTCCGTTGGGAGGTTGTCAATGGTGCCATCCGTATCCGCTACGCTGACAGCTGGAACGATGTCTACATCTACGACTACGTGCTCGACGATTACTACTTCTCCGGCTCAATGGATGATGGTTGCCGTGACCGCCGCGTCAATTTCAGCCTCTCCTACGACAGCCGCTTCGAATGGGACTACTGGACACGTGGTGTCACACGTGGCGCCTCTAACGACGGTACAGGTTTCAAGGCAAGTGGTGAGTTTGCAAAGTAGACTATATATATTATATAATAAGGAGAAAGGACTTCCAAAAACGGAAGTCCTTTTCTCTGTTTTATATGCCTAATCCGCCTTCGAAGGATACATCGACAGCTTTGGACTGCTGGATGCGAGAGTATGGGGGGACATCGTTGGTGACCCAGATGTTACCGCCAATGACGGAATGGTGGCCAATGGTGATGCGACCAAGGATAGAGGCATTGGAATAGACGGTGACATGGTCTTCGATAATGGGGTGACGTGGCACGTTGAGCATGTTGCCGTTCTCGTCGTACTTGAAACTCTTGGCACCGAGGGTGACGCCCTGATAGAGCGTGACGTGGTTGCCAATGATACAAGTCTCGCCAATGACGACACCCGTACCGTGGTCGATGGCGAAGTATTCGCCTATCTGGGCACCCGGGTGGATGTCGATACCCGTCTTGGAGTGGGCCTGCTCGGTGATGATACGGGGAATGACGGGTACGTTGAGCTCGTGCAGCTTGTGGGCAATGCGGTAGTGGGTCATCGTGTTGACTACTGGGTAGCAGAAGATGACCTCGCCATAGTTGCGGGCGGCAGGGTCGTTGTCGAACATGGCCTGCACGTCGGTATAGAGCAGACGCTTGATTTCGGGCAGGGCGTCGATGAACTCCATAGCCAGGCGCTCGGCCTCGGCATAAACCTGTGCCTTGGTGCGCGTGGTCTCGCAATCCTCACAAAACTGGAGCCCGTGGGCTATCTGCTTGACAAGCAGACGTGCCAGTTCCTGCATGTGGACGCCAATATTGTACGAGCGCAGCGTCTCGTCGGGTTGGCGCTGATTGAAATAGTCGGGGAAGATAATGTTCTTCACCAATGCCACAATCTGCTTGACCTGCTCGACAGACGGCAGGGGGGCTTCTGTGGCTGGCATCATGCTGACTTCCTGCTCGCTAAGCTTGGACAGCAGGTCAACATTCTTGAGCAGTATGTTATTATTATTCATTGCAGTGTATGTTGGTCGAAATATTGTTGTACAGCATCTTTATAGGAGTCGGAAATGGGGATGAAGGTGTCGCCGAAGACAATGCGAAGACGGTCAACCTGACGTGACTTGGGCATGTGGACAATCCAACTGCGATGGGTGCGCAGGAATTCCGGATGCGGCAGATAGTCGTCAAGTTTCTTCATATTCATGAGTGACATAATCTTTGTGCCGTCTTCAAGGTAGAAACGTACATAGTCTTTCAATCCCTCAATATAAAGGATGTCGTCGAGGGCCACATGGACGAGCTTGTAGTCGCTCTTGACGAACATGAAGCGATCGTGGATGGTTGTCAGTTGACGCTGGTTGACGCTGAACCAGTCGAGGGCCTTATTGGCTGCCTTGAGGAAGTCGTCGTAGGAGATGGGCTTCATCAGGTAGTCGAGAGCGGATACTTTATAGCCTTCGATGGCATACTGCTGGAAGGCTGTTGTAAAGATGATCTTGGTTTCAGAAGGCAGAATCTTGGCAAACTCGATACCTGAGAGTTCGGGCATCTGTATGTCGAGAAACAGCAGCTGTACGGGGTCGTCGCGAAGCTGTTTCATAGCTTCGAGGGCACTGCCATAGGTGCCGACAAGATTAAGAAACGGTGTCTTCATGGCATAGCTCTTCAGCAGGCCAGCTGCCAAAGGCTCGTCGTCGATAATAGCACAATTGATAATCATATTTGTATATTTGATTTTTTATTATTTTACTTATTTTATTCCTTTAATTTTTCAAATCAATGACGATGCGCGACTGGTAGGTACCGTCGGACGTGGGGCCGTGCTGCCACTCGTAATGGTCGGGGTAGGAGAGGTCGAGACGACGCTGCACCTGTTGGAGTCCGATGCCGTGACCACTGTGGTCGGAGGCAGTCTTCGGATGGTTGGAGTTCTGAATGTCGCAGACAATCTGGTTGTCGGCACTCTCAATCTGAATATGTATGAACGAGGGTTCTGAGGGGCTGACACCATGCTTGAAGGCATTCTCGACCAGCGAGATGAAGAGCATGGGTGCCACCTCCAACTGAGGATTGGCAATGAACGTCTGGAACTTGACATCGACAGAATCGGACAGACGAATGCGCATCAGGTTGACGTAGTTCTGCAGAAATTCCACCTCGTCGCTCAGTGCTACCTTTGGCTGCTGGTAGTCGTAGAGAATGTGGCGCAGCATCTTGGACAACTCCTGTATGGCCTGCTGAGCCTTGGGGGTGTCGAAGGCTGTGAGGGCGTAGATGTTATTGAGCGTGTTGAGCAGAAAGTGGGGATTAATCTGGTTGCGCATATTGCTCAATTCGGCCTTGGCACGTGCTGCTTCCGCTGCCTTCAGCTTCTGGTCGGTGGTAACCCAACGACGGGCCAAAGCCAGTGCTGTAGCACCTGCAGCGAAGATGGCCAGATTGAGGCTGTTACGAGCGATGTATGAAACAGTGCCTATGCTATCGGTTGCCCCTCTGGGATTTCCTCCGTAGAGATTGTTGACATAGACCATCCAGAAATGCAGGGCGGCACCCAGTGTGATGAGCAGGAACACGTTGATGAGCAGGTCGTAGCGGTGCTTGCCTGACACGAACAACTTGGGTGCCAGTATTATATAATTAAGGTAGAAGACAATCATCTGGAACAGAGGTGTCATGCACGTCATCAGATAGTGCTCAAACTGGAAACCTGTACCCCTCCAATAGGTGAGGGGCGACAGGAACAGGTAGGCCACAAAGGTGAGATGGCAAAAACCTGCTATATTTCTGTTCATTGAGAAGAAGAAATACGCTTTACTCATGTCTGATAGCTTCTATAGGATCCATACGGGCGGCCTTCTGAGCGGGGATATAGCCGAACAGTACGCCAATAAACACACATACAAGGAAGGATACGTAGATGCTCCATGCAGGCACGCTACTGGGCATGCCAAACGACCCGAGGAAGGCACTTGCCGAACAGCCGACAAGAATACCTATCAGACCACCTGTAACGGAGATAAGCACGGACTCAATCAGGAATTGAAACGAGATGACGGGACCCGTAGCACCCACAGCCATACGCAAGCCAATCTCCTTGGTACGCTCGGTCACGGAAACGAGCATGATATTCATGATGCCAATACCAGCCACCAACAACGAGAAGGCAGCAGCGACGACAAGGATGAGCGTGACGGTGTCCATGGTTGACGACATGGTCTCCATCATTTCTGCCTGTGAGCGGATGGTGAAGTCGTCGGCAGCCTCGCCCTTCAGCTTATGATTGTCGCGCAGCATTTGTGTCAGTTCTTCGATGGCAGCATCAGACAGCTCTTCAGTAAGTGCTGAGCAGACGATGCTGGAGAAGTAGGTCTGGGCGGCAATACGCTTCATGACGGTGGTATAGGGCGCAATGATGACATTGTCCTGGTCCATACCCCACGAGTTGTAGCCCTTAGCTTTCAGCACGCCAATGACGCGCATGGGTATAGACTTGAAACGGATGGTCTTGCCAATGGGGTCGTGTCCGCCAAACAGCTCTTTGACAACGGTAGCACCAATTAGACATACCTTAGCGGCCTTCTTGATGTCCTCCTCTGTATAGCATTCGCCCTCTTCGATGGTCCACTGACGGATGTCAATATAGTCTATAGACTCGCCATACATTGACGAGGTGGTATTGTTGTTGCCATAGATGGCCTGTCCGCTGGCAGTAACCTCGGGCGACACCTTCGACACGAACTTCTTCTCGCGCATGATGCGTTCGTAGTCCGCCATCTTCAGCGTCTGCATAGCTGAGGGGTCTTGGCGCACACCACCACGCATATCGGCGCCAGGACGGATGGTCAGCAAGTTGGTACCCATCGTCGACAGCTCCTGACGGATGCTCTCCTTCGAGCCCTGTCCGATGGCCATCATGATGATGACTGCTGCCACACCGATGATGATACCCAGCATCGAGAGGAACGAGCGCATCTTGTTGTTGGCGACGGCCTTGAGGCTAACCTTAAATAAGTTTGTTATATTCATAATTCACACTATTCACTTTTCACTATTCACTTTTCACTAGCGAAGCGTCAATCATCCTGCGGTGCGGGCAACTTGGCGAGTGCCTCTGCTGCCGACTTGATATTCGTATTGACAGTATCCTCGCGAATCTTGCCATCGCGCAGATTGATGTTGCGCGAAGCGTATTCCGCAATCTCAGGGTTGTGGGTCACGAAGATAATGGTGTGGCCCTGCTTGTAGAGTTCCTGGAAGAGTACCAGCATCTCGAACGAGGTGCGTGTGTCCAGGTTACCGGTGGCCTCGTCAGCTAACAGCACGGCGGGCTCGTTGACCAAAGCACGGGCAATGGCTACACGCTGCATCTGACCACCCGACATCTGGTTCGACTTGTGCTCCAAACGGTCGCCCAAGCCAACGGCCTGCAAAGCCTTGATGGCAGCTTCCCGACGTCGACGGGCATCGTATTTCGAATTGTACATCAGCGGCAGTTCCACATTCTCTACTGCTGTGGTCTTGGCCAGCAGGTTGTAGTTCTGGAACACGAAACCAATCTTCTGATTGCGCAGGTGGGCACGCTGCGTCTTCGACATCGAGCTCACGGGGACACCGTCCAGCAGATATTCGCCCGAGGTAGGGGTATCGAGACAGCCTAACTGGTTGAGCAGCGTCGATTTGCCTGAGCCGGATGTACCCTGAATGGTGACAAACTCGCCCTCGTAAATCTTGAACGAGACACCACGCAGCGCCTTCACCGTCTCAGAGCCTACCTGGAAGTAGCGCTTGACGTTCTGCAGCTCTATGACTACTTTTCTGTTGTCGTCCATAATATTATTTTTTGGGTGCCTGACTACTGCCTTGTCCCTGCTTGTTGTTATTGTTACGCGGACGTGGCATGAAGGGGTTCTGAGCCTGCTGACCAGCCTCCTCTGTCTCGCCACCGCTGAGCTTGAAATCGACAAGAACCTCAGTGCCTGCGCTGATGCCACTGACAATCTCGGTGAGCATACCATTCGTGGTGCCTGTTTCCACAGCGTGAGCCTTGAAGGTGTTACCCTCCAGCGTCCACACCTTGGCCTTGGCCTCTACGTCCTCAATCTTCTGATCCTTGGAGAGCAGTGCCTCGTTGGGTACAAAGCGCAGGGCTTTGGCGGGAGCAGCCAGTACGTCGTTCTTCTCAAGGGTATAGATGGTGACGTTGGCTGTCAGACCGGGCTTCAGCTTCAAGTCCTTGTTGGGAGCTGAGATAACTACTTCGTAGGTCACCACATTGCTCGACGTGGTAGCCTGCTGGCGTACCTGCGTCACCTGTCCCTCGAACTTGTCTTCAGGGAATGCGTCAACGGTAAACGTCACACGTTGTCCTTCCAGAACACCACCAATGTCAGCCTCGTCGATATCAGCAATCACACGCATATCCGTCAGGTCCTGTGCAATGGTGAACAACTCAGGCGTATTGAACGAAGCAGCCACCGTCTGACCTTCCTCTACCGACTTCGAAAGTACCACACCATCGATAGGTGATGTAATCGTGGCATAGCCCAGATTGGTCTGTGCCTTCTGTACGCTCTCACGACTGGAGGCTACCGACTGGCGGGCCTTGTCGTACGACAGACGGGCACTCTCGTAATCATTGGCTGATACGAGGCCTTTGTCGAACAGTGTCTGATAACGGTTGAAGTTTGCCGTCTCGTAGTTCAGCGTGCTCTGGGCACTGGTAAGGTCGGCCTTGGCACGATTCAGCTCGCTGATAAGATTGGTCTTATCAAGCTCGGCAATGACCTGACCTTTTCTGACCACAGAGTTATAGTCGACATAGAGTTTCGACACGATACCTGACACCTGCGTACCTACGGTTACGGAGGTCACGGGCTCAATGGTACCTGTGGCCGTAATCGAGGTGCTGATGTTCTGCTTCTCGACTTTAGCCGTTTCAAACTCAACGGTCTGTTCTTTTTTGCCACCTGACAGCATCCAGATGACGAGGGCTACGAGCACAACGGCTCCGATGCCTATCCACAATTTCTTGTTCTTCATATATAAATTTCAATTTTCAATTTTCAAATTTCAAATCTTGATCGTTCCGTTTTGATAGAATTTCAGCAGCTGCTGCGACAGTATCGTCGTGTACTTCGACTGCAACTTGTTTTGCTGAGCTGTCAGCAACTTGTCCTTGCCAGTCAGCAGTTCAACAATGTTCTTCAGTCCCAGATTGAACTGCTCGTTCAGCAGATTGTAACTTTCCTGCTCGCTCTCAACAGTTGCTAAGGCCGAACGGAACTTCTGCTGATTATTGACAGCGTCGAGCCAAAGTTCTTCGACGGTGCAATATAGGTCGTGCTGTTCGTTGTCGTAGTTCACGTGCGCCTGCTCCTGTGCAATACGGGCCTTGTTGACGTTAGTCTTCGTGCGACGTGAGTCGAAAATGGGTACGCTGACACCGACACTGGCTGAGAGGTCGAAGTTGTTCTTCATCTGACTGCCCCATGCCAATGATGACATGCTGTTTGTAGATGTGCCGATGCCACCATTGAGGGTGACGGTGGGCAGAGAACCGGCTTTGGCAATCTTCATCTGCAGATTGCTCGACTCGATGCCAAGACGGGCATTCTTGATTTCAGGACGCTGGGTCATAGCTGCCTCAAAGACGCTGGTCAGCGAAGGAATATCGGACAATGCCTGCTGGTCGCTGGTTGACGGGATGGCCACATCGAATGCTGTGCCTGCATCCAGGTCCAGAGCTTGCTTCAGCTGCAACTTGTATTTGGCCAATTGTGTCTCAGACTCTACGATGCTGTATTCGCTGGAGGCACGCTGGGCTGTGAGCTGGGCGAGGTCTGCTTTCGACATCTTGCCCACTTCCACCATCTGCTGGCCACGCTCCTCGTTCTTCTTGCTGGTTTCCAAGCTCTGACGGTTCACCTCGATGGCCTCCGACATATAGAGAATCTGAACGTACAACTTTGTAATCTGCTCTTGCAGTGAGTTGGCTGTCACGTTAGTCGAGAGTTCTGCCTGCTCTTCAGTCAACTTGTTCTGCTTCACCGTGTTGGTGTTCTGACCACCATTCCATACAGTCCATTGGGCGTTAACGTTGTACGAACCGTTGTAGTAGGCCTTGTCGGCACCTGTATTGTCAAAAGGACTATAGCCAACGCCCTGATTGGTGCTGGCTGAAAGAGTGGGGAGCAAAGCTGCCTTCGACTGCAATACATCCTCTTGTGCACTCTGCTGTTTCAACTTCGACAGCTTCAGCGTCAGGTTGTTCTCCATCGCATAATTGATGCACTCGTCAAGCGTCCACTTTTTCTGTGCATGCATGCTCAGGCAACACGACGCTGCCATAAACAAAATCATTTTCTTCATATATACCTTTCTTCTTATTATGCTAAAATAGCTATTTTCGCATTATTTTCGGATGCAAAGGTATATATTATCGACGAAAAAGAAAAATAAATTGGAAGTTTTCTTGCGGTTAATAGAAATAAATCGGCAAATCTTCGATAAGAAATGCCGATTTATAGATATTTTAACAAATGTCGATGTTACAATTGTTGCAGACGGGCAATATACTTGCCGATAATGTCGAATTCCAGATTGACAACAGTGCCCACGCGGATGTCCTGAAAATTGGTGTGCTCCATCGTGTAGGGGATGATGGCCACCTGGAAGGTGTTACGCGTAGGATTGCAGACGGTGAGGCTGACACCGTTGACGGTGACTGAGCCTTTATCGACGGTAAAGTAGCCATTGCGGGCCATTTCAAGGTCTTCTTTGTATTCGAAGGTGAAATAGGTCGAACCGTTGGCGTCTTCCACAGCGGTGCAACGGGCTGTCTCGTCTACATGTCCCTGTACGATGTGGCCGTCCAATCGTCCGTTCATCAGCATCGAACGCTCTACGTTCACCTTGTCGCCTACCTGTAGCAATCCCAGATTCGAACGCTCCAGCGTTTCCTTCATGGCTGTCACCACGTAGGTACCGTTCTCTATGCGTACCACCGTGAGGCATACGCCGTTATGGGCTACGCTTTGGTCAATACTGAGCTCGTCGACAAACGAGCAACGCAGCGTAAAATCAATATTGTCTCTGTCTTTCTGAATGGCTACAACGGTAGCAAACTCTTCAATGATGCCTGAAAACATAAACTATTCACTTTTCACTATTCACTATTCACTAAAGAAAAGGGATGCCGCCCGGTGATGTGATGAAAACTCCTTTGTTAAAAGATTTGAGCGCCCTCTGTCTTTGTAATCCACCGGCCTTTCGGCTTTTATTGTGGCCCGCCATCAACAAGAGGAGTAAACTCGGTTTTCGATGTAATTTGATGAGTATCCCGATCGAACCGGCACAGCTCCCTGTTCTGTTTGCAAAGATACGAATTTTTTTGTTTACTTCCAAATTATTCGTCCATTATTTCATATTCGTCCGTCACTTCGTGTTCCGGCTCTGCTTCGACTTCCGCTTCTGCCTGCGGGTTAGCAGTTTCATTATCAGCGTTTTCCGCTTTGGAATCCCCTGCTTCTTCCGTTCCCTTCTGACGACGTAGCCTGTTCTGATACCATATCATGTAGCCGATGCTCAGAAGGACTATGATGCCCAGATATATCCAGACAGCTGTCGATGACAGCAGGAAGGGTGGGGGCACCACCACGCGAACCGTTCGCATATCGTAGGCTTCAGGCGACTCCAACAGGAAGGCCTTCACCTTAAACGTGTATTCACCGTAGGGCAGGTTTTCGTATGTAGCCGTACGCGTCTTGTCAGCATTGCGCCAGTCATCGTCAAATCCTTCCATCATGTACTGGTAGTTGATGCGGTGCTGCAACTGGTAGTTGAGAGCGGCAAAGCGGAAAGCTATAGTGCTGCCCGAATGAGGCAGTTCAACCTGCATCGTTTCTGGTATGTACTTGTGGAAAGTGCTGTCCAGACGCGGACTCATCAACTTGTCGTCCAGATAGAAGTCGGTAATGCGCAGTCGCAGCAATGAACCCGTAGAGGTTTGCAACTTCTTGCGGTCGATGGTGTAGAAGCCATACATCGTACCAAACAGAATCTTGCCGTCGCTGGTCGTGATAGCTGCACCCTCAGAACACATGGTTTCATCGACACCGTCCAGATTCGAGAAGCTGGTGAAGATGTATTTCTTGGTGTTGAGCGAGGCTAAGGTATGCTCGGCAGCAAACCATATATTATCCTGTTCGTCGATGGTGATACTGCGTATCTCCTCAGAGGGCAGACCGTCGGCAATGCCGTAGTTCTTAAACTTCCAGTCACCATTCTCGTCGTGTCCGTCGGTACGGCTCAGTCCGCCACTGTTCGTTCCTATCCACATGGTACCTTTCTTGTCTGCCTGCAGGTTGACAATGTCAGTGCTCATCAGTCCGTCCTCCAAACGTTCAGGCTGGTGCAGTTCCTCAATGGTGATCTTTTCGTTGCGAATCTGCATCATGAGGATGCCGTCGGTGGAGCCTGCCCATACCTTGCCGTCCTTGGCCAGCGCGATGGTACGAACCTTGCGGTGTGCATTATGCGGATAGCGCCCCATCACGTTCTTGTAGTTCAGGGCTATGTAGCGTCCGTTCTTGTCCTTGCGCACCACGTTGACACCTCCGCCATACGTGGCTACCCAGATGTTGCCCTGCTTGTCCTCGACGGCCTGATAGGCGGCATTACTGCTCAGCGAGTAGGGGTCGTTGTCGTTGTGGCAGATGTTGATGATTTGATAGCCGCTGCTTGTGGGTGTAATCTTAAACAGGCCCTTGTCCTTGTCGCATACCCAGTAGTTGCCATGACTGTCCATCGATATGCCGTAGGGACGGCTGATGGCGTTGCCTTGCGAATCGTGGGTAATGACGTCAACGACCTGCATATCCTTATTATATACGAATATCTTGCCCCTTTTGTTGGCCAGCAGCGTCACCTTGCGTTTGGGGTCGTGCAGCATGCCGCGCACCTCGTTGTCCAGAGGTTGGTCCGACTCAGGCATTAATAAGGTACGCGTAATCGTATTCTTTAATACCTCCAGCTTTTCCAGTCCTCGGCGGATGGTCGAAAGCCATATGACACCGTCCATCTCCATGTTGGCACCAATGGTGTTCGACAGGTTCCAAGGGTTGCTGGGGTCGTTATGGAAGTATTCCACTTCGTCCGTATCACGATTATAGTAGCCGTAGCCACCGTGGTTCATGCGTACCCATACCACACCCATGGCCTCTCTGAATTCTGCGCCACGACTGGTAAATTCCGGCTGGGGAATACGCTGGGTGAAATGCTTGATGTTGCCTGTTGCGGGATCCAACTTGTAGGCGCCGTCACTCATGTCTGAGAACCAGATGAGTCCGTGGCTGTCAACGAAAAGTCCGGTCACTTCGCGTCCGATGTCCGTAATGACTTTGGGCTCTTGTCCGTAGGCGTAGTTGACTATCTTGCCCGACTTGGTGCCAAAGAAGATGTTGTAACCGTTGGTGGCCAGTTGGGTGATATACTCATCCAGCATGATGCCTTTACTCTCCAACGTGTTGTACGACAGGTCAATGCGGCGCAGGCCCTTGTCAGTACCAGCCCAAATGTCGTCACGGTAACCACCGACAAGGCAATGGACGGTCAGTCCGTTGGTTGTTATTTGTTGCGGATGGTAGCCGTTCTTGTCGTATTTCACCCTGTAGAAGATACCCTCGTTGAAAGGAATATAGACATCGCCATTGGCAGCAATAAAGGTTATCGTGAAGTAGTCAGCATTGAACTGCTCGTGTCCGTTAACGTCCTTGAACGGGTCGATGATGCAGTCGGTCTGACGGTCAATGACGAAGAAACGTCCGTCGTACATCTTCATCCAGACGTTTTGTCGCTGGTCAATGATAGCTTGGGCTATACGGTTGTGCATACCCTTGATGCCACTGGCGATACCTGTTTTGTAGGTGTAGAAATCGTAGCCGTCGAAGCGTACCATGCCGTTCCACGTCGATATCCACACATAGCCGTAGTCGTCACAGGTAATGTTCGATATGGCATTACTGGGCAGTCCGTTTTCTGTCGAGTAGTGGGATAGTGAAGCCTGTAGATGCTGGGCTCTCATCCCGTTTGCGGATGAGAGTGCCAGCACAACAAGTATTGTTTTTAGTAATGATTTCAAGTAGTCAGTAGTAGTCATTTTGTTTTGTTTAATATGCAAAGAGCGGATAGCCCTTCATGGTCTCATTGACCTCGCCGCGTACCTTTGCAATGACCTGCTCGTTCTCAGGATCGTTCAGTACTTCCTCAATCCAGGCGGCAATCTGAACCATCAGGTCCTCCTTTGCACCACGTGTGGTGATGGCGGGAGTTCCCAGACGGATACCAGAGGTCTGGAATGCGCTACGGCTGTCAAACGGAACCATATTCTTATTTACAGTGATGTCAGCAGCAACCAGTGCGTTTTCGGCTACCTTACCAGTCAGCTCAGGATACTTCGAGCGCAGGTCAACGAGCATCGAGTGGTTGTCGGTACCACCGCTGACAATGCCGAAGCCACGCTTTACCAGCTCCTCAGCCAGTACGGCAGCATTCTTCTTCACCTGCTTGGCCCACTCCTTGAATTCGGGCTTCAAGGCCTCACCGAAGGCAACGGCCTTAGCAGCGATGACGTGCTCCAGCGGACCACCCTGCTGTCCAGGGAATACGGCGCTGTTCAGCAACTGTGACATCTTCTTCACCACACCCTTTGGCGTTGTGTAGCCCCAAGGATTGTCGAAGTCCTTACCCAGCAGGATGATACCACCACGCGGACCACGCAGGGTCTTGTGCGTTGTAGAGGTCACGATGTGAGCCCACTTCACGGGGTTCTCCAGCAGTCCGGCGGCAATCAGACCAGCGGGGTGAGCCATATCAATCATCAGCAGAGCGCCTACCTTGTCGGCAATCTCACGCATGCGCTTGTAGTCCCACTCACGGCTGTAGGCCGAACCACCACCGATAATCAGCTTGGGCTTGTGCTCCAGAGCCAGACGCTCCATCTCGTCGTAGTCCACACGACCGGTCTCCTTGTTCAGGTTGTAGCCAACGGGCTTGTACAGGATACCTGATGTGTTAACCAGCGAACCGTGACTCAGGTGGCCACCGTGATCCAGATTCAGTCCCATGAAGCAGTCGCCGGGCTTCAGCACTGCCAACAGTACGGCAGCATTGGCCTGTGCACCAGAGTGAGGCTGAACGTTGGCATATTCGGCACCGAACAGCTTGCAAACGCGGTCAATGGCCAACTGCTCTACCTTGTCCACCACCTGGCAACCGCCATAGTAACGGTGTCCAGGATAACCCTCGGCATATTTATTTGTCAGGTAGGAGCCCATAGCCTCCATGACCTGGTCGCTTACAAAGTTCTCACTTGCAATGAGCTCAATACCCTTCAACTGGCGCTGATGCTCCTGCTCAATCAACTCGAAAATCTGATTGTCTCTTTCCATTGTGTTGTTAATGTGTTATATAAATAATGTCCTTTGAGACTGCAAAGGTACGAATAAGTGAGCACAATACAAAACAAAAATTCATTTTTTTTGTTTTTATTGTCGAGCGAAAGTACCTTCGAGGTTCACCTCAAAGGTACGAATAAGTGAGCACAATACAAAACAAAAAAGGAATTTTCTTTTTTCTTGCTGTCAAATTGCTCACCTCTCACTTCTGAATCTTCAGCACCGGCGCAATCTTGTTGCAGGGCTGTGGCAGATTGACCACAAGCCCCTCAGCAGTCTGCTGAACCTTCAGTTTGCCGTAGCCCAACAGGATTACGTTACTGATGCTACGCTTGAAGTCCTTGCTGCCCTTGGCCAACGACTTAATCACGAGTTTGCCGTCTTTTGGCCAACCCATTGCCGTAACGTAGAGGTGCTTCTTGGTCTGGTTGAAACGGATGTCGCGCCAGTCCATGTTGGCAAACTGTCCGTCGTTGAATCCCTGGGCGTTGATCTTGATGTCCTTCTCGGCCACAGGTCCCTCGCCGAAACGAATCCATGGACGGGTGCCGAAGATGCTCTCACCGTTTACCGTCATCCAGGCCTCAAGGTCATCCAGTATGGCGGCTTCCTTTTCGTCGTAGGTACCATCGGCACGCAGAGGGATGGACAGCAGCAGGTTGCCGTTCTTCGACACGATGTCCACCAGCTGCTTCACCACCGTGGCTGCGCTCTTGTAGCGTCCTTTCTCGTAGGTGCTCGTATTGTAGTGCCATCCGCCAATGCAGTTGCACGTCTGCCACGGTTCAGGAATAATCTCGTTGGGGGCACCACGCTCCACGTCCCATGTCAGGGCCTTGCGCTGCTCGTCGCTCAGAATCTTGCCGAACACGATGCCTCGCGGATTCTTGTTATACATGTGGGCAGCAATCCTCAGACCACAGTCGCTGATGGGGTAGAACGGCAGCACCGTCACGTCGAAGTAAATCAGGTCGGGGTTATACCGGTTGATGGCGTCCAGCGTACGGTCGTAGAAGTTCGTCACGAACTCCAGCGATGGCGGACAGGCGCCGTTTTCCCAGCCCCACTGACTGTGTATGGCACTATTGTCCCACGAGCCCTTGCTCATGGGGTGACGCTGTTGGTACAGCATCTGCGGGTCCAGTCCTTCCCACCATTTCCCTTTGCCGTCCTCCTTGGTCATGTTGCCGTCGTAATACACGCCAGCCTTCGGACCATTCAGGTCGTAGCGCTGCGACGGCTCGTACCACGTCCACGCATGGTCGGCATGGAACGATATGCCCAGTGGCAATCCAACCTTCTTGGCAGCCTTTGCCCACTCGTCCAGCACGTCGCGCTTAGACCCGATGTTCTTCGAGTTCCACGGCTGGTATTTTGAGTCCCACAGGTCGTAGTTGTCGTGGTGGTTGCCCAGTGCGAAGAAATACTGTGCACCGCAGCGCTTATACTTCTCGAGCAAAGCCTCTGGGTTCCATTTCTCAGCCTTAAACAGCGGCAGGATGTCCTTGAAGCCGAACTCCGACGGATGACCGTAGTGCTCTACGTGGTACTTATATTTGCCGTTTCCCTCCATATACATCTCACGGGCCATCCAGTCGCCTGAACCCTCCACGCATTGCGGTCCCCAGTGAGCCCAGATACCGAACTTCGCGTCGCGAAACCATTCCGGTGTCTGGTGCGTCTCCAGCGACTGCCATGTCGGTTCGTACTGTCCCGTCTGCATCTGCTCGTGCACCTCACTGACAGGAATCCTATACTTCTGTGCCTGGATGCTCATCGCTGCACATACCAAAATCAAGCTGCTTAGTAGTTTTCTCATATCTTTAGTTGTTATTATTATCATTATTCTGCTGCGAAGGTACGAAAAAAAACTGAGCCCACCAAATAGTACGCCCAGTTTTTCTTACTGTTTGTTTTGTCTTCAGTTGACATTTTTTCAAGGTGGAGATATACGCTTGTCTGTCGGCAGATTCTCATAGCTTGATTATTTACAACAGAAACTTTTCTGAAATATTCTTATGGGTATGTTGCCGTCTTTCACAATGAAAAAGATATCAAGATTGAACTCTCCTAGAACAGTGAAATTCAGAATAAAATGATGTCCATACCTTGATGTTGGCACATTATGAGTTGTTTTTTCAATAGATGACGCTATTGGTGAAAAAGAGCCATTCCCCCATTCGAATCCATCTTCTGCATACTCCCGATTGGGTATAACAAGTTCCCTTTTTACGTATTCTGGACCGACTTTAAGCAATAATACATTTGGTTTTTTCTCTAAATTTGCTTTTTCAACTATCTTAAAACCACTGTTTCTTTATTATAGAACGCACAAGGATGACCATTCTATCACTTACCTTCAAAAATTGCAAGAAAAACATAGTCACCTTCGGGTTGTTCTAAAGTTACTTTCGACTCGTAGATGAGTCACTTTGCGATCGTTCCGAAGTCAGTTTACTGGGGTAAAGTGACTGCGGAACACCTCGTAGATGACTGCGGAACACCTCGAAACCAACGTCGAAGCGACCCCAAAGTGACATTACTGCTACTATTAATAGTAACAATTGCGGGAATTAATAGTAACAATTGCGAGTATTAATAGTTGCGATTTGAATTCATATTATTTAATTTTTGAAAATTGCTACCATACTACCATATTTAGTCTAAAACCATAGTAGATATAGTTTTTTTTATATTGTGGTAGCAAATGAAATTATGGTAGCATATAGTAAAAAATGGCAAAATTGCTGCAAAAACCAGCAGAAAAACTTGGAAAATGGCCAATTATTTAGTATCTTTGCAGTCAAAAATTAAAGGATTTAGTAACATGAAACTGACATTAGTACTTAGAGACAAGAAAAATGCACTGAAACTCTCGACAAAGAGCATCGAAAAGTTCATCGAACGTATTACAACCGACACCAAGGACGGAGCCGTTGCCCGCCGTCGCCGACAGCTCGGCTACGGCAGCTACATCGACGCCTACGACCACCAGTATCCCTCGCACGTCATCTATCCCTCTGCCGTATTCGAGAAGGATGATAACGACAACCTCCGCATGAAGACGTTCAATGGGGTGGTGGCACTGACGATAGACGGTTTGAAAGAAGAGGAGTTGAAGGCTGTGAAACGTGCGGCACAGATTCTGCACTATACACTTGCCGCCTTTGTAGGCCCTTCGGGTCATGAGGTCATCATTCTGGTCAGAATAGACCGGGAGTATTCTGAAATAAAGCAGGAGTATTCTGAAATAAGCGGCACTTATTCTGAAATAACATACCCTTCTCTGACAGAGGAGGAAGCGGACGTGCTCTGCCAGGAGGGCCACCGTCTGGCCGCGACTTTGTACCAGGCCATCATGCCGAAACCCATCAGCACGGAACCAGTGTCAGTGAGAAGCAACTTCCACATGCCATTAGATGAGGCTCCCTATTTCAATCCCAAGGCCATAGCACTGCCTGTTAGCGGCAAACCTGCGACGGTCTCGCAGACATCGGTCATTGTGAAGAATGCTAATGAAGGCATCGCTGACGCGTCTTCAGACAAGGAGGCTCAGAATGTAAGCCGCAGGACACAGCAGCTGGTGGACTTCCTGAATGCGCACTACCAGTTCCGATACAATAGTATTATGGGCTATACGGAGTATATAGAAAACAGTCGCAAGTATATGGACTGGATACCTGTGGACGACCGTGCGCTGAAGGGTATCACGATGAAGGTGCGCCTCGGCGGCATCGACGCCTGCGACAACGACGTGCGCCGCTATGTGCAGTCGGACATGATACACGTTTTCGACCCTATCAGCGACTACCTTTGGGACCAGTACGACAAATGGGACGGCAAGGACCATATCCGCAAGCTGGCGCGTACGGTGCCCACGAAGAATCCGCACTGGGAGGACTGGTTCTATACGTGGTTCCTGGGTATGGTACACCAGTGGCAGGTAGGTAGTCAGGCCAAGTATGGCAATCAGGCAGTGCCACTACTGATTTCGACGCAGGGATACAATAAGAGCACCTTCTGCGAACAGCTGTTGCCGCCGGAACTCAGCTTCGGCTATACGGGTAACCTGCAGATAGACGACAAGAAGCAGGTGTTGCAGCAGATGGCACAGATGCTGCTCATCAACCTCGATGAGTTCAACCAGATATCACCCAAGACACAGCAGGGATTTCTGAAAAACATCATCACGCTGTCCTCTGTAAAGATCAAACGACCATACGGTCGTCATGTAGAGGACTTCCCTCGCCGTGCGTCGTTCATCGCTACGACGAATCAGGCTGATGTGCTGGCTGATCCCTCTGGCAGCCGCCGCTTTCTGAGTGTGGAGCTCACAGGTCCCATTGACATCAGTACCCCGCCGAACTATGAACAGCTCTATGCGCAGGCCATGCAGGCCCTGCACCAGCATGAACTTTACTATTTCGGCCATGAAGAGTCGCAGCAGATTATTGAATGGAACAAGAGATTCAGCGTCAAGACAGCTGCTGAACAGTTCTTCTTTGACTACTTTGAACCTGCAAAAGATACCGACGAGGGACAGTGGATGAGTGCGACGGCTATTTTCGAGTATTTGAAGCAAAAAGTGGGCGTCAGCATGCTGAAACCACTAAATGTAAGTCATTTCGGGCGCAAATTATCGGCCATTCCAGGACTGAAAAAGCATATAACTTGCACCAACACAAACTATCTCGTTAAAGAAAAACAGCGATAATAGTCGTTTGCTACTATATTTCGTGTTACTACCATAAATAGCAAACTGCTCATATCCAACTCACTACCGCAGCCCTGCTCCTTCCACAGAATTTGGTCAATTGCCTTGAATGTATTTTCGTATTTCATTTTTTGTTTTACATTACTTCTTGCAAAGATAGTGATTATTTTTGAAACTGCCAAGGTTTAAAGGAAAAACTTGACATCTTTATTCATTACTTCTTTACGTAAAGAGATTTTTATATGGGTTGTCTTTTTTTGTCTTCGTTACTCCAAAATTTGGCATTTCACTCGTTTTTTCGTAATTTTGCAGCGAAAATAAACGATATGAATACTTGGTGACAATGGCGATACAAGTGACATACAGACGGACAAGCAGGTTGTCGATGCGCATCGTAAAGAATGGCGATGTGCACGTGTCGGCGCCTATCGGTATGTCAAAGAGGGAGGTGGAGGCGTTTATCAGCCAGCATCAGGATTGGATAGTTGAGGCCAGAAAGAAGACTGCTGAACGACAGAAGCAGCGGACGGGCTTCTTCGATAGGCTGCCACTGACCACAAGGGCCCAGAAGATTGAGGCGAAGGAGAGAATGATGGCGTTGGTGGAACCCATGATAGAACGGCATGCCAAGGAGATGGGCGTTCGTCCGACCTCTGTCAGCTATAAACCGATGATATCGCGTTGGGGAGTGTGTAGGGTGAAGGAGCGCAGCATCTGCTATTCCACCTACCTGCTATTGCTGCCGGATTGGTGTGTCGAGCATGTCGTGGTTCACGAGCTATGCCACCTGTTGGAGCCCAGCCATAATGCCCGTTTCCATGCGCTGATGGACAAATACTATCCGAGGTGGAGGGAAGCAAGAAAGGAAACTCGCAGGTTGCAGGCGCGACAATAACGCTGCAGCCAGGAGTTTACTGTCATACTGTTCGAAATAGAAGCTTATTTGACGAACTTCCTGCCGTTGTGGATGTACAGTCCGCGTGTGGGGGTGACGACGCGACGGCCACTGAGGTCGTAGTACATGCCGCTAACTTCTGCCTTCTGACCTCTTACTTCGTTCATGGCTGTTGGAATGTCGAAGTTCTGCGTGCCGCCAGTGACGATGATCTCGCCATCGGTCTTGATGGTCTGGCCAGCGCAATCTTTGATGGTCAGCGTTCCACCTTCTAAATATACATTTCCAGTGTCTTCGTCTTCATGACCATCAATCTTGCCAGTAGACTGCTCGCCAGCCAATTCGCACTGGATGCCGTCGTCCTCTGTGTTGCTGATGGTGACTTTAGCATCGCCTTCCTCCATGAGGAAATACTCGGCGCAGTGGATGCCGTCCTTCTTGGCGCCAGTGATGTTGAGCGTCAGGTTCTTCAGCGAAGTGTACTCCTTGCTGTAGATGGCGTGCTTCGAGTTGCCAGCGACATTGAGCTCGCCCTTGCCCTTGAATTCCAGATGGCCCGTGCAGTGGATGCATCCGTTGTAGTCCTTATTCTTGCAGTCGGCAAGGGTGTTGGTGGTATTCTTCTTTGCACTGATGGCAATGCGCTTGCCGTTCTTGATATAGAAGGCAGGACCGCTGGGGTTGGTCAGCGTCAGACCGTTCAGGTCGATTTCGCACTTGTAGCTGCCTGTCAGATTGAACGAGCCGTCGTCGGACGTGCCGCTGAGCGCGTAGAACAGCTCCACAGACTCTGTGGACGATGAGATAACGACATGCGATGACGTACCAGAAGAGACGGTAACGACGTCAGCGATATTGCTGGCAACAGTAACAGTTGCGGTGGTGCCGTTGTAAACCACCTCTACGGTGTTGTCCTCAACAGCTTGTGCGGTTAAGGCACAAGTGATAGTGATAATAGATAGTAAAAGTTTCTTCATAAGATTAAATGTTTGATAAGTGTTAGTTACTATACAAGTTCGACTTTGTTGATGTCCTGCTCCACGTCAATCACGGTGCCTTGGGTCCATTCGCTCTTGTGCGTCACCTCGGGTGAAATCAGCACGTTATCTCCCAATTTTGCTTCCATAATTCTCGTTGTTTAGAGTTTTACGGTGCAAAGATACACAATTTCCCAGACATTTCCACCATTTCCCGCAGAAATAATTATGCATTATGCATTATGAATTATGAATTCCATAGAACCCTGGATTCGCCTATCTCCAAGGATAGTATGTGAGTCCTATTGTCAAGGCTCTGTTCTTGTAGGAGTGACTTAAGAGATACAAATCGGCCTTCGGTTGGCCTGCCAAGTCGTGAAAGTCGGCAAACAGGTGACAACGTTTTCCTATGTCCTTGCCCATCTTTAATGAAGCGTAGAGATGGGCATGTTGGTTGGTGGCATCGTTATAGATCAATACGGATGACAGTCTGAGTCCTTTGCCTAACAGTAGTGTAGGTGCGAGCTTGAGGGTGTAATACGTGGCGTTGACAGCATCGTCGTAGCTGATGTGCAGGTGGTGTACGTTCGCTCCTGCTGTCAGCCGGAAGTTTTTTTGATGCCAGGTGACAGATGATGCCAGACTAATCAGCGACTCGTTAGGTGTCGGCATGTCAGAGAGCAGTGTGTATGCCACACTGCCCATGGCCAGGAACCGGTCAGCCTGATAGGTATAGCGTGCCTCCGACCGCCAGGCAAGGTTTGTCTTATAGTCCGTTGAGTGCAGGTAGGAACCATCATCGGAATAAGTATGGAAGTCGCTGGCTAAGGGATTGAAGAACGAGCGGTTGAAGATGGCTTGTACGAAATGTCGCCCCCTCCGATAGCCTACGCTGGCATGCAGTGCATGGTCATTGCGGTTGTGCGACCATAGGTTGCTGGGGTCCTCGTCGTAGTGCTTGTCCCAGAAGGTGTTATGTCTGAAACGGTCTCCTAAGCTGATGGTCCACGGTCCTTTATTAAAGTCCAGCAGCACATACAGATCGTGGTAGAGATTCTGTTCACGTCTGAGCTCATGAAGCCAGAGGTTCGTGTAGCCCCCCTCGTAACCTGCGGTTAACGAGAGCGACTGTGGCACGAGGGGGATGCTGCACTCGGCAATCCACCAGGGTACAACTGTCTGTTCATCAAATTGGTAGATGGACATGTTATCATAGTTCATTCCTGTCTCGAAATAGAGGCCAGCGCCTTGCTCGTTAAGGGTACGCTCGTAAGTGGCGACGAGTTCGCCCCACCGTTGCCTGATGATATCGCTCTCTGAATCGCCATCAACATCATACACATGGCTTTTATACTCCTCATAGCCCTGCGAGAGCTTTAGTTTCAGCAGGTCGTTCTCCGTTGCCTGCCAGTCAATAAAGACCATCGCATTCTCTACATTGTTTCGTGAGGTGACGGAAGATCCTGACAATGATTCGGCCTTGCCATACCGCATATTGGTCTGCGCCAAGGCGCGAACGGTGACCTTGTCACCACTGTTGGCTATATTGGCATATAACTGACCGTTACCATACGTACTGCCATTAACAGCGAGCTTGCCTGTCAGTCCCTTACCTTCCTTGAACCGTAGGTCTATGTATCCCGTGACGCCGTCCATCGCGCTGTTAACGTTGCCATAGACAAACACGGTGACATCACTGAGGTCGCAGGCATTAATCTCGTTGAGCAGAGACTCGTAGTCGATATTCAGCGGGATTTCATCGACACTCAGCAGATAGTCTGCTGTAAGTGTCTTGCCGTCACTCGACATCAGTTCCGGGCAGATGTGTAATACATCCAGTAGCGTCATCTCTGAATCAGGGTTCAGCCGCTCCACATGGATGGTGTATTTGTTGCCTTCGTGTTCGATAATCTGTTCTTTCTCCTGACCGTTCACTGTGAGGAAACTGCAGGCCATCAGCCCTCCCAATAGCAGGGCTATGAGTCTGTTTGTTCGCATGATATTCGAAATTTGAGCGCAAAGTTACGAATAAGCGGGAACAAAACCAAATAAAAGTTGTTTTAATTCGATTTTTGTTGTCATTGACATCTGCTTCTATGAGTCCGAAGTGGTAATATTCTATACGAGTTCGACCTTGTTGATGTCCTGCTCCTTCTCGCAGTAGTGGCAGGTTAGGATGCCGTCGCTAACGTGAAAGTGGGTGGCCATGGGCTCGTTGTTGGTGATGCACTTGGGGTTGTTGCACTTGACGATACCTTTGATCTCCTCAGGGGTCTCCACGGTCTTCTTCTCGACGACCTCGTAGTCGCGGATGATGTTGAGGATGACCTTGGGGGCCACAACGGAGAGACGGGAAATCTCGTCGTCGGTGAAGAATTTGTCGCTAACCTTGATGATGCCCTTCATGCCGACCTTCTGGGACGGGTAGTTGTTACCGATGGTGACGGGCGTCTTCAGGTCGAAGAGTCCTAGGAGGTTGGCTACCTGATAGGTCTTGGCAGCGGGTATGTGGTCAATGACGGTGCCTTGCTCGATGGCGGCAACCAGACGTTCTTTCTTGTTCATCGTATTATGGTTTTATCGTTTTTAACTTCGTCGAGACTGATGCCCAGCACGTCGCAGAAGATGGCTTCGCGGGCAAAGAGACCGTTGCCGGCCTGCTGGATGTAGTAGGCGTGGGGGTTCTCGTCGACATCGTAGGCTATCTCGTTGACACGGGGCAGCGGATGCAGGATCTTCATGTTGGGCTTAGCCAGACGCAGCATGTCGTTGTTCAGAATGTACACATTTTTGACGCGTTCGTACTCCATGAGGTCCGAGAAACGTTCCTTTTGTACACGGGTCATATAGAGGATATCGGCATCGGCAATGACCTTCTCGTTGAAGGCGGTATGCTCCTGATACTGAATGCCGTGCTCCTTGCAGTAGAGCTTGTACTCCTGCGGCATAGCCAACTCCTTGGGGGCCACGAAATGGAAGGTGGGGTTGAAATGGCGCATGGCCATGAGCAGCGAGTGAACGGTACGGCCGTACTTCAGGTCGCCCACCATATATATATTAAGGTTCTCGAGCGTACCCTGCGTCTTGTAGATGGAGTAGAGGTCGAGCATGCACTGCGAGGGGTGCTGATGGGCTCCGTCGCCAGCATTGACGATGGGCACGTCGGTGACCTCGGAGGCATACTGGGCGGCACCCTCGATGTAGTGGCGCATGACGATGACGTCGGCGTAGTTGGAAACCATCAGGATGGTGTCCTTCAGCGTCTCGCCCTTCGTGCCACTGGTAATCTTGGGGTCGGCAAATCCTATTACTCGAGCACCTAGACGGTTGGCGGCTGTCTCGAACGACAAGCGCGTGCGCGTAGAGGGTTCAAAAAACAACGTAGCCACCACCTTGCCCTTCAGCAGTTCGCGGTTGGGGTGCTGCTCAAACTCTTGTGCCATCTCAATCATGTAGAGAATCTTCTCTCTCGTGAGGTCGGCAATAGTCACAAAATCATGCTTTTCCATTAGTCTGGGATTAAATTCGACGGCAAAATTACACATAATTTCTGATTTTCGAGCGAAAAAAGGAAAAAATCTTTTGTTTTGTTCTCGCTAAATCGTACCTTTGCACACAAAACTTCGAAGTATCTGCATTATGAGAAAGATAATCGTATATGTGATGTGGGCGCTGCTGGGCATTTTTGTGCTCGCGACAGGTCTTGCATTCTATGCTATCAACGAGGGGTGGATAGGGTATATGCCGCCCATCGAAGAACTGCAGAATCCTATCAACCGTTACGCTACGCAGGTCATCTCGGCTGACGGAAAGGTGATGGGTACGTGGAACTACAACCGCGAGAACCGTATCATGGTGGACTACACGCAGCTGTCGCCATCGCTGGTACAGGCGCTGGTGGCTACCGAGGACGTCCGATTCTACGACCATTCGGGCATCGACTTCTTTGCACTGGGACGTGCCATCGTGAAGCGCGGCTTCATGGGACAGAAGAGTGCGGGTGGTGGCTCAACTATTACGCAGCAGCTGGCCAAACAGCTGTATTCGGGTACGGCACATAGCGTGATGGAACGCCTGTTGCAGAAACCGATAGAGTGGGTGATAGCCGTCAAATTGGAGCGTAACTACACGAAGGACGAAATCATCGCTATGTACTTGAACTACTTCGACTTCCTCCACAATGCCGTGGGTATCAAGACGGCAGCGAATACGTATTTCGGCAAGGAACCGAAGGACTTGTCGGTGACGGAGTCGGCGGTGCTGATAGGTCTGTGTAAGAACCCGTCATACTTCAACCCCGTGCGCTATCCGGAACGTTCGACGGAGCGTCGTAACGTGGTGCTCCACCAGATGACAAAGGCGGGCTATCTGACTGATGCCGACTATGAGCGCTATTCGAAGGAACCGCTCGAACTGCACTTCCATGTGGCCGACCATAAGGATGGCATCGCCGTATATTTCCGCGATTTCCTGCGCCGCTATATGATGGCCAAGAAACCGAACCGTGCGGATTATCCGTCGTGGAACAAGGTGAAGTTCCATATCGACTCCATCAACTGGGAGAACGACCCGCTGTATGGTTGGTGTAATAAAAATTTAAAGAAGAATGGCGAACCGTATAATGTCTATACAGACGGCCTGAAGGTGTATACCACCATCGACTCGCGTATGCAGGACTATGCCGAGCAGGCAGTGACCGAACATGTCATCAAGTATCTGCAACCCGCATTCACAAAGGAAAAGCGCGGACGTAAGACGGGGCCGTACTCCAGCAAGATATCGGCTGAACAGGTGAACAGCATCCTGATGCGCTCCGTACATCAGTGCGACCGCTATCGCGCGTTGAAGGCTGCCGGTGTCTCGGAAAATGACATCATGAAGTCGTTCAATACGAAGACGGAAATGACGGTATTCTCGTACAAGGGCGAGATAGATACCGTGATGACGCCGCTCGACTCCATCAAGTACTATAAAACGTTCCTGCGTTGCGGATTTATGAGCATGTGTCCGCAGAACGGACACGTGAAGGCGTATGTCGGTGGACCTGACTTCGTACACTTCGCCTACGATATGGCTATGGAGGGTCGTCGTCAGGTGGGTTCTACCATCAAACCGTTCCTTTACTCGCTGGCTATGGAGAATGGTTTCTCGCCCTGCGATCTGGCTCCTAACGTGCAGCAGACGTATATGGTGGCCGGACACGCATGGACGCCACGAAACGGCAGTAAGGCACGCTATGGTGAAATGGTGACGCTGAAGTGGGGACTGCAACAGTCGAACAACTGGATATCAGCATACCTGATGAGTAAGCTGAATCCGCAGGCTTTCGTGACCCTGCTTCGCGAATATGGTATCCGTAATCCGGAGATTCATCCTTCTATGTCGCTCTGTCTGGGACCATGCGAGATTACCGTGGGCGAGATGGTGAGCGCTTATACGGCATTTGTCAATCATGGCATCCGTGCTGCCCACCAGTTCGTAACGAAGATTGAGGATAACGAAGGTAATATCATTGCCCAGTTCCAGCCACGCATGAATGAGGTCATCAGCGAGGAGAGTGCTCACAAGATGATATACATGCTGAAGGCCGTTGTCGATGGTGGTACGGGTAGCCGTCTGCGCTTCAAGTATAACCTGAAGGGCGATTTGGCAGGTAAGACGGGTACCACGAACAATAATAGTGATGCCTGGTTCATGGGTATCGCACCGACACTGGTCAGTGGTATGTGGGTTGGCGGTGACGACCGCGACATCCACTTCGACTCGATGGTATGGGGTCAGGGTGCCGCTATGGCATTGCCCATCTTTGCCCTGTATATGCAAAAGGTATATAAGGATAAACGACTCGGGTACAGCGATCAGGCGAAATTCGACCTCCCCTCAGGCTATAATCCCTGCGAAATGGATGAGTCGGGACTCACAGATTTGGGCGAAGAATCCATCGAAGAAGTGTTCGAATGACAACTCCCTTTATATTATATAATAAGGTGTAAGGTTTTCGTATTGTAAAGTAATGCGAAAACTTTTCATTTTTATGGAAAAAAGTTCTCGAAATATTTGCAGGGTCCGAAAATTATGCGTACCTTTGCATC
>CAMJDL010000032.1 GCA_946404405.1 uncultured Prevotella sp.
AGTCTGCCAAAATGGGCAGAGAATTTTTGCTGTTAATGACTCTTGAAAGAGCATTGAGTTTGCTGCTTAGCGCAGTGCTTGATACGGTAAATCTCATGTATATTTTTCGTTTTTAGTTTGTCATTCCACGAAATTGAGTACAAAAATACAAAATAAACTGGTCAAATCAAAAAATATTTGAGGAAAAATGCGCTTTTTAAAACTATTTTTCGTAATTTCGCAGTCTGAAACGAAAAAACAATATAAATTAAGGTATAAAATTATGGATTTAACAGGAAAAGTAATTGCCGTTCTTCCGGCAAGTAGTGGTGTCTCTCAGCGTACGGGTAATCCTTGGATGTCTCAGGATTATGTCATCGAAGTACCGGGCCAGTACCCCAGGAAGTGTCTGTTCCGTGTTTTTGGCGAGGACCGTATCAAGCAGTTCAACATCCAGATGGGTGAGGACATCACGGTATCGTTCGATATTGATGCTCACGAGTTCAATGGCCGTTGGTTCAACGACATTCGCGCCTTCAACGTCCAGCGTGGTGCCGCCGTGCCTCCCGTTGCTGCTCCCGAGGCCTCTCCATTCCCCCCACAGCAGCCCATGGGCGGTGCTGATGCTGCAGCCCCATTCCCTCCTGCTCAGGAGCCTGCTGCCGAAGGTTCTACCGACGACCTGCCCTTTTGATTGAACGTTGAACATTGAACGTTGAAGGTTGAAGGTTGAACGTTGAACGTTGAACGTTGAACGTTGAATAATGATAATATTAATAATAAGGTATAAAGAAAAGAAATGAAAGCATTTGTATTTCCCGGACAGGGTGCCCAGTTCGTAGGAATGGGCAAGGACCTGTACGATAACAACGAGACTGCAAAAGAACTGTTTGAGAAGGCTAACGACATCTTAGGCTATCGCATCACCGACATCATGTTTGAGGGTACCGACGAGGACCTGAAGCAGACCAAGGTGACACAGCCCGCCGTTTTCCTGCACTCTGTCATTAGCGCTATCTGCATGGGCGACAAGTTCCAGCCCGAAATGACTGCCGGTCACTCTTTAGGCGAGTTTTCTGCCTTGGTAGCTGCCGGAGCCCTGTCGTTCGAGGACGGTCTGAAACTGGTTTACGCTCGTGCTATGGCCATGCAGAAGGCTTGCGAGGCTCAGCCCTCAACCATGGCTGCCATCATCGGTCTGCCCGACGAGAAGGTCGAGGAGGTTTGCGCCGAGGTCAGCAAGCTGGGCAAGGGCGTTGTCGTTCCTGCCAACTACAACAACCCCGGTCAGCTGGTTATCTCTGGCAATATCGACGCCGTCAACGAGGCTTGCGAGCAGCTGAAGGCTGCCGGTGCCAAGCGTGCGCTGCCCCTGAAGGTGGGCGGTGCTTTCCACTCTCCCCTCATGCAGCCTGCCAAGGACGAGTTGCAGGCCGCCATTGAGAAGACCGAGTTCCAGACGCCCAAATGCCCTGTTTATCAGAATGTGGATGCTAAGCCCCACACCGATGCCGCTGAAATCAAGCAGAACTTGATTGCTCAGCTCACCTCATCAGTACGCTGGACACAGATCGTACAGAATATGATAGCCGACGGAGCCGCCGACTTCACGGAATGTGGTCCTGGTAAAGCTCTGCAAGGCATGATAGCCAAGATCAACAAGGACATTCCCGCACATGGCATCGAATAGAAAAGTACTGATCTATCAGGTCTTCACCCGCCTATACGGCAATAAGAACATAACACGCAAGCAGAACGGCACCATTGCCGAGAACGGTTGCGGCAAGTTTGCCGATTTCTCCCCCACCGTGCTGAATCGTATTGTCAGCTTAGGCACAACCCATGTTTGGTTTACTGGCGTCATCCGACACGCCACACAAACCATCTACAACGAATACGGCATACCCCGACAGCATCCCGCTGTGGTGAAAGGCCGGGCTGGCTCTCCTTACGCCATCACCGACTATTATGACGTAGATCCCGACTTGGCTGTCAGCGTCAACCGGCGCATGGAAGAGTTTGAAGAACTGATAGCTCGTACTCACGCGGCTGGGCTGAAAGTCATCATCGACTTTGTGCCCAACCACGTGGCCCGCCAGTATCACAGTATCTGCAAGCCCGAGGGCGTCAAGGACTTGGGCGAGACGGACAATCCTGAACACGGCTTCGACTCTGACAACAATTTCTACTATTGTCCCGGCCAGCGTTTCACCCCCTACTTCGACCTCTACCACGGTGAGGCAGAGCCCTATATTGAGGAGCCTGCCAAAGCCACCGGCAACGACCACTTCGACAATGCCCCCGGGCAGAACGACTGGTACGAGACAGTCAAGCTGAACTATGGCGTCGACTACTATGCCGGACGCGTAGGCCACTTCTACCCCATGCCCAACACGTGGCAGAAGATGACCGACATCCTGCTGTTCTGGGCTGCCAAGGGCATCGACGGCTTCCGTTGCGACATGGCCGAAATGGTGCCTGCCGAGTTCTGGGCTTACGCCACCAAGACCGTCAAGCAGCAGTATCCCGACATCGTGTTTATTGGCGAGGTTTACAACCCCAACGAATACCGCCACTACATTTCATCAGGTTTCGACTGGCTCTACGACAAGGTTGGCATGTACGACACCATGCGAGCCATCATCTGCGGCCAGCAGTCCACCCAGGCCATCAGCTGGGCGTGGCAGAGTACCGACGACATTCGTGACCACATGCTCTACTTCCTCGAGAATCATGACGAACAGCGCATTGCCAGCGACTTCTTTGCCGGCGATGCCCGCAAGGGTATTCCTGCCCTTGCAGCCTCCGTACTCATGCAGCAGAACCCCTTCATGCTCTATGCCGGTCAGGAATATGGCGAACCTGGCATGGACCGCGAAGGCTTCTCGGGCAACGACGGTCGCACCACGATTTTCGACTATTGGAGCATCGACACGCTCTGTCGTGCCAGCGAGCGAAAACTCTTCGACTACGAGAAATCGCTCTACTACATCTACAAGAAAATACTCCAGTTGGCGCGCCGCGAGATTGCCGTTATCAATGGCGTTTTCTTCGACCTGATGTACGTCAACCAGCATCTCCACCGCCAATATGTGTTCCTGCGCCGAGCCGGCAGCGACCTGCTTCTGGTAGCAGCCAACTTCGATGGCAACGAGGCCAACATCGACGTCAACATTCCTGCCCACGCCTTCGACTACATGCAACTGAAAGAGCGCAAGGGCATTGCCTGCGACCTGTTGT
Organism: uncultured Prevotella sp.; assembly: GCA_946404405.1. Lineage (GTDB taxonomy): Bacteria > Bacteroidota > Bacteroidia > Bacteroidales > Bacteroidaceae > Prevotella. The sequence goes on from CAMJDL010000032.1 coordinate 3,220, forward strand.
CTGGCGACAAGATGAAACTTGAGTTTAAGGCCGATTGCTCCGTCAACATGACCATCCCGGGCTATGGCGCACGAGTCTGGAAAATGAAAGCGTAAGATGGAAGACTACATTCTGAACGAGCATAACAAAGAGGAGTTTCCGCCAGCCCACACGGCGGAACACCTCTTGAACCAGACCATGATTCGCATCTTCGGCTGCGAACGCTCCTATAATGCCCATGTCGAGCGCAAGAAGAGCAAGATGAGCTTCTACCTCGACCACAAGCCCAGCCGACAGGAGGAAAAGGAGATTGAGCGCCAGATGCAGCAGCTCATCGACGACGACCTGCCCGTCACCTTCGAGTTCGTCACCCGCGACGAGCTGCCCCCCGAGGTCAATGCCGACCGCCTGCCTCAGGATGCCTCCGACACCATCCGACTGGTCCGCATCGGCGACTACGATGTCTGCCCCTGCATAGGCCGCCACGTTCGTTCCACCGCCCAGATAGGCCGCTTCGAAATGCTCGGCACCAACTGGGACGAACACGAACACTCCTTCCGCGTCCGCTTCAAGATAGTGCAGTAGAAAACATAACGGCAGGCCTCACATTGAGAACCTGCCGTTATTGATTATTCAGTTTCCGTATCAGATAAAAGATTACTTAAAAGTAACCTTTTCGAGTACGGTTTTTACACTAGCCTCGATAATCTCCTTTACCTTTTCAAGCGACAGCGAACTATTGCCCGCCATCAGTTGCAACTGGAAGGAACCGTCACCAACTGCCGTAGCAGCCTGAATCTTGTAGTACTTGCCATCCTCTAAAAGCTCGTAAACCACAAACTCACGCTTGTTGACGGTAATGTTATCAAGAGCCTTGTAGTCCTTCTCCTCATACTTTTTCTTGAATTCGTCAACCGTCTCATAAGTAATCACGTTGGGGCTGGCAGTCAGGTAAGGCGACTCGTTCATTGAGAACGTACAAGAGTTACTTACCATGCGGCTACGGGCAGTCCATCCCTCAGGAATCTTAACCGTGTAGTACTTGCCGGAAATCTCTTTCTGCTGATCGATAGGTACCAGTTTAGGCTGAGCCTGAGCCCAAGAAGTCATCACACCTGCTGCCAAAAAGGCAAAACATAACAATAATTTTTTCATTGTTCAATTTTTTTAAAAGTTAATACTATATGATAATATTTAGTTCCGGCTGCAAAGGTAGTGCAAATCGAGCGAAAAAACAAATTTTAAATTGATTTTTTCCGAGATGCAGCCTTACTTCACCAAGGGTGAAAGTTACAAACTTTTTTTGTAACTTCTTCATTTTGGACTATCTTTTTTTATTTGTAGTAACCGATGCGGACGAAGTGGCGGGGAATATCGAGGGGACGCCCATGATAGTCATTGGCCCGTTTTTATAATAAGAATCACCCCCATGTTACAGACGACATGAGGGTGAACGATAATGGCCTTAATCTGTCATGCAAGGTTGCAAGATTGCAAGGCTGGGGTCTTTTCCCAACTGCTCTTGCCCGTCTTCTCTATCCACCCCTCGGCCTTCCAGCGACTGATGATGGAATAGAGCGACCCGTCGGTACATTCGTTTCCCTTCAGTTTTCGAAGGTCATCGAAGGTGAATGGTGAGGGCAATTGTTGCAACACATTCTCGTTGACGGTAGCCACAGGCATCTTGTCCCTGACGCGTTCGTTTTGCAGCTTCAGTAATGGGCCAAACAGACGGCACTGGTTCTGCAGCGTATATTCAGCCATTGTCACCGCAAAATCAATACAGGCATTCGACTCCTTGCCAACCAATAGCATGAATATCATGCCACAGCGATAGCCAATGACACCAGCCCTGCGACGATAGATGTCCTTGATGATATCGAGTCTTGGTGCAGCCTCCAGGCGTTTCTCCTCTACCCATTTGTCAATGGCCTTTTTCAGTCGAGGCGTAGCTTTGAACCCCGTGGCGGCACGAAGTGTGTTGACGCCATCTTCTACCAGTTGCAGGTCGGCTTCGCTCATCTTTTTAAACTTAGGCATCGGGCGGAATGAGTTGTCGGGCATTTCTGCCAGCATCGTTCTCGACGATAATCCGTTAGTTGCATTCTCGTTCCCATACATTTTCAGGAACGAACAGGCCTGTCCGCAGATGGTCCACGAGTAGAAAGCCTCTACGTTGCCCGACTGCGAGTTCACCGACATGTAGTCCTGTCCGAACAGAGCGTGGTCCCATGCCTTACGATAAATGTCGTACTTAGCCGACCAACTGCCGGCACCGTTTGTTTTCAGCAACGTGTCAGCTTCAGACTCCATACTGTACAGGCTATGACCCTTGGAGTTAATATGGCGCTGAAGCAGTTTGGCTACAGAAATCGTGATAGGGACAGTACGAACACATTCGTCTGGAGCCATCTGTCCACGTTCGTTGTTTTTGCGTACAAGGTTATGCTTCACGGTCGCATCCTCTTGGTCTCTGACCTCTTTATCCTCTTTGCGCAGCGACTTAATCCACATCTCCACCACATCGTCGATTACGCTCTTGTTGTCGCTCTGCTCACCCAGGATAAAGGCAAACAGCGCCATGTGGTGAATCTTTCCGTTACAATACTCGTAGGTCACCCCGTCGGCCAAGGCTGCCAGGGCAGGCATCAGTCCCACCAGAATGGGCATGTGGAAGTCCTCGGGATAGGGTTTTAGCGTTACCCTCAGTGCTGGGGGCAGCTGTCGATAGTTAACTACTGGGGCGTTGGCCTTCGTGGCCTTTGTTTCTGTCTGTTGTGTCATAAGATTAAAAATTATAAATTGATTCCGGTTTAAATTCTCTGGCTATGATGCTCAGGTCAATACCTGCCTGCTTCGCCATGTTGTAGAAAGTGGCAATGGTGGTACGCCCGTCGTTCTGACGCATACACTGCTGCCACTTACGCTCACAATCCGACTCACGATACTTCGTGCTCTGACTGCATAGCTCGTGATACAGCTCGCGTCCCTGGCTGCCCAGCCCGTTAGCCAGTGCAAAGCCCAACTTTAGGTAGTCGCCATAATCGTCGGCAATGTTAGCCCCACGGCGCAAAAGCTCTCGGGTGACAGCCCTGGCCTTGGCCAGCTCCTCCATCGGGTGGAGAGGCTGACTGGCCGCAGGCTGATGTTTAGAGGAAGTTACGGGTTTCTTTGTCTCAGCCGACTTTCCCGCCCATGTCACAGGGTCGAAGACAAGCTCTGCCGAGGTGTTGCCAAGATTGACGTACACACACGGATCAAAGCAAAGGAAACAGGCACGCGACGGGTTCTGGCATTGCACATCGACCATCTTAGGCGTCAAGAACACGTAGGTTTCCAACAGATAGTTCCTGACAGCATGAAACCACGAGCGGTGGTCACACAGCGCGAGGTCTATCACGATGAACCACTTTACGCCATTGCCCGAGGGCGAGCGGAAAGCCATCAGCGTCTGGAAGTGACGGTCGGCTATCAGCAGACGTTTCAGCCCGTCTACATCCTCCACACCATCCAAGTCGATGCACAGCACACAGGAGTGCCTGATAAGGCAATCGTCGCTACAATACGAGAATACACCGCTGGGCGTCACGTAAGGCAGGTTCCAGCCCTTATAGAATCGGGCCTCCGCCTTGTCCGTAAGCCTGCGCAGATGTTGAGTCTGCTGAGCCAACTCCTGACTACGAATCATTGCTGCCACCTCGTCCAAGGTCATCGTCTTCGATGGCACCTTGTTTGTAATCGGTGGCGCGAAATACGACATTTCATACATCTTTTCCATAATCGTTCTGTGTTTAGAGTTTAGCCAACTGTTCTTTTAGAATCTCTCTCATACGCTCCGGCCCCATCAGGTCGGTCATTACCTCGATAGGTTCAACCACAAAGGCCTTCTGCCAGTCGATTTCCTCAGAGGCAAAAACCTTCAAAGTCAACTGAAATGCCTTGTCGCGCGTACCGCTTAACCTGCCATGAGCCGCCTTACGAATCAACTCTGAGTTGGCACGGACACGAGGCTTGCTGGCAACGTAATCGAAAGAACCGTTAAAGAACTGTTGTAACATACCGTTTGTGCGGCTTCCCTGCTCAAACACGGGTTTACACTCGTCATCCGAGAGAAATTGAATGTTTGATACTTGGCCTTTTTCATCCAAGGCGATGACTGCTTGGCCATCAATTGTAAATGTCTTCTTCATCTTAAAACATTTTAATTCTATACTAAGTTTCGGAGACCTCATACGTTTCTCCTTAACCCTTTCCAAGGCCTAACTCCGCGTTTTAATAATAATGCGGAGTTGGCACAAAACATGGAACATGTAATTGTTAATGAAGATTTAAGAAAATACGAGAAAAGATGCCCCTATCCTCACATTTTGACTGAATAGGGGTATATAGTTTGGCAATATAAGCCAAATGTGTTAATTATTTAAAAAATGATTAAGATAGACGATTTGCAGAGTGAAACGCGGGCATCGCAGAGTTTCTATTTTTTCTTCCTAGACACATGTGTATGCTGATTAGGGCGATTTGAATAGCTTAGACCTTCTTGTTTGGGCGCTTTTTTTCTGCCCATTTCAGTATTCTCCTGTTCTTCGGAAATAATACGTCTAAGCTGTTGTTCAAGATCTTCTTCCTCTATTGGTTTTGGAGTTAGTATTTCTACAATGCTATTAACAGTGCTCATATCCCCGTCACTGCCCGCGTCTTTTATCTCATTAGCAGTAAAGGGTGTTCCGTCCTCATGCTTAAATCGTGCAGAAAGTATTTGATTCAGTCCACCTGTTGGCTTTTTTACTATATGGTTTTTAGTAACGAGTAAATTGAAAAGACATCGCAGTTGCGAATTGGTGCCCGTCCAGTAAATCTTTACATCGAGAGGTTTACCGCTTAGAAGCGCTTCAAATGTGTCATAGTGGGTATCAGAAGCAATAAGTATTCCTTTAGCTCTATGGAAAGCCATTTTCAGCCGAATGCTTCTTTCCTTTTTATTCATACCTTCTGGTGCATAGGTAAACGATTCCCTAAACGTGTCTGGATCGAAAGGTTTCTTGACTGTTTTCTCCTTTGTTGGCGAGGTGGGTGGCAAAACTATCTTTTGCTGTACTACGTCACCATGAATATTGTATATGGGTTTGTCAGTAATCTGTACATTTGCACCCTTTTCTATTTTGACATTCATAGTTTCTATTCTAAAAGCTTGGGTAAATGATTTATTATTTCACTTTCTGTGATTTGTGCCGTTCCTCCTTCCCCGACCTTGACCTCAATAGGAGACTTTCCTGCCATCTTTTGCAGCAAGTCTGTTAGCTGTCTGTCTTGTTCCTCTTTCTTTTGTATAATCTTCTCCTTGATGGATGGCATATTTGTCATCCAAGCATCGTTATCTGTAAGCATCAGAGTCAATTTACTACAGAGGTCAAGGGCAGCCCCAGGCGATAAGCGCAACAGCTGTTCCTCAATGTAATCAATAGGTACCGAACGTTCTAAGGCATTCCTCAATTTTACAGCCATATCAGCCATTTGATCGGTCAGCAACCCAACTTCTAATCTCAGTCTGTTTCTTTCCTTCTCCACTTGTTCACGTGTTTCTGGACGATATTCGTCGAGCATACGTTGGAAATCCTCAGGGAATAGCGTATCGCATAATTCATTCAATGCGTCAGATGGCTTTGTCTGTTCCATAATATTATAGATGCGCCCCATCTGACCTTCAAGTGTTTTGAGCTGCTTTTTCGACAGATTCAGGCTATCCTGCCGATAGCACAATACGCAATAGAAGATGTGAATATGCTGGTGGTATTTAGGTTGCTGAGCAACAAGATTGGCAACTGCAGAGAAATTGGCCAATCTACAGCCAATTACCCGACGTATCATGACGGAATAGAAATGTTTTAGGAAATCCCAGTTGTCGCATAAAAGGTTAAAGTTCTCCATCTTTTTCCTGTTATCCCATGAGGTATTCATCAACATGGTAACGCCATGCAGAAACGCCATCAGTTCGCCTGTCTTATAATCACTATACACTTCAGCCTGGTGTAAATCGCTTTTCAGCGTTTCTGCCAAATGTTGCCAATTGGTGTCATATCCGCCTTCAAGCAATATTCGCACCAATTTTTGATAGAGACCAATACCCGTATCTGTTCTCCGTAAAAATTCAGACCAAGACTCCGTAATATCTATTAGGTCGTGTGACTCCGCAAAATTGACAAATTCATTATCAAGTCTGGTGGTATTCTCAATAAAGGTGAAGCAATACCAATTCCTGTTACTAAACAACTTAGGATCTGCATAAAGATACATTTCATAATATGGTTGCATTTGCCAGTGCAACTCATCCATAATCTTCATTTCCTGACATCTGCGAACTACAAGATTTAACTCCCCCCAGTTAATATCATCCTGAGTGATTCTGCCATCTGTAAAATCCTGGAGGTATTTCGTTATTTGCTGTTCTATATAAATAGTTTTGTTGTATGCCATCGCTTTTCATATTTTTCCACAAAGGTACAAAAAATCCCGTTTCACTTGCAAGAAACGGGACAAGAAAAAGATTCAAAAAATGTTAATTCGCAAAATAGACTATTTCTCTCTCACTTTTACTGTGATCACAGTACTCGTACGTAGCCGAAGTGACCGATACGTTGGATATACCTTCATTTTTACTGTGACTCACAGCAGTGGCCAAGCGCAGCGGCTTCAAGGAGTAGTTGGATATACCTTCATTTTTACTGTGACTCACAGCAAATAAGATGAAGTACTTTCTTTCGGATCAGTTGGATATACCTTCATTTTTACTGTGACTCACAGCACGTCTTTTGCAACATGCTGCTATTCAATAAGAAAGGTATTTCCCGAGTGCAATAAATGCCTCAGGCTAAGGGCATCCAACTGCCCCATAGGATAAATCCTATTCATCTTTATCTTTTATTATGTCTTTACTATTCGCTATGTTTCGTGCGGCGTTGTAGTCGGCTTGCTCCTTCTCGCCATACTTCTTGCATTCTGGGTTTTCGCAGATAAATGTAGTTCCCTGACGGAATCCACGTTGTCCACACCATGAGCATGTCTGGCTGGTGTATGCAGGGCGTATCTTCTCAACCTTGATACCATATTTAGCAGCTTTATATTTTATCATGCTCTGCAATTCGTAGTACGACCAGTTGCGCAACACGAATTCCTTTCGCTCGTCAGCATTGCCGTCATCGTCTTTTCCAAACCCCGAAAGGTCTTCCAAATGAATGGTGGCAGCATGGGCCTTAATTGCAAATTGCACGACATCGCGACTAAATAAATGGTTTTGATTGTTTACCCAATTACGCTCAGCCTTTTTTAGTCGTTCAAGCGGCTCCAATTTCTTTGCCCGACCCTTGCCTCCTGCTGTTCCCTTCAGTTTTTGCAGAGATTTTTTACGGCGCTGGAATTGCAAACGTGTATTCAAAAAGTGTTCACGATCACCAATATACATCTGTTCCTCTGTGCAATTCGTTGCTACATATGCCGGATAATTGATACCCAGGTCAACACCCACCACAATCTTTTTGTTCAATTCAACATACTCTTGAGGTATCTTGACAACCAACAGCAGGAAGTATTTTGTTAAGCCATCGCGCTTGACCATCTGAATGGATGAATTGCACAACTGGTAGTCTCCGTCATAGTCCTTGTCAAGTTTCAAGCACCTGCTCACAATCAAGCGATTATTGCTTCTGTCCCTACCAAAGTGGAACTTGAAGCGAATATCGTTGTACCAGCGAAGATAGAATTCCTTCTCCTCTTCTTTATATTCTATTCTCAGGCTCTTGTCCCATGCGAAGGGTATAGGCATACCTTTCTTATAATTACGAATGGATCGCTCACCACGCTTAACGTCTCGGGCATCGGTATTGAAAGTGGCATATACTCCCTGCTTCAGACAATCCAGAATTTTCGCAAAAATCTTTGTTTCGAGTTCTGTGACGAACCTATAGGAAAGGCTTTGAGTAGACATTTCCGTAGCGTACTTGCAGATAGCCAGTTCTTGGTCCGACATTTCTTTCTCTGCAGTAGCAAGCCTCTCTTTCAAATCCGCAATCAAATCAACATCCTGCTTCTTTTCAGCTCTCGCCAACTCTCTCAACAACGAAAGATATTCATCATGCTTCAATCTCACCATAGACGACACATGTTCGTCCAGATACAGCTTAGATGAAACATTGTTAGCTGCCTTGTACAGATTGTCGTTGATATGGTACAGCAATAACCGTTGCTCTTTCTGCTGTTCCTCAGAAAGTCCTTCCGTACAAAGTGTGAGTTCTATCTTTCGAGTTATTGTTGGCATGCTTTTTGTCAGATGTTGTCTAGAGGTATTATTAGTGTAGAATATATGTCCTTCAGTTATATTTCTCTCAGCCCATAGGCATCTTCGGTTTTAAGGGTTATACATTCTATAGTTTCTGGATAATGTCATCCAGCGTGAATATCTTCCTGACGGATGGCGTCTAGCTTCTCCTGATTCAGAATACCCTCGTCCCAAAGGCGATCTGCCTCTGCATCAAGCTGTGCTTGAAAATGGCGGGTCAGTACCGTCTGAACCTCACGAGCATAATCCTCACTGTTGTTGAAAGCAAAGAGCTTCAACAAGTGCATCTGGGTTGGATTTAATGCAGTTGCTTCCATACGTTTCATATTATTACGACGGCAAAGATAGTAATTAATTTCTAAAATACAAAGAAATCAGCTGAAAAGTTGCATATCATATTAAACTCAAAACCTTGCAATCTTGCAACCTTGCAACCTTGCATAAGGCCTATTTAATAATATAGGTAGGTAGTAAGGTGTTATATAAGTTAATATATGTATAATAATATATATTAGTATTAATATTTTTAGCGTGTATAATATGAAAACCATACGAACTACCTTATGCAAGATTGCAAGGATGCAAGATCGCAAGAAATAGTGCGCTCAGAGTTTAATGATGCTAAACCCTCGTTTTACCGTCACTAATCCCGCACTTTAGTGGCGGTAAAATTTATCGAAAAAAAGTTGGGAAAATGTTTGGTAGTTTCAGAAATTTTTCTTACCTTTGTAGTGTTAATACAAGAGGTCGGAAAGAGGCGGCCCGACAGACAAGTTCGCCTTAATAATCTAATACCAAAAACACATTATGGCAGTAAGAAAAATTGCAATGGTCGTGAATCTGCGACAGAACAAGAACCAAACGTCTCAGGGCTTTGGCAAGTGGTACCCCGAGGTGGACGAGAAGAAGCCGCTGGACCTGAAGGGCTTCTGCGCCCACATGACCGAGCACGGCAAGCTGGCCGACTACCAGATGGTAGTGCTGGTGGTGCAGCAGGTCGTGGAGTGTCTGAAGGAGCTGGTCGTCCAGGGTCAGCCCGTCAAGCTGGAGGGTCTGGGCACGTTCGGCCCCTCGCTGGAGAGCGTGAAGAACGGCGCCGTGTCGGTGGAGGCCGCTATGGCCACGGGAATGGCCAACCTGATTGAGGGCGTGCACATGAACTTCACCCCCGAGAACACCAAGGGCGAGAAGCTGACCTCGCGAGCCCTGAAGGAGGAGTGCATGTTCGATGCCGGCTACGTGGTGGAGAGCATCAAGCGCACCGTGGACGGCAAGGTGAAGCGCTTCCAGAACAAGACGCCCATCAGCTACATCATGGCGCCCAACGGCACCAACGCCCCCAGCAACACGGGCGGTTCGGGCACGAATACCGGCGGCAACACGGGCGGTAACACCGGAGGCAACAATGGTGGCGGCGGTGGCGGTGACGACGAGCCGGACGAGAACTGATGATTGCTATTAGCTGTTAGCTATTAGCAATTGGCTGATGTCTGATGTAAGATGTTAAATTTGGGCCTACTTTTTGGTGGGCTCAGATTTTTTTTGTACCTTCGCAGCGATTTATGAATATCAACGAAATGACAGGACGCGGACTGCATAAAATAGGATTGCTGGTGGCTCTGATGCTGTGCACCCCATTCGTGACGGTGGCGCAGGAGCTGCAGGTGAAAATCAACATCAATACGCAGCAGGTGGGCACGTCGGACAAGAGCGTGTTCGAGAACCTGCAGCAAACGCTGGAGCAATGGATGAACGACCGCCAATGGACGGACCTGCAGTTCCAGCAGAACGAGCGCATCGCGGTGAGCTTCAACCTGACGGTGACGAAGTACGACAAGGCCAACAACCGCATTTCCTGCACGGCCATGATTCAGGCCAACCGCCCCGTCTACAACTCGTCGTACACCACGACGCTGTATAATAATAAGGATGGCGACTTCAACTTCGACTTCGCGCAGTTTGACCAGCTGAACTACAACGACGAGACGATAGATAACCAGCTGACGGCGCTGATGGCGTACTATGCCTACCTGATTATCGGGCTGGATCTGGACTCGTTCTCGCCCTTGGGCGGTACCGACATCCTGCAGCGTTGCATGCAGCTGACGAACAATGCGCAGGACTTGGGATTCCCCGGGTGGAAGGCCTTCGAGACCTCGCGCAACCGCTTTGCCATCATCAACGACTATCTGGACGAGGCCATGAAGCCTTTCCGCCAATTGCAGTACGACTACTACCGCAAGGGGCTGGACGAGATGGCGCAGAATGCCGAGCGCGGGCGCACGAACGTGACCGAGGCGCTGCATCAGCTGAAAAAGGCGCACGAGGAGAAGCCCCTGTCGCTGTTGCCGCAGATTTGGACGGACTACAAGCGCGACGAGTTGGCCAACATCTACAAGGGCAAGGGTACGGCCAAGGAGAAGGAGACGGTTTACGAGCTGCTGTTTAATCTGAATGCGGCGCAGTCGAACGCGTGGAACAAAATCAAGGAGTAGAACCATGTTAAAGCAATTATACATCAAGAATTACGCACTCATCGACCATTTGGACATCGAACTGTATCCGGGCTTTTCGGTGATAACCGGTGAGACGGGTGCGGGAAAGAGCATCATACTGGGTGCCATCGGACTGCTACTGGGTCAGCGAGCCGACTCGAAAAGCATCAAGGCGGGTGCAGAGAAATGCGTCATCGAGGCCCATTTCGACCTGTCGCGCTACCCGATGCAGGACTTCTTCGACGAGAACGAGATAGAGCAGGACAGCGAGGACACCATCGTGCGTCGCGAACTGACTGCGGCGGGCAAAAGCCGCGCCTTCATCAACGATACGCCAGTGGGACTCAGTCAGTTAAAAGAATTGGGCGAACAATTAGTTGACGTTCACTCGCAGCACCAGAACCTGTTGTTGCAGAAGCAGGACTTCCAGCTGAGCGTGGTGGACATCATAGCCAACGACCAGAAGGAACTGACGGCTTATCAGCAGTCTTTCTCAGAACTCTCAGCCCTCAACTCCCAACTGCAAGAGCTCAAGGACGACATAGAGCGCAACCGCCAGAATCAGGACTTCCTGCAGTTCCAATTCGATGAACTGGAGAATGCCCGGCTGACCGATGGCGAGCAGGAGGAACTGGAACAGCAGAGCGAGACCATGGAGCACGCCGAGGACATCAAGACTGCCCTTTACGAGGCCGACAATGCCCTGTATGGCGAGCAGATAGGCGTAGTCAGTCAGGTGCGCACGGCCAAGCAAGCCCTGAGCGGCATCAGCAAGGTCATGCCCAAGACGGCTGAGTTGGCCGAACGCTTGGAGAGTTGCAGGATAGAACTGAAGGACATTGCCGACGAGGTAAGCTCGATGCTGGAAGATACCGACTTCGACCCCTCGGAGCTGGAGCATATCAATGCCCGCCTGGACCGCATCTACGAACTGGAGAAGAAGTACCACGCCGACACGGTCGAGGAGCTGATTAGTCAGCGCGACGAGTTGCGGCAGAAACTGAGCAACATTGAGAATAGCGACGAGGCGCTGGCCGAACTGGAAGCCCGTTGCAAACAGCAAAAAGCCAAATGCCAACAGCAGGCCGACACGCTGACCAAACTGCGCCAGAAGGCCGGCAAGGAGATAGAACAACAGCTCAGACAGCGACTGGTGCCGCTGGGCATGCCCAATGTGCGCTTTGAGGTGAACATCGAGAAAGGCGAGCTGGGCAAGAACGGACAAGATGCGGTGGCGTTCCTCTTCTCGGCCAACACGTCAACCCCACTCCAGCCCGTGGCGCAGGTGGCTTCGGGCGGCGAGATAGCCCGCGTCATGCTGTCGCTGAAGGCCATGATTAGCGGTGCCGTAAAACTGCCCACCATCATCTTCGACGAGATAGACACCGGCGTCAGCGGCAAGATAGCCGAGAAGATGGCCGACATCATGCAGGAAATGGGACAGACCGAACGACAGGTCATCTCGATTACCCACCTGCCCCAGATAGCTTCGAAGGGTAGCCATCACTATCGTGTCTCGAAAGAAGAGACCGCAAACGGAACCATTAGCCAAATGCAGGAACTCGATAAAAATGAACGTATTACGGAAATCGCACAAATGCTAAGCGGCAGCGAGATAACAGAAGCCGCCATAGAAAACGCCAAACAACTTTTGAAACAATGAAACGACTATCATTATTATTTTTTATTTCTTATTTTATATTTAGCCACGCAGCAGCGCAAAATCCGTCGTGGGTTAAGAAGGCTGTCAATGCCGTGTTTACGTTGAAGACGTTCGACAAGGACAACCAGTTGATAGGCAGCACGAACGGATTCTTCGTCAACAGCAATGGCGAGGCCGTCAGCAGCTATGTGCCCTTCAGGAATGCCAAGCGTGCCGTCATCATCGACGCACAGGGCAAGGAGTGGCCCGTGGACTGCATTATCGGCGCCAACGACATGTACGACGTGGCCAAATTCAAGGTGGACATCAAGAAGGCGCAAGCGCTGACCGTAGCGCAGGCGAAGACCGAGGAGGGAGCCACAGCATGGTTGTTGCCATACACAGCCAAGAAGGTTCCTGCGTGCAAGAAGGGAGCCGTCAGCAAAGCCGAAGTGTTCCAGGAGGTCTATGCCTACTACACCATCGACATGCAACCTGACGAGTTGCAGACGGGTAGTCCGATACTGAACGAACAAGGCGAGGCCATCGGCATTCTACAGCCCACCGCCGACGCCAAGGCCAAGCAGAGCCATGCCGTTAGTGCGCTGTTTGCCAGTCAGTTGCAGATGAGCGGACTGGGCATGAATGCGCCAGCCATGAAAGCTACTGGCATCAAGAAAGCCCTGCCCGACGACATTGAACAGGCACAAGTTGCACTATTTATGGGTGCTTCGGCATTGGACTCGCTGGAATATGCCAGCTTCCTGGAACGGTTCATCCAAAAATTCCCACAGAGTCCCGACGGTTATATCTATCGTGCCCGCACGCTGGCCTCGTCGCTGCAATTCACTGAAGCTGAGAAAGATATGGCTCAGGCGCTGAAAGTGGCCGACAAAAAGGATGACGTGCACTATCAGTATGCCAACCTGATTTACCAGCACTATCTGCTACAGTCAAAAACGCCCTACGAACCGTGGTCGCTGGAGCGTGGACTGCAGGAGTCGAAGGAGGCTTATGCCATAAATGCCATGCCAGTCTATTTGCAGCAGCAGGCACAACTGTTGTTTACCATGAAGCAGTACGAAGAGGCCTTCCAACTGTATCAGCAACTGGCACAAAGCGATATGCGCAGCGCCGACATCTTCTATGCCGCAGCACAATGCCGGCTGGCACAGAATGACCAGGAGGGTGCCATTGCCCAGATGGACAGCGCCGTCAACACATTCACCAAGCCCTATCTGCGCGCTGCAGCACCCTATCTGATGGCTCGTGGCCGACTGCTGGATGCGGCAGGCAAGTATCGTCTGGCCGTCAGCGACTTCAACGAGTATGAAAAACTGATGCCCGGTCAGTTGACTGCCGATTTCTACTATCTGCGCGAACAGTCGGAATATGCCGGTCACTTGTATCAGCAGGCCATCGACGACATCAAGAAAGCTGTCGAGATGGCTCCGCAAGAGTCTCTATACCAATCAGAGAAAGCCAGCGTGGAACTGCGCGTAGGCATGACCGACGAAGCCATAGCCTCGGCACGCGAAGCCATCCGACTGGCACCCGACCAGGCCGACGGGCACTTGCTGTTAGGACTGGGACTCTGCGTGAAGGGACAGAAAAAGGAAGGCTTGGAAAGTCTGCAGAAAGCAAAAGAACTGGGCCACGAACAAGCCCAGTCCCTGATAGATCGATATTCAAAGTAATATTTTTGGCACGGATTACACAGATTACACGGATTCTTTTATTATAAGCCGTGAAATCCGTGAAATCCGTGTCTGTTTTTAGAAATCAGAACGCAGCCTCTCCCTGACGTTCGGTAAAATCTTCCCCAGCAAATGGCGACTCACCACCCATCGGTTGAGCGCCATTTATTTTACTGCCCAGAATCTCGCCACCATTATCGTTCTGCGGACGACCAAGGCGACGGTCCTCAGGATTCTCGAAACGCGTGAACTCGCCACGGAAGGTGAGCAGCACGTCGCCCGTAGCACCTTTACGATGCTTGGCAATGATAATCTGAGCCATGCCGCGCAAGTCGCGACCGTTATCATCCTGATAGATATGGTAGTACTCAGGACGGTGGACGAACAGCACCATATCGGCATCCTGCTCGATGGCTCCCGACTCGCGCAAGTCACTCAGTTGCGGGCGCTTACCCTCCAAACCCTCACGACTCTCAACGCCACGGTTTAACTGCGACAGCGCCAGGATGGGGATATCCAACTCCTTGGCCAGACCCTTCAGAGAACGCGAAATGACCGACACCTCCTCCTGACGCGAGGAGAAGCGCATGCCGTTGGCATTCATTAGCTGCAGGTAGTCAATCATGATAATCTTCACACCATGTTCGCGAACCAGTCGACGGGCCTTGGTGCGAAGCTCGAAAACGGACAGACCAGGGGTATCGTCGACGTAAAGCGGTGCACCCAGCAGGTCGTTGACGCGCTTGTCCAGTCGGTCCCACTCGTCAGGCTGCAACTGACCGTTCAGAATCTTCGAACCCTGAATCTCACAGGCATTCGAGATGAGACGGTTTACCAGCTGCACGTTCGACATTTCGAGCGAGAAGAAAGCCATTGGCACCTTGTAGTCGGCAGCGATATTCTTGGCCATCGAGAGGGCAAACGACGTCTTACCCATGGCAGGACGACCAGCTATAATGACAAGGTCGCTGGGTTGCCAACCGCTGGTAATGTCATCCAGCTTATGATAGCCCGTAGGAACGCCGGTCAAGCCGTCCTTGTTGGCTGCAGCCTTCTGGATGACGTCGATGGCATTCTTGATAACGGGGTCTATCTGGGTATAGTCCTTCTTCATGTTGCGCTGTCCCAGTTCGAACAGCGAACCCTCGGCCTCCTGCATCAGGTCGTCGACATCAATGGTCTCGTCGAAGGCCTTGGTCTCGATATTGCCGGCAAAGGAAATGAGCTGACGGGCCAGCGACTTCTGTGCGATGATGCGGGCATGATACTCGATATTGGCCGACGAAGCCACACGACTGGAGAGTTCCGTCACGTAACCCGGACCACCGACATCCTCAAGGTCGCCCTGTTTGGCCAACTGTTCCGTCACCGTCCAAACATCGACAGGCGACTCGTGCAGCGACAGTTCCATGATGGCACGATAAACCTTTTGGTTGCGCGGCTCATAGAAGCTCTCAGGCAACAGCATCTCGCACACCACAGCATAGGCGTCCTTGTCAATCATCAGGGCACCCAGCACGGCACGCTCAATCTCCGTTGCCTGCGGTTGGACGTGGGCATAACTATTATCGACAGGCTGCGGTCTGCGCCTGCGGTTTCCACTTGTATTGTTGTTCTGTTCTGGCATAGCTTTTTCGTTTTCGGGCTACAAAGATAGTGCAATTTATGGAAAAAGCCAAAACGGAAAAGTTATTTTTTATTTAAAAATTGTTTTGCTGCTGCTGCGCAACATTTCGTCATAGCTCAGTCCCCTGTTGTTTTTCATGTAATGGTCGATTGCCGAAATATTGTCGCTATCAAAAACCTCACGACCCGTCACCTCGTTGACCACCCATTGTATCTTGCTCATGTGCTGGTCACGCCCCTTCTGCGAATTAACAATCTCAAGAGGCATGGGATAGAGACTGAGCAGATAGAAGCTCAGACAGTCGGGCACTATCATCGAGCGGTTCATCATTCTGCGCTGGTCATTGCTGTAATTCTGCTGGTAGAAAGGATAATCGACTCCCAAATACTTGTCGAGACTGATGCCCAACGAACCATCAGCCACGATAATGCTTTGGTCGAACGACCCAATCTGTGCATAGATATGCGGAATCTCAAGGGCTGGCATATCTTCCTTCAGGCGTTCGAAAGCCGATACTAGCTCTTCATTGATATCATCCATATCGGAAAACTCATGCTGAACGTCAACCAGCATGCGCTGAAGTGTAGAGTCCTGGAAGAAGCGAAAGAAACGGCTATTGGTCTCCGGATCGTCAACCTTGCCGATATGCAAAACATCCTCTATCAGCGTGCGCGTCTGCATGGGGAAGTAGGTGTTCATCTGCTGCAGGGCAGAATAGTCGCCTGTGGTCAGGTAAAGACTTTCAATACGGTCATAACGAGCCACGCTGACTTTAGCTGCAGCATCGTCATCATTGGGCTTCAGCTGCCACTGGCAACCGAAACACAACAGCATGATGAAAACCAATATTCCGTAAGTCTTGCGCACGGGTATTTTGAATTATCTTCGCTTATTAATGTTAAAAACCGATGCAAAATTACTAAAAAATATTTTAAAATCCAAATTTTAACCTAAAAAAGATAAAAAAAAGTGCAGAAAGGGCCCTATTTTCGTTTATTTGTGTGAAATTTGCAGGAACTAAACTACTAAAAAGTTGAATATGAAACAAGTAATAGCCCTTTTGCTGCTGTCAATGATGACCACGACAGTCTCAGCCAGCCGCACGATTACCGTCAGCGTCAGCAATCCCATGAACATCGCTCGCGCGGATGTACCTATTATTATTAATCTGGAACCTTATGGCGAGGTGCAATCAGCACTCGTCACCCTGAACGGTCAAGAGATACCTTGTCAATTGGACGACCTCAATCAGGACGAGACCTTCGACGAGCTCTGCTTCCTGGTCAATCTTGACAAGAAGGAGAAGCAGCAATATACCGTTACCCTGATGGACGAAGGCGAAGCGCGCACCTACCCTGCCCGCGTCTTTGCCGAGATGGTACTGAGCAATACCAAGGACAAGAAGCTGAAGAAAAACCAGCAGAACAACTACATCGAATCGCTGACGGCTCGTGGCGATGCGGCCTATACTTATAATATCCAGCATCATCATGGTGTCGACTTCGAGAGCGAGTTGAACGGTATCCGCATCTACTTCGATGCCCGTCAGACGCTGGACCTCTACGGTAAGTTCAAGAAGCAGCTGGAGTTGAAGGAAACGCAGTTCTATACCGACGAAGACCAGAAGAAACGGGGTTATGGCGACGATGTGCTGTGGGTTGGTCAGACATTCGGACTGGGAGCCTTCCGCGGATGGGACGGCCAAAAGCCCACACTTGTAGAGCCCGTCAAGACGCGCACGCAGCGCATCATCTCGTATGGACCGCTGCGCACCATCGTCGAGGTTATCGACAAGGGTTGGAAGGCTGACGCTCAGCAATCACCCATCAACATGACTCTGCGCTATACACAATACGCTGGTCACAGGGATACCGATGTCGATGTGCTGTTCAACAAGGACGTCAGCGACTATCGTTTCTCGACGGGCATCATCAACGTCAAAGGATCGGAGGAGTTTAGCAATAAGAAGGGACTGCGCGCCTGCTGGGGTACCGACTATCCTTCAACCGACACCGTCAAGTGGAGTCGCGAGACAGTAGGACTGGCCGTTCTCGTGCCTCAGAAGAACATTGTCAGCGAAGAGCCTGCCAACAAGGACAACTATGTTTATGTGCTGAAGGTCAATGGCCGAAAGATGTCGTATAAGGTAACCTACACTTCGGCCAACGAGACGTTTGGCTATCACTCAGCCAAGGAGTGGTTCGACTACCTGAAGGCGTGGTGCAAAGAAGTAGAAAAGCCAGTAATCGTTAAGGTAGACGACTAAAGGTCTTGCATCCTTTCGCATAGTACTGCCAGAGCAATGAGAAGCGTCGTTGCTCTGGTATTTCTTTTTCCTGGCGCGAGGCCTGAATCTGCTGGCGGTCCTGCTCAAAATCCTTACGCCAGCGTTTAAAAGCACGGCGCGCCTTAAAGATAGCCTTGAAATCGCCCAGATTTCGTTTCAGAATCAACATCTCCCATGCTGCCAGATAGTCGAGGAACCAGCGCCAACGCATCACGTGCTGCAACTCTTCGTCAGGCAGACACTTGTAAAGCATCGTCAGGTTGTTGCGGAAGTTCAGGAAGGTCTTCATGGGATTCGACTTGGGCAATGTACCGCCACCAACATGGTAAACATAGCTTTCGGGCAGGCAATAGAGTTTGCGACCACGGATGCGCAGTCGCCAGCAGAGGTCTATCTCCTCGTTATGCGCAAAGAAGCGCCCGTCCAGTCCACCGCAGTCCCAATAGTCCTTGGCGCGAATCATCAGCGCAGCACCGGTGGCCCACAGAATTTCTGCTGCATAGTCATATTGTCCGTTGTCCTCTTCTACAGTTTCAAAGATGCGCCCGCGACAGAAAGGATAGCCATAGCGGTCAAGGTACCCCCCACTCGCCCCTGCATACTCGAACATATCCTTATTATATATAGAGAGTAGTTTGGGCTGACAAGCGGCCACCTCGGGATGCACGTCCATAAACTCTATCAGAGGCGTCAGCCAATGGTGCGTCACCTCGATGTCCGAGTTCAGCAACAGATAGTATTCGGCATCGATTTGTGCCAAGGCCTTGTTGTATCCTTCGGCAAAGCCCCAGTTCTTTTCCAACAGAATCAGTTTGCACTCAGGGAACTCACGACGCAACAAGTCGAGCGAGTCGTCCGTCGAGGCATTATCAGCCACATAGACCGTTGCCTCGTCGCGCGAGTAGTTCAGCACCGTGGGCAGATACTGCCTAAGCATCTTAGCCCCGTTCCAATTCAATATGACGATTGCTACCTTACATTCTTTCATTTCTTCATTTACATTCCTCATTTCTCATTTAGCGAAGCTTTCAATGCTGTTTTGTCGTGGTTCATACAACCCAGACGGACATTGATCAGCTGGTTGTCGTATTCCGCTTTCGCATCGGCAAGCGACAGTTCCACACGGATATAGTTCTTCGTAAAACCGTGCATAGCCCGTCCTCGCGTAGCTTTCTCGAACAGCACCTCTGCTTCCTGTCCGATATGACGCTCGTAGAAGGCCTGCGTTTTCTGGTCCGACAAGTCCAACAACCTGCGACTGCGTTCACGCTTGTCCTTATCGCTTACCACGTAGGGAATGCTCAAGGCAGATGTGCCAGGACGCTCGGAATACGGGAATACATGCAACTGCGTTACATCCAAGCCATTCAGGAACTCATAGGTCTCCTCAAAGCATTCTGGCGTCTCGCCTCTACACCCCACCATCACGTCGACACCGATAAAGGCATCGGGCATCACCTCTTTGATACGGTGAATCTTGTCAGCAAACAGTTGGCGGTCGTAGTGACGGTGCATCAGCTTCAGCACCGTATCGCTACCACTCTGCAAGGGGATATGATAGTGAGGCATAAAGGCACGGCTCTGCGCACAGTAGTCTATCAACTCGTCAGTCAGCAGGTCGGGCTCCAGCGAACTGATACGATAACGCTGAATGCCCTCCACATCGTCCAATGCCTTTACCAAGTCTATAAATTTCTCACCTGTCGTCTTGCCGAAGTCGCCAATATTCACGCCCGTCAGCACAATTTCCTTGCCACCCTCGCGTGCAGCTTCCTCTGCCTGCGCCACTAATGAGGCAATGGTCGGGTTACGACTGAAACCACGCGCATAGGGAATAGTACAGTAGGTGCAGAAATAGTCGCAACCGTCCTGAACCTTCAAGAAATATCTGGTTCTGTTACCTCGTGAACATGATGGCGCAAAACTCTTAATGTCCTTCGTCTTCACGTAAATAACATTTCTCTCTCCTCTCTCCTCTCTCCTCTCTCCTCTATTAACCCAGGCTTCTGAAAGGAACTGGATGAGGTTCGCCTTCTCGTTCGAGCCCAACACCAAGTCGACGCCTTCAATCTTACTGATCTTCTCAGGCTCCAACTGGGCATAGCAGCCCGTCACTACCACAAAAGCCCCAGGATTCTCGCGCACCAGACGGTGGATAGCCTGTCGGCATTTATGGTCGGCCACATCGGTTACCGAGCAAGTATTGATCAGGCAGAGGTCGGCCTGCTCGTCCTTATGAGCCGTCACAACCCCCATCTCACCCAGCATCTTGCCGAATGTCGACGTTTCCGAGAAGTTCAACTTACATCCCAGCGTGAAATATTTCGCTTTCTTGCCTTGAAAGGCAGCCGTATCAATCATTCGTTTCCTATATATAACAAGGTATAAACACTATCGTTTTGCAAAGGTACTGCAAACTGAGCGAAAAAACGCACTTTTCGCCACTTTTTTTGCATTTATTCATGAAAGGGTATAAAATACACGAAATTTAACATTTCGTAATTCACTGATTTACAAACACTTGCCAAAAAGTTACAAAAAAGGCCTAAAAAAAAACAAAAAAAATGATACGTCGTATTAAAAAAATGCGTACCTTTGCAGCGTTTTAATAAACAAATGATTGTTTTACAGATTTAAAAAGCTTAGAAAAAATGAAAAAGTTAGTTTTGATGTTCGTAGCTGTTGCAGCTATTTCTTTCGCTTCTTGTGGTAACAAGACTCAGCAGGCTGAGGCCGTTGATTCTGATTCTATCGCAGTTGTTGATACCGCTGATACCGCTGATACCGCTGCTGTTGATACAGCTGCTGTTGACAGCGCTGCTGCTCAGAAGTAATTCACGAACTCTAATTGAGAGAATCGACCGTCGGATGTGAATCCGGCGGTTCTTTTTTTGTTTGTCTAGTTTTGTTTGTCTAGTTTAGCTAGTTTGACTAGTATAACTAGAGTAACTAGAACAACCCCCAAAAAAGGCATTGAAAAATCCCGAGCGCTTGCGGCACTCGGGATTCAACAGTGTATAATAACTATGATTTGCTTTACAGCGGTTATTACTCTTCTACAGGAGCCTCAGCAGCCTCCTCTACCTCAGCCTCAACTTCAGCTTCAGCAGCCTCAGCGGCAGCCTTCTTGGCGTCGGCAGCAGCCTTGATGGCAGCCTCTTCCTCGGCAGCAGCCTTCAGCTCAGCAGCATTCTCGGCAACGACCTTCACAGGAATTTCAACAGTTACCTCCTTGTGGAAGTGAACAAGAGCAACATAGTCGCCAATCATCTTAGCTTCCTTCATGGTGATGAGCTTGCGATCGACATCCTTGCCCAGCTTCTTCAGTTCCTCAGCAATCTGATTGGCACCTACAGAACCGTAGAGCTGACCAGTTGTGCTGACCTTTGCAGCAATCTCCAGAGCAACACCATTCAGAGCCTCTGCCTTCTTCTCAGCCTCAGCCTTGATGGCAGCCAGCTTGTGAGCCTGCTGTTTCAGGTTCTCGGCGAGAATTTTCTTAGCCATAGGACTGGCGATAACGCCCTTTCCCTGAGGAATCAGGTAGTTACGGCCATAACCCGACTTCACGTTTACGATATCGTTCTTATATCCCAGACCGATAATATCTTCTTTCAGTATAATTTCCATATCTTCTGTCCTCCTAATTTTACTTCATCATGTCAGTTACGTAGGGCAGCAGAGCAATCTGGCGGGCACGCTTAACGGCCTGAGCCACACGGCGCTGATACTTCAGAGATGTACCGGTGATACGACGGGGCAGAATCTTACCCTGCTCGTTCAGGAACTTCTTCAGGAACTCGGGATCCTTGTAATCGATGTACTTGATACCGCTCTTCTTGAAACGGCAGTACTTCTTCTTCTTCGTGTCGATAGAAGGAGCGTTCAAATAACGGATTTCAGTGTCTTGCTGTGCCATAGTTTAAGCCTCCTCTTTTTTACCAAGTTTGTTACGACGCTTCTCAGCATACTCAATGGCATACTTCTCAAGCTTTACTGTCTGGAAACGGATAACTTTCTCGTCACGACGGAAAGCAGTCTCCAAAGTCTTAATCACTGATGGCTCAGCCTTGAACTCTACCAGGAAATAGAAACCTGTAGATTTCTTCTCGATAGCGTAAGCCATCTTCTTCAGTCCCCAGGCCTCTTCGTTCACGATCTCTGCACCCTTATCGGTGAGGACCTTCTTGAACTTTGCGACCGTTTCCTTTGTCTGTTCATCAGACAAAACGGGAGTCAAAATGAAAACGGTTTCGTATTGATTCATACTACTTTTAATTAATAAATAAATGTTATTTTTGCAAAATGCGGGTGCAAAGGTACAAAAAAATTACGAATTATGAATTACGAATTACGAATTATTTCTTATCTTTGCACAAAATTTAACGATTTTATGAAGAAATTGACCCCTTTTTTAGGCATATTACTTATTATAATAGGTACAATGGTGCTAATCGCGACGCGTTTTAGCAGTTTGTCCACTCATAACTCATTGCTCTTAGCAGGTCTGCTTTGCATCATTGGGGGCATTTGGTTACACATTCGCAGTATTAAGCAAGACAGCAAATTCTGATTATGGAGAACATTAAGATATTCACACGTTTGATATCCAACGAGTTGCACCTGCAGGAGCATGCAGTAGAGAACACGCTGAAACTGTTGGACGAAGGATGCACTATTCCTTTTATTTCGCGTTATCGTAAGGAACGCACGGGCGGATTGGACGAGGTGCAAATCACAGCTATCAGCAATCGCTGCGAACAATTACAGGAAATAGCCAAACGCAAGGATACCGTTATTAAGACCATTACCGAACAGGAAAAGATGACGCCGGAGTTAAGGAAACGCATTGACGACTGTTGGGACTCGACCACGCTCGAAGACATCTACCTGCCCTACAAACCCAAGCGTCGCACACGTGCGCAAGTGGCTCGCGAACAAGGACTTGAACCGCTGGCCACCATCCTGATGATGCAGCGCGAAGCTAACCCTGAGCGTGCCGCCCAACGCTTCGTTGTGGGCGATGTTTCTGACATCGCCACTGCCCTCCGTGGTGCCCAAGACATCATTGCTGAACAGGTCAGCGAGGACGAGCGCTCGCGTAATCAGGTGCGCTCAGCCTTCCGTCGTGAAGCCTTCATCGAGTCAAAGGTTGTGAAAAGCAAGAAAGATACCGACGAAGCCCAGAAATACAGCGACTACTTCGAATGGGAAGAACCCCTAAAACGTTGTTCCAGTCACCGGTTGCTGGCCATGCGCCGTGGTGAAAGCGAGGGTATCCTAAGGGTGAGCATCACCATCGATGACGACGAAGCCATACAGCGCATGCAGCGCAATTACGTCCGAGGCAATGGGCCTTGCCAACGTCTTGTGGCAGAGGCTGTTGAGGACGGTTACAAACGTTTGTTGGCACCCTCGATAGAGACGGAGTTTATGAATCTGAGCAAGGAAAAGGCCGACGAGGAGGCTATCCGCGTGTTTGCCGAAAACCTGCGCCAGCTGTTGCTGTCAGCCCCGTTAGGGCAGAAGCGCGTGATGGGTATCGACCCTGGATTCCGAACGGGTTGTAAGGTGGTATGCCTGGACGCACAAGGCAACCTGCTGCACCACGAGGCCATCTTCCCCCACCCACCTGTGAATCACAGAATGCAGGCTACCGTACACGTTCAGCAGATGATTAAGGACTACGACATCGAAGCTATCGCCATTGGCAATGGTACCGCCAGTCGTGAAACGAAGGAGTTTATAGCGGATGCGCTGGCAAAACCAGCGCCAACAGTCTACGTGGTCAGCGAGGACGGTGCTTCCGTTTATAGTGCGTCCAAGGTGGCTCGCGATGAGTTCCCTGACGAGGACGTGACGGTTCGTGGGGCCGTCAGCATTGGTCGTCGACTGATGGACCCGCTGGCCGAACTGGTAAAGATTGACCCCAAGAGCATCGGTGTGGGACAATACCAGCACGATGTCGACCAGACGATGCTCAAGCACTCGCTCGACCAAACGGTAGAGAGTTGCGTTAACCTTGTGGGAGTTAACCTCAACACCGCTTCCCAGCATTTGCTGACCTACGTCAGCGGACTGGGGCCCGTACTTGCCCAAAACATTGTCAACTACCGTAAAGAAAACGGTGCCTTCACCTCACGTGCCCAATTGAAGAAAGTGCCCCGCTTAGGACCCGCTGCCTACCAGCAGTGTGCCGGTTTCCTGCGTATTCCCGATGCCAAAAACCCGCTCGACAACAGTGCCGTACACCCCGAAAGCTACCATGTGGTGGAGCAGATGGCCAAAGACCAAGGCTGCAGCGTCAGCGACCTTATTAATAATAAGAGTACACGCGAGGGCATTGACATCAAGCGATACATTACCGACGAAGTGGGACTCCCCACCCTGACTGACATCATGAAGGAGTTGGAAAAACCAGGGCGCGACCCTCGTGAACAGATAGAGGCCTTTGAGTTCGACAGCAGCGTACAGACCATCGATGACCTGCATGAAGGCATGGAACTGCCCGGCATCGTGACCAACATCACCAACTTTGGCGCCTTCGTCGACATCGGTGTCCATCAGGACGGACTGGTACACGTTTCGCAACTGGCCGACCGCTATGTCAGCGACCCTACTCAGGTAGTCCGCCTGCACCAGCATGTCCGAGTCCGCGTCATCGGCGTCGACCTCCGTCGCCAACGCATCTCATTATCGATGAAGGGAGTAAAAAAGTAAAAAGGTAAAAAAGTAAAAAGGTAAAAGATAATGAAGAACCTGATTCTATGCCTGCTGCTTTCGTGCTGTTGTTGGCAGGCAAACGCCCAAGATCGCGTAATACCGACATTAGAACAGTTTAACAAGAAGCCCGATGTCGCAACAGCCAACCGTTTCTTCGACGAACTTCTCAAGGCAGAGTTTATCGACGAAAAGACGACGTTCCCAAACAACACGCCTACCGACTCACTCCAACAGCAGGTATGGTTCTGGTCTGCAGAGTGGCTCTACGACCAAGGACAATTCAAAGAGGCTGAACGATATGCCCTCGATGCCCTCAAAAAGTATCATCCTGCCAATCCCGACAAAGCCGACTGTCTGAATACATTAGGCTGCATTTATGTTCGACTGAGCGATTTCAAGCAGGCTGCTAATTATGCACGACAGAGTGTGGATTTAGAGATGAAAGGTGGCGACCACGACCGTATTGCGTCGAGCATGAACACGCTGGCAGGCATCTATATGGCTGGCTATCAGGCTAAAGAGGCTGAACAGATTATCCTACAGGCTATCGACCACATCAACCAAGTGGACAACCCCGGACGTAAAGCCATCATCCTTGGTATGGCATCTGAAATCTACCACACCTTGGGTGACGACTCGAAAGCCCTGCCATACGCAGAGCAGGCTGTCGACATAGAGCGGCAGCTGGGACGCAAGCCTAAACTCACCATCCGCCTGTCGCAGAAGGGTTCCGCACTTCTCGGGCTCCATCGCTACAAGGAGGCCGAAGACATCTATCGTCAGATTTTGCCTGAGTTCAAAGAGACGGGTGACTGGCACTCGTATGCTATCGCCCTGAACCGTCTGGGCATGGCGTTGCTCTGCCAGAAGCGCCAACAGGAGGCCATTCCCTATTATCGTCAGGCTGCCGACCTCTTCTCGAAGATGGGCGACCTGTACAACGAGATTCATGCCCACCGCGGACTCTACGAGAGCTATTGGGACCTGAATCCGGACTCTGCCAAGATAGAACTCGACTATTTCGACTTGCTGAAGGATTCGCTCTATACCCACGCCACTGCCGAGGCTCTGTCGCGCTATAATGCCGAGTTCGGTAACGAGCAGCTGCAACAAGAGAACGAAGAGGTTCGCAGCGCTCACCGACGTACCATCATCACAGCCATCATTGTCCTATTGATAGTCATCGCCTTGGCTTGGATAATCGTTTACAACACCCGTCAACGCGAAAAGCGACGCATAGAGGCATTGATGCAGGAGATATCATTGCTTCGTGCAAAAATGGATGTTGTGCCCCAAGTGCCTGAGGAAGAAACAATGGCAGAAACGCCGACTGTGTCTGAAACCAACGAAGAGCGCCTATTCCTGATGCGCGTTATCGAGGTGGTCAATGACGGGTTTGCTGACAGGCAGTGGAGCGTCGAGGTCATCGCCTCGAAACTGAATATGAGTGTTCAAACCTTCCGCCGCCGATTGATGGCTGCTGCGGGCGAATCGCCCAAGGCCTTTATCTCGGCTATCCAGATGGAGAAGGCGGGAAAACTTTTGACAGAACATCCCGATATGCCTATCGTTGATGTGGCCTTCAAGTGTGGTTTCGACGAGGCCAGCAGTTTTACCCATACCTTTAAGCGAATCTATGGTATAACCCCGTCACAATACCGAGAAAAGCAGTAAAATAGGCATTTTGGAAGAAAACAACAAGTCGGCGCCTGATAATTGGAAGATTTTATCAAGCGTCGATTTGCTTTTTTGCCGTACCTTTGCACTGTCGAAAGTAATCAATAGAAACGATGAATAAAAAGGAGCAACAAAACGATGCAAAAAGGTTCTCACTGGAATACCTGCAATATCTTCTGCAGCAAGAGGATATCATCGAGCGTTTGCTCGACAAGCGGATGCTCCAGTTGGAACCGGAACTTGAAAAAATCATCGACGAAAAAATAGATTCGCGCATACGTACATTTTTAAATAATAAACAGTAATAACCCTTTAACAATTACAGCAATGAAAAAAGAATCAATCGTAAGAATTCTGATGGCCTCAGTCATCATGTTTGGAGTACAAACCACAGCGTCAGCCCAGTTTGGTGGACTGAAGAAATTGGCCAAGAAGGCCGTCAGCGAGAAAGCCGCCCCCACTCAGGAATCTTCTTCTACATCGTCCGACGATGCCGTCAGCAACTATCGCAAAGATCCCAGCGGACGCACTCTACCGACGACCAATGCCGCCAAGGTGAAGTACATTGGTGGCGACGACACGCCTGAGCGTCAGAAGGTCTATGCCTATTTCCTGCTCGAAGGTCTTGAGCGTAGCAGAAACACGGCTACCGGCGATTACAGCACGACGGCAAACAACATCCTGAACTGGCTCTATCTCACCATCAGCGGACAGGGCAACAACGGTGGTTCATCACCCACCTATTGGATGAGAGAGTTTGACAGCAATGCCAAGCGTATCAATACTGCCTTCGAACTCGATCAAGAACCGGCAGAGGTTGCCGACCTTTTCGACGCCGAACTGCTGCGTGCCAAAGTAACCTATATGAAGCAATATATGGCCGACCAGCCTCAGATGAGCGAACAGGAGCAGACCTCATGGCTGCAACAGCGTAAGGACGAACGCCAGATTGCAAAGTTCGGACTGAACACGCTGAAGGATAATGGTCAGAACGGTCAGCTGAAGCGCGACTTCGAAGCTAAGGTCAAAGCCGACTTAAAACCAACCAAGATGCTCGGAACCTATATCGTATCAGCATTCTGGCAGGGTCTATACTTAGTCAACAAACCCGAATTTGCACAGTATTCTTCTGTTCAGGAAATGCGCGCCAAGGCTTACTATATGAAGAACGGCAAGTACTACTATGTCAAAGGTGGCAAACGTCATGGCATCCTGAAAAGCGATGCATCGGGCAAATCTGTGGATTTTGCAGACTACAACCCGGGCTTAGAGACGCCCATTGAGATTCCTGCGGATTTGGCCAAGAAGTATTTCAAATAAACAGGTAAAATGTTATTAACAATTACGGGCTAAACATAAAAAAACGACCATTTATCTAAAAAAAGTTTGTTTTTTGCAACAACTTATCGATTTTTTTTGTAACTTTGCACCCGAAGTCAATAAATAACAAGTATAACCATTTTATTAACAATTAAACACTAAACATTAAACCATTATGAAAAAGAGTATCTTTTTTGTGTGTTCAATGATGCTTTGCGCCTATCAGGCCATCGCCGCTGAAGTGATGTGTCTGAAGACCAACGCAGGGCAGTACATTGAGGTGGTTCGCGTAAGCATGATGGTGATTCCTGACGGAGGTAGCACGTTCGACATCCTCGTAAAAGACGGTGAAGGTGCAGCCAACGTTCAGAGCATCAGCTTCGAGAGACACGAGTCGGACATCAACCTGAGCAATTATTCAGGCAGTTCTTCAGGTGGACAAGCACCTGACTACTCAAAGCCATTCTTCCTGTTGACCAGCACTGGTAAGTACTTCTACATGAAGGATAAGCCGGAACTGATTTCCAAGGACGGTAGCGATAAGTTCGACGTCAAGGTGGGTAACACCACTGAGAGCGACGTGGCTAAGATTTATTTCTTCCGCGGTTCAGAAGAGGACGCTGCACAGACTGCTGGCATCGACACCCCGAAGATGACAGTTGCCGAAGAGAAACTGACACTTATGACTCCTATCAGCTCGCAGATGACGATTTCTGGTTGCGGTGCAGCCGTCGAGGCAGAACTTTATGCAGCCGATGGTCGTATGGTTGGCAAGGCTCCCGTCAGCAACGGTGTCACTACCGTTTATGTAGGCCATCTGACCCGTGGCGTCTACTTCGTCAAGGTAGGCAAGAAATCACTGAAGTTCATGAAGAGATAATCAAGTAACAAAGTAAAAAACAACAATTAAATTATAACCATTATGAAAAAGTTATTTACCACTATAGCTATGGCAGCCTTTGCCATGACCTCGTTTGCACAGGCAAACCAGCAGTATTTCCGCGTAGAGTTCAACTGCCCCATCACCGCCGATGGTTCAGGTAAGACCAGTGTCGGTCAGATGGGTGACTATTATACCTATTGTAACCCCGAGCACAATGTCATTGTCAACGGCGAGAAGCATGGCTGGATTATCATTCAGGGTGGTGGCAACCTCACTGCCTACGACGAGCCTGCAGGCAATCTGACTTTCCGTCCCCAGACAGCCAGCATCTCTAACAGCACTGCTTTCTTCTTGGAGAACGGCCGCTATGGTCAGGGTGGTGCCAAGGCCAACTGGGCTTATCAGCTGGAGAGCAGCACATGGGGCGTCACTATCAACAATATTACTGCCTTCAGCCTTCCTGTTGAAAAGGTATCGCTGGTTGACTCTACCGCTACTCACGAGTACAAGTTCCCCGGCGACGGCAAGACCTATCGTGTTTCTGAGTTCACCTTCAACCGTCTGCCCCGCAACGTGGCCGAGCTGAAGACCCTGCTCGAGGATGGAAACGGCAACCGCGTCGAGGCTTGCAACAACCCCTTGTTCATTGGTGCCGTTGTTTACCTCGTACTGCCCCGTCTGCTCGACTGCAGCCAGGACTGCCGCGACATGATCAACTACCTCTATGGTGTCAAGTATTCAGCTCTGTCAACGACCGGTATCTCTAACGGCGACTTCCAGAACCTCTGCATCGGATGGTTCGATAAAGACGGCAATGGCTACTACCAGCACAACACGCTGTTCCAGCACTTCGCTGGCGCAACTCCTGGCAACCAGTACAAGCCTAACGGCAAGGGCTACGGCTACGACAATGGCCCATACAAAGTACGTATCGGATGGGATATTGCTTCACCCTTGGTACACTCTGGTAACCTGAATGCTGATCTGGCTAAGTTGAATCTGTTCCCCAACCCCGATGCTACCGATAAGGGCGACATGTCTCACGAGTCAGCAACTCCTCTGGTAGTCCAGCTCCGTCCCACGAAGAAGAACGGTTGGTTCGTTCACAGCGAGATTAAGAGCTACTACGCAAAGGGTAAGGATCAGCGCGACGACGACTTCTAAGTTTACCGTTACTAAACTATAACTTTACCGCCACTAAACTCCGGGTTTAGTGGCGGTAAAACTTTTATCAGTCATCTGTCAAATCATCGCTCGACAGTTTCTCACGCTCCGTTTCTACGAGTTTGCCGTCCTTCCACTTATAACGGATAATTTCCACCTCGTCGTCCAAGCGCCAAGTGCTGACAATCGTCTTATTCTCTGTATCGATGTAGGGGTCGAAGATTTCAGCAGGGGTTTTCAGATACTCGAACTTGTGGGCATTGTCATCCCAGAGCCAAACGTCGTAGGTAACGTTGCCTGAGCCGTTCATAGGTCCCATCGAGACCTGTAGGTCGGGGATGGCGTCGAAGTTCCAGTCATCTTCAACAATCTGGCCAATGACGGACTTGCTCCACATCGTGGTGTCGAGCGGTTGTGCCTGACTATACAGCTGCTGTACATGTCCTTTGGCATCAGTCAGATAGACCACGATGGTGTCCCACCGCACGTCGCCATCATCGTTGATGGCCCGCACCTCCGTGCGGAAGGTGTAGTCGGAACGTTGCGGAACATAGTTTTCATCTGGAGCAACATCAGAGTTGGCTGTGAGTGAATCGGCAGAACTCTCGGCTTTGGCTGTCTTGCTGCCACAAGCCACAATCACGAGGGCGGTTAAGGCCCCAAATAATAGTTTTTTCATATCCTTTAGTTTTTAATCGAATGACAAAGTTGTACCGTCGGAAGCAACATTGAGCGTAACACAACGTCCTACAGGCAGAGGGAAGTTGCGCAGATGACTGTGACCTACTGGAAAATCATAGCAGACGGGAATATCGTAGCGCTGCAAGTATTCGTGGAACATGTCATACATGTCCGCAAAGCCGCCGTCAGGATGTTTGTATTTCGTGAACTGACCGATAATGATGCCTCGAACGTGCGACATCAGGCCACGTAGTTCGATGTTATGCAACATGCGGTCAACCTTGGAGATGCCCTCGCCCGTATCCTCAAGGAAAAGGATGATGTCAGGCAACATGAGGGGGTCGTAATCAGAGCCTGCCAAACCATGAAGTACAGACATATTACCGCCTACAAGAATGCCATCGGCCCTACCGTGCTGATTAAGGGCATGGGGCGGCAACTTATAGACAGGCATATCGCCCAGCATCATGTGACGCAACGCCTGGCTGACGGTATCGTTGCCATGATAGGTGGCAATGGCGTGACACATAGAGCCGTGGATGCCTTGAACGCCCACTGATGCCTGAGCGGAAAGCAAGGCGGTGACGTCAGAGAAACCAATAATGGGCTTAGCATAGCGACGCAATGTATCGGGCGGTAACTGGCAAAGCAACTGAACGGCCCCATCTCCACCACGACTGCACATCACAGCACGTACATGAGGTGCACGCAATGCCCACAACAAATCGGACAGGCGCTCGTCTGATGTTCCCGCAAATCCGCGATAGTCGTCAAGGGCATGAGCAGCAACGACACATGGAAAACCCCACGACTGCAGGGTATAGACACCGCCATTGACTGTGGCAGTATCTGTTGCGCTGGAAGGCGAAATGATGGCAACGGTATCGCCCACAGAAAGCCACTGAGCAGCAATAGGCAGCACAGTAGTAACCATAAGGACAATCGTGTTTAGAAATCGTTTCATTTGGCTGCAAAGATAGTGTAAAATGAGCAAAAGGCCAAATTTTCAAGCATAAAAAAAGAGCTACAACCTTAAAGATTGCAACTCCTTTTATTTTCTTGCTTATCAGCGCAAGGCTTACTTTACCTTGAGTCTACGACTCGAAGTTGCTTCCGCTCGGAAGAACGAATGCATTCGTTCTTCGCTTACTTATCAGCAACTTTAGCAACGATAGCCTTGAAAGCCTCGGGATTGTTCAGAGCCAGGTCGGCGAGCACCTTACGGTTGATCTCGATACCAGCCTTTGCCAACTTGCCCATGAGTGCTGAATAGCTCAGGCCCTCCTGACGAGCGGCAGCGTTGATACGCTGAATCCACAGGGCACGGAATGTGCGCTTCTTGTTCTTACGATCGCGATAAGCATAGGTAAGACCTTTCTCCCAAGTGTTCTTGGCTACTGTCCAAACATTCTTGCGGGCACCAAAGTAACCGCGAGTGAGTTTCAGAATTCTTTTACGTTTTGCACGTGATGCAACGTGATTGACTGATCTTGGCATAGTTTTCTAATACTTTAAATGTTTGACAATAGGTGAATTAACGGAGACACAACAGGTCACGAACCTGCTTCAGATTTGAGTTGTCAACGATAGTAGAACCGCAAAGGTTGCGCTTCTGCTTCTTGGTCTTCTTAGTCAGAATGTGACTGTGGTAAGCGTGGTGTCTCTTAACCTTACCTGTACCGGTGAATGAGAATCTCTTCTTGGCACCGGAATTTGTCTTTACTTTTGGCATTGTTTTTAAATATTTAAATTG
Organism: uncultured Prevotella sp.; assembly: GCA_946404405.1. GTDB lineage: Bacteria > Bacteroidota > Bacteroidia > Bacteroidales > Bacteroidaceae > Prevotella. Next base: position 35,480 of record CAMJDL010000032.1, read on the forward strand.
TTATTAATAATCGGCAGCTACGCATATACCGGGCGCGCCACCTGTTTTCTTCTGTAGAACGTTGAACAATGAACGTTGAACGTTATTCTTCGCTCTCAGTCAACTTCTTCAGTGCATCGGCACTGATTTTTGCGTTTGCAAAGAGACCGCCGTTAGCAGGCACTTCAGCCTTAACCTCTGTTGTCTGCTGTTTGGCATTCTCCTTGGCTTCTGCCTCAGAGGCTTCACGGTCGCGGGCCTGCTGACTCTTCTTAGCCACACCAGCCTTCTTCGGTGTCAGGTAGAGGAACATCTTCTTGCCTTCGAGCGAGGGCATACCCTCAACCTTACCGTATTCCTCCAAATCGTTGGCGAAACGCAACAGCAGTACCTCACCTTGCTCCTTGAAGAGAATGGAGCGTCCACGGAAGAATACGTATGCACGTACCTTATTGCCTTCTTCCAAGAACTCCTTAGCATGCTTGAGCTTGAACTGGTAGTCGTGCTCATCGGTCTGAGGTCCGAAACGGATTTCCTTTACCTCAACCTTGACCTGCTTGGCCTTCATCTCCTTCTGGCGCTTTTTCTGCTGGTAGAGGAATTTCGAATAGTCAATGAGACGACATACAGGTGGATTGGCATTGGGCGAAATCTCGACCAAATCAACTTCTTGGTCGTGCGCCATGTCTAATGCCTGACGGATGGGAACAACGATGCTACCATCATCGCCCACAATACGTACCTCACGAACACGAATCTGCTCGTTAATGCGGTACTGTTGCTTCATTTTGTCGTTCTTCATTAACTTTTTTGTTCGAAATCGGCTGCAAAGGTACGAATAAGTGAGCAAAAAACAAAATAAATTCCCATTTTTTTTATTTACGCCTCAAATATTATGCTTGTTTTGTCAATGGAATAGTAAAACTGAACGTTGAACCCTCGCCCAACGTCGATTCTACCTGTGCATCACCACCATTCTTTCGGGCAAAATCCTGACAGAGTTGCAGACCCAATCCCGAGCCTTCCTCACCACCAGTACCATAGGTTGTCTCGCCCGTACGGAAGATAGCGTCAACACGCTCCGGTTCAATACCGACACCATGGTCGCGAACGCAGATACGTGCAAAGTCGCCCTCACGCTTGTAGAACACCTCAACGGATTTACCTTCGGGCGTAAACTTAACAGCATTCGACAGGAAATTGCGGATAATAGTCTTAATCATGTCATTATCAGCATGTACGGTTAATTTCTCGTCGGCGGGGATATACTTCAAGTCAATCTGCTTCATCTCAGCAATCATCCTGAAGATATCAACCACGCCAGGCACAATGTCGTCAAGGTCGAGATCCTGATAGACCACCGTCAAACGTCCCGTCTGGCTTTTTGTCCACTTCAACAGGTTATCAAGCAAGTCATGGGTTTCCTCAGATTCACGATTGGCTTTATCCAAAAGTCCGAAAATCTCCTCGCCAACAATATCCTTTGACACCACATTTACCGCCAGATTTAGCACCATACGAATGCTCGCCATAGGTGAACGCAAATCATGGGCAATGACAGAGTACATCTTGTCGCGATTGGAGATAGTACGTTTCAACTCTTCATTCTGACGGACAATGATACGCTTGGCAGCCACCAACTGAATCTGGTGCATGACGCGCATGACGAGTTCCTCTTTATTAAATGGCTTAGTGAGGAAGTCGTTGGCACCAACCTGGAATCCCTTGACAAGGTCGCTGGGATTGTTAAGGGCCGTCAGGAAAATAATGGGGATTTCTTGCGTCTCAGGATCTTTTTTCAGAATTACAGCAGTATCAAAACCGTTAAGGTCGGGCATCATGACATCAAGCAATATCAAGTCAGGATGCTCTGACTTGGCCATCTCGATACACATATTACCATTGGAAGCAGTGCACACTTGAAACTTCTCGTTGGTAAGTAATATCTTGAGTAACAGCACATTACTCACCACATCATCAACAATGAGGATTTTGTAATCACTGCGGTTTATCTGCGACTCAATCGTTTCTTTCGACTCCATTTGCTACGGGTTTTAGTCATTCATTCTGCAAAAATAGCAAATAATTAGCATTTCGCCAAATATTTGCTACTTTTTTTTCA
>CAMJDL010000033.1 GCA_946404405.1 uncultured Prevotella sp.
AAAGGACTAACGAGAATCAGAACCATTTCCTACTGCGCACGGCAGTCTTGCTGTGTGTGATGATGATGACATTATTTGCCCCAAGTAAGGCGTGGGCAGGCAGCACGCCTGCAGTTCAGGTTGAAACATGCGAGGGCGGCGCTGGATTCATCCATGTGAAAGGATGGGCGTACGACCCCGACAATCAGGACTATTCTCTTTACGTGGCTATCAGTGTCTATGATAAGCCGAAATACAACAAACTTGACACGTATCTAATTAAAGCCGACATAGCGAGGACCGACGTTAGCGCGTTGAACGGCATTCCAGGCAACCACGGCTTCGAAACCGATATTCCCCTCAGTGCTGGCACATACTATATTCTGTTCACGGTTTTTAATAGGAATAATGAAGTTAAAAAGGAAGTCATCATTGACAATGTGGCCGTAACGGCACCACTGACAGGCACGGTTACACTTACCTCTCAAAGTGGAATTATTACATTAGGTAACGGCGCGACACTTACTGGTACGGGCGGCGAGAATACCCACGTCTCGATTGTCGACGGGGCAACGGTGACGCTCAGCGGTGTGAACATCAGCGCCATTCCTGACGACAGAAACCACGAGTGGGCGGGCATTACCTGTTTGGGCGATGCCACCATCATCCTGGCCGACGAGACTACGAATACCGTGAAGAGTGGCGATTCCTTCTTTGCAGGCATTCAGGTTGGCCCTCCAGGCAAAACGCTTACCATCCGGGGCAACGGGTCACTCCTTGCTCAAGCCAACGGCAGTTGCTTCGGTGCGGGCATAGGTAGCAGCGTATTTGATGCCAGTAACGATTATGACTGTGGAAACATTGTTATTGAGGGCGGCAACATCACTGCATACGGTTATGTTTCACCTGCCATCGGTGCTGCCCAAGGGTCTCCATGTGGCACGATTACCGTCAAGGGTGGTACCGTCTATGCCGAGAGTTGGGGCCAAGCGTCTGGTATTGGCTCCTGCAACACTAAGTGCGGCGGCATCGCGATTACCGGTGGTACGGTGACAGCCAAAAGCAAGTACGGGCCTGCCATTGGCAGCAGCACCGATGGTACTTGCGGCAACATTACCATCTCGGGCGGCAGCGTCACTGCCACGAAAGGGTCTTCTTCCCGATACAGCATTGGTGCAGAAGACAATGATTGCTCCTGCGGCACTATCACCATCGGCAGTGCCGTAGTCGATGGTGTCGCGGCAGAAAGCTTCGTCTATAATTCCGAAACGACCATATACCATGTCAGTTTCAGCAAGAATGCCAATAGTGCGACGGGCACAATGGCCGATGAAATATTCTTCTCTTCCACAGCGCAGCCGCTGAACCTTTGTTCCTTCAGTCTTACTGGCTACAACTATTTAGGATGGAATACTGAGGCCGACGGCAGCGGCACAAGTTACAGTGACGGACAGTCCATCACCGTCACCAACGACATGACACTCTTTGCACAGTGGGGGAAAATATACACCGTTACCTTCAATGCCAACAAAGGCTCAGGCTCCATGGCAGCCCAGGCCTATACAGAAAGTATCTCTCAAGACCTGACTGCCAACACATTCACCCGCACGGGCTATGACTTTGCAGGCTGGAATACCCAAGCAGACGGCAATGGCACAAGTTACAGTGACGGACAAGACATCACCCTCGCCAACAACATGACGCTCTATGCACAGTGGCAACCCCATGCATACAACATCACCTACAATCTGGATGCCGGCACAAACGACAGCAGCAACCCTGCCACCTATACCATCGAGAGCGATGCCATCACGCTGGCCGACCCGACACGATTTGGCTTTGTTTTCGACGGCTGGACCTACGAAGGACAGGACACGCCCACAAAGAGCGTCACCATCGCCCAAGGAACATACGGCGATTTGACCTACACAGCACACTGGACGTTCAACCCCATTGCAACCATCACCCCCGAGACGGGCTATGCCGAACTTTACGACGGCCATACGCTTACAGGCACGGGCGGCACCAATACGCACATTGTCATTAAAGACGGCGCGATAGTGACGCTGGCAGGCGCGACAATCACTGATATCCCCGACGACAATAAACATAGATGGTCAGGTATTACTTGTGAGGGCGATGCCACCATCATTCTGGCCGACGGAACTACGAACAACCTAAAGGGAGGATATTGGTCATTCCCTGGTATCTCAGTTCCCGAGAACAAGACCCTCACCATCCAAGGCAGCGGCACACTCTATTTGAGCAGCAACGGCCATGGCCCAGGAATAGGTCCAGATAACTATGGTGGAGGCGAAGGTAATATCACCATCGAGGGCGGCACCATCATCGCTACGGGCGGCAAGAAGAATGCAGGCATTGGTGGAGGCGAAGGTAATATCACCATAACTGACGGAGTGACCAGCGTTACCGCCACAGCTGGCGAAGAGGCTCCTTATAGCTTAGGTTCGGGCCGTGGCACAGTGACCATTGGCGGCAAAGTGATAGGCAATATTCTACAGAGTCCATTCATCTACAATCCGTCGGATAGGACACCCTACACTGTGACGTTCGACGCCAATGGCGGTGAGGGATCGATGGACGTGCAGGAGTTCGTTTCGAACACGCCGAAGGCCCTGACCGCCAACGTATTCACACGTACGAACCACGTATTTGACGGATGGAACACCAAAGCCGATGGCACGGGTACAAACTACAGCGACGGGCAGACCGTCATCAATCTGGGCAACGTTACACTCTACGCACGGTGGTGGTCTACTGATGTAACGAGAATCACAACAGATACCAAAGAAATAGAGTTGGTTGACGGAGACAAAATTGGTGGAACGGGCGGCAACAAGACACACGTCACCATTGCCGATGGAGCCGTGGTGAAGCTCTGTGGCGTGGACATCACCACAATCACCACCGGCATCAGTTCGATCCAATGGGCGGGCATCACCTGTCTGGGCGACGCCACCATCATCCTTGAAGACGGCACGACCAACGCCGTGAAGGGCGGGTATCATTCTGCGGGCATCACTGTACCTGAAGGCCATACGCTCACCATTAAGGGCAATGGATCGCTCACGGCTACAGGAGATTCTAGTGCTGCGGGCATAGGCAGCGGAAGAGAAGGCAGCTGCGGTAACTTCATTATAGAAGGCGGCACCATTACCGCCACAGGGGCTGCTTATGCTGCGGGCATAGGCAGCGGAAGAAATGGCACTTGCGGTAACATCGTTATCAAAGGCGGCACCATTACAGCCACGGGAGAACATTCAGCGGGCATCGGTAGCGGAGAGGAAGGCAGCTGCGGCAACATCGTTATAGAAGGCGGCACGATTACCGCCACGGGAGATTATTCAGCGGGCATCGGTAGCGGACATTATGCCACTTGTGGCAACATCACCATCGAGGGTGGAAACATCACGGCCAATGTCAGCGAAAATACAGCCGCTGCCATCGGTTGCGGAGTTGGTATAAAGGGCAAAGAATCGTCCTGTGGTGACATCACCATCACTAACGGTGTGACGTGCGTCATCGCCACGAAAAAATCATCACCAAGCAGCAATATCATTGGCAACAGCGGCAGTTATTCCACCTGCGGCACCATCACTGTTGGCGACGGTCTGACCGATAAGACCGTGGACAAGACGCGCTATATTACCGTACTCGACTGGACGAGCACCACAAGCGTCACTCTGGCCAAGGAAGGCTACGGCACGTACTACGGCCTGTTCGACCTCGTGCTGCCCGCTGGCATGAAGGCCTACATCGTGACGGCTTCTGCCGATGACGGAAAACTGACCTACGAAACCATCGCCAACGGCAACACCACAAACAACATCGTGCCCGCCCTAACAGCAGTGATGCTACAGACGGCAGCAGCCGACGGCGTACAGACCTTCGATGTCGGCATCACCGTGCCCACCGTAGCGGCCATCAACCAGACGAACCTGCTGCATGGCAGCGAAAGAGAAAAGAATACTACGGGCGCCGGCACGGGTGGAAAGTACTACAAGCTGAGCTACAACACCAGCGGCGAGGACATCGGCTGGTACTGGGGAAAGCCTGACGGCGCGACGTTCAGGAGCGCGGCCAACAAGGCATGGCTGGCTCTGCCGCCAACGGCTGCAGCACGCGAGTTCTTTGGGTTGCCGGACTTCGAGGAAACCTCTGACATTAAACATGAAACATTAAACATGAAACATGGTGATGGCGAGTGGTACGACCTGCAGGGTCGCAAGGTTGCTAATGGCCAAAAGCCAAAAGCTAAAGGCCTCTACATCGTGAATGGTAAAAAGGTAGTTATTAAGTAATGAGTGCGCTGGCGCGCAGAAATCCTACAAATCTAACAAATAATATAAGGAGATTTGAATGATTTGAATAATTTGAAAGATTTCTCTGCGAAGCAGACTAAAAAAAGGTAAGCAATATGAAAAAGCAATATGACAAGCCTCAGATGGAGGTGGTGAAAATACAGGCGATGCAGATGTTGGCGGGAAGTCCCGATGCACATGACGAGGTAGGCGGCAATGGTCAGTTCGCCCCAGAATTCGACTGGGTTGACAATGCCTACCAATTCGGTGACGGGGAATAAGAACACCCGCGGCATGGTTATCTACAAGGGTCGTAAGTACTTGAACAAATAACAATAGCATTAAAACGTTACAGACAATGAACAGACAAAGAATCGTGATGCTGGTGGCAGCGGCTCTGACGGCATGTATGTCGGTATGGGCGGCTGATGTGAAGGTTGATTTCTTAACGCCTAACATCGTGCATGTGGTGAAAGGACAGGCTACCAAGACATTGGTGGTGACGTTACAACCCCAGCAGGTGGAGGTGACAAAGAAGGGTAATGCTTTATCGAGCAGTGAACTGACCGTGCGGCAGGATGCACAGGGCAACCTGACATTCCTGACACGAAAGGGCAAGGTGCTGCTGCGCGAGAAAGACTATGATGTCAAAGAGGCACGCCAGACGTTTTCTCTTGACAAGGACGAGGCCATTTATGGTCTGGGCACTGTACAAGATGGCAAGATGAACCGTCGTGGACTGAAGAAACGTATGGAACAGTCGAACCTTGAAGACTTCCAAAATGTGCTACAGTCCATTAAGGGCTGGGCCGTCTATTGGGAGAACTATTCGCCCACGGTGTTTGAGGACAATGCCCAAGGCATGACTTTCGATGCTGAGGTCGGTAATGGTGTCGACTATTATTTTATGTATGGTGGCAGTGCCGACGGTAATATTGCTTTGATGCGCCAGTTGACGGGCGATGTACCGATGTTCCCGCTGTGGACTTATGGCTACTGGCAGTCGAAGGAACGTTATAAGACCGCTCGTGAAACGGAGAGTATTGTCGATCAGTATCGTGCATTGCAGGTGCCCCTCGATGGTATTATCCAGGACTGGCAGTACTGGGGCTCGAACTACCTGTGGAACGCCATGGACTTCCTCTCTGAAGACTTTGCCAGTGGTAAACAGCTGATTCAGAACGTACACAAGAAGCATGCTCACTTCATGATCAGTATATGGGCCAGCTTCGGGCCACAGACCAAGCAGTATCGTGAACTGAACGAAAAAGGGCTTTTAATGCCTTTTGAGACATGGCCCCAGAGCGGCATTTCACATGTCTGGCCACCGATGAGGGACTATCCTTCAGGTGTGAAGGTCTATGATGCTTTCCACCCAGAGGCCCGCGCCATCTATTGGAAGTACCTGAAGACCCTCTACGACTATGGCACTGATGCCTGGTGGATGGATTCTACCGATCCGGACTTCTTCAATCCCCGTGAGTCGGATTATGCTCACAAGGTGTATGGCGGCACATGGCGTTCGCAGCGCAATGCCTTCCCATTGGAGACCGTTCGTGGCATATACCAGTCTCAGCGCAAAGACGACCGTGGCAAGCGTGTCTTCATTATGACGCGTTCGTCGTATGCCGGTCAGCAACACTATGGTTCCAATATGTGGAGTGGTGATGTGAACTCGTCGTGGGACATGCTGCGCAAGCAGGTACCGGCAGGCTTGAGCTATACGCTGACAGGCAATCCCAACTTCAATACCGACATCGGCGGTTTCTTCTGTAATTCATATAATACCAGGGGTAGTGGTTCGGCTCCTAAGAATCCACAATTCCAGGAACTTTATGTGCGCTGGATGCAGTATGGCCTGTTCTGCCCCGTGTTCCGTAGTCATGGTGCCGATGCTCCTCGGGAAATCTGGCAATTTGGCAAGAAGGGTGAACCTATCTATGATGCCATCGAACAGCTGATACGTCTGCGCTATCGTCTTATACCTTATTTATATAGTACTGCCTGGCAGGTGACCTCGAATAACGACAGTTACATGCGTCCGCTGTTTGCTGACTTTGCCAGCGATAAGAAGGTGTGGAACATGACCGACGAGTTTATGTTCGGTCGCAGCATTCTGGCTGCTCCCATCGTCGATCCCCAGTACACTGAAGAAAAGGTGATCCGTACGAACGCCATGACAGGCTGGGACAGGAAAGAAGTGAAAAGTGAAGGAGTGAAAAGTGAAAAGTTGGATTGGACGGTGACGAAGACGGCCACGAAGTATCTGCCGAAGGGTGCTAACTGGTATGACTTTTGGACGGGTAAGGTATATAAGGGTGGCCAGAACGTGACTATTGAGACTCAGTTGAACCGTGTACCAATGTTCGTTCGTGCCGGCAGTATCGTGCCGATGGGGCCGGAAATGCAGTATGTTGGCGAGAAGTCGTGGGACAATTTGGAACTGCGCGTCTATCCCGGTGCCGATGGTCATTTCGTGCTTTACGAGGATGAAGGTGACAGTTATAACTATGAGAAGGGCGCCTATAGCACTATTAATATATTATGGAACGAGCGCGCGCGAACCTTAAAAATAGGAGAACGCCAAGGTCAATTTAAAGGTATGATCCAGCAACGTCGCTTTACGATTTTGATGCCTGACGGTCAAAAACAAACGGTCAATTACGACGGAAAAGAGCAACTTATTAGCTTGTAAGAAGTAAATCTTAAATAGTATTATACAAAAATTCTTAATAGTAAAAAACGCTGTGTTTGTCTGATGAAAAGCCCTTCTGCAAAGGGTATAGTACATTTTATAAAGTTTTTGTAACATACGACAAAGGGTTTTTTCTTAAAAACATCTAATTTTGCACCGTCAAAAACTCAAAATATGTAGAAATTAGCTTAAATTCAACTTAATTCAACATTATTATTTTTATTAACTAAAACTAAATTTATGTGGAACTTTAAAAAGTTACAGAAAACTTTGGCAGTGCTGTTCCTGCTCTGCATGATTCCCCTTGGGATGAATGCCCAGACAGTTAAAGGAACAGTCAGTGACGAGGCTGGTGAACCAATCATTGGTGCAACAGTCAAAGTACAAGGTAGCAATGAAGGCACGGTTACCGATTTCGACGGTAATTTTAGCGTCAAAGCTTCCTCTAACGCCACACTGAACATCTCCTACGTGGGTTATGTTTCCCAGCAGGTGAAGGTTGGTGGCAAGAGTAACATCGCCGTTACCTTGGTAGAGGACAACACAACTCTGAACGATGTTGTGGTTATCGGTTATGGTGTTCAAAAGAAAAAGTTGGTGACTGGTGCTACTGTTCAGGTAAAGGGTGAAGATATCGCCAAACTGAACACCACTAGCGCTCTGGAGGCCATGCAGTCAAGTACACCTGGTGTGCAGATTACACAGTCTTCTTCACAGCCTGGTAAGGGTCACAAGGTTTACATCCGTGGTATTGGTACCACCGGTAACTCGACACCTCTTTATGTGATCGACGGCGTAGCAGGTGGTAGTATTGATGACATTAACCCTGCTGATATCGAGACCATCGACGTCCTCAAGGATGCTGCTTCGGCTGCCATCTATGGTGCCCGTGCTGCTAACGGCGTTATCTTGGTTACTACAAGACAGGGTAAGGCTGGTAAGATTGAGCTGACTTACAATGGTGCTATTGGTTGGTCAAACGCCTATAAGCGTCCACAGCTGCTCAATGCTTCTCAGTACATGACCATCATTGATGAGTACACCTTCAATACCTCTGGTCAGAAGTTGGATTGGTCAGGCTATGTTCCTCAGGATATTCTGACCAAGGTTAACAGCGGTTGGACAGGTACAGACTGGTGGGGTGCATTCGAAAACAAGAATGCCGTTCAGCAGAATCATTCTGTAACTCTGACTGGTGGTACAGACCGTTCTAAATTCATGATGTCTTACACTTATACCGGTAACGAAGGTATCATGGGTGCTGATCAGGCCTCTTACTACAAGCGCCACACTATCCGTCTGAATAGCGATCACGTGCTTTTGAAGGCTAAGGACTTTGATGCCATCACTATTGGTGAGAATATCTCTATTAACTATATTAAGAGCCACGACCTCGCTGAGGATGGTATGTACTGGAGCTATATCCACAGCTTGCTGCAGACTTCTCCGCTCATGCCACAGTATGCAGAAAATGGCGACATCTATTATTATCAAGGCTTTGACGGCGTAGTGAAGTACGGTCAGGGTTGGAATGCTTCTTTGTTCAGCAACCCATGGGAGAACCTCGAAAAGGGTGGTTTCAACTCTCTGGCTGAGAGCCGCAGCGTTAATAGCAACGCTACTGCTTTCATGGTCATTCAGCCTATCAAGGGCCTGAGATTCCGTTCTCAGTTCAACTATAACTGGAGTACTGGTGGATATCGCAACCTTAATGAGCCACGTTCTTCTGGTTATGGTAATGCTACAACACCAGTCTATAGTGTTAACCAGAGTGCTTGGCTGAGTACAGGATGGTCTGTTGAAAATACCTTGACTTACGATCTTCCTATCATTGCTGGTCACAAGATTAGCGCTATGGTTGGTCAGAGCTTCCAGAGCAGTGCTTGGAGTTTTAATATTGGTGGATCTAACAAGGTTAACTATGGTGAGCAGCTCGCAACATTGAAGGGTTGGGATTCTGCTTGGCTGTCAAACGTTAAGCTTGTCAATGCTACTGATGCTACTTTGACTGGTAAGCCCAATGATGAAGAGTATCTCGCTTCTTGGTTCGGTCGTTTGACTTGGGACTGGAATGAGACCTATATGGCTACTGTTACTTTACGTCGTGATGGTTCTAGTATCTTCACAGACGGCAAGCGTTGGGGTACTTTCCCATCAGCATCTGTTGGTTGGGTAATCAGCAATGAGAAGTTTATGGAGAGCACCAAGAGCTTTATGGATTTCTTTAAGATCCGTGCTTCTTGGGGTCAGAACGGTAACTGCTCTATCTCTAAGTATCAGTATCTGGCTACAATCGCTCTGTCTGGCGAGGCTTATGATAGTGGTTATAAGTTCGGATCTGATATGGCTACATCTGTTGCTGGTAGTCCTAATGTTGGTGCTTACGCTAACATCGTACCTAACCCTGACCTGACTTGGGAAACTTCTGAACAGCTCGACTTCGGTTTCGACGCTCGCTTCCTGAACAGCCGTTTGGGTGTAAACTTCGACTGGTATAAGAAGACTACCAAAGACTGGCTGATTACAGGTCCTCAGATTGCTATCAATGGTACCAACCCTGCAGCCATCAATGGTGGTGACGTAGAGAATACCGGTATTGAGCTTGCTCTCTCTTGGAACGACAAGATTGGTAAGGATTTGAGATATAACATTGGTGTGAACTTCACGACCAACAAGAACGAGGTAACCCGTATCGCAAACGACAACCACTATATTAATGGTCCTGGCGGCGTTCTCTCACAGGGTACTGAGTATATCTACCGTGCTGAGGAAGGTAAACCTATTGGTTACTTCTACGGTATGTCATACAGTGGCATTTGGCAGAGTCAGGACGAGATTGACGCTGCACGTGCAGCCAATAAGGCCGTTCTTGACAATGCACAGCCTGGTGACATGATTTGGGATGACTATAATGGTGATGGTAAGATTGTCTTCGCTGAGGGTGCTGATTGCGACCGTCATGAGATTGGTAATCCTAATCCTGATATCATGCTGGGTATCAACCTCGGTTTGAACTTCAAGGGCTTCGACTTCGCTGTTAACGGTGCCGGTGCATTTGGTCATCAGATCATGAAGTCTTACCGTTCGTTCAGTGATGCTCCTTATCAGAACTATGACACAACGATTCTGAATCGTTGGGTAGGTCAGGGCACTTCAGGTGACCAGCCACATATTTCAAGCACTGGTAGTGAGAATGTGAACTGGGTATCAACTCGTTATATGGAGGATGCCGACTACTTTAAGATCAAGACTGTAACCCTTGGTTACGACTTCAAGAACATTTGGAAGGGTTGCCCATTCCAGCAGCTCCGTCTCTATGTTCAGGCTCAGAACCTTTACACATTCACCAAGTACACTGGTCTCGATCCTGAGGTTGGTAACTCTGCAGGTGGTAATGGTTGGGCTTCTGGTATTGACTTGGGTCTTTACCCACCATCTCGTACATATTTGGTAGGTGCAAGTATTAAATTCTAATTCGACAATTAACAATGAAGAAATATATTTTATCAGCATTAGTTGTTTCAGCAGCAACTGTGTTTACAGCTTGTAACGATATGCTGGATACCGATCCACGTGTTACAGAGCTGACTGCGGCTACTTTCCCTGGTAAGCCAGCAGATGTGGAAGCATTGAATGCAGCTACCTACAGTATTATGAATACGCTGGGTGGCGGTGATGCAGGCGGTATATTGGATAATCCTTTCTACTGGTGGTCGCTCATGTCTGACGACTGCTACGGTAGTGGTGGTTTGCAGGACAATGTAGCTAAGTCACTGCATCATTTTACAACGGCAAGTGCTAACCAGTACGAGCAGGATTTCATCCTTCTGTATGGTGGTATTTCACGTGCTAACAACCAGATTGAGACAATCGACAATGTTAACTGGAAAGGTAATGAGGCTAAGCGTAACCAGTTGCTTGGTGAGGGTTACTTCATGCGTGGTCTCTATACTATGTGGCTCACTCAGTTGTATGGTGATGTTCCTCTGATTACCTCTACTGTTATTTCTGCTGATATGCAGAAGCAGGTCAGCGCTGAGGAGAAGATTTATCCTCAGATTCTGTCAGACTTCATGTCTGCCAAGAATTTGATGAAGGCAGAGCGTGCCAATGGTTCTGGTCACGCTGATAAGTTCGCTGCTGAGGCATTTATGGCACGTGCATGGATGTTCTGGGCTGGCTTCTATAAAGGAGTTCGTGAGCTCGCCAGTGATGATGCTTCTATGGATCTCGTAGAACAGGAGGGTTGCCCCGCAGGTACCAAGTTGGCTAAGGCCGATGTAATTGCTGCTCTGAAGGACGTTGTCGCCAATGGTGGTTACAAGCTTTGCGAGGACTTCCGTTCGCTCTGGCAGTACTCTAATAGTCTGCTTTGGGATGAGGCACACGATGGTAAAGGCCATGCTTACGAGTATATCGCAGACATGAAACGTGAGAACTGCTTCGATCAGCCTGGCATGGGTAACGGTAACACTGAGGAAATCTTCCAGATTCAGTTTATGAATGCTTCTAAGTGGGCTATCAGTGGTACTTACAACAATGCTCGTATGTATTCTAACTACCTCTCTTGCTTCTGGGGTCTTCGTAATGGTGCTTCCAACGATAATGGTAAGCGCGACAAGACTTATCCATTCAACCAGGGTTGGGGTCAGGGTACTCCTTCAGTTAACCTGTGGGCTGACTGGGATGATAATGACCTCCGTAAGAAGGCTACTCTGATTGATCTTGATAATGAACTCGAAAGCTATACTTATGAGAAGGACGACTGCGAGGAGTCTGGCTATGCTGTGAAGAAGTATGCTGACGTCAACTTGGATGCTTGCGCTGCAGATAACGATTCTTGGTGGTCAAAGGCTCCTGGTTATACCAGCAGTTCACTTGACAACAAGCAGCAGGGTGACCACTTCGAGGACTACTATCTGATGCGTTATTCTGATGTCCTGCTGATGCTGACCGAGCTCACTGGTGATGCTCAGTACATGCATGAGGTTCAGCGTCGTGCTGGCGTAGCTGAGACACCATACACTTTGGAGAATGTCCAAAACGAGCGTCGTTGGGAATTTGCATTAGAGGGTATTCGTTTCAACGATATGCGTCGTTGGTCTGGTTGCGATAATCACAGCAAGACCTCATATGCAGCTGTTGCTCTTGGTAAGCAGGCAGGTAAGTTAATTACTGTCAAAGGTAAGAAGAATTCTATGAATATGGCTCACATGACATGTTCTTGGGAAGAGCGTTATGCTGAAACCAAAGGTTTCTTGCCTAAGCCTCAGTCTCAGATTAATCTGATGGGTGAAGAAATGTTGAAGCAAAACGACGGTTGGACTTTGTCTGATGCTCATACACAATATAAGGTTCTTTATTAATATTAATTAGGAAAATAATATGAAAAAAATTATATTTTTGCTTGTTATAGCAGTATGCGCTATCGTTGCATGTAATCCTGTCCATGAGGATATCAGCAATGGCGGTCACATCACTGCTGATGAACTCAAGGCAAAATCTACCGTTGTTGTTGACAAGGTAATTAAGATTGCGGAGCAGACTACCGTTACGGCTACCGCAGGGGCACCCATTGTCTTGGGCGAGAATGTTGAAGCTAAAGACTGTGAAGGTATTGTCATTTACTTCGCAGAGGCCATTGCAGATTCATATTGGGAGGTATCCCTGACTGGCGAGGAAAATAGCTTCGTAAGTATTCCCAAGAATGTTTCAATCTACAGATGTGAAGTTGGTAGCAAGTTTAATGGCGTCGTGCCTAAGATTGTTTTGAAGCACACTCAAGACACTGAGGCTAATACTATCACCATTAAAGGCGTTTATAAGACTTATGGCCGTCAGGCAGCTCCTGGCAAAGAAGGTAAGTTTGGTAACGTTATTTATTGCTCAACATCTGCTCCTGTTAATGCTAAGTGGGAAATTGGTGGTAAGGAATTCCTTGGTAACTATGCATGGAAGAAGGTGAGTGTTAAGTGGGATGATAATGGTGATTATGTTAATACACCGTATAACATTGTCCTCACTGCTCTTTGTGCTGATGGTACAGAGATTAAAGCAGAATTCCCTGTTACTTGTCAGGAAATCTCTAACCCGCTTGTGAAGTACTATATCTATGGTGATCCTACTAGAGGAGAAGATGAAGAGCCACAACCGCCATTCAAGCCAGGTGCTTGGGACGCTGCTGCCATGCGTTTCAGCTCTACGGAGGGTGCACATCTGCCCACTATTTCTGATGAAGTTTACTTCGGACTTAAGACTCTGATTTTTGATGTATCAGATGTGACTCCTGACTTTGACCTGAAGGTCATGAATGGTTGGTGGAGTAACACCTATTACGATCATGTGAAGTGGAAGGATGGTCTGAATGAACTTCCTATCACTGAAACAATGGCTAAGGAGTGCGCTAAGGGTGGTGAAGGTCGTGACCTCGACCTCATGCTGTATAGTGGCTCTATGACACTCAAGGCTGTTTACTATGAGGAATAATAAGTTCTTATATGTGTAATAATAAAATATCCTATATAATGAAAAGTTTTTTGAATTTTAGTAAGCTCGCAATCTCCACGCTGATTTTATCAAGTGTTTTCGTAGCTTGTAGTGAGGAGATTACCGAAAATACTGTCGATACTCATTATACAGCAAATGCCAGCAGTATCAAGAGTGCAGGTCAGGCTGTAGATTTGGGACTCCCCAGCGGTACTAAGTGGGCTAATATGAATGTTGGTGCTACTTCAGAAACTGACAATGGTATTCTCTTCCTTTGGGGTGATATCACTGGAACAAAGATTACACCAAGTTCAACTACATCTTATACCGATGTAAAAGCTGCTACTTCATTAGCTGAGTTGTTTGAAATGTATAAAGCTGCCGAAGAGAAGGTTGGATATGTTTTAGACACAACCAATGTGTTTAAGGAAGCAGTTGCTCCTCTGGTCAATGGTCTTGATTATTGGACCAAAGATAGTGTTACTATTGATGGCAAGAATTATTCAAGATTCGAGGCTCTTGTACTTGAAAAGTATAATGCTGTTGCGCCCAAATATGAAGGTCATAGGGTAGCTGACTTCTCTGAGATTGACGAAGATGGTTATGTCATTAACTTTAGCGTAGTTGATTCTACTAAGATTAACTATTTTGAAAGTACTAAGACCAGTGGCAACGATTATAAGGAAGACTCTTATAAATATAAGACCTTTGCTGGTACATCTATTTCAGGTGCTCCTATTTATAATTTGATTGGTGATGCCCAGTACGATCCTGCTACTGCAAATTGGGGTGCTAACTGGCAGATGCCAACAACTGCTCAGCTCAAAGAGTTGATTGAGAACTGCACATGGGAGTTTACTGGTAATGGATATAAGGTGTCTTCTAAGCAGGAAGGAAATAATAATTATATCTTCTTGCCAGCTGCAGGTTATCGTTACTGTGAGAAATGGTATGGCAATGGAAATGCCGGCTATTATGCAGCAGGTGAAATCCTTGGCACTTACCAGTTCCCCTCAATGGTTGATCAGAGCAAAGACTCTAAGGGTGCTACTTCTGGTATTGAAAACATGCCTAACATGTTGATTTTCCAGCATGGCCAGTTTAACTCTCTGGGTGTCTATAACAACCTGAGCTCAAGTTATGGTGTGTCTATCAGACCAGTAGCTAAGTAATGTTGCATAGATAATTAATAATTGAGAGGTGTGGCTTTCCACACCTCTCTTTTTTTTAACGCGTCAGATGAACATATTCGAATGTCCTTTTTTTCAGTTATTATTTGGCTGTTTAGTAGAAATTGCTTAACTTTGTAGCCAATTTATTGACGACTCGTTTATAGAATGAATAATAAAAGTAAACTACCTAGTGCCATTCTCTATGTAAGCCTGTTGGCTTTCATAGCATTTGCTGTATATATATTATACATTAACCAAGAGGTTCTTTATACGGCACATGACCGCTCTGAATTTATTTTCGGAGCTCCTTTCTTCCATACGCTGATGTCTAAACCTTTCGGTCTGATGAGGTATGTTGGTGCCTGGCTGACACAGCTGTTCTGTGAGCCAACCATAGGTGCAGGGGTACTGGTCGCCATCTGGGTACTGATATTCTATGTGGGTGCAAAAGCATTCCGGTTACAGGGAAGTGCCTCCGCACTGATGCTCTTGCCTGTAGCCTGTCTGCTTACATCGATTGTCGATCAGGGCTATTGGATTTATATCTCTACTATCCGAGGCTATTGGTTCTCACAGTCAGTAGGTTATCTTGTGATGCTGTTGCTTTTATGGGCAGCACGTTGCACCCCACGCAAATGGCATCTTGTCTGGTATCTGTTGAGTGTTTGTCTTTATCCGGTCCTTGGATGGTTTGCGTTACTTTTCATTATATGTCTGGCGCTTACCGAAAAACCAACCTGGCGTGAGGCAGTGGGCATTGTCCTTCTCTTCTTTACTGCCAGCATCTGGCATACGCAATTCTATGCTAATCTGAGAGCTGACGATGTCGTATTAGCAGGCTTTCCACATTTCGAAACGCCAATGGATTGTAGTAAGAGACTCTCTATTCCGTTCTGGGTGCTTGGCGCAGTCTCTATACTCATCCCCCTGATTAGGGGGACGTTGCTGCGTAATATGAAACCTCTTACCTCATACCTCTTACCTCTTACCTCTTGCATTGTCGGCATCATCTTTACCTCATCACAAATGTTCTATGACCAGAACTATATTGATGAGATGCGTATGGTGCGCTATGCAGAAAACAATAACTGGAAGGATGTACTGGCTTTAGCAGAAGAAAATAAGACGCCTACCAGTACAATGGTATTTATTAAAAATATCGCCCTCATGCATGAAGGTGGTTTGCTTGACCGTTCGTTCAAATTAGGCAACGATGCCGTCAATATCACCAACCCAGATACGCTCCACGTTACCCTCTTGGACATCGCTTCGCCGTTGGTCTATTACAATTACGGCATGATGAATGAAGCCATCCGCCTGAATTTCGAGAATGCCATACAGGCTGGTTTTTCACCCTTCTACCTGAAGATGCTGGCTCGCTGTGCTTTAGCTGTTGGAGATAAGAAACTGGTAGAACGCTATACTACCATCTTGCACCATCATCCTTTTTATGATAACTGGCAGCCAGCTCCTGTCGCTGCAAAGGTCAAGGCACTGCAAAAATGCTATTCCGATGAGCTTACGGGCGTTGAAGACAGTGAGAGCTATCTTGTCAATGGCATCAGCCTATGGTTTGAATCCGATAGTAAGGTGGCTTCTGAACAGGCTTTGCTTTATGCCATGTTACGTTGTGATTCACGTCGTTTCTGGCCAGCACTACGCAATTATGTGAAACTACATCTGGACGAGGAATTCCCTTTGCATGCGATGGAAGCCTATATCCTGTACATGGATAAGGCCCCTGAAGAAAAGCGTATGATGCTCCCTGTTGAACAGTCTGTTTACGAACGTTACAAAAAGTTCTGGGCGACTTTGGAAAGTAAGGCAAAGCCTAATATGACACTTGAAAAGGTGGGCGAAGAAATGCGTCAAGAATTTGGTGACACCTATTGGTGGTATAATATTTTCGGAAGGAAACCTATTAATATTCGTGGCGGAATTGGTCACTCAGTAGCATCATAAGAACATCATGAAAAGAAATATCCATTACTATTTCCAGCTTCTGGCTGTCGGCATACTGCTGTTGTCATCGTGTGCCAATCATCCCGATGTGCCTTCTTCATTCAAAGAGGCTAAGTGTCTGCCTGCCATCTTCCCTGATTATTGCAATGTCACCGTTCCTTGTAATATCGCACCACTCAACTTCATGCTGCCTGCAGACGAGTATGATGCATGCGTGGCACGTCTCACTACACCTGATGGACGACAACAGACATACGGCAATGGTGTGAAGGTGCAGATTCCCGAGGAGGAATGGCATGCTATGCTCGATGCCTCGAAGGGTAAGAGCATCAAAGTCGAGGTTTGGGGACAGCAAAAGGGCGCATGGTTGTCCTTTAGTCCGTTTGAAATACGTGTGGCCAAAGATCCTATCGACGAATACCTGTCGTATCGTCTTATAGAACCATCGTATGTGGCTTGGACCTTCATGGAGATTGCCCAGCGCAACCTTACCTCGTTCGAAGAGACTCAAATCTTCAACAACGAGATTACCATGAATAACAACAAAATTGGCCAGTGTGTCAATTGCCACAGCTATCAGAACTACAAGACTGACAATATGCTCTTTCATGTGCGTCTGGCTAATCCTGGTACCGTTATCGTGAACGATGGAAAGGTGTCGAGGGTCAATCTGAAACGTGATTACACCATCTCTGGTGGTGTCTATCCCGCATGGCATCCTACTGCCAAGCTGATAGCCTTCTCAACCAATAGGACACGACAGGCCTTTCATACGCTAAATCCCAACAAAATCGAGGTTTACGATGAGGCCAGTGACATGATTCTCTATGATGTAGAAACCGACTCTGTGAGCATCGTTAGCAATGATTCTACACTTTTGGAGGTGTATCCCACTTGGTCGCCCGACGGCAAATACCTCTATTATTGTAAGTCTGTTCCTCTTCCAGAGGAGATGGATGGTCAGGACATCCGTACCACTTATGCTAAAATACAGTACAACCTCTATCGCCGTTCCTTTGATTTGACTACGCACATTTTCGGCGAAGAGGAATTGGTGTACGATGCTGCCTCGTCCGACAAGAGCGTCACGTTACCACGTATCAGTCCTGATGGCCGCTACCTGTTGTTTGCTTTGGGTCAGTATGGCTGTTTCCATAGCAGACACCATGATGCCGACATTGTTTGTATTCCGATGGAATCAAAGGGACAGGTTCTTGATGTGAACGGGTTCAATCAAGCAACCTGTCCCCTTGATTCCGCATCCGCCATCGATCTCTCCCTCGTCAATAGCGATGGTTATTCTGACAGCTATCCCTCATGGTCGAGCAATGGACATTGGATTATGCTTGCCAGTCGTCGCGACGATGACAACTACAGCCGTGTCTATTTTGCCTATTTTAATAACGGGAAAGTAGAAAAGGCTTTCCTCTTGCCTCAGGAAGACCCCGAACTGCATATCACCCTTTTGAAGAGCTATAACCGTCCAGAGTTCATGGTTGAGCCAGTCAAGATTAGTGTAGATGAGTTCAGTAAAGTGTTCGACAAATAGTCACATGAAACAATCACTGTTCAATCATCACTCTTCACTATTCACTATCGAAGCGCTCTGCACGCTCCTTTTCGGTGTGGCCGTTTTCCTCTTTTTCGGACTGGCCTATCCGCATCATCTGCATTATCAGGAGCAGTATCAACTGTTCCTCTTTGACAGCACCTACATGTGGGATGTTGTTAAGCTACCAGGTGGCATAGCCGACCTGTTGGGTCGCTTCTGTACGCAGTTTTTCCTTTTTGCCTGGGTAGGTGCCTTCATCATTGCACTCCTGCTCACCCTCGTGCAACTCCTGACACTCCGCCTATTCAATGGTCAATGGTCAATGGTCAATGGTCAATGGGTTTATGGTTTGACCTTCGTTCCTTCTTTCCTGCTCTGGATCTTCCTGCTTGATGAGAATGCGCTGTTAGGTGGCGTTTGGGCTGTCCTGCTTACGCTGCTTTGGATCACGGGGACGGTTCTGATGATCCAATTTTTTAAGAGAAAAATGGTATCACGCAGAACCGTCCCCGTGATCCTGGTCTTGATTGCCATTCCAATAATCTATTGGATGGCCATTGGTGGTAGCCATTATCATCGCTATCCCACAATAACACCTTATCTGTTATATGGTGCATGGTTGTCTGCCTTCCTTGTCCCGTTCCTAGTTCGTTTTTGCAAGTTTCAAGTTTCAGGTTTCAAGTTTCAAGTTTTGTCATTCGTGTTGGTGGCTGCCATTATGGGTTGTTTCGTTTGGAAAAACGCTAATTTCAAGGCAGAGAAGGTGATGCAATATGATTTTATGGCTCGCTACCAACAGTGGAACCGAATCCTTGCTACTGCCAATGCTGAAAAACCAAACAACCAAATCGGCGTGACGGTTCAGAATCTGGCCTTGGGCATGCATGGTTTGCTTGCCGACCACCTGTTCGAATATAACCAGAATGGTATCGCCGGCCTCTTACCCGATATCCAGCGTGATGCCACCAGTCCTCTGCCTACTGCCGAAGCCTTCTATCAGTTGGGTATGATTTATGCCGCCCAACGAACGGTTTTCGAAGCTCAGGAAGCCATTCTTGACTTCCAGAAAAGTGCCCGATGCTATAAACGTCTGACACAGACTAATCTCATCAATGGCAGCTATGAGGTAGCTCGTAAATATCTTATGGCGTTACAGAAAACCCTCTTCTATCGTGATTGGGCTAATGAGACCTTGTCATTGTTGGGAAATGAGGAGGCGATAGCCAAGCATCCTGAATACGGACGTTTGCGCCAGTTTGCTTATGATAAGGATTTCTATTTTGGTGACCAACTGACTCCTGAGGCACTTGAAAGACTCTTCTTCAGTAATACAGACAATCGTCTGGCCTTTGAATACCTGAAGGCTTACTATATGCTGACAAACGACCGAGAAAGCTATGTCAAATTGATGGAAGAGGTAAGAAGTAAGAGGTAAGAAGTAAAGATGAAAGCGATGACATACATAATAAGGTATTGGCTATTGGCCGTTGGATGTTTGCTGTTTGCCGCATGTACGGAAGCGATAACTGATGCCAAGCAGGAGAATGCTTTGCCTCAGATATATCCTGACTATCTCGGTGTCACTATACCCGTGAACATAGCACCACTCAATTTTGGCATGGCAGATGAGAAAACATTGCTTGTTGATGCCGTTGTTGCCGACCGTCACGGACATACCCTGCATAGCCAAGGCAAAGAATCGGTTGATTTCGACCTTGACGACTGGCATACACTGCTTGGTCAGAATCGTGGCGACTCGCTCAGTGTGACAGTCTCTGCCAAGTATGATGATGGTTGGCATACCTATAAGTCTTTCTCTATCTATGTGAGTCCTGACAGCATAGACTATGGCATCTGTTACCGTTTGATAGAGCCAGGCTATGAGGTGTGGAGCAAGATGGGTATTTACGAACGCGATCTCTCTACGTTCGATGAGCGTGCGTTAATCGAGAATACACAGTTCGAGGGTTGTGTCAACTGCCATAGCTTCAACCGTGGCAATCCTGCCGATATGAGTCTTCATATCCGCGGACCTCATGGTGCCACATTGCTGCGTCATGATAACAGCCCTTTCATAGCTTATAATACCAAGACCGATCAGACCCTTGGCCTGTGTGTCTATCCCTACTGGCACCCTTCGGGCCGCTATATTGCTTATTCGACAAACACTACGCGTCAGGTGTTCCATACTGCACACCAGAACCGTGTCGAGGTCTTCGATGAAGCCTCCGACCTTCAGGTGTATGATGCTGAAAAGAATGAGTTGTTGCTTTCGCCACTGCTCAAGCAAGATTCGGTCTATGAGACCTTCCCCGTTTTCTCGGCCGATGGTCGTTCCCTTTATTTCTGTGCGGCCCGCGCCCTTCCAGAGGGTAGTCATGAGCTCGACTCCATCCGTTATAATCTCTGTCGCATCGATTTCGATCCTGCTACGGGCACCTTCGGTGACCACATAGACACCATCATCGATGCAGCGTCTCACGCACTCCCCTCCTTGGGAGGGGCTGGGGGAGGTTCTATATCCTTCCCGCGTCCCTCCTACGACGGACGTTTCCTTTGTTACACACTCTCCGACTACGGACAGTTCAGCATCTGGCATCATGAGGCCGACCTCTATCTGCTTGACCTCTCTACAGGCGAAAGCCGTCCTATGACTGATGCAAACTCTGACGATACAGAATCGTTCCATAATTGGAGCACCAACTCGCGTTGGCTCGTGTTGAGTTCCCGTCGCGACGATGGCCTTTTTACACGACCCTATTTCTGTCATGTCGATGCTAACGGACGTGTCAGCAAGGCCTTTATGCTACCCCAGCGCAATCCTCGTCGTTTCTATCGCGAACGCTTCTTCTCCTTTAATGTACCCGATTTTATCATTGCTCCTACGCACTTCGATGACCATCAGGCTACTCGTCTCATTAACAATGAGTCGCGTAAGGACTTTGGCGTACGGAAATAAAATAACGGCTTTGCCAGCCTGTTACATCTTCAAAAGTATTTGATACATTCGCATCAGCCTATGTGTAGATTATTTCGTACCTTTGCGCCATAATCATAACTATTCATCGTAATGAAGATTAAGACAACCATTGCTTTTTGTATGGTGGCACTATTGGCGACAGCACAAGAACTGCCCTACAAAAATCCAAACCTATCGGCACTGGAACGTGCTAAGGATTTGTGTTCGCGACTGACATTGGAAGAGAAAGCAAAGCTGATGCTGGACGAGAGTCCGGCCATTCCCCGTTTAGGCATCAAGAAGTTCTTCTGGTGGAGCGAGGCCCTGCATGGTGCTGCCAACCAAGGTAACGTGACGGTGTTTCCAGAACCGATAGCGATGGCATCATCGTTCAATCCCGACTTATTGTTCAAGTGCTTCGACGTGGCTTCTACGGAGTTCCGTGCACAGTACAACGAGCGTATGCAGCGTGGCTCTGGCGAGGATGAGAAGTTCCACAGTCTCTCCGTGTGGACGCCGAATGTCAATATCTTCCGTGACCCACGATGGGGCAGGGGACAGGAGACCTATGGTGAGGATCCCTACCTGACCTCAGTGATGGGCGTGCAGGTGGTGAAGGGCCTGCAGGGGCCTGAAACAGCTAAATATCGTAAACTGTGGGCCTGTGCCAAGCACTATGCTGTACACAGCGGTCCTGAATATACACGCCACTCGGCTAACCTGACCAATGTGTCGCCCCGTGATATGTGGGAGACTTACATGCCTGCCTTCCAGGCCTGTGTGCAGGACGGTAAGGTTCGTGAGGTGATGTGTGCCTACCAGCGTTTGGATGACGATCCGTGCTGTGGTAGTCAGCGCTTGTTGCAGACTATCCTGCGTGATGAGTGGGGCTTTAAATATCTGGTGGTCAGCGACTGCGGTGCCGTCAGCGACTTCTATGAGTCGCACAAGTCATCGACAGGTCCTGTTCATGCATCGGCAAAAGCTACCATTGCTGGTACCGATGTGGAGTGCGGTTACGGCTATGCCTATCGCAGCATCCCTGAGGCCGTGAAGCGTGGCTTTATTACCGAGGCCGAGGTCGATAAGCACGTCATTCGTTTGTTGGAAGGTCGTTTCGATTTGGGTGAGATGGACGACCCATCATTGGTCGAATGGTCGAAGATTCCATATTCTGCCATGTCTACCAAGGCTTCAGCCAATCTTTCACTTGACATGGCGCGTCAGACACTTGTGCTGTTGCAGAATAAGAACAAAATCTTGCCATTGAATAAGAAGGAGAAGATTGCCGTCATTGGTCCCAATGCCGATAACACCCCGATGATGTGGGGTAACTATAATGGTACGCCGAATCATACTGTGACCATCCTTGACGGTATCAAGACCAAGACGAAGAAGTTATTCTATGCAGCGGGTTGCGACCTGACCTACGACAAGGTGATGGAATGCCTGATGGCGTCGCAGTGCAGTTTCGAGGGCAAGAAAGGTATGAAGGGTACCTTCTGGAACAACCGTCGTATGGAAGGTAAGCCCGTCACGACACAATATTATACTGCACCGTTGGCTGTCACCACCTTTGGCATGCACAACTTCGCCCCTGGCGTTCAGCTCGAAGACTTCTCAGCTAAGTATGAGACTGTTTTCACACCTAAGGAGTCTGGCGAATATGTGGTGAACGTTGATGCATGTGGTCATTTCGAACTTTATATCGATGGTGTGCAGAAGTTCCGCCACCACATCTGGCGTACCACACCCAACCGCGTGGCTATTCAGGCTGAGAAGGGCAAGAGCTACAATATCGAGGTGCGTTTCTCACATATCCATACGTATAATGCCAATCTGGCCATCAATATCGCCAAGGAACATCCCATCGACTATCAGGAGACCATCGCCCAGCTGAAGGGCATCGACAAGGTGATCTTCGTAGGTGGTATAGCTTCCAGTCTTGAAGGCGAGGAGATGCCTGTGGATATTGAAGGCTTCAAGGGTGGCGACCGTACAAATATCGAACTGCCGAAGGTGCAGCGTGAATTCCTGAAAGCTCTGAAAGATGCTGGCAAGCAGGTCATCTTCGTTAACTGCTCAGGCTCGTGCATTGCCCTGCAGCCTGAGACAGAGACGTGCGATGCCATCCTGCAAGCTTGGTATCCTGGTCAGGAGGGTGGAACGGCAGTGGCTGACGTGCTGTTTGGCGACTATACCCCCAGCGGTAAGCTGCCCGTGACGTTCTATAAGAGCACGAGTCAGTTACCCGACTACGAGGACTACTCGATGAAGGGCCGCACCTATCGCTATTTTGATGATGCCCTGTTCCCCTTCGGCTATGGACTGAGCTATACCACTTTCGAAATTAGAAATGAGAAATTAGAAATGAGAAATGATGGTGGCTGCACCGTTACTGTCGATGTGGTCAATACAGGCAAGAAGGATGGCACGGAAATCGTGCAACTTTATATCCGCAACCTTCAAGATCCTGACGGGCCGCTGAAGTCGCTCCGTGCTTTTGAACGTGTCGAGGTGAAGGCCGGACAGACAGCTACCGTGAAGTTGTCGCTCGACAGGAAGAGCTTTGAGTTCTGGGATTTCGAGACCAACACCATGCGTGTAAAGCCTGGCAAGTATGAAATCCTCATTGGTACCAGTTCGGCCGACAAAGACTATAAGAAGCTGAATTATTCAATATTATCAAATGATTTTTTAAAGAATGTCAAACGTTATAATTAATTTTTAATCCTAAAATCAACACAATGAAACGAACAATTAAAACTGCCCTCGCCGTCGTGCTGTCAATGACATGCATGGGCTCTTGGGCACAGTTTGGAGCTCCCGCGGATCCAAACCCAAGCGTAAAACTGAAAGACGCTTACAAGAACTACTTCATGATTGGTGTAGCTCTTAACCAGCGTAACGTGAGTACGCCCGACCAGATCAATCTGGTAAAGGCCGAATTCAACAGCATCACTGCTGAGAATGACATGAAGCCCGGTGAACTTCATCCGAAAGAGGGCGTATGGAATTTTGAAAAAGCCGATAAGATTGCAGACTTCTGCCGTCAGAACGGTATCAAACTGCGTGGTCACTGCCTCTGCTGGCACTCTCAGTTCTGTGACTGGATGTTTACCGACAAGAAAGGCAAGGAAGTAAAGAAAGAGGTATTCTACGAGCGCCTTCGCGAGCATATCCATACCGTTGTAAACCGTTATAAGGACGTCGTTTACTGCTGGGATGTGGTGAACGAAGCCATGAGCGACGGCGGTGGTGGTTTTGGCGGCTTCGGTGGCTTTGGCCGTCGTGGCGGTGAGCCCAACCCCTATCGTGAGAGCCGTGTCTACAAGCTCTGCGGCGATGAGTTCATTGCCAAGGCTTTCGAGTTTGCTCACGAGGCAGACCCCAATGCCCTGTTGTTCTACAATGACTACAACGAGTGCGACCCTGCCAAGCGCGATCGTATCTATAATATGGTGAAGAAGATGCAGGATGCCGGTGTGCCCATTCATGGTATCGGTATGCAGGGCCACTATAATATCTATGGTCCTACCGAAGAGGATATCGATGCTGCTATCACCAAGTATTCACAGCTGGTAAAGCACATCCACGTTACTGAACTCGACATCCGTGTCAATCAGGAGATGGGTGGACAGCTGCGTTTCTCTCGTGGTGAGAACAAACCTTTGGCTGGCTATCTGAACACCATGCTGACCGATCAGTACAACCGCGTATTCAAGGTGTTCCGTAAGCATAAGGATGTCATCGACTGCGTGACGTTCTGGAACCTTGGCGACCGTGACTCTTGGCTGGGTGTCAACAACCATCCGCTGCCTTTCGACGAGAACTACAAGCCCAAGCAGGCTTACTATGCCATCAAGAACTTTGATGCCAAGCTCGACAATGCCGTACCCAAGGAGGACTTTGTTCCCAATCCCTGCAACCAGCCCGGACAGGAGTGGCCTAAGGTGAACAGTGAGGGTTATGCCCGCTTCCGCGTTGAGGCTCCCGAGGCTAAGTCGGTTATCGTTAGCCTGGGCCTTGGCGGTCGTGGCGGTACGGTGCTGCGCAAGGATAAGGATGGCGTATGGGTAGGTACTACCGAGGGGCCGATGGATCCTGGTTTCCACTACTATCATCTGACTGTTGACGGTGGTACGTTCAACGATCCTGGTACACATAACTACTTCGGCTCTTGCCGTTGGGAGAGTGGTATCGAGATTCCCGCTCCCGATCAGGACTTCTACGCTTATCGTAAGGACATTCCTCATGGTAACATCCAGCAGGTAACCTTCTGGTCTGAGAGCACTGGCAAGATGCAGACAGCCAATGTCTATCTGCCCAATGGCTATGGCAAACTTGTCAAGGGCAAGGGTGGCAAAATGTCACAGGAACGCTATCCTGTTCTGTATCTGCAGCATGGCTGGGGTGAGAACGAGACCAGCTGGCCCGTACAGGGTAAGGCAGGTCTGATTATGGACAACCTCATTGCCGATGGCAAGATTAAACCCTTCATCGTTGTGATGGCCTATGGTCTGACCAACGACATCAAGTTTGGTACCATTGGCAGATTTACTGCCGAGGAGTTTGAGAAGGTGCTCATCGACGAGTTGATTCCCTATATCGATGCCAACTTCCTGACCAAGGCTGACAAGTGGAACCGTGCTATGGCCGGTCTCTCGATGGGTGGCATGGAGACAAAGCTTATCACCCTGCGTCGTCCTGAGATGTTTGGCTATTGGGGACTGCTCAGCGGTGGTCAGTATGCTCCCGATGAAATCAAGGATCCGAAGGCTGTGAAATATATTTTCGAGGGCTGTGGCTCTAAGGAGAATCCCGAAGGTATCAACAAGAGCGTCGAGTCTCTGAAGGCAGCTGGCTTCAATGCCGAAGGTCTTATCTCAGAGGGTACTGCCCATGAGTTCCTGACCTGGCGCCGTTGCCTCGAAAAGATGGCACAAAGCCTTTTT
This sequence comes from uncultured Prevotella sp., assembly GCA_946404405.1. Taxonomy (GTDB): domain Bacteria; phylum Bacteroidota; class Bacteroidia; order Bacteroidales; family Bacteroidaceae; genus Prevotella. Next base: position 26,083 of record CAMJDL010000033.1, read on the forward strand.
AAGTGAAAAGTGAATAGTGAATAGTGAAAAGTGAATAGTGAATAGTTGATGAGAAAAATCTTATTATCAACGATAGGTTTGTGCCTGGCTGCTACGGCAGCCATGGCACAAAACCCTTTTGTTCAGACATGGTTTACCAGTGACCCTGCTCCGTTGGTTCATGACGGTACGATGTACGTCTATACCGGTCATGACGAGGACAATGCCGACTTCTTCTGGATGCAGGAGTGGCGCGTATACTCCACCAAGGACATGGTGAACTGGCAGGATCATGGCTCGCCTTTGGCTTTGGAGAGTTTCTCGTGGGCCGACGATCGTGCCTGGGCAGGACAGACCATTGAACGCGATGGTAAGTTCTACTGGTACATCTGCGCCCACTCGAAGATTTCGAAGGGCATGGCTATTGGTGTGGCTGTGAGCGATTCTCCTACGGGTCCTTTCCGCGATGCCATTGGTAAACCGTTGTTTGAGAATGGCTCGTGGGACCACATCGATCCCACCGTCATGATTGACGACGACGGACAGGCCTGGCTGATGTGGGGTAATCCACAGTGCTACTATCTGAAGCTCAACCGCGACATGATATCGTACAGTGGTGAACTGGGACGTCTCGACATGACGGAGGAAGCCTTTGGCAGTCCCGCTATGAATAAACGTGAACGTGGCAAGAAGTATAAGGATAGCTATACGGAGGGGCCTTGGCTTACCAAGCGAAACGGTGTTTACCAGTTGCTCTATGCAGCTGGTGGCGTGCCTGAGCATATCTCTTACAGCACGGCCTCGCATCCTACAGGTCCTTGGAAATATGCTGGCGAAATTATGCCGTTGAGCGATACCAAGTCGTTTACCAACCACTGTGGTGTAGCCGACTTCAAGGGTCACAGCTATTTCTTCTACCATACGGGCAAGTTGCCTAAGGGTGGCGGCTTTGGCCGTAGTGTGGCTGTCGAGGAGTTCAAGTATAATGCTGATGGCAGTTTCCCCACCATTCTTCCTACCGACGAAGGTGTGAAGCCCATCGCTACGTTTGACCCCTATCGCCAGGTTGAGGCCGAGACGATGGCGTTCTCGAGTGGATTGAAGACGGAACAAAATAGTGAGGTGGGCGTCTACGTGACGGACATCCATAATGGCGACTATATCAAACTGCAGAACGTGGCCTTTGGCAACAAGATTCCCCGCGTGTTCACCGCCCGCGTGGCCAGTGGTCTGCGTGGCGGACAGATTGAAATCCGTCTTGACAGTGTTGGCGGACGCCTCCTTGGTACCGTCAATGTGCCTGGCACAGGTGGCTGGGAGCAGTGGCAGACCATCACCCTCGACCTGGACTATTCGACGCTTAAAGACTTGAATGCGCCGTCACGCACTATCTCAGGTCTTAACCTGCCGGCTACTGCCGATATGTACTTCGTCTTCAAAGGTCGTAAGGGTCCGAAACTGTTCAATTTCGACTGGTGGGAGATGCGCGGAATGGAGCAGGTTAACATGCCGTTGTTCCAGACCAAATACACCGCTGACCCCTCGCCATTGGTCGTAGGCGATACCTTATTCCTGTATACGTCGCACGATGCTTCGCCTGAGGATATCCCTGATGCCAACGAAAAGTCGTCAGCAGGCTTCTTTATGTACGACTGGCTCCTGTGGTCTACCACCGATATGGTGAACTGGACCGAGCATGGTGCCGTGGCCTCGCTGAAAGACTTCCCCTGGCGCTCGCGTGAGAACGGTGCCTGGGCCATCCAGACGGTGGAGCGTAATGGTAAGTACTACCTCTATGCCCCCTTGCATGGTCATGGTATTGGCGTGCTCGTGGCAGATTCCCCCTATGGTCCCTTCAAGGATGCCATTGGCAAACCATTGGTATGGGACCAGTCCAACTGGTATGATATCGACCCCTCGGTATATACGGACGATGATGGTCAGGCCTATATGTACTGGGGCAATCCCCATACGTTCTGGGCAAAGCTGGGTAACGATATGACGTCGCTGGCCAGTGGTGTCACCAAGTTGCCGCATATCCCCAACTATCAGGAAGGTCCTTGGTTCTACAAACGCAATGGCCACTACTATCTTGGCTTTGCTTCGACCTGCTGTCCTGAGGCTTTAGGCTATGCCATGAGCGACTCGCCTACGGGTCCTTGGGAGTGGAAGGGCTACATCATGCGTCCTACTGAGCGTGACCGCGGCAACCATCCGGGTATTTGCGATTTCCAGGGACACAGCTATGTCTTCGGACAGAACTACGACCTGATGCACCTCGAAACCTTTAAGCACCACGAGCGCCGTTCGGTGTCGGCACAGGAGATTACCTATAATGCTGACGGTACCATTCAGGAGATTCCTTATTGGTTGGACCAGAAACCCATGCAGCAGTTGCACTGGCTGAATCCCTACCGTCGCGTAGAGGCCGAGACCATGAACTGGGGCTTTGGCTTGAAGTCTGCCAAGATGGGCATCGAGAATACGGGTGTCGTGAAGGACATGCCTGAGTCGACGGGTAAGAAGAATATGTATATCTTCGACCTCAACGATGGCGAGTATATCCGTCTGCGTGGCGTCGATTTCGGTCGTGGTGCCAAACAGTTCAGCATCGTCGCCGCTGCCGCTAAAAATGCAGGCTGCACCGTGACGTTGCGCCTGAACAGCCAGGATGGTCCCGTCATTGGTACGGCTTCCATCAAGAGCACGGGCTCTGTTGACAAGTACAAGACCTTCAGCACGAAGGTTACTGGCGCCACTGGCGTCCACGACCTCTACATTTGTTTCAGTAACGCCCAAGGTGACGTTCGCCTTGACTGGTGGCAGTTCAAGAAGTGAAAAGTTAAAAGTGAAAAGTGAAGAGTGAAATAACCAACTATGAAGAAAACATTATTATCAATTATTGGACTGTGCCTGGCTGCTACGGCGGCCATGGCGCAGAATCCCGTCATCCGAGACCTGTTCTCGGCTGACCCTACCGCGCGAGTATTTAATAATAAGGTGTACCTTTATCCGTCGCACGACATCGTGCCCCCTGCCGGACAGCGTCAGGACTGGTTTTGCATGGAGGACTACCACGTCTTCTCCAGCGAGAATCTGACTGACTGGACCGACCATGGTGTCATCGTGACCCAGAACAAGGTACCCTGGGTGCGTCCCGACTCCTACTCTATGTGGGCTCCCGACTGTGTCGAGAAGGGTGGCAAGTACTATTTCTATTTCCCATCAACACCTGCTGGCGGCATGCGTGGCTTTGGTGTCGGTGTGGCTGTGGCTGACCGTCCAGAGGGTCCGTTCGTTTGCGAGCCAGAGCCTATCAAGGGTGTCAATGGTATCGACCCCTGCGTGCTCCTGGCTTCCGACGGCAATGCCTACATCTTCTGGGGCAACGGACGCTGTGCCAAGCTGAAGCCCAATATGAAGGAGTTGGCTGACGACAACCCCAAATCGACTGTCAAGTGGGGCAACCGCGAGATGGAGATGATTGGTGTCAACTGTCTTGAAGGTCTGCCCAATCGTCAGGCTGAGGGTCCGTTCGCTTTCGAGGCTAACGGCTGGTACTACCTCACGTATCCGTATGTCCGCGAGAATACCGAGGTTCTCGGCTACGCTATGAGTAAGAACCCCATGGGTCCCTACGAATACAAGGGTCTCATCATGGCCGAGCATCCCAATGGCTGCTGGACCAATCACCACAGCATCATCAACTACAAGGGTCAGTGGTATCTGTTTTACCACACCAACTTCTTCTCGCCACGTGACGACAAGCGCCGTTCCGTATGTATCGAGAAGTTGGCCTTCAATGCTGACGGTACCATCAAGGAGGTCAAGGAAACCATGCGTGGCGTAGGTATCAACCAGGCCACCGAGAAGATTGAGATTGACCGCTACAGCACCGCTTCAGATGGCGTGACCACCGACCATGTCGATACGCTGCGTGCCTTCAGTGGCGACTATGCCACCATTCCCGCCAAGGGTTGGATGCGTTATGCCGATGTCGACTTCAGCTGTCTCTACGATGGCTATATGATGATCAGTGCCAAGGCCAGTGGCGACACTGAGTTCTGCCTGCGCGAGGGTAGTGCCAAGGGTAAGGTCATTGCCCGTGTAAAGATGGCTGTCACACCTCCCGAACAGCCTGCTGGCGGTCAGGGTGGTGGCATGATGATGCGTTTCCGTCGCGACATGCGCAACCAGTGGCTCACACAGACCGTTACCTTGGACTACGTGCCCAAGGGTGTGGCCGACATCGTGGTCACCAACGAAGGTCCTGGTGAACTGGGCGTCGACTGGGTACAGTTCAAGAACCGTCCCAAGTACTTCAAGGCAGCTACCGCTACGCCTGCTACGCCCGACAACGAGGGCTTCATCCGTCGCTGGTTACTGTTGGAACCCATCGACAAGCCCAACAGCGGCAACACCGTATTCACCGACTCTTACCTGCGCGAACACTTCAATCGCGAATACTTCAAGGGCCAGCAGACCATCCTGCCTAAGGACGGTCAGAAGGTGAAGGCCGAGTTCAAGCAGGAGCAGGCTCCCGCAGGCTTTGGTCGTGGCATGCAGCAGGCTCCCGCCCAGCCCGAGGTGAAGACTGTCAAACAGACACTGACCTGGCACGCGCTGGATAGCGAGAACTACAATGTCAAGTTGTTCCGCTTTGCCGAGAAGTACGGCTCGAAGGTCTATGGCGTACTCTTCTGGGCTGTCACCATCATCGACTGCCCCGAGGACATCGAGAACGTCCGTCTGGCTGTTGGTTCTAACTCTGCCTCTATGTGGTGGCTCAATGGCGAGGAAGCCCTCTTGCTGAGTGGCGACCGCCGTATGGTGAAGGACGACTGCATGTCGCGCCGCCTCACCCTGAAGAAGGGCCGCAACATTCTGCGTGGCGCCGTCATCAATGGCCCTGGCATGAGCGACTTCTGTGTCCGCTTCCTCGACGAGAAAGGTAACCCTGTAACTAACTATACCATCATCAACAGCAAATAACTATGCAACGTCTACATACAATTCTTGCGGCATTGGCTATAGCTACAGCCGCAAATGCGCAAATCGGACAACCGTTTATTCACGATCCATCAACTATCGCTGAGTGCGAAGGCAAATACTATACTTTTGGCACGGGTGGCGGCGGCCTTATCTCTGAGGATGGCTGGAACTGGCACAGTGGCGCTGAGCGTCCCGGTGGCGGTGCAGCCCCCGATGTCATCAAGGTTGGCGACCGTTACCTCTGCATCTATGGTGCCACGGGTGGTGGCCTGGGTGGTGGTCACAGTGGTCGCATCCTGACCATGTGGAACAAGACCCTCGACCCCAAATCGCCTGACTTCAAGTGGTCTACCGCTGTCGAAGTCTGTGCCAGCGACGGTATGGAGGATCAGGACGCCATCGACCCGGGCGTGCTGCTCGACCCCACGACAGGTCGTATGTGGGTCAGCTACGGTACCTATTTCGGCACCATCCGACTCATCGAGCTCGACCCCAAGACGGGTTTCCGTGTAAAGGGTAACAAGGAGAAGGACATCGCCATCGACTGCGAGGCTACCGACCTCATCTACAAGGATGGCTGGTACTATCTGCTGGGCACCCACGGCACCTGCTGCGACGGTGTCAACTCTACCTACAATATCGTGGTAGGCCGTTCGCGTAGCGTCGAGGGTCCCTACATCGACAATGTTGGTCGCGACATGTTCCACGGCGGTGGTCGTATGGTCATTGCTGCAGGCAATCGTAAGACGGGTGCCGGACACTTCGGACGCACCATCCTTGACGAGGGTGTCGAGATTATGTCGTTCCACTGGGAGGCCGACTTCGATCAGGGCGGACGTTCCACGCTGGCTATTCATCCCCTGCTGTGGAAGAACGGCTGGCCATACGCTGGCGAGCAGGTCAAGGCAGGCACCTACGCCATCCTCAGCGAGCGTCGTGGCTATTCACTCGAATTGGGTGTCGACTTCGTCCGCATGAATGTGGCCCGTGCTGGTGGCTTCGGTGGCTTCGGTGGTCGTCCTCAGGGCAATCAGGCACCCCCGAAGCCTGTTGAGGAGCAGACCCTCGCGCAGGTTCAGGGCTCATGGCCCGCTGGCGATATTGCCGTCCGTTGCAGCGACTACATGTTCCGTCCTTGGCAGAAGTGGGAGTTGGCTACTACGGGCAAAGGTACTATTGCCGGACCGCTGTTCACCATCCGCATCGCAGGCACCAACCGTGCCCTGACTGCTACTGCCGACCTCGAACTGACCACGAAGGACTTTGCCAACCTTGACGAGCAGCTCTGGCGTGTAGAACAGCTCACCGACGGTACCTACCGCATCATGCCGTACGCCATTCCTGGCAAGGGTAAGAACCAGAAGTACTGCATCTATTCGGCAGGCGACTCCACACCTACGCTGGCCGAGTACGACTTCAAGAGCGACAATTCCAAGTGGAACCTGCGCCTTGAGAAGTAAGACAAAAGGTTCAGTATAAATAGAAACGAGGATGTGCTCAACACATCCTCGTTTCTATTTAACCAAAATAGTGGGATTCGTTGGACTGGGAAGAGACCGTTTTCAAATGGTTTTGCATCTTAGCCACCTTCTCGGCCAAATCCTGATTGCGTTTGATGAGTCGGGTGTTGACCTCACGAAGCTTTGCCAACTGTTCTACAAGATGGTCCTTCTCAGGGTCAACATATTGGTCCTTGTAGCGGCGGAAGGCCCTAAAGGACAGCCAGACGATGAATCCGATAATGAGCAGGCTGCCAACCTGAATGAAGAAAAGCAACGTACGGCTACTGATAATGCCTTCGTGTATATTCACAGACAACTGCGACACATCCTCCATCGGGACATCGGCAAAGAAGACGCCTACAATCTGTCCGCTACGGTCTTTTACCGCCATACAATAGGTACACATTATGATATGGGTACCGCCTTCGTCGACGTAGGGCTGGGTCCACAGGCTCTTACCGTCCTCCATAGGGTTCATGAACCACTCACGAGTGGTATAGTCGAAGGACAGCAGCTCGGCGGTCAGTATCGGATTGGTGGTTTTCTTCTTCTTCGCCGCCACGTCGGGCTGACGGTCGTAGACGTATGGCGCATACAGACTACTCAAGCCCTTCGACTTGTAATAGTCAGGACGGAAGGCAATGCCTGCACCGACAATGTGCGGATTGTTCTTGACCAGACCTGCAGCAATACGATAGTAGCCTTTTGGATTGTCGATGCTCATGGCTACGGCATTATAAATATTCCTCAGGGCTGTTTCCACCTCGCCCTTGACATTACCCACGCGCAGGCTCTGTTCCATGTCGCGGTTCGCCTTATTCAGCAATTCGTTCCGTATGCCGTAAGTGGCCGTAAAATACTGTGCAGCACCCATCGCTTCGAGAAGGAGGGCGGCTGCTATAATCAAAATCAAATAGTACTTTTTCATGTCGTGTTAACGTTATCACCGAACGACCGTCTTTCCTTTGACGGGATGCAGATACCAGTCCTTAGCTTTTGTATGGTCGCTGGCCCAGGTGTTGAACTCCAGATAGGCATCCTTGACACTGGTACGTTCGGTAGGCCACTGCCATTTTCCAGGAATAACGATGCCGTGAGGATCAGTACCTGCGGTAGATACGTGCAGCATATAGTAGTCGTTCTCGTAGAGGCCCTGCATCTCCTTTTTCACCTTGGCACCCAGCACGAACGAGCATGTCTGGAAGTCGAAGCCTGCGGGTTTGTCGACAACTACCATAACCGTGTCAACCGTGCGTGTGCCATTGCCGGTGTTGACCATCGTACCATGCGGGACGCCTAACACTTCATGCAGTTCCTTGTCACCGAATACGGGCTTGTAGTCCTTATAGCTCTTGCCGTTTTTATTGTCAAAGCCTAACCACAGGTCGCGTGTAGCACCAAGGGCCACGAGCGATATCTCAAGTTTCGACGGGTCGCCGTCTTTCTCCTTCACCTCTATGACGCAGTCGTTCATGTCGTAGTCGCAGCGGTCAGTGCCCTCCATGGTGTTATCCTCCCACGCGTAGGTCCATATCTGTGGCGTGCTGGGTTCCGGCTTCACGGGTACACCCTTGGCCTTTGCAATACAGTTATGACCATTTGGTATCCAGTAGAGGCGGTCGTTGTAGTCCCAGTCATCACCATCCTCACAGGTCAAAAAGACATGGCCGTTGAACATAAACACCTTGACACGGGGATGGGAGTCCGTATCGATCATCGGAACGTCATCCTTTGCCAGTTTGAGCTCCAGGATATCGCCTGGCGTGAACTGGATGTCGTTCTTATCGCCACGGCGACAATACAGGTAGTGGCCGGTGAGGACGGATTTTTGTGGACTGAGATCTTGAGCGGGCACCTTCTTGTCCTTATAGGTATCCTTGATCAGGTATGTCTTCATATTCTCTGCCTGTCCTTTCGGATACCAGTTATACCAGATGTTGTCTTTGTCGCTGCCGTCGCCATAAATGAAGGTCAGCAAGATGCCATAGTTGGAATAAGGATTCTGGGTAATCTCGATGACGTCTCTGAAGTCGGCGTCACCAATGGTCTTATGGTTATCCTGACCTTCGGGCAGAACCTTCAACACTGCTTCACGGAAACTGTAGAAGTCCTTTATTTTGTATTGGACGTAGGGGGGAGGATCAAGAATGTAGGCATCCTCGAATTCAGGAGCTCGGCGGGGACTGGCCGATTCAACCATCTCGCCATCATCGCCGAACGATACCGACGTGTCTTCGCCAGGTATGAATGGGCGGGCTATGCACTCTCCGTCCTTATTCATGCAGGCCACATAGAAGATGTCTGCCGTTGACGGTGCAAGGAAGGATACCGTTGCTGTTGTACCTTTGACAGCTGATGTACTGGCCAGCAAATTAGTCACGCCCACGTATGGGTTGCCGTCGAGCACAGCGATATGACTGATATTTTCCAGGTCTGCATCAACCGTGACCTTCACGCTATACCTGTTGCTGAGCGTCCAGTCCTGCTGGGGATCAACGGAAACACCCAACATCTGCTCGGCATATTTCAGGCGCTCAGCAGCCGTCGTACTATAGGGCTGTGGTGTGTAATCGTCCATATCGTGTTTACAGCCTGTCAGCACTACAACGCCGCAAATCGTCAAGATGGCGGTATACATCGATAAATACATTTTCCTTTTCATACTTCCTGTTTTTTTGTAACTTTGGGTGCAAAGGTACGAATAAGTGAGCAAAAAGCAAAAGGAAAACTTGTTTTTCTTTTCTTTTTCGAGCGAAAGTACTTTCTTCGTTACGAAAAAAGTACGAATAAAAAACAAAACAACAAAATAAAAAACCGTCATTTCTGTGTCTTCGTGAAAGAAAATGGCACTTTTCTTTGCATATTACACGAGTTAGTATCAATTTTAACAGATACATGGCCGAATTGTCGCGCAGTTTTTGTAATTTTGCAAGGTTCAAACAATAAGAAGAGGTGGAAGAAAGGGCAAGACAAGGACAATGGCAATGGCAAGAGGAAGGCACCTCATGGAAAGGTGTCGGCATCTATCATGTCACGCTGACGGTGACGTCGCGCGAGCCGCTGTTGGGCACGCTGGCCATTCCTGCCGGCAACCCAACCCAGGCACGGGTGGAGCCTACGGAGCTGGGGCGGGCAATCTTGGAATGCCAGCGCTCCCTGCCGCTCTTTTATCCTGAGATACAGATTCTGCAATACTGCCTCATGCCCGACCATCTGCACAGTATCTGGTATGTGCGCCGCCCGATGGAGCGCAGCATCCGCTATGTGGCGCAAGGCTTCTGGCGGGCAGCAAAGAAGGTGGGGCGGGCGCATAGCTATCTGCAAGCATGCGGAAGAAACTGCCTCACAGGCAGCACAACGAACGAAAGCGCGCCGCCCTCTCTTTCGCCGATCGCGCCGCCGTCTCTTTCGCCGATCGCGCCGCCGTCCCTTTCGCCGATCGCGCCGCCGTCCCTTTCGTCCCTTGCGCCGGCTTCCAGCCGGGAGAACCCGCTTCGCGCCCTCCTCGGCGATGAAGCCTACTACGCCCTGCCGCCCCTCTTCACCGAGGTGCCCTTCCTCCGTCCCCTGTCGCGCCGAGGCCAGCTGCAGTCCATGATCCGCTATGTGCAGCTCAATCCTCAGCGTCTGGCCACCAAGCGCCTGATGCCTGGCTTCTTCCGCGTTCAGGAGGGCATTGAGATTGCAGGCCGCACCTACGCCGGCGTAGGCAACATCCTGCTACTGCAAGCCACCCACTTCGCCCCCGTCCATGTGCGCCACGATTTAGTTGACGAGGCTGCGCAAGGCCGCCCCCAGTCGTTGCGCAACTATATGAACGGCTGCGTGCTGGCGGCCCGAAAGGGCACGGTGATGGTCTCGCCCTTTATTTCCCCCAAAGAGAAAGAAGTGAAGGACGTGCTTCTTGCTGAACGGCATCCCTTCATCGTTCTGGCTGATAACGGCTTCCGCGACTATTACAAGCCACCCGGCGACATCTTCGATGCTGTCGCCGATGGCCGTGTGCTCGTCCTCAGTCCTTGGGAATACGATGCCGGCAAGCGCCACATCAGCCGTGCTGACTGTGTCGCCTTGAATGCGATGGCTGAAGAGATTGCGGCTTTGTAGGACATAAGGAGCAGACGGCTGTTCTAAAGTAAGCAGATGGGGAGAGTAAGGTAAGGGGAAAGGGTGCGTAACGCCTTTGTACAGGGAGCGATAAGGCACCTTTCGACCTTGCTGGCATACGCAAAATACCTTACGGGCATACGCAAAACACCTTACGGGCATACGCAAAACACCTTAGAAGCATACGCAAAATAGTTGGCACATTTTTTGGCATCGCAAACTATAGCATGGTTATAGCATAGTTATAGCAGGGTTTTTGCAAACTATGCTATAGGGTAACGAATTGTATATAAATAAATTACATATAACTATAGCTATCATAGCATAGTTTTTTTTGAATTATACGGCTATAAGGGAAAATGCATTATACGGTTAAAGAACTCGCAGTCTGCAGGGACAAAACCCAAAAATAACATTTTGTAATGGGAATTATGTTAAATTCGAACAATTTGATGGTTATTTGCAAAAAAAAATGTAATTTTGCAAGCAACTATAGATATAATAAACGAAAAAATATAGATTGATTATGAGTACAAAGGCAAAAATGTGTGAAAGGACAACGCGGAGGACGTTGGGAGGGACACGTTGGTTCCACCTGATGGTCTTAATGCTTGTGCTGTTCACGGGCGGCAGTCCGAATGCTTGGGCTGCGGACAACAGTGGGCTGGACCAGACGACTGTCGGTGACAAACAGTATTACGTGTTGAGGAGTGCTGACGACTGGGACAAGTTCCGACAATTAGTAGCAGATGCCAATGGTAAATCGGAAGTGAATGCCATTATGGATGCCGACTTCAGCATTTCTAACCCCGTTGGTTTGGATGTTGCTCCTTATCGTGGTACGTTCAATGGCAACGGAC
>CAMJDL010000034.1 GCA_946404405.1 uncultured Prevotella sp.
AGATTGTGCTGGCTGCTGTTTCTGGTGGTGTCACGAAGCAGTTGACGACTACCTACTATGATGGCACGTTGGCTGCTGGCGCTTCCGTCAATCGTGAGGCTAAGATTGTGCTGCCCGCCCTGTTGGGAATCGACGGACTGGCCAAGGTTCAGGTTACCATTGTGCCTACTGACAAGACGGGTGAGCATCCGTCGTTACGCGACAATAATACGGCTCAGTCGGCTACTAACCTGACCGTTGGCAAGCGTCTGACGCTGGAACTGTCACCGCAGCGCATTACTGAGGGCTCTTACTACCAGCGCATCACCTGCAAGCTGAGTCGTTCCGGTCGTTGGCAGAACATCCGTAGCTTCACGCTGAAGACCAACGACTCGCGTCTGAAACTGCCTGGCAGTAGTGTGACCATTCCTGCCAACCAGTCGGGCGTGGTATTCTATGCCGAGGTGGAAAACAATACGGTGCTCGATGCCGATAGCGTGGCCAGCATTACCGTTAGTGGCGATGGCTACGACGAGGTTACACAGAGTATCATCATCGAGGACGACGAGTTGCCCGCTCTCAAGCTGACGGCTTCGAAAACCGACGTCAACGAGGGCGATACCTTCCAGTTGACGGTGTCTCTCGACAAGGCACCGAAGAGTGATGTTGTGGTGAAGCTCATCAGTGAGGACGCCAAGCGCTTTATTTATCCGCAAGAAATTAAAATTCCTGCCGGAGAAACTTCCGTTACTTTCGGAGTAACAGCCGTTCAGAACGAGTTGCCTAATCTGGAGTTGGCCAACAAGTTCACCGTTTCCGCAGCCCATTACGAGAAGGGCGAGGTTATTGTTGTACTCCATGACGACGATATGCCCGTATTGACGTTGACGCTGACGCCCAACGTGGTTAGCGAGGCGGCAGGTCCGACGGCTGTCGCTGCGGTGCTGACGCGTACGGGCAAGACGGACAGCAAGATTACCGTCCGCATCAGCGACGACTCAAATGGCGGCCTCTTCTATAGCAACAAGTCGATAGAGATGGCCAAGGGCGTCGAGACGGCTTACTTCAATCTCGGTCCTGTCGACAATACCATCAAGGAGGGCGACCGTACCTATACGCTGACCGCAGGTGTATGGGTGTCATCGTGTAACTGTGCGTCAAGTGGCGAACAGGCAGGCAACGTCTCAGCCCAGCTGACGGTTCTCGACAACGATGGCGCTTCGTTGGCCGTGGCATCGCAGAATGGTACCGTCAAAGAGGGTGACGCTACCACGCTGACCATTACCCGCAATACCGTTTCTGATGTCAGCCAGCCGTTGGCCGTAACACTGACCAGCAACTATGATACCGAGCTGACTTACGACAATCTGGTGACGATTCCTGCTGGACAGACATCGGTAGAAGTCACTGTGCAGACGAAGAAAAATGAGGTCAGCGGCGACTCGCATACCGTCATCTTCACGGTGGCCGCCGAGGGCTTCGGCTCGGGTACGTGCTATCTTTTGGTGACCGACCAGACGTTGCCCGATGCACGTATTACCAGTCTCTCAGCCAGTGTACAGAAGGCCGTCGTTAGCAGTCCTGTAACGCTTACCGCAGTCATTGCGAACGAGGGGGCCTATGTTCTGCCCAAGGAGACACCTGTCACTTTCTACCTGAGGGGTACGTCGAAGGCAATTGCTACCATGTACACATCGCAGGATATTCCTGTGGGAGGTAGTGAGACGCTCACACGTTCAGTGACTTTGCCCGACAAGGTTGCCGACTGCATCTACTATGCTGTGGTCAATGAATCGCGCAGTATTAATGAACTGGTTTACACCAACAATACCTCTGCCGAGGTGACGGTAACAGCTATCTCGCCCTTCACGGCTGCTGTTCAGACCGACAAGAAGGTGTATCGTCAAGGCGATATGGTAATTATTAGCGGACAAATCAGTGGCGAGCGCACGACCAATGCCGAAATAGATGTCTATCTGGTTAATGCCGGTGCGCGCGAAGTCAAGAAGGTTACCACCGATGCAGAAGGTCGCTTCACGTTGGAATGGCAGCTCTACGCCTTGCAGTCAGGCCACTTCTCCGTGGGTGCCTGCTTCAAGGACGATCCTACTACTGAGGAACAGGCAGCTTTCGATGTCTATGGTCTGAAGCGTGCCGATAATAGCTACATTACCTGTGACGTGACGATTGGCGAACCCAAGAACGGTGTTATCTTATTGGAAAATTCTGGCACACTCGCACTCAGCGGCGTTACCACGGAAGTGCTGAACGCTCCCGAAGGCTGTAGCGCTCAGTTCACCGTTCCGACATCGATTGAAGGTGGCGCTACGGTCAAGATGAACTATCAGATATCGGGTACCACGCCTACTGAGGGCAATAACTGGGAAATGTTCAAGGTGCGCATCACCTCTGCTGAGGGTGCTTACCTCGAAGTGCCCATCCACTATTACGCCCGTCTGGCGCAGGGTAATCTGGTTGTCGAGTCGCAGAATCTGGTGACGACCATGCACAAGGATAATGGTCGCGACTACAGTTTTATCGTTACCAACAACGGTAAGGGCAACACGGGTAAGATTACCCTCGCACTGCCTGACTGGATGAAGGCACTGACGGGTACGACGATGACAGGTCTGAATCAGAACGATACGGCTACCGTCGTACTGCGACTGATGCCTACCAGCGACATGCAGCTCAACGTGCCCGTTACTGGTCGTATCGGTATCAACTGCGCTAACGGTAACGGTACCTACATGAACTTCACCATTACACCTGTGTCTGACCTGAAGGGTACACTGACCGTCGATGTTACCGACGAGTACACCTATTATACGGAAGAAAAACCGCACGTCAGCGGTGCTGAAATTGTCTTGAAGAATCCTGTCACCGGCGCACTTGTTGCACAGGGCAAGAGTGGAGCAGACGGCCTGTTCACCATTGAACTGCCCGAGGGTTACTATCAGTTGAATGTCACTGCCGACAAGCACGACTCTTACAAGAACAATATCGTCGTTGACCCGGGAACCACGACCTTGAAGACCGTCAACCTGAGCTATCAGGCTGTCACCGTCAGCTGGGATGTAGTCGAAACTGAGGTCGAGGACGAATACAATATTACAACGACGGTACAGTATGAAACCAATGTACCGATGCCTGTCGTTGAAACAATCCAACCTAAAGAGTTGGATTTGAAACAGCTTGGCGCTGGCGAGAGCGTTATCTACTATGCTGTACTGACCAACAAGGGCCTTATCACGGCTGAGAATGCCAGCTATGAGATTGCTGAGGTGGCAGGTAACTACCGTTGGGAACCGATGGTCGAACATACAGGTTTGACGCTGGCACCGCAACAAAGCTATGTCATTCCCGTGAAGGTGACCCGTATGGAGGAAACAAAGGCGGCTCTCCGCCGTGCAGCATCTGGCGACGGTTGTCATCAGGAGTCGTACACTACCTATGAGTGGAAGTGTGGCAATGATGGCAAGTGGCACAAATATCCCGTTGAAATCAAGTACGACGTCTGTCCCTCAGGTGGAGGCGGCGGCTGGGGCGGCTGGATTAGTGGTGGCGGCGGTCTCGCAGGACCAAATGGCGGTGGCGGCAGCAGCTATACGTCTACATCTAACAACAATTCCGCTTCTTCGTCCAATGATTGTCATCCATGTCTCGAGAATCTGGGTAATGCCCTTATGGATATTGCCGACTGTCCGATGGGCTTCCTCGGTGCGTTTGGTGCAGCATACGGTGCAGCCCGTACGGCCTACTGCTACTCGCAGGCAGGTACATCGATGGTTGACAATGTGCTATGTACTGTTGGTGCCGTCAATACGCTTGTAGGCTTTATTCCCGGTGCGTCGCTGGCGACAGGCGTTATTGGCTGTGTGCTTGGCGGTATCGATATAATTCGAGGCTGCGGTGCACCACCTCCCCCAACACCTGGCGACTATGGTAGTGGCTCTGGCGACTCTGGCGGTAGCTCTGGCAGCGGTGGTGACGATGATCAAAAGACTCCTGCACTACACCGTGCTGTGCCGATGTCGCCCAACCTGCCCGATTGGGTTCGCCAAACCTTGATTCGTTTGGAACCTGGTGAGGAATATTTGAATGCCGTGAAGACCTTGTACGATGAATTCTTTGGCTCATACGTATGGGAAGACCATTGCACCAATGAGGAACTGCAAGACCTGTTGGCAGCGCTGAAGAAAGCTGTTGGACATGGCAGACCTAATGCTGACGACCTGCGCTTCTATAAGCCTTCTGGCATCAGCGATACACAGTTCGACAAGTTCATAGCCCGTATTAACGGTTTCATGGATTACTTGGAAACAGGCACTACGACCTCTAATATGATACACCACGAAATCATTGAGGCACAGATGGCTATCATGGAACGTTGTGATTCCATTGCCCGTGTCAGAGGCTTCCAGAATGCTGGTGACCTGATTGATTACGAATACTCTGGGTTCAAGGTGAAGATGCAGGAGCAGAGCGGCAGCACTTGTGCTACCATCACGCTCCAGATTAACCAGACGATGACGATGACGCGTCAGGCCTTCCGTGGCACGCTGACCATTACCAATGGTAGTGCAGATGCTGCCATGAAGGACATCAAGCTGAAGCTCAAGGTTACCAATCGTCAGACCAGTACGCTGGCTACTTCAAAGGAGTTCGAGATGCACACTGAGTCGCTCGTTGGCTTCAAGGGTGAACTGCCCATGGACGCTGGCTGGTACTTAGGTGCCGACAGCACGGGTACGGCTACCATCCTGTTTATCCCGTCGAAGTATGCTGCACCTGAACAGCCTATTGACTACTCGTTTGGCGGCACACTGAGCTACGTTGATCCTTATACGGGACTTGAGGTGACGCGCGAACTCTATCCTGTCACACTGACAGTGAAGCCTTCGCCCGAACTCGACCTGACGTACTTCATGCAGCGCGACATCATGGGCGACGATGCTCTGACTGAGGAGGTCGAGCCTATGGAACCTGCCGAGTTTGCACTCATCATCAACAACAAGGGTAATGGCGATGCTACGAACGTCAAGATGGTGACTAACCAGCCCGAGATTATCGACAACCAGAAGGGCTTGCTCATCGACTTCGAGTTCATCAGTTCACAGCTGAACGGCTCGGACAAGACCTTGGCGCTCGGACAGGCCATTCCTACCGACTTCGGCAACATTCCTGCCCATACGCAGGCTTACGCCCAGTGGTGGTTGCAGTCTACGCTGTTAGGCCACTTCGTCAAGTACAACATCGAGGCTACCCACGTCACCAGCTACGGCAACGAGAACCTCTCACTGCTCGACCAGGTGACCATCCACGAACTAATCCGTGGCTTCACGCCCTCTCTCAACGTTCAACCTTCAACGTTCAACGTCCAACGCGCCTTCCTCGTCAACGACATCTCGGATGCAGACGATATGCCTGATGCCATCTACTTCACCGATGCAACGCAGGATGTGGTCAATGAACTGGTCAGCGCTACCATCGACAAGAAGAGCGATACCGAGTATCACCTGACGCTGGTACCCACACAGGCTGGTTGGGCTTATGGTAATCTGCTCGACCCGACGGTAGGTCGTCAGAAACTTACAAAGATTGTACGCAAGAGCGACGGCAAGGAGGTGAACCTCGACAACTTGTGGCAGACCGACCGTACGCTGCGCGACGGCAAGGATCCTATCAAGGAGAACCGTCTGCACTTCGTGGCCAACATGCCGCTTACTGGCGAAACGTTCGTCCTGACCTTCGCACCCAAGCCCGATGTCGAACTGGCTGTCAAGGAGTATGTCGGTGTTCCTAAGGAGGGTACAGTGGCCTCTGAGCCTGTTAAGCAGCTGACCGTTCGCTTCAACAAGGCCATCGATGCCGCTACGTTCACCACCGATGACGTGACGTTGCAATGTCAGGGTAAGCATCTTGAGACCTCGAAGATTGTGATCACTAAGGAAAATGACAACGATTATATGCTTAATCTCGAGGCTGTGACGGGTGGCGACGGCTACTACGTGCTGACCGTTCAGACCGCTGGCATCACCGATGCTGAAGGCTTCCAGGGTGCTGTCGGCAAACAGGCTACGTGGATTCAGTTCACGGGCGGCAAGGTGACGCTGGCTGTTAAGGCTCAGCCCGCCGAGGGTGGTACCGTTACGCCTGCCTCCGGACAGTACGACTTCGGACAGACCGTCAATCTTAAGGCTACTGCTGCCGAGGGTTACGACTTCGTGCGCTGGCTGGAGAACGACAAGGCGTTGACCGATTCGTCCACCTATGTCTATACACCGCAGGGTAATGCCGACCTCACCGCCGTCTTCACGCCTAAGTACCTCGATGTCACTATCAGCTACAATGAGAAGGGGGGCGTTGTTACCGGTGGTGGTACGGGTCGCTATGCCTATGGCACTGAGCTCACCCTCACCGCTACGCCACAGCAGGGCTGGCAGTTCGACGGTTGGAGTATTGATGGCAAAACCTTCAATGACAATACGCTCACGTGGACTGTCAATGCATCGGCTACCATTCAGGCCGTGTTCACCGAGTTGCCTACGGGCTTGCTCAGTGGACGTGTAACGCGCGATGCCGACGATGTGCCTATTGGCGGTGCTGTCGTGACGTTGCGCAGTGGCGATGTCAGCTATGCTGCCACTACCGACAGCTACGGCTACTATCAGTTGAAGGTCGAGGACAAGAGCCTAACCTACGACCTGCTATGCCAGGCTGACGGCTACATGTGGAGTCCTACCGTACAGATATGGTTCGATGAGACCGCTCAGACCAAGGACTTCTCACTACTTCGAGGTGCTACCGTCATTCTGCCTAAGGAGGGTGCCTGCACCTTCTCGACGCCTGTTGCTGTCACGCTGGCTACTGAGACCGCCAAGGCTTGGTGGCTCAGCAAGTACGACATGCAGAGTTTCGTCGTCGAACAGGTTTCCGATGGTCATATCGCTGCTGGCGAAGGTGTCATCCTTTCGGGTGTTGCCGGTCAGCGTATCGACATGGCTGAGGCTGCCACAGCATCGCCCATCATGGGCAACATGCTGACGGGAACGGCATCGTCGCCTTACGTCGTCACTGACGATGGCGTCTACCAGATGCGCGAGGACACCAATACCGATGCCAAGTTCTATCTCGCCGTCCGTGGCGAGGTCGTTCCGAAGGGCAAGGCCTACTGCCAGTACACGCTGAGCGGTCAGCCCACTGAGGTCGCCATCATTTGGAGCGACGAGACGCTCATCAATGCCGTGCTGCGTGACATCAACGATCCCAACACGCCACACTTCGACCTACAGGGCCGTCGCATCTACAAGGTCGATGCCCAGAGCAAGAAGATTCACGTCGTGAAGGGTAAAAAGTTAGTTGTTAAATAAAAGATAAGCCCGCTGGTCCAGCGGGCTTATCTTTTTTTCACTATTCACTATTCACTTTTACTCAGAGTATTTCCAGATTTGCCAGGGACCGAAGATGTCGAATCGTGTGCTCCACTCGGCAATGTTAAAGCCCAGTAATCCAATCTTTGCACCTGCCCAAGCCTGCAGTTTCATATTAGCCTCTGCATTGAATTTCAAACCTTTGTCGCTGGCAGTCATTGTGGCTTCTGCACCGATACGGGGACCAACACCCAGCTCCGGACCTGCTATACCGTAAACCTTGACGGCTGTTGTCAGGAAGAGTCCTATTCCGGCTTCGGCCTTGAGCTGAACTTCGGGGCGATTCAAGCTAAACTTGTTCTCATTCACATTACATCCCCTGTTGATGCTCCAGCGGTTGTCCTCGAATTTGATACCTGCCTTGAATGTGTTGGAGTAGTCGTATTGGAATCCCATATTAATAGCACCTGAGACGCTTGCGTCAAATTTCAGATTGAGTTCGGGCTCGACAGTGATAACTACTGGGACGGGGCCAACCATGAAGGTGAAAATGTAAGGCTGGAATTGTACCAATTTGATCTTACCTTTGTCCTCGGGCAGACTGAGTCCGCTCTTGAAGCTGATGGTTGCTTGGGGATGGATGCCGAATTCACCGTCAAGACCAGTCTCGAACTTTTTGACGTATGCCTTCAAACCACGATCCCACTTGAGGCCTGGGTCGAGGGTCAGAGTATAGTTAAGATTGTAGTTAACAGGCAGTTTACCTGCAATCTCGATAGCAGCAGCGTCCTTACCTACTGGAATTTTACACTTAAGATTAAAGGTCTTGTTGACGTTGAGCACTCTCCTTGAGCCGTTGCTGGGATCCTTGGCGATGAAATCTTCGGCGGTGATATAATCGTACTCACCATATCGTGAGTTGCCTACATTATAGGCAGGCTCCTGTCCATCTACAACCTCGTACTCGCTGCCTGTCATTTGTATCACAGCAGGATGATACATACCGTCCTTATCCATATACCTGACGGCATATTCGGGTACATCACTTTCGGCAGCACTGGCCTTGACAGCATTGGTGTCCTGGTTCACGTACATGTCTGTGCTCAACTGAGCCAGCTTGTCGCCAACGAGTTCGGCTACGGTAGCCTCTTTGACTTTCAGGATGTAGGTGTCGCCTATCAGCTTCTCTTCCAGGACTTTGCGTCCGTAGGCCAGGTGTGAGGGAGAGTCCCAGATGCCGATGGGGTGGTTGACGAATGTGATGATGCCCATCTTGTCGGCCAGCGACTTCTTAACGGCAATCTCAGTGGTGTCAGGGTCAAGGATCTGGACGTCGCCCATGTTCTCGAAATTGTGGTAGGTCAGGCCGTAAGGTTGATAATTAGCTTCTTCGCTTGCTCGGTCAGCAGCTGCGTCCATACCCTCGGACGGATTGTCAAGATTGTCATTGCTGCAAGCAGCGAAACCGAAACAGAAAACAACTGTTGTGATGATGCTCATGAACATCGACTTTGATAAATTCTTCTTGGTCTTCATAATTGTACTTTTTTTGATTAAATGTTTATTGTTTAATTGATAAATTGTTTTTTTGTTTGGGAGTTTTTGATTCCCGTTCTCGCTTTTTCTGATGCAAAGTTATGATGTTTTTTGCAATGTTGTTCTTTTTTTCATAATTTTCTTTCGCAATTGTAGCGACATCAATCTCGTTTTGCGACAAAATGCAGAAAACGCTGCAAACCGTGTCGCAAATCAAGTGGTTTTCAGGTTGTTCAGGATTCAATCAAAAACCTGTTATAGCGATTGATGAAGCCTTAGGGTTCAGCCAACGAAGCTTTAGGGTTCAAAGCACGAAGCCTTAGGGTTTGGTCCGTCTCTACGGACTAAGAGTCCGAAGCCTTCAAACTCTCAGTCCGACGCCTTCGGACTGGCAGTTTAGAGTAAGTAAACTGATGACCCGTGACCAATGCGGGGCCATACCCGTCATTGCCTGAAAAACGTTGACTCGAAAATGTCCCTCCCTTCCTCCCGTCGCATAGTTCAAATGTCGATGTACAAAGGGCTGAGGACACGGGAGGGATGTTTGTTTTCCCTCCCGTCTCCCTCCCGTTTTCTTCTTCGGCCACTCCCGTCATCAAAAAAAAGGACCCAAAATGGGAGGGTAACGGGAGGAACATTCGTTCTCCCTCCCGTGCCTCAAACGCCCTGTGCATAATGGTTTGAGCCATGCGACGGGACCAAGGGAGGGTAATTTTGAAATGCCGTCAAAAAGCGCTTAGATTGTCGAGCAAAATTTGGCATCTCATTACAAGAAATGGGGGAGCCAACCGTTGTGGCTGGCTCCCTGCTGATTTCAGGTTGTTCAGGATTCAATTAAAAATGTCGTGATTATCCATCAGATTGTGAATAGGTATGCACCTTCAGTACGCTACAATTATTTTTGATGTGATGATTTTGATGTTAATGTCACTTTTCCTTCTAACGTATTTAAAGTAGTGTAGTTTGAAATTAGAAATCTTCGATTTTTCTCGAAATGAGACTCTTTTTTCCTACCGTGGGACTGTTATTTCCTAAAGAAAGACTAATTTTGCAGACGAAAAAGAACAATAAAGGCGAAATTGCATGAAACTGATATAATAATTAACGAGTAACAAAAATTTAGCGAATGAAAAAGATTCTGATGACGCTCGCAGCCGTCCTTTGCTGCGCAATGACAACAACAGTGTTTACCGCTTGTTCGGTAGAGGACAATCCTTTACCCCAACCGGAACCGGAGAGTTTAGCCGAGTACACCATTATGTATTATACTGGTGGTGCTGCTGACATCGATGGTGCCATGATTAATCTCCTAAATCATTTTTACAAAGCCAATCCTGAGGCTTACAAGAGGGTGAACGTCGTGATACAGTTCAAGTATTCTACTGTCGAAAATTTGAGCAACTCAGGCATGGAAGCAATCCGCTCAGGCTTCTGTAAGACGTTCGGTAGCAAGACATTACGATGGACCGTTGACCCTGCTAAAACACTTGATCAGGAGGCTTCTAACGAAGGTAACATCTATGGTGCCGACAATGCCGACATCACCTGTCCTGACTCGCTGACCAACTTCATTAACTGGGCGGCACAGAAATACCCGGCCAAGAAGTATATGTTGATTGTTGCCGACCACGGTGGCGGCTACATTCCTGTAACTGAACTGCCTGAGACGGGAACACGTACCAATCGCGGTTTACTGGCGGACGACGGCAATAACCACAAGACCTTCAATATCTGGACGCTATGTCGTGGCATCAAAAATGCCAATGTCCGCTTGCAGACCGTCTTTATGCTGGCTTGCATGATGAACAACATGGAGTATCAGTTCGAATTGAAGGACCTGTGCGACTACGTCATTGCCTC
Source organism: uncultured Prevotella sp. (assembly GCA_946404405.1). GTDB lineage: Bacteria > Bacteroidota > Bacteroidia > Bacteroidales > Bacteroidaceae > Prevotella. The sequence continues at coordinate 10,749 of CAMJDL010000034.1, forward strand.
CACCTATACCATGCCTTCTTGGGGAGTTGCCCTCTACGAGCTGCCAGAATTGCTCAGCCAGCCCAATGTGGACATAGAAAAAGCCTTGGATACATACTGTAAGGACGATGTAAAAAGCTGGGATACTGAGGATGGAAAATCTGAGTCCACCGTGTTCTACTCCGATATGACTGTGACACGTACCGCCAACATCGATAAGCTGGGTACGATGATGCGGCAGTTTGTCGATCGCCTCTGTGAAACCTATACCAACGGCACTGAGGCTCAGAAGCAGGCTATCGACAGTTGTACGGCACGAGCCGTCAAGGTTCAGGAAAACTATCCCTACTACGACGTGGCCAAATATATGAGCAGTATCATGTCTGCACTGCCCGAAGTCTATGATGTCAGCTTCTACAACCAGATGGAGGATGCCTTCAACAGTTGTATCGTCGCTCAGTATTATAGCGCTTACCTTACCGCTCATCACTATATGGTAGACTATAGCGTCTTGCTTGGTGCTGGTGGTGCCCACAACTACATTATGTGGAACAAGAATCAAGAGACAGGTGCCATGACGCCAACGTCTGGACTTTTGTTTACCGATAATGGTGAGAAATACCAATTTGCCCTTGTTCCAACCGATGATTCTCAAAGCTACAAGATGGAGAATATAACGCTTCTGGACAATTGGGGCGGCACACTTGCAAGTGCCTACGAGCCATTGGCTTTCGATAAAGCCGTGGGTTGGAGCCGCTGGCTGCGACTCAACGGCCAGTGGCCAAACATCTTCTGTCCAAGCGGTCTTGAATTCGAGTTGCCCTCACCTGACACAGGCTTCCAGGACTGAGATCAATTTAACTATTAAAAAAAGCAGCGCATCCGAAAAGGGGTGCGCTGCTTTTTGGTATGTTCGATACTTACTTGTAGCACTCGAAAATCTTGGAGACGGTGGTGCTGTCCATCTTGGGCGACAGCAGGCTGGCAATCCAGCATACGGGGAAGCCGCCAACCATAGCAATGGCACCGCAGTTGATGGGGTTGATGGGGTTGCCTGCAAGCATGTTGATGACCGTCAGACCTACGCCCCAGATGAAGCAGGCCCAGACGGAGATGCGGGTGACACCGCGCCAGTAGAGGCCGAGCATGAACGGAGCCAGGAATGCACCAGCCAGAGCACCCCACGAGATACCCATGAGCTGGGCGATGAACGTTGGGGGATTCAGCGCGATGAGCAGCGAGATGGCGATGAAGAACATGATGAGCACGCGCATCACCACGACCTTACGACGCTCGATCTTCTCGGCAATCAAGTCGTCGATGCTGCCTTCCTCAACCTCGCCAGGCAGCGATTTCTTGTCGCGATAGATGAGGTCGAGGGTCATCGTAGAACTGGAGGTGAGCACCAGTGAAGCCAGCGTGGACATGGATGCCGAGAGCACCAGCAGCACAACAAGGGCTATCAGCACGTCGGGCAGGGTGACGAGCATGGCGGGAACGATGGAGTCGAAGGCTATCTTGCCCGTCGTCGGGTTGATGACGGGGTCGTAGAGACGTCCGAAACCGCCGAGGAAGTAGCAACCGCCAGCCACGATGAAGGCGAAGATGGTAGAGATGACGGTGCCGCGCTTGATGGCTGCCTCATCGGTGATGGAGTAGAACTTGCCCACCATCTGGGGCAGACCCATGGTACCCAGAGATGTCAGGATAACCACGCCCAGCAGTCCCCAAGGATCGGGACCGAACCATGTGGCAAACATACCGCTGCCCGGTTCGGTAGCACCGTCGGCAGGAATCTGGGCCAGTTTTTCAACAGCCGTAGTCAGACCTCCGTTGTTATACAGTACGGCAGCAATGACGGCGACGATACCGAAGAGCATGATGATGCCCTGGATGAAGTCGTTCATAGCCGTAGCCTTGTAGCCGCCGAGAATGACGTAGACGGCAGTCAGAATAGACATGATGACCACGCAATACTCATAAGGAATGTTGAAGCCCATCTCGAACAGACGCGAAATGCCGCTATAGACACCAGCGGTGTAGGGGATGAGGAATACGAAGGCGATGATAGAGGCTGCCACGCGCAAGCCCTGGTCGCCGAAACGGGTACCGAAGAAGTCGGGCATGGTGCGCGACTCGATGTGCTGCGTCATCAGCTTGGTGCGCTTGCCAAGGATAATCCATGCCAAGAGCGAACCGATAATGGCGTTGCCGATACCAATCCATGCAGAAGACAAACCGTATTTCCAGCCAAACTGTCCGGCATAGCCTACGAAGACCACTGCCGAGAAATATGAGGTTCCGAAGGCGAAGGCCGTGAGCCAGGGACCTACGGCACGTCCGCCCAATACAAATCCATCGACACTGCTGGCCTGCTTGCGGGTGTAGAGACCCACACCAATCATCACGGCCAGGAAGATGAGGGTTAAGAGTACTTTGATGATCATTGTTTTTAATTATTTCGATGTTTCGATATTTCGATGCTTCGAGGCAATTAGAATGCTACCTGAACCTGACCCTGCAGCCAGTTGTAGTCCTTCTGGTAGTTACTCCATGTGCGGGTGTACTGCAACTGCAGACGGCAGTTCTTGTAGAACCAGTACTGCAGTCCGGCAGTGGCCTGCGTCTGGTGGAACTTCATCTCGGTGTTGCGGTCGAAATAGTCGACAGAGGCAACGGCATCGAGACCGTCGGTAAGGGGAATGGTTGAGGTGACATAGCCACCCATGCTGCCTACTTCGCCATCCTTACCACCCAACCACTCGGCACGAATCTTCATAGGACGTGCCTCCTTGTACTGACTGGGAGAGTAGGGCTTGCTCTTAACCTCGAAACCTGCGCTATAGCGGTCGCGACGGTAGTCGTCGCCCACCTGGATGTCAGGATTCCATGCGGCAGTACCAACGGCATGTCCGCGACCTTTCTGTCCGCTGACAACGAAGCGCAGCTGGTCAGAGGGGCGATACTCCAGTTTCAGGATGACATCCTTGTCGTCGTTACCATCCTTGCGGTTGATGCCCTGTCCGTTCATGATGCCCAGCTCGTAGTGCAGCTGGCCCTTGAACAGGTCGCCGTAGAGTTCCAAACCGAGGTCACGACCGTAGTGCAGACCGTAGAGGGGGTCGTAGCAACCGGCATAGCAGGTGACGGCCTGCGAGCAGACGTCGATGAGTTCGAGCTGTACGGGCGACAGGGGATTCTCCATCGAGAACGAGTTCTTGAACTGACCCAGACGGACGGTGAGCTCCTTGCCCTTCGTGACGCGATAGTCGGTGTAGAACTCCTGAACCACGCTGTTGAAGTCGTGCATGAAGAGGAAGAACCAGCGGTCGGTGATGCGAGCCTTGGCCCACAGCAGGGTACGCTTCAAGTTGTAACTGCTTTTGGGCGCTCCGCCACGCATAGCGTCTTCCTGATCGGTGTAGGCATAGCCAGCCTGGGCATAGCCGTTGAGGGTGATGCGGCTGCTCAGCTCCTGCATCCAGTCAATCTCCTTTTGCTCCTTCTGAGCACTGGCTGTCAGCGAGAACAGCATCATCAGGCAAATAATTTTTAATGCTTTCATCTTAAAATTATAATTAATTATTATCAGTTTTTACTTTCTTGACCACATATTTCTGATAGTAGGTAATTAACAGCGTGGTCATAGGCAGGGCGATAATCATGCCCAGAATGCCCAATAGCGAACCCCAGATAGAGAGCGACAACAGGATGATGGCCGAATTAAGACCCGTAACGTGTCCCATAATACGTGGGGTGAGGATGGTGTCCTGAATAATCTGCACCACAGCGAAGACGATGATTACAGCCAGCATAATCAGCCAGAAACTCTGTCCTGTATCGGCAGCCTTGACCACTGCAAGCAAGATGGCCGGAACAAAGCCGACGAGTTGCAGGTAGGGCACCATGTTGAGCAGTCCGATAAACATGCCCAAGCCGATAGCCATGGGGAAATCGATGATGAGGAAACCGATGCTGAACAGTACGCCGACGCAGAAAGCTACCAAACCCTGTCCGCGGAAGTAGAGGTTCATGCCATGCTGAACGTCGTTGACCAACTGAACGGCAAAACGACGGAAACGCAGTGGCAACAAATCGACCCAACCACTGGAAATCTCTTCGTAGTCTAATAATATAAATAAGGTATAGAGCAAAACCATGGTCAGCGTCAGGACGCTGGACAGCACATTAATGCTTTGGATGACGGCATCCCAAACCTTAGGCAACGTCTGCTTGACGCTCTCCAAGAAACCTTCCTGCGTGACGAGCGCCTTGACATCGTCGGTGGTGACATGCTCGTGGATGAAGTCCTCGACCAAGTTGGGGATATTGCTCAGATAGGCGTTGTTGCTGACATATTCTACCAGCAGGTCTTTTACGCGCAGGCTTTCTTCTATCATCGGCGGAATGATCAGCCACAACAGGCCTGCCAATACGAGACCCACCGTCAGGAATGCACATAGAATGCCTACAATGCGGAACTTGAGACGGCAACGGTACTGGAAGAATTTGACCAGGGGAAAAAGAAGGTAGGAAATGAGCCAAGCCAGGAAGAAAGGCAGCAGGACGCTGCTCAGTCGGTTGAGTAACATAACAATGCCCACGACAATGATGACAGCCATCACACTGCGAATAAAACTGTCGAAAGTTATCTTCTTTTGCTCCATAACGGCTGCAAAATTAATAAAAAAGGAGCAAAATGGCATAAAAATACCAAGAAAAATGCATGTTTGCCGAAAAACTTCATGTTTTTGTATCTAAATGTGCATATTTATTACTACTTTTGCGCCATGAACATTGAACCAATAGCCTATTTCCGTTCGCCGCTGACGTCGAAATTCGGCATTCCAAGGCAGAGTGGTATCGTGACAGAACTGCACGGTACGATAGAGTTTGTGGCTAAATATGCACAACCCGAAGCCCTGCGGGGCTTACAGGCCTACGACTACGTGTGGCTGATATGGGGATTCTCGGAAAACGTTGAGGCAGAAAAGCATCCGACGGTGCGTCCGCCCCTGTTGGGAGGTAACGAAAGGATGGGAGTATGGGCCACGCGCTCGCCTTTCCGTCCGAATAATTTAGGACTCTCGTCGGTACGCATAGTCAAGATTGACGCAGAGACAGCCCGTATCGAGGTTGCGGGTGCCGACCTGATGGACGGAACGCCCATTTACGACGTCAAACCCTATCTGCCGTATGTGGACAGTCATCCGGATGCCCGCGGCGGTTTTACCGACAATCACGAGTGGCAGCGGTTGCAGGTGGACATCAGCGACGAGGAAGCCGCACGATTTGGTGCAGAAGACTTGAAAGTGCTTAAAGAATTATTGTCGCTCGACCCTCGTCCGCATTATCATCAGGACGGTTCACGCGAATATGGTATGCCATTCAAGGACTTCGACATAAGATTCAAAGTCAGCAACGGTGTGCTGTCTGTTATTTCCATTGAACATTGACATGCTGGAAACCCATGCTCTGCAAGAGTCGGCGCATCTGGACATCACCGTTCTTTCGCGCAGTCTCGATGTTCTGGGGTGTCAGACTATAATGTAGCATGCGCTGTTGCGCACGGCGGTAGAGCGTTTCGCGGTCGTGTGCTGTCCAGCGGCCACTCTCATGAAAACTCTTGGTGCGCGCTTCGTCGATGAAGTTGTCGTCGAGCAGGGTAGGACGCGGCAACCACATGGTGATGCTGTCGCCCTGCGTGGTAATCCACGTTGAGTCCATCTTCTGCATGTCGAGGCCCAGACGTACGGTACCATAATAGATACGCGCCAGATGGTCGTCGGTAAACAGACCCTTACGCGTGGTGTCAACCAATTCTTCGTTGCTGATAGCCAGAAACTCCCATTGTCCGATAGCGCGGATGCTCTCAATCTGCTGGGGAGTGACGTCGATATGCTGGTCGGCCTCCAGACTGATCTCGGTCTGTTGCACGCCACGAATCAGCCACCAGAGGAAGAGGATGGCAACGATGATGCCGACAATGATCAGGATAATCCTGACGTCTTTTATCTTGTCGAAATAAATCTTGTTCATCATACTCACTTTCTCATTTTCTCATTTCCTCAATTTCTCAATTATTCATGCTTCGCTTGATAATGTCGGTAATCGTCAGATTCTTGCGGAACGCAATGGTGATGTTCTCCTCGCGATAGCCCATCTGCGCTATCATGGGCACTAAGACGCGGGCGGCATTGGCCTGCGCCGTCTCAATGATGTGCATCTCGGGAATACTGTTGATGATGGCCATGCGCCCCTGTTGTTCGTAGTTGCTCATCTCGTTGTCGCTGAAGTGTGCACGGACCAGACCGACATACTCCTTAATCTCCTTCTGGTTGATTTTCGAACTGGTAAGCATCACCTGCGGGTCAGGCAAGAGGATGGTAATCTTGTCGCCGTCGCGCTCGATGCTCTTTTCGTCGAACTCGCTGAAATCGATGTAGGCTTTCAGTGTGGCATCCATCGGAATAGCTATCTTGCGGTCGCCCAAGGGTAGGGGAATGTTGAACTGTTTGTTCATCAGATTACCCTTCAGGCGCACAACGTCATCGTGGGTCACAATCTTATGCACCTTTATTTCGGTGGTGTACAATCTGGAGCACTGCTGAATCTGCATCACCATCTGGGGAATCGTGTCGATGACGGCGGGCTCCGACGACTTTTCGGGTTCCGCCTTCTGTCCGCAGGCCATCATCATGATTGCAAGGGTAAGCATGACGGCGCTGACAAAACGGTAGGAAAATAACTTTTTTTGTACCATAACGCTTGCAAAGTTACAAAAGAACATTCAAAAAAACAAATTTTTTACTTTTCACTTTTCACTTTTCACTTCTTTTTTGTACCTTTGCAAACAATAGACTAAAAATGCATCAGAAAATGACTAAAAGTTTATTCATGGTGATAGCAACCGGCATACTGCTGTCGTTGGTTGCCTGCGGCGAGAAGAAAAAGAGTACGGACATCATCACGCAGCGTGTAGAAACGGTGAAGCCCCAGGGCCCTGAGCGTATGCAGGAGTATAACGACACCCGTGATGTGGCATGGATTGGCAAGCAATATAAGGTGATTGTGCATCGTCAGCCAGGCGACTCGTTGGCCATGGTAAAAGACGAGACGGGACAGAAGTTTGTCGATAACATCATTTCTGTCAGCGTGCTTCGTGCTGACGGCACCAAATTCTTTAGTCGTAACTTCACGAAGTCCGACTTCCTGAGTTATCTGGATGATGACTATAGCAAGACGGGTATCTTGGAAGGACTGGTATTCGACAAGGCTGAGGGCGACTTTCTGGAATTTGCTGCCAGTGTGAGTCATCCGCATACCGACGAATATATTCCCCTGGTAGTCAAACTGTCACGTATGGGTCAAGTGACTATTCAGCGTGACACGCAGATGGATACCACTGGTGATACGCCTCAGCAAGAAGAGTCATCCGAGGAAATATAAGGTTGGCACCTTCTTTCAGTAGCATGTCGTCAGGCAGTGGACCTGTATTGACTGCAATAGTGAAGCAACGGGCGGCTACTGCGGCTCGTACACCTAAGGGGGCATTCTCGACGACCATCGTTTCCCAAGGTTCTACGCCACATTTCTGCATACCGATGAGGTAAGGCTCCGGATTGGGCTTGCCGTGTTTGACGTCGAAGGCCGTCACGATGAGTTCCTCTTTTAGTAATCCCTCGAAATCAATCAACAGCTTGTCGAGCAGCGCATGTTGTGCACTGCCCGTCACCACGCATATCTTCCAGCCGTTGTCCTTGATATGCTGCATCAGCGTCTTGATGCCAGGCATGATTTGTGCGGGTGTCTGCTGGCATTGACGGGCAAAGATTTCTGCCTTGTGAGTATACATCTTCTGAGCTTCCTCGTCAGACAATTCCCTGTTCCATTGAGCGCGCGCCAGCGTTTTGATGGTTTCCACGCCACGCATACCCTCGTAGGTGTATGCCCCCTCGTATGGCATGTCGAGTCCGAAGTCCTTCATCGAGTCGTGCCACGATGTGGAGTGGTTCGGCATCGAGTCGTAGATGACGCCATCCATATCGAAAAGTACGGCTTTGGGACTGAACTGCCCAAAGCCGTGACTTTCTAAGTATTGTTTGATAGCTTTCATAATTAGCAATTAGCAATTAGTAATAGTAATGAGTAATTATGATTACACTATTGGCGGATTCAGCGCTTAGACAAATCATCATTACTAATTTCTCATTACTCATTACTCATTTGCCAGTCTGGCCTTGATGGCCTTGCTGTCTGCCTCGTATCCGGGCTTGTCGAGCAGGGCAAACATATTCTTCTTGTAGGCTTCAACGCCAGGCTGGTTGAACGGATTGACGCCCAATACGTTACCGCTGATGCCACAACCAATCTCGAAGAAGTAGATGAGCTGACCAATGTAGTATTCGTTGAGTTTGGGAACACTGATGCGGATGTTGGGCACGCCGCCATCAACGTGAGCCAGACGAGTACCCAGCTCAGCCATCTTGTTCACCTCGTCCACACGCTTGCCAGCGAGGAAGTTCAAACCGTCCAGATTCTCCTCGTCGCTGGGGAACAACAGTTTCTTCTCGGGTTCCTCGATAGAGATAACAGTCTCGAAGATGGTGCGCTCGCCGTCCTGAATCCACTGACCCATAGAGTGCAGGTCGGTGGTGAAGTCGACGCTGGCAGGGAAGATACCCTTCTTGTCCTTACCCTCAGACTCTCCGTAGAGCTGCTTCCACCACTCGCTGACAAAGTGCAGCTTGGGCTGGTAGTTCACCATGATCTCTATCTTCTTGCCCTTGCCATAGAGTGCGTTACGAACGGCAGCATACTGAGCGGCGGGGTTCTCGTCGAAGGGTACGCTGGGAGCGCAAGCCTTCTCCATATCCTGGGCACCGGCAACCAACTGCTTGATGTCGAAACCAGCGCAGGCGATAGGCAGCAGACCTACTGGTGTGAGCACTGAGAAGCGACCACCCACATTGTCAGGGATGATAAAGCTCTTGTAGCCTTCCTTGTCAGCGCAGGTACGGGCTGCACCACGCTTGGCGTCAGTGACGGCCACGATGACCTTCTTGGCCTCCTCCTTGCCACGCTGGGCCTCGCACTGCTTCTTCAGCAGACGGAAGGTCAGAGCCGTCTCGGTAGTCGTACCAGACTTGGAAATATTGATAACACCGAACTTCTTATCCTTCAGATATTCAGTCAGTTCGAACAGATAGTCCTCGCCGATGTTGTTACCAGCAAAGAGAATGGTAGGATTCTTGCCGTCCTGGATAAGCCAGCCGAACGAATTGCTCAGAGCTTCGATAACGGCACGGGCACCCAGATAAGAACCACCGATGCCAGCTACAACTACAGCCTCGCAGTTGTCGCGCAGCACCTTGGCGGTAGCAATAATCTCGTCAAGGAAAGCGGGCGTTATCTCTGTTGGCAGATGCAGCCAACCCAAGAAGTCGTTACCAGGGCATGTACCATTTTCCAAAGCCTCTTGTGCGGCCTTAACCTTAGGCTCAAAAGCCTTTACTGCGCCTGCCTCTAAGAAGCAAGCAGCCTTTGTGATGTCAAGTTTGATGTTGTTCATAATATACTATAGTTATCTAAATGAATCTGTTAATAGTTTGATTTCAATCTGCGGACTGATGCGTTCGTACAGGATGTTATAGACGGCATCCAGAATGGGCATGTTGACGTGACAGTGCTTATTGATTTCCTTCATACACTTGGTGCCGAAGTAGCCCTCTGCAATCATCTCCATCTCAATCTGTGCCGACTTGACGCTGTAGCCCTTACCAATCATCGTACCGAACGTGCGGTTGCGCGAGAAGTTCGAGTAACCCGTCACCAGCAGGTCGCCCATATATACCGAGTCGGCGATGTTGCGCTCCAACGGATGTATCACCTTCAGGAAACGCGCCATCTCCTGCACGGCATTGGCCATCAGAACGGCTTGGAAGTTATCGCCAAACTTCAGACCATTGCAGATACCGGCTGCAATGGCATAGACGTTCTTCAGCACGCTGGAGTACTCGATGCCAATGACATCCGTTGACGTCTTGGTTTTGATGAACGGGCTACTGAGAATGTCGGCAAACGACTGTGCTTTCTCGCGGTTGGCACAACCTATAGTCAGATAGCTGAGTCGCTCAAGGGCAACCTCTTCGGCATGCGACGGACCACCGATACAAGCCAGATTGTCGTAAGGTACATCGTAGACCTGATGAAAATACTCTGAACATACGAGGTTCTCGTCAGGCACGATACCCTTGATGGCGGTGACGATGTACTTGTCGCGCAAACGGGTCTTGAGCTTCTTCAGGTGACTCTTCAGATAGGGCGAGGGGGTGACGAACACCAGTGTGTCGTACTGCTCGGCAATCTTGTTGAGGTCGCTGGAGAAGAATATCTCGTTGATGTCGAAGCGCACGCTCTGCAAATAGGCGGGATTGTGACCCAAACGACGGAAGTCGTCGATGCGGTCGTCACGGCGCATATACCATCCGATGTGGTGGGTCTTTCCCACCACTATCTTGGCAATGGCCGTAGCCCACGAACCTCCGCCAATGATGGCTATTCTACCGCAGTCGTACATCTACGTTGAACGTTGAACATTGAACGTTAAGCTTGCGCCTTCTCAATCCATGCTGCCACCTCGTCTACACTCGGTTTCTGCATGTCTAACTTATATTTCTTGACGATGTCGCCAATCTTCTGTTGCAGACCCTGGGGCTTTTCTGTTGCGATGTTCTGCACAAGGTTGAAACCGGCCTTGCGCAGCACGGGAACCCACTCTTCGCTGACGCCAATCTCAGCCCACTCGGCAGGTATCGACTGTGGAATCTTCTTCTCAGGCTTCATCTGTGGGAACAGCATGACCTCGCCGATGACGAATTTGCCTGTAAGTACCATCACCAAACGGTCGATACCAATACCAATACCGAATGTAGGAGGCATACCATACTGCAATGCACGAAGGAAGTCCTGATCGATGATCATGGCCTCGTCGTCGCCCTTGTCGGCAAGCTTCATCTGCTCGATGAAACGCTCCTCCTGATCGATTGGGTCGTTAAGCTCAGAATAAGCATTAGCCAGCTCCTTACCATTAACCATCAGCTCGAAACGCTCGGTGAGTCCGGGCTTTGAGCGATGCATCTTGGTAAGTGGTGACATTTCAACGGGATAGTCGGTAATGAAGGTAGGCTGGATGAATGAGCCCTCGCAGAACTCTCCGAAGAGTTCGTCGATGAGCTTGCCCTTACCCATGGTCTCGTCTACATCCATACCCTTAGAGAGGCAGAACTGGCGGATCTCGTCCTCAGTCTTGCCATCGCAGTCGAAACCAGTCTTCTCCTTGATAGCATCGAGGATTGGCAGGCGACGGAAAGGAGCCTTGAAAGAGATGATGTTACCATCAATCTCAACCTCAGGCTTGCCGTTGACTGCAGTACAGATCTGCTCAAGCATATTCTCGGTGAAGGTCATACCCCAAAGCAGGTCCTTGTAGCTCACATAGAGCTCCATGCAGGTGAACTCAGGGTTGTGGGTCTTGTCCATACCCTCGTTGCGGAAGTTCTTGCCCATCTCGTAAACACCCTCGAAACCACCTACGATGAGGCGCTTGAGGTAGAGCTCGGTAGCGATACGCATGTACATATCCTGATTGAGCGCATTGAAATGGGTGATGAATGGGCGGGCCGAGGCACCACCTGCGATGTTCTGCAGGATAGGCGTGTCAACCTCTGTATAGCCGGCATTGTCGAGGATGCTGCGAAGCGTGCGGATAATGGTGGCACGCTTCAGGAAGGTGTCCTTGACGCCCTCGTTAACCACCAGGTCAACATAGCGCTGGCGATAACGCAGTTCAGGATCGTCAAACTTGTCGTAAGCCACACCGTCCTTATATTTCACAATAGGCAGGGGCTTCAAGGCCTTCGACAGCAGCGTCAGCTCCTTGCAATGGACGCTGATCTCGCCAGTCTGCGTGCGGAACACAAAACCCTTCACGCCAATGAAGTCGCCAATGTCCAGCAACTTCTTGAATACTGTATTATATAACTCCTTGTCCTCACCGGGGCACAGATCGTCACGCGTGATGTACACCTGGATGCGACCTTTGGAGTCCTGTAATTCTATAAACGAAGCCTTGCCCATCACGCGACGGCTCATCATACGGCCGGCGATACTTACCTCGCGGGGATCGGCATCATCCTGAAAGTTCTCAACGATTTCCGTCGAGAAAGCATTGGTGGGGAATTCTTCGGCAGGATAGGGGTTAATGCCCATAGCACGCAGTTGTTGCAGACTCTCACGTCTGCCAATCTCTTGTTCACTAAGTTCTAAAACGTTCATATTTAGTTGTCATTATTCCTTAATTCGGTGCAAAGTTACAAAAAAAAGTGAAAAGTGAAAAGTGAAAAGTGATAAATTTGTCTAAAATGCTTATCTTTGCATCATGATTGACAGAGCGACAGTAGATAAAATCATGGAAGCCACGGATATTGTGGACGTGGTGGGTGAGTTCGTGAACCTGCGCAAGGCGGGCGTGAACTACAAGGGATTGTGCCCTTTCCACGACGACAAGACGCCGTCGTTCATGGTGTCGCCAGCCCGTCAGATTTGTAAGTGTTTTGCCTGTGGCGAGGGTGGCAATGCTGTCAACTTCCTGATGAAGCATGAGCAGATTACCTATCCAGAGGCCCTACGCTGGTTGGCCAAGAAATACAATATTGAGATACAGGAACGTGAACTGACGGACGACGAGAAGCGTGAGCAGTCGGAACGTGAGTCGATGTTCGTGGTCAACGAGTGGGCATGTCAGTACTTTCATGAAATTCTAAAGAATGACATGGACGGCATTGCTATTGGTAAGCAGTACTTCCGTAGTCGTGGCATCCGCGACGATATCATAGAAAAGTTCCAGTTGGGCTTTGCCCTCTCGAAGCGTGATGCGATGTGCAATGAAGCCAAACGCAAAGGTTACAAAGAAGAGTTTCTGGTAAAGACGGGACTGGCCATACAGAACGAACGAGGCATTTACGACCGTTTTGCGGGTCGTGCCATGTTCCCCTGGTTGAATGTCAGCGGTAAGGTGGTGGCCTTTGGTGGGCGTAAACTCGATGCAGCCACGAAGGGTGTCCAGCAGAAATACGTTAATTCGCCCGACTCCGAGATTTATCATAAGGATCGTGAACTGTATGGCATTTATCAGGCCAAGAAGGCCATTGTCAAAGAGGATTGCGTGTATATGGTCGAGGGCTATACCGACGTGATAGCCATGCATCAGTGTGGCTTGGAAAACGTAGTGGCCAACTCTGGAACGGCGCTGTCAAACCATCAGATTCGCTTGTTGCACCGTTTTACGCAGAACATTGTCCTGCTCTACGATGGAGACGAGGCGGGTATCCATGCGGCTATGCGTGGTACGGATATGCTGTTGGCAGAGGGTATGAACATCAAGGTGTTGCTATTGCCAGATGGCGACGATCCTGACTCGTTCAGCAAGAAGCATACTGCTGAGGAGTTTAAGACGTATATCGAACAGCATCAGACGGACTTCATCCAGTTTAAGACCGACCTGTTGCTGAAAGGGGTGACTGACCCGCAAAAGCGTTCAGAGGCAGTCAGTAGCATCTTGAAGAGCGTATCGGTAATTCCAGACAAGTTGAAGCGTGATACCTATCTTTCTGATTGCTCGCACCGTTTCAATGTCAACGAACAGGCGTTGGTAACCACAGTCAATACTTATATCCAGCGCGATAAGGAAGAGAAGGAGAAAGAGCGTGAACGTGGTGGTGCAGGTGCTGATGAAGGACAGCATGAGGAACTGATAGTGCCCATCGGACTACATACGGCTCAGGAACAGACCACCGAGGTGGAACGCCTGCTGATTCAGAACATCATCCGTCATGCTGATGAGATTATCTACGAAGGTGTGGAGACAGACGATGGACAGCTGATTAACCTGAATGTGGCGCAATACGTCGACTATGATTTGGGTGCTGATGGCCTTGAGTTCAGCAATCCGTTGTTCAACCGTATCCTTCAGGAGGCAGTGGAGCATTCTGGTGATGCGGGCTTTAAGGCGGACCTGTATTTCATGCAGCATCCTGATCCGCAAGTGAGTCAGTTGGCAGCCAGTTTAGGTATCGACCGTCATCAGCTAAGCCGTAGCTTTCAGGTTAATGCTACTGGTAGTTCATTACGTCAACGTATTGAACATCTGATACTTGACTTCCGTATGGACATCGTCAGCCAGCATCTGAAGGAATTGCAGCTCAAAATGAAAGAAATCGGGTCGGACATGTCGAAACTGAAGGATATCATGGACGACTATAAGCAGACGCAGGAACTGCGCAATGCATTGGCCCGTCAGCGTGGTTCGGATGTGATTGTGTAGCGCTTTGCTAGTGAAGAGTGAAAAGTGAAAATAACGAATGGGAGGACTGCTTTATATAGGTTATGCATTGATAGTGGTTGCTGCAGCAGTAGCGATTATACATGTGCTGATGGACAACCGACAGCCAGCCAAGACGATGGCATGGGTGCTGGTTATTGGTTTCATACCTATTGTGGGCGTGATATTCTATCTGTTTTTTGGTATCAACCATCGTAAGGAGCGTATTATCAGCCAAGGTCAGATGGACGAATTGACCAAGCGTTCGATGCTGAGTTTCGTAGGACAGCACAACTTCCGCGTACCTGAACGTCAGAAGCCTTTGGTAGACCTCTTTGTTAACCAGAATCTGGCCTTGCCCTTCAAGGATAATCAGATTGACATCATGACGGATGGCTACGCTTTCTTTCCAGAACTTCTGAAGAATATTGCCGAAGCAATGCATCATATCCATATTAATATGTATATCATCGAGGACGATGCGTTAGGACGTCTGGTGGCCGATAGCTTGATGGCGAAGGCCCGTCAGGGTGTCAAAGTGCGTCTAATCTACGATGATGTGGGATGTTGGCGTGTGAGCAACCGTTTCTTCGAACAGATGCGTGAGGCGGGTGTAGAGGTGGCACCATTCCTGCCTGTCCGTTTCCCGTCGTTTACAAGTAAGGTGAATTACCGTAACCACCGTAAAATCATTGTTATTGACGGTCGTATAGGCTATATAGGAGGCATGAATATTGCACGTCGTTATGTGTCAACCAAGTGGCGCGACACCATGCTGCGTGTACAGGGTGGGGTGGTATATGCCTTGCAACGCGCCTTCCTGGTCGACTGGTATTTCGTTGACCATACACTCATTACGGATCGTGAGTATTATCCACCTGTCAGCGAAGAGCTAACTGCTAAGAGCCAACAGCTAATTGCCCAAGTTGTCACCAGTGGCCCAATAGCACGCTATCCTGAGATTATGCAGGGTTTTGTCCGTATTATTCTGGCTGCCCGTCGTTATATTTTTATCGAAACGCCTTACTTCTTGCCAAACGAGCCCATTCTCTTTGCTCTGAAGACGGCAGCTCTGGCTGGTGTTGATGTGCGTGTGATGTGTCCGTTATATTCCGATGCGCGTTTTCTGGATTGGGCATCACGTTCTTATCTGCGTGAAATCAATGAGGCAGGCGCAAAGGTGTACCTTTACGAACCAGGCTTCTTGCATTCTAAACTATTGATTTCTGACGATTCGTTGGTATCGTGTGGTTCAACGAATGTCGATTTCCGTTCGTTGGAAAACAATTTCGAGGCCAACGTGTTTATCTACGATGAGGGAACAGCCCTCCGCCTCAAGAAAGTATTCCTTGACGACCAGTCGCAAGCTGTATTGCTGAGCGATGTGCCCAACCGGCTATATCCTAAGTTTTATGCGCGTTTGTGGGAGAGCTTTACTCGTCTGGTTTCACCACTTCTTTAACTCCTTTAACTTCTCTAACTTCTTTAACTTCTAAAAATAGAGAAGTTTACGCTACCATACTGGCGGTGCTCTTGAAAGTGTGGATGCTGGCTGAAGTCATGGTCTTTACCATGTTCCAGAACGAAGATACCTTCCTCCTTCAGCAGTTGTTTCTCAAAGATGATATCGGGTAGGGTGGTCAGCTCTTTCAGAGCGTAAGGAGGGTCGGCAAATATCAGGTCAAACTGTTGCTTGCAGGACTTTAGATACCTGAAAACATCGCCGCGGATGGGGATGCTGGTGTTGGTTGCCAGTTTCTTCAGACATTCCTGAATGAAGCGGTGGTGGTCGCGATCCAGTTCTACACTGACCACCTGATTGCATCCGCGCGAGATAAGTTCGAGTGAGATACTTCCTGTTCCAGAAAAGAGGTCGAGGGCTGTAGCTCCTTCAAAATCGACATACTGTACTAACACGTTGAAGATATTCTCCTTGGCAAAGTCTGTCGTAGGACGTGCCTTGAATGTACGCGGAATATCGAAATGTCTGCCCTTGTATTTTCCAGTGATTATCCTCATCTTCCTTTTACGTATAATGTCATGAGGTCGTAAGGAATACCTGCAATCTGCGTGACAGGGGCACGATTGAATTCGCCCGAAGGATTAATGAAAAATACACGCTTGATGAATTGGCGGGCCTCACTCATCAGTGCTTCTTCGTCAGGAAGGTCACCTACCAAATGCAATTCGTCATGTTCAGGCTCCATACCCAACTGCTTCCAAACGCTCAGCAGATAATACAATGCATTATTACTATTGTTTACCGTATACGTATTACAGAACTTGAAACGGTTCTTGGTAAAGCTGAATACCTCCATTTGACGGTCGTGGAAGTAGCCGTACATTTTTTGATGGGTGCCCGTGTAACTGCGTTGGTGCAGGTGGTGCCACACGGGAACCATGGCAGCAATGATGCTGGGCTGACTCGTACGGTCGTTGACGACTGCTAACAGGTCTTTGTCAATACTGAACAAAGCTACACTATTCAGGTCGGGCAACACACTATGCAGGACGATTTTCTGTGCCTTCTTAGTAAAGGCATGAAAGTACAATTCGTCCTTCTCTTCTTCACGAAACAGATCGGTAGGCACCATCAGCACAGGCGAGTCTACCATAATCAACGTACGTTGGTAAGCATCCGTCAGGATGTTGCTGGTGCGCAGGGCCTCACGCAAGTTGGCAGCCATCGTGATGCTGCTATTGATGGGGTATTGTTCAAAAACCACCTGCGAATGATCATCGGTGGTAGTAAACATCAGACTGCCTTTACCTATTCTTATCACCAGTCTGCGCAGCGTGTTGGTCTGTTCGTTTGTTGCCATGCCTTCTTAGCTTATGATACTTAACACACACAGTACAGCCATTGCTAATGCTGCGAGTGCCAGAATGATATTTGTAATACGTATTCGCGTCATGAAGAAATATTCTCGTGTTATTTCAGCACAAGCTCCACAGGACAGTGGTCGGAACCAAGGACTTCAGTATGAATCTTGGCATCAGCAATCTGAGGAAGTAGACGCTGAGAGGTCACAAAATAGTCGATACGCCATCCTGCATTCTTCTGACGGGCCTGGAAACGGTAGGACCACCACGAATACGTTACCTGCTCAGGATAAAGCGTACGGAACGAATCGATGAAACCGCTATTCAATAAGATAGTGAACTTTTCGCGCTCCTGGTCAGTAAAGCCTGCATTCATGCGGTTGGTCTTCGGATTCTTCAGGTCTATCTCCTCGTGGGCCACATTCAGGTCGCCACAGAGAATAACGGGCTTTTGCTGGTCTAACGACAGCAGGTACTGACGGAAGTCGTCTTCCCAAGTCATGCGGTAGTCGAGACGCTTCAAACCATCCTGCGAGTTGGGCGTATAGCAGGTGACGAGATAGAAATCGGGCATCTCCAGTGTGATGACGCGTCCTTCGTGGTCGTGTTCGTCAATACCGATACCGTACGACACGCTCAGCGGTTCATGCTTGCTGAAGATGGCTGTACCGGAATAGCCTTTCTTATCGGCATAGTTCCAGTATGACTTGTAACCTTCAAACTGCAGGTCGAGTTGACCAGCCTGCATCTTAGTCTCTTGCAGACAAAAGAAATCAGCGTCCATCTCCTTGAAGATGTCGCTGAATCCTTTACCTTCACAGGCACGTAGCCCGTTAACGTTCCATGAAATAAACCTCATTATAGTTGAGAGTTTAGTGTTTAGAGACGGCTAGAATTTTGCCATTTTGATGGCTACAACTGCGCACTCGTCGCCCTTGTTGCCCAATCGGCCTCCAGCACGGTCTTGAGCCTGTTGGAGATTTTCGGTAGTCAGCAGTCCGAATACGACGGGAATGCTGCTAGTAGCATTCAGACGAGCGATACCCGCTGTCACACCTTGACAGATATAGTCAAAATGAGGTGTCTCGCCACGAATCACCGACCCAAGAATAATCACGGCATCGTAACCGTCATTCAGAGTCATCTGGTGGGCACCATAGATCAGTTCGAAAGAGCCTGGCACCGTCTTGACATGGATATTCTCTGGCAGAGCGCCATGCTTCTCCAATGTTGATGTACAACCTTCAAGCAGTGCCCCCGTAATCTCAGGGTTCCACTCTGCTACCACGATGCCGAATATCATATTCGACGCATCGGGTACCTGTTCAACGTTGTATTCCGAAAGATTCTTGGTAGCCATCTGATAGATTTACGATTTACCGATTTACTTGCAGCGCTCGATATAAGCGTCGATGGTCTGGTACTGCATAGAGTTGAAGTACTTCTCCTTAATCTCCTGATACAGTTTCAAGGCCTCGTCCTTCTTGCCCTGGCTCTCCAGAATCTCACCAGCCTGAATCAGGAAGGTGGGAGAAAGAGAGTTGTTGTCAGCCATGCTTGCAGCCTTCTTCAGGTGCTCGACAGCCTTATCCAACTGCTTCAGGTTGGCGTATGCGTTTCCAAGAGCACCCTCGGCGGCAGGTGAAATCATCTGATCGCCCTTGCTGCTGAACGACTCCAGAGCATTAACAGCCTCCTGCCACTTGCCCAGATTGGCCTGACACAGACCGATATAGAGCTGAGCCAGATTGCCAGCATCTGTAGAACTGTAGTCGCTGGCCACCTTCTGGAAACCAGCAAGTGCCTTGTCGTACTGCTGCTGGTCGAACAACTCCTGACTCTTTGCGAGTTCGGTGCTGGCCTCATTGGCACGGGGCTCCAGATAATAGTTGTTAAAGAGAATAGCGCCTACAACGATTGCGATGACTGCAACCACGGCGATGATAATTGCCTTCTTGTTCTTCTCGAAGAAGGCCTCGGTCTTAGAGACCTGCTGCTCCTGAACAGGAGCTTTTACATTCTTGTTTGCCATTATTTTAAGTTGTTTTTTTATTGTTCGGGCATAAATATGGTGCAAGCCGAATGCAGAATTCAAGCATGCTTGATTCTGCTGAGGCGAAGCCCATGATCACGAAAAAATCGTAAATCGGGTGCAAAGGTACAAAATAAAAGTGAAAAGTGAAAAGTGAAAAGTGAAAAATTTGCTTAATTCATATTAAAATGTTAACTTTGCACTCGAAATGATACTTAGAAAGCTGTCAATACTCAATTACAAGAACATTCGGGAGGCTACATTGGAGCTATCTCCCAAGATGAATTGTTTCATCGGTCAGAATGGCGTAGGCAAGACGAATGTGCTGGATGCAGTCTATTATCTGTCGTTCTGTCGCTCTGCCACCAACCCAATTGACTCGGCGGTGATTCGGCATGATGAGCCATTCTTTGTGCTGGAGGGAGAGTACGAGGACGAAAGATTAAAGATGAAAGATGAAAGATTGAGTATATCGGTTGGTATGAAGCGTGGCACAAAGAAGCACTTTAAACGCAACAAAAAGGAGTACAAACGACTCAGCGAACATATCGGATTGATTCCGCTGGTAGCCGTGGCTCCTTCAGATACATTACTGATTGAGGGCAGTAGCGAGGAACGTCGTCATTTGATGGATGTCGTCATCTCACAATACGACCGCTCGTATATCGATGCCTTGTCACGTTACAATAATGCTCATCAGCAGCGCAATACGTTGCTGAAGATGGAAGACAGAGAACCAGACCCTATGCTGATGGAACTTTGGGAAGAGCAGATGGCTGAGGCTGGAGAACAGCTCTTTGCCAAACGTAGCGCTTTTATTGAGGAACTGACACCTGTATTCCAAGAGTATTACCAGCAGATTTCTGAAGGTCGCGAACAGGTTGGCTTGCAGTATGTGTCTCATTGTCAGCGTGGCCCTCTGATAGAGGTTATTCGTCGTGACCGTGCCAAGGATCGTGCAGTAGGTTATTCGCTGCATGGTGTCCATCGCGACGACCTGGTGTTTACATTAGAGGACCATCCGATGCGTCGTGAGGGATCTCAGGGCCAAAATAAGACTTATGTCATTGCTTTGAAACTGGCTCAGTTTGAATTCCTGAAGCGTACGGCTTCGCAGACCACACCGCTACTGTTGCTTGACGACATCTTTGATAAGTTGGATTCTCATCGCGTAGAACAGATTGTGCGCCTGGTGTCAAGCGACAATTTCGGTCAGATATTCATTACAGATACCAATCGCGACCATTTGGACCAAATACTGGGCAAGTCAGCTCTCGATTATAAAATATTCCACGTCGACAATGGTGAAATAAATAGTAAATAGGTAAATTTGTAAATCGGTAAATCATTAAGGTGTTTAAGCGTAGCGTACAATCAGTTAAGGATATTATTCTCCAGGCATTGCGGGAACAGGGACTGGAGACACCACTTCACCAGAAACGGTTGGTGGAGGCGTGGCCTGAAGTCGTAGGACCTGTCATTGCCCGCTATACGCTGAATACCTATATTTATAATCAGACGCTCTATGTAAGACTGTCGAATCCAGCCCTCCGTGCCGATTTAAGCATGCGTCGTCAGGAACTGACAGAGAAACTGAATGCCGTTGTTGGTGAACAGGTTATCGTTGATGTCAGATTTGGATGACTTCATCCATCACGATGTCATGTTCATCGAACGGTACATGGTCTACCATTTGCCAGGAGAAACACAGTCCTATCTTATATATATTAGGTACGCGAGACAGGAATCTGTCGTAATAGCCCTTTCCACGTCCCAAACGGTGTCCGTCATCATCGAAAGCCATACCTGGTACGATGGCAATATCAATGGATTCGTAGTTGGTAAATAGTTCGCCTGTTGGTTCTAGAATGCCGTAAGCCCCAGTCTGTAAATCTTGCTTGCCAGTATAGCGATGCAGCTCCATGTCTGTGTCGCTGATAACGCGTGGCAACAATACCGTCTTGCCTTGTACCGCTAATTGGTCAATCAGTATCTGTGTGGGTACTTCGTCGGGTAAGGCACTATATAGCATGATGACCTTGTAGGGAGATAATATCTCCAAAAGCAATACCTCACATGAGGACTGTACCCTTGGGAGATTCTGTTCCTTTAGCATTCGGATATGCTTCCGTAGCTCTTGCTTGGTCATTTCTTTTTCTCAGGCGCTTTAGGGAATGCAGCATTCTCGCGGAATATTTTCAGCGTCTCTGTGATGGCAGGGTCGTCACTATTCAAATATTTCATCCAGGCCTCTTCGCTCATCATGTTGTAGATTATGCGACTGTTGATGAAGCGTTCCAGCAATTTGTGCGACTTCTGTATCATCAGATTACGACGTTTCAGTCCGTTCTTGTCAGCATAGGTGGCAAATTTATCCACCATATTCTGCTTCTGCAGGTGTTTGGCCATATCGTCGACAGACTTGATATCTTTAAGCGTCTGTCGATTAGCATCGGTATATTCGTAAGCATACTGGATAATCAGTCCCGACATGGTAGCCTGCTTATAATAAGAGGTAACGTTGGTAGTATCCTCAGCAATAAAAATGTCGGGCGTAATACCACCTCCACCGAATACGGGACGTCCGATGGCTGTATGATATTCTTTGCCCTCATGTTTGATGCTGTCCTGCGAGAAGAATTCTCCATGTTCATAGCGCGTTAGGATGTCCTCTTCGTAGTTTTTGTTCTCGCCTGAAACGTAAGGCTTCTGGATGCAACGTCCCGATGGTGAATAGTAGCGGGCAATGGTAAGACGAATCATCGAATGGTCATTGAATTCGATGGGCTGTTGTACGAGTCCCTTACCAAACGAACGGCGTCCGATGATGGTGCCTCTGTCATTGTCCTGAATGGCACCAGCCAGAATCTCTGACGCTGAGGCTGAACCCTCGTCAATCAGTACAACCAACGGAATACGCTGATATGAACCACGTCCGTCACTACGATATTCCTGACGTTGCGACTTGCGTCCTTGCGTGTAGACGATAAGGCGGTTCTTGGGCAGAAACTCGTTGGCGATCTGGACTGCAGACTGCAGATAACCGCCAGTGTTGCCTCGCAGGTCGATGGTCAGGCTCTGAAAGTCCTCTTCCGAAAGTTTAGCCAGTGCAATCAATAACTCTGGATAGGTGTTTTCGCCAAAGTTCTTGATACGGATATATCCCGTTTCTTTGTTTAGCATATAGGCGGCAGTAACGCTCTTGGTGGGTATCTCGCCACGTGTCACCACTATGTCACGAACCTTCTTCTCACCATAGCGCATAATACCCAGTTTTACCTTCGTGTCCTTCGGACCTTTCAGCTTGTGCATGGCCACCTCGTTGGTCAGTGTCTTACCTGTGAAGTCCTCACCGTCCACCTTCACAATTTTGTCGCCTGCTATCACACCGGCACGTTCTGCAGGTCCGTTGCCAATGACCTGCTGTACGCGAAGTGTATCCTGACGGATAATGAACTCAATACCAACGCCTGAGAATGAACCACGCAGGTCGTCATTAGCCATTTGCACGTCGTTAGCTGAAATGTAGACGCTGTGTGGATCGAGCTCAGCCAGAATCTGTGGCACGGCTTTTTCTACCAGGTCATTGACGTTGACAGTGTCCACATACTGGTCATCAATAATGTGTAGCAGGTTATTCAGTTTGTTGCTGCTGGTATTGATGATGCTCAGTCGGTTGCCTGAAAAGTGGTTGGCATAAAATGTGCCTATCAGAATACCTATCACCACACATACTGCCATGATGATAGGCATAAAACGGTTATTTCTTTTGTTGTTCATTGTTCTTATTTCGACATTTCGATATTTCGATGTTTCGATGTTTCGACATTTCGTTATTCTCCAAGATACACGACTTCGATGCCTGCACGTTCCAGCAGGTCGACACCATCAGTCAGACGGTATTTCTCGCCATAGACGACACGCTTGATGCCCGACTGAATGATGAGTTTTGCACACTCAATACAGGGTGAAGCCGTGATATAAATAGTAGCACCCTCAGAATTGTTGCTTGAACGTGCCAGTTTGGTAATGGCATTGGCTTCAGCATGCAGCACGTAGGGTTTGGTAACGTTGTTGTCATCCTCGCAGACATTCTCGAAACCGCTGGGGGTGCCGTTGTAGCCGTCGCTGATGATCATGCCATTCTTTACCACTAACGCACCAACTTGGCGACGCTGACAGTATGAGTTCTGGGCCCAAATGCGAGCCATTTCCAGATATCTCTGGTCAAATCTTTTTTGTTTTTCTGATTCCATTTCTCTTTAGTAATGCGTCTATCGTGGGTTCACTACCCTTGAAGTTCTTATAGAGTGTCATGGGGTGCTCAGTGCCTCCCTTGCTCAATATTTCGTCGCGGAAACGCTGTGCCGTATTTTGGTCGAAGATACCGTGTTTCTTGAAAACGCTAAAAGCATCAGCATCCAGCACCTCTGCCCACTTGTAGCTATAGTAGCCGGCAGCGTAGCCGCCTGCCATGATGTGCGAGAACTGTACCGTCATGCACGTATCAGACAGTTGTTTACCCAAAATGGCTTTCTTCCAGGCCTTCTTTTCAAAGGGAATGATATCGTCCTTGAATTCGTCCTTCTTTGTATAGTAAGCCATATCGAGCAGTCCAAACGAGACTTGTCTCAGGCAGGCTGTAGCTGCCATGAAGTTACGGCTCTTTACGATTCGGCGAATGAGTTCATCGGGCAATGGCTCGCCAGTCTGATAATGGAAAGCGAAGGTACGCAGAAATTCCTTTTCAATCGAGAAGTTCTCCATAAACTGTGAAGGCAGTTCCACGAAGTCCCACCAAACACTTGTACCACTCAGCGATTCAAAACGGGTATTTGCAAACATACCGTGCAGCGAGTGACCGAACTCATGCAGGAAGGTCTCTACCTCGCCCAGTGTCAATAGGGCAGGCTTGTCTTCTGTCGGTTTCGTCAGGTTCATAACCACCGATACGTGCGGACGAACATTCTCCTTGATACTTTTCACTTTTCCCTTTTCACTATTCACTTCCCAGTGCTGTCCTTGGTATTCGGTCATCCAGGCACCTCCCTGCTTGCCTTTGCGGGGATGAAAGTCTGCATAGAATACTGCAAGATAGCTGTCGTCCTTGTCGAATACCTCGTATGCCTTTACGTCAGGGTGATAGACGGGGATGTCCTTATTCTCCTTGAACGTGATGCCATACAGACGGTTAGCCAATCCGAAGACACCTTTGATGACGTTTTTCAGTTCGAAGTATGGCCTGAGCATCTCAGCATCCAGATTGTATTTCTTCATCTGTAACTTGTGAGAATAGAATCCTGAATCCCAAGGCATCATTTCTTCGCCGCACATTTTCTTCAACTCCTCGCGCTCCTTAACAGCTGTGGGCCTGTAAGCATCAATCAAGTCATCCAGCAAGCGATAGACGTTGCGTGCGTTCGATGCCATACGACGCTTCAGCACATAGTCGGCATACGTCTTATAACCCAGCAATTGAGCTATTTCGCGACGTAAATTGATAAGACGCTTGCATATCTCAAGGTTGTTTTCATGATTGTCGTGCGTGCAGACGGTATTTCGAGCCATATAAAGCTGTTTCCTCAGTTCCCGTTGGGTAGAGTAGGTCATAAAGGGTGAGTACGAGGGATAGTCCAACGTGAACACCCACCCCTGCTTGCCTTGCTCTTTGGCAGTCAGGGCTGCAGCCTCGCGAGCTGTTTCTGGCAGTCCGTCCAGTTGTGCTTCGTCTGTGATGTCGAGCGTAAAGGCTTTTTGTTCCTTCAGCAGGTTCTGCGAGAACTGTAGCGAGAGCATTGATGCTTCTTCTGTCAATTGGCGCAGACGTTCCTTGCCAGCATCATCCAGTAATGCACCGCTGCGTACGAAACCTTCGTAGCAGTTGTCAAGCAGCATTTTCTCCTCTGGCGTCAACTTGCGATGGTGCTGGTGGACGTAGCGGATGCGCTCAAACAGTTTCGGATTCAGTCGGATGTCGTTTGCGTGTTGTGTCAGTATGGGTTGCATCTTCTGTGCCAGTGCATCCATCTCGTCGTTGGTCTCTGCCGACAGAAGATTGAAGAATACCGTCGATACTCTTGACAACAGGTCGTAATAGCCCTCGTCCTCCTCCGTATTGATAATGGTATTATCGAAGGTGGGCTTTTCTGGATTGTTAATCGTTTTCTCTATCTGCTCGTTGTCTCTGCGGATGCCTTCCATAAAGGCCTCCTCATAGTGTTCAAGCTTGATGCGGTCAAAGGGCACCGTATCATGCGGTGTCCCGTAAGGTTCGAAAAACGGGTTTATATTCTCACTCATACTAACGCTTTCTTGCTATATAGCGTGCAAAATTAAGAAAAAAGTATGAATAAGTGAACT
>CAMJDL010000035.1 GCA_946404405.1 uncultured Prevotella sp.
ACATCACCATTGCCGGACAGACAGCACCAGGCGAGGGCGTCTGCATAGCCGGCGAAACGTTTAATATCGACACGCACGACGTCATCGTGCGCCACATGCGCTTCCGCCGAGGCAAGACGTCGGTATGGAGCCGCGACGACGCCTTTGGCGGCAATCCTGTTGGAAACATCATGATAGACCACTGTTCGTGCGAATGGGGGCTGGACGAGAACATCTCGTTCTACCGACACATGGTGGACATGAAAGATGGCAAAGACAGACAGAAGATGCCAACCGTCAACGTCACCATCCAGAACACCATTTCGGCCAAGGCCTTGGACAACTGGAACCACTCGTTCGGGTCGACCATCGGTGGCGAGAACACCACCTTTATGCGCAATCTGTGGGCATCGAACACAGGACGTAACCCGTCAATAGGCTGGGGCGGCGTCTTCAACTTCGTCAACAATGTCGTCTTCAACTGGCAGCACCGCACAGCCGATGGTGGCGACTTTACCATGATGTGTAACTTCATCAACAACTACTATAAGCCGGGGCCCGTCACGCCCAAGAACAAACCTATTGCCTACCGTATCGTGAATCCGGAGGGTCGCAGCGGCAAGATGTTGCCCTGGCGACAGTTCGGACGTGTGTATGCCGCAGGCAACATCGTAGAGGGTAACGACGCGGTGACCCGTGACAACTGGGCCGGTGGCATACAGCTGACCGACAAGGACGGCTATAAGGGAACGGACAACGACATGCAGATGATGCGGTCGGACGAGCCTTTTGAGATGGCACCCCTGACGGTCATGGGGGCTGAAGAGACGTTGCCGTGGGTGCTCGATCATGTAGGTGCCACTTTACCCTGCCGCGACATCGTGGATCAGCGTGTCATAGAAGAGGTACGTACAGGTGTACCATATTACGTGAAGGACTATGAGAAGAAGGTAAGGGACACTCCATACGGCGACATGTGGGGTCTGCATCCTAATTCGCAAAACGAGCAGGGACTGTTCCGGCATCGTCACCTGCCCAACGACTCGTACCGACAGGGCATCATCACCGACCCGCGACAGATGGGTGGTTATCCCGAGTATAAGACATGGACGCCATACGTGGACACTGATATGGACGGAATACCTGACGAATGGGAACGGCGATACGGGCTGAACCCCAACGACCCGACGGATGCCAATGGTGACATCAATGGCGATGGCTACACCAATATCGAGAAGTACATCAACGGCATAGACCCGCGCACAAAGACCGATTGGCGTGATTTAAAGAACAATTATGATACATTGACACAAAAATCTACCATTTTGGAATAATATTCCACCCGTTTATGCCAGATAATGCAGAAATTTGCACCATCTTAAAGAACAAAACTACAATATTATAAATAAAACAAACCAAATCAAACAAAAAAATGAAAAAACTAACTAATGCTTTATGGCTTTTAGCTATTGGTTGCGGGCTTGCTGGTTGTGCCGAAGGCTACGAGACATCCAGTACAGCCGATTTGGGTGTTTACAACACGAAGATGGAGACACCCATCCAAGACAGCATCACTTTCAAGGTGAGCACTGACGGTAAGTCGGCAACAATTAGCTGGCCCACGGTGGGCGGTGCCGATGGACATGAGGTGACATTCATGAATGTGGATGACCCCGACAACCCAGTGATTATTGATGGTTACGACAAGAAGATTGTCGACGGATCGAAATTTACCGTCAGCGTAGCTGAGGACTGCAAGTATCAGATGCTGATGCGCACACTTGGCAAGAAGGAATTCGGCAACACCGACGACGAGGTGACGCACACCTACGACTTCTCGACACTCGTTCCGTCGGTGGCTACCATCCCCAACGGCAGCGACATCTATGAATTCTTCCAGGAGCATCCGCTGGACTCCAATAAGGTGGAGGTGGCTATCGACTTGGAGGCTGGTGGCGAATACACCTTGTCAGGATTGGTAGACTTCAGTCATCACAAACTGACGTTCCGTGGCGACAAGATCCGCCGTCCCGTGGTACACATGACTGGCAACGGCCACTTTGAGACCTACTCGACACTGAAGGTGAAGTACATCAACTTCGACATGACGGAGTCGACGGCAGAAGGCTTCATTGCTATGACGAAGGACAACCTGCCCGACAGCATCAAGACTGACAACCGCCCGGGCTATACGCGTAATGGCAGCCAGATTAAGAACATCTACATCGTAGAAGACCCCATCTACATAGCCAATTGCTGGTTTAAAAACCTGCCCCATGCCATGCTTTACGGCAACGACGTGAGCTGTGCCTTCTGGTACTTCACGTTGAGCAACTGTATCGTTCAGATGAACAATACGACGAAATCCAATATAGGCTTCATCAACCTGTACGACAAGAATATGAATGGTAAGTCGGTGAAGAACATCGTCATCGAGAACAGCACCATTTATAACATCGCAGACAACGCATCGGCCTGCTTCATCCGCTACGCCAACGAATCGAACTCGACGCCAGAGAAGGTGTATGGTAATGCTACGGCAGTCATGAACAACCACTCGTGGACGTTTACACGCTCGACATTGGCCAACTGCTACTACGACGCAACGGCTGACAACGGCTGGCGCTTCTGCAACAATGTTGCCATCAGCAAGATGTTTACCCTGAACATCGACCACACCATCTTCTACAACTGCTGTCAGCTGTACCGTATGGACGGCGGTTCGAAGACCTTCCGTTTCAATTTCTTCTGGAACGACCGTCAGGACGACAAGAACCGTAATAACAAAATTAAGGACTCAGGTAGTGCACCCTTCGCCTCGGAGTACGACCCCATGTTTGGTGGCAACAATGCCGCTCAGGTGTACAAAGAGCTCGACCTCTCGCAACCTAATGGCGGTGTGAATTTCACGCCCACCGAGTATGAGATTGTCACAAACCGTGGTGGAGACCCACGCTGGTTGTCCAATGCTGGAACTGATGATGAAGAATAAATTAGGAATTAGTAATTAGAAATAAGTAATTATGATTACCAAGATAAACAAAAGACTGTTGATAACTTTATCATTTATCATTTGTCATTTATCATTTAGCGTAGCGCTGGCGCAAAACCGCCTCGTGAAAGGTACGGTGGTCGACCAGAACAATGAGCCGATTATCGGTGCTACCATCACCGTGGTTGGTCAGAGTCAGGGAGGAACCGTTACCGATCTGGACGGTAACTTTAGCCTGCAAGTTCCTGCTGGCAAGAAAATCAAGGTCAGTTACATCGGCTGTCAGCCACAGACTGTGAGTAAGCTGGATGGTAACGTCAAAATCGTGATGCAAGAGGATGAAAATACCCTTGACGATGTTGTCGTAGTGGGTTACGGTGCCCTGAAGCAGAAGAATGTGACGGGTGCCGTCGAAGTCATTAACCCCGAGGAGTTGAAAGACCTCAACGTCACCAACCTGTCCGAGGCACTGATTGGTCTGTCGCCCTCGCTGCACGTATCGATGCCGTCGACAGGACGTCCGGGTGAGAATGCCACCATCACCATCCGTTCGGCCCGTGATGCTGTGGCCTTGATTCCAAAAACCGACATGACTGGTGCCGCCGTTGGTGCCAACATCGACCCTCGCCCCTTGTACGTCATCGACGACTTCGTTTATCAGGACGGTGACAAGGGTGAGGAGGAGTTCAACAACCTTGATGTCGACGAGGTAGAGAGCATCACCATCCTGAAGGATGCCGAGGCTGCCGTCTATGGTGCCTATGGTGCCTATGGTGTCATCCTTGTGAAGACCAAGCGTGGTAAGGCTGGTAAGCCCCGCATCTCATATCAGACGCAGTTGGGTTGGGTAGATGCCATCAAGCATGCCGACATGTTGGACGGCTACAACTACGGTCGTATATATAATGCCGCCAAGGTTGCCAATGCCCTGCAGAACCCCAACAAGACGATAGACCGTCGCATCGACCTGTTCCAGGCTGACGAGTTGGAGGCTATGAAGAATACCAACTACAACCTGTTGGATGACTATTGGAGCAGCTCGCTGTCGCAGCGCCACAGCATCAATGTCAATGGTGGTAACGACAAGGCCACCTACTTTGCCGGTGTCACCTACCAGACTCAGGACGGTAACATCGGTAAGTTGGACTACAACCGCTGGAACTACCGTGCGGGCATCACTGCCAATATCAATAAGTACGTAAAGGCTACGCTCTCCGTCAGTGGCGACGACTCTAAGAAGAACATGCACATGACATCTTCGGGCGGTGCCAATGAGGAGGACTACGTCTACATGCTGAAGAACCCGTCGTACGTGCCCGACAACATCAATGGATACCCCATCTACCATTCGGGTATGGAGAACGACCCATCGTTCAAGAACTACTATAACTACAAGTCGCTCTATAACTCCATCAACAACCGCGAGCAGAACTCGAACTCGATGTCTATCCAAGGCACACTGGAGGCCGACTTCGGTTTCATCAAGCCCCTGAAAGGACTGCGTGCCCGTCTGACTTATTCGCGTAATGTGAGTAACAATCACGACAACCGCATCCGTATGGAGAATATCGTCTATCGTGTAAAAAATCGTGGCGGTTCGGGCAACCACCTCTACGTGACCGATCCCAATCAGATTATCGACAACGACCCGCTGGTAGACTACGACGAAACCACACTCGAAGGTTTCCGCTATACTTCGTTCGAGAATCTGGAGAAGCGCGTGTTGAACGACGGTCAGAACTCGTACATCCAGAACACCATGACACGCAACACCAGCTATCAGCTGAATTTCATGCTGATGTACGGACGAAAGTTCGGCAAACACGACGTCAGTGGTACCTTCTCCATAGAGCGTGGCGAGAACGAGGGTTTCAACCAGTACACCTCGGCAACACATCCCCTGCCGTTCACCGACGGTACCAGCAACTCGCTGGCCGACGACACCCAGAAGGAAGCCACCTGGGGTAAAACCGATGGTGGTAACCTGGCCTATATCGGACGTCTGAACTATTCGTACGCCGATAAGTACCTCTTCCAGTTCCTGATTCGCTCGCAGGCCTCTGCCGCTAAGTTTGCCCCCGAAAACTATTGGGGAGCATTCCCCAGCTTCTCGGCTGGTTGGGTGGTCAGCGAAGAGCCATGGTTCCCCAAGCAGAAGTGGAAGATTGACTTCCTGAAGATTCGTGCCTCATGGGGTATCATGGGCCGCGACAATGTTGATGCCTGGCGTTGGCTGCAGCTCTATTCCTACAACTCAACGCGCAGCTCTATCTTTGGTACCGACATAACCAAGGAGTCGGCACGTGCCTTCCAGTTACCGGAAAAGAGCGGTACCAACCGCAACCTGCACTGGGACAAGAACACAAAGACGAACATCGGTCTCGATCTGCGAATGTTGGATGGTCGACTCAGCGTATCGTTTGACTACTACTACGACAAGCAGCGCGAGATGTTTGCCACACCAAATGCCAACTTCATGCCTGGTACCGTAGGAACCTATCCTGCTCCTGAGAACTACTCGGAGATGGACCTCTGGGGTTACGAGGCCATCGTCGGCTGGCGTCAGCGCATCAATAAAGATATGTACGTGAGCGCACGTCTGGGCTTCTCGTACGACGACAACAAGGTGCTGAAGATGTATTGGGATACCGACCAGAAGCTGAACAGCATGGTCTATGGCGAGCGCTCCGACCGTGGTTTGTGGGGATACTCCTGCATCGGCATGTTCCGCTCGTACCAGGAAATCGAGGAGTATTTCCTGAAATATAATATCAAGAGCTACCTTGGTCTGTCGCAGGACAAGGTACATCCAGGCATGCTCATCTATGAGGATGTTCGTGGACCGAAGGACGAAGACGGCAATTGGACGCCAGCTGACGGTTATGTTGATTCCAACGATATCGTGCAAATCTCGAAGCGCTCCAGCAATCCCTACCGTTCGAACCTGAACCTGAACTTCGTATGGAAGTCGTTCTCGCTGAATACCACCATCCAGGCTGAATGGGGTGCCTACACCATGATGCCTGCCATGTATCAGGAATCGTTCAATTCAATGGAGACCACCAACGTGTCGGCCATGTGGAACGACATGTTCATCTACGAGGATGTGTACGATGCTCAGGGACGTGTCATAGCATATGCCAACCCCAATGGTCGCTGGCCTAACTTTGGCTTCACCTCTGGCAGTGTTAACTCGCAGACCTCTACCTTCTGGCGTATGTCGGCAGCAGAGATCCTGATTCGTAACCTCACGCTGGCCTATACCTTGCCAAAGAATATTTGCAAGACGATAGGTCTGAATGCGGTTCGCTTCAACATGACCATACAGAATGTTATGAGTCTCTACAATGCTTGTCCCGGCGGCTATTGGAACAACTTTGCCGGTAACTACGGCTCGTATCCTGTTACGCGTAAGATTACCTTCGGTATGAACGTTACATTTTAATTAGGAATTAGTAATTAGAAATTAGAAATTATGATTACAATTAGCATAAAGAAAATATTCGCAGGCTGTCTTGTTTGCTGCGGTTTTGCAACAGCGCTTACTTCCTGCAGCGACAGTTTCCTGGCTGACAAGCGTCCATACGGCTCGTTTGGCGAGAACGACGTCTATACCGACTGGGAGTCTGTTAAACTTCGTCTGAACTATGTCTATCAGGGATCACTGCCCTACTTCCGTGGCTACAACAGCAATGGAGGAAACCAAGGTGGAAATTCCACGTCGACCAACGGTCCCAGCGACCAGTGGCCAGTTGGTCTTCCCGACTTTCTCTCCACTCATTGTGACGAGTTTGCCGGCTATGGCAGCAATGGCTATGGCTATCTGTCAGAACCTAATAAGGATAAGGCATGGGACAACACCAATATCTTTAAGTTCTTCTATACTGGTGTCAACGAAAGCCCTTGGAAGAAGATGCGCGAGTGTACTGACGTCATCGTCAAAGTTCGCCAGTACGATGGACTGACTGAGCCCCAGAAAAATTGGGCTGAGGGTCAGGCACGTTTCTTCCGCGCCACCCGTTACTTCCGTCTGTTCAAGCGCTTCGGCGGCACGCCCATTGTCCGTGGCTTGCAGAGCACGACGCTCAGCGACACCCTTGACCTGCGTATTGCACGCCAATCGACCAAGGACACCTACGACTTCATGATTGAAGACCTGACTACCGCAGCCTCTATGCTCCCAGCCCGCTGGGAAGAGGAGGCCAACGACTGGGGCCGTGTGACGGCAGGAACTGCGCTGGCACTGGCAGGCTATATTGCCAACTACTATGCATCGCCCGTCTTCAACCGTCAAGATGAACAGGATCGCTGGCAGGCTGCCTACGAGTTGAACAAACAGGCACTTGACAAACTGGCTGAGGGACACTTCGGGCTCTCGTACGAAGGTGACCCTGGCACCAATGCATCGAACTGGGCTAAGATATGGTGTAATATCTATGGTGGTGATAACCTCAATAGCGAGGCCGTCTTTATGGCCAACTGTAACAATGCCGGTGGCGATACCAGCGACCAGCTCTACAACTGTCTGGAAAACACGCTGCGCCCCTCAAACTGTGGTGGCGGTGGTGGTATCACGCCCTCTGCCGAGATGGTCGATGCCTTCCCCATGGCCGATGGCAAGCGTCCGACAGAGGCAGGCGAGTATGCTTACGACAAAAAGCTGTTCTTCCTGAACCGCGATCCGCGATTCTATCGCACCTTCGCCTTCCCTGGCACCGAATGGCGTTTCCTGGGCAGCATCAGCGGTGACCTGATAGAGACTTGTCCCTATGGTTCTGGTGTCGAGTACCAGTTGCAGCAGTATGCATGGTATCCCTCTGCCGAAGAGGCCATGGACGATACGCGTAGTGGCTATTTCAGCGATTTGGCTGCCGGCAGCGGCAAGAGCATCTATGTGCGCAAAAAGTCGCAGGACTATGGTCTGGGCATGACACCCATGTACGTCTTCGAATCGAACAGCAACGGCTTTGCCCGCAACGGCCAGCCTCTCATTGCTATGCGCTATACGGAGGTGCTGCTTAATTTTGCCGAGGCTGCCTGCGGTGCTAACCACCTCAGTGAGGCATGGGATGCACTTATCAAGATTCGTCAGCGCGTAGGTTATACGGGCAACTGCGGTCTTGACCCTGCTATTCAGAGCAGTCGTGCCAAGATGTTCGAAGCTATCCTCTATGAGCGTCGCATCGAGCTGGCCTACGAGGGTAAGCGTTTTGACGACTGTCACCGTTGGATGCTCTTCGATGGTGGTGTCGGTCAGAGTGAGATTGACGGTGCCCCTGCAACATGGGAGCCAACAGGATGGGGTGGCAACACCTGTGCCTATCTGGGTGTTACACCGCTCAACGACATTTCCATCCATCGCATTGAGATGTATATCGACCCTGCCGTCTATATGGGTAGCAGAGCGCCTGAGTCCGATCCTTTTACGATGGCTACCCCTGTGCTCACCAAACCTAAGGCACTGACGCTGAACGAGGACTTCACCACTACGACCAACATCGAAACAGGTGAAGCCGTATATGCCGATGCCAATGTCAAGGCGCTGGCAGAGTTCTATCTGAACAACCTTATTCGCAAGGACATCGTCACTCAAAGAACGATGAATGCTGAGGAAACCGACTATGCCAAGCCCCAGTGGGACAAGAAGTGCTATCTGATGGGACTACAGTCGGGCGACGAATCCAACAATCCCAACGTGGCGCAGACCATCGGATGGAACAGTACCTTTGGTGGTGCCGGTCGTTTCGACCCGCTGAGTCTGACACCCGATAACAGTTCTAACAAGAATGTGAATACGGGGCAATAAAGTGAATAGTGAAACAATATGTATTTCGTAGACTAAATAGTTGATTGATAGCTATTAGCTATTAGTTAGTAGTTGAGGAGGGCTGTTCGTGATGAATAGTTCTCCTCGTGTTTGCTTATACTCCGTCGGTGTCTGTCCGAAGGTCGTTTTAAAGCATTTGCTGAAATATTTAGGGTCAGAGAAACCACATAGATAGGCAATTTCAGATACGTTCTTTTCTGTTGTCGTCAGCATCTTGGCAGCCTTTCGGATGCGCGCCTCACGCAGGAACTCCATGGGCGACGTACCCATCATCTGCTTCATCTTGCGATGCAGGCTGGTGCGACTGACGGCCACAGCCTGTGCTATGTCGTCGATGGTGATGTCTGAATTTCCCAGATTATCCTCCATATACGCCATGACGCGTTTCATCAACAGGTCGTCCTCCGAGGGCTCCTCATTCTCTAAACGCTCACCACTCGCTTCTTGCTGTTCACTACTCTCCTCTAACCTCTCACTACTCACCTCCAGCAATGCCAGGTAGGCCTCCATCGTCTCATGCTGGTTGCGCTTGATGCGCCTGATATATAATAGGGTATAGGTGATGGCGGCAACCACCAGTGCTATGATGGCAAGTATGAGCAGTCTGCCCCAGAGTGTCTCCCAGAAGGTAGGGGTTACGATGATGGTCAGTGTGCGTTCGTTGTCACACCAGGTGCCGTCGCTATTTGTCGAGCGGATGGTTATCTGATGGTGGCCTGGTCGCATCTGTGCCAGCGTGATGCTATGGTTCTGTCCGATGTATGTCCACTGCCCGTTGTCGCCCATGCGATAGGCGTATGCCACCAG
Organism: uncultured Prevotella sp.; assembly: GCA_946404405.1. Classification (GTDB taxonomy): domain Bacteria; phylum Bacteroidota; class Bacteroidia; order Bacteroidales; family Bacteroidaceae; genus Prevotella. The sequence continues at coordinate 9,606 of CAMJDL010000035.1, forward strand.
TTCCGTGTCCTCATAGTCGAGGGCGGCAAACCATACTGTCAGGTCGCGCTCCTGTGGACTCATCACGATAGTGTCGTTCCAGACGGTCGTATGGTCGATTGGACTATTCTCTTTCGATACCCCCGTAATCACTAAGGGGGGCACGAACGGACTGTTCTTCAGTTCGTTCAGGTCTATCAACATAGCGCCATCCTCTGAGCCGAATACCCAGCGGCCTACGCCTACCTCTGTCGGACGGCATGAGGTGAATCGCGGTCGTTCACGCATCAGGAAGGTATTGACGTTGGGTTGATCCGATGTGTTGAGTTGTAGTTCCACCAGTTGATTGGGAGCAACAGCCCATAAGGCACGGTCGTACTCTACGATGGCATGTATGATGTCTGCGGGGAATCCCGTCGAACGGTTGTAGTGCTTAAAGTCCAGCTGACTGGCCATCACATCTTTTGTCAGCAGTTCGTTGACACCGCCGTCATTGGTTGACAGCAGTATATGTCCGTCGTTGGTTCTGAGCATATCAGTAATACTGCTGCTGCTCAGACTCGCCTTGCGGTGCGATTCCCGTTGATGCTGCTTGAACATGATCTTGTTCAGTTCCTTGCTGCTGATGTCAGCCACAAAAAGTCCGTTGAACGTCCCCACCAGCAGGTGGTTGTCGGGGGTTACCAACAGGGCACGCATACTACTGTTACGGTCTTGCTGCCATCCTGCCAGTCCATGGGATGGTGTTGCAAACCGGGGTGTAGCAGCCCTACAGTCTTCTATACAGCACAGTCCGCCTTTGTGCGTTGCTATCCATAGGCGGTGGCGACTGTCCTCGGTCAGGTCGTAGATTTCATTGTCAGTGAGACCATTATCCTTGTTGTAAGTACTTACCTCAAAACTGTCACCGGCTTGTGGGCATAGACGCAACAGGCCATCGCGCTTCGTGCCCAGCCAGAGCGTGCCGTCCATGGCCAAGTATCCGCAATAGACGGCCCGTCCGAATGTCGTCCACTCCGTATGAATGCGCCCGTCACCACTGAGCCATCCCAATCGTGTACCGTCAGGTGTGAACACCGCCACTGATTCGTCGTAGCGGGTAGCCACCAGCACATGGCCCCGTCCATCACTCACGACACAGCGCACCTGGTCGGTCTGGTGCAGTGGCAGTTTGCGATAGTGGGGCGACTCGAACGTCAGTCGGTAGGCATGATGCTGATGTATAAACCAGTAGCCGCCCTGTCCGTCCTCGATGGTGTTGGTGATGTTTACCTGCATGTCGCTACCTGTATATCTGACGGGGTGTGTAGGGTCACTGGCCGTGGCGTAGTAGGTATCGCCTGAAGCCGTAAAAAGCCATACCGTGCCGTGCTTGTCGCGCATGATGTCGCATTTATCCTTTGAAAGTATGCCCGCAACAGGACTCACCTGCTGGCATTGTTTGTCGGCGACACTCAGGGTTCCGTCCATGGCTAATAGCCATAACCGTCCGACGCCGTCCTCCATAACTTTCTGTACGGGCCATGTCACCTGTGTCTGCGTCACCTTCTTGCCATTGGCTGAAACCAGTAGCAGTCCGTTATGGCCTGACAGTGCCATCGTACCGTCGTTCAACATCGCCATGCTGACTACGTCGGTTGTCAGCGCCCGATGCTTCCAGGGTACAATCTGCTGTTTGTGCTCGTCGTAGCAAGACGGTTGCCCCTGGTTATCCAATAGCCAGACGTGGCCGCCAGTGGCCGTGATGCGGCGGTAGGTCTGGTTGAAACGCCGCAGTTGGCCTTTCTTATATAAATAGGTATGGCTTGCCGTTAGTACCCATGAGCGCTCCCTGCTGTCGCACAGCACCGTCACGTCGTCGGGTTGTTCGTGATCGGCTATCAGTCGGATGCTCTGCTGTGGCCGTTCGTCTTCAAGTACCATGATGGTGCCATCGTCTGCAAACAGCCACGTGGTTCCGCACGACAGTGCTCTTATTCTGCGGATATGGTAGGTCTTCCCTTGTTTCCGTTCGAAGTCGGAGAGTATGTCGATGAACCGGCTGGTGCGGGTGTCAAACAGGAACGGTCGTCCAGATACCAGACACCAGATGCCGTCACAGCTGCTGGCATACATCGAATTGATACGGTTTGAGGACATATTGATGCCGTCACCACTGTGCGACTTGAAGTTCACGAACGAGTAGCCGTCGTAACGATACAGTCCGTCATCGGTGGAAAACCACATCATGCCGTAATTGTCCCTGACAATACGGTGTACCATCGTCACGGCATCGTTTAGCTTGGCATAGTCAATAATCTTATAATGCGGTTGTGCCACTATCGCCGTGATGGTCATTAGCCAGACGGTTGCAGCAGTCGTCATCCGTTTTCTCCAGGTCTGCGTCATCTCGTTTTGTACTATAGTAAGCAGTTTCGCGTGCAAAAATAGTGATAATAATCCGTATTTCCAAGTATTTTGCTTGATTTTCCACCTTAATGACGCGAGAATGCACCTTTGTATCATTCTTTTTTCGTATCTTTGCTGCCGGAAATTGCTAAAACAAATACAGACAATGAAAAAACAATTGCTAATGACGGCCCTTCTCGCCTTGATGACGATGAACATTCATGTTGCAGTGGCCGAAAACTATCCTTATCGCAGCGATGTGCTGTGGACAACTGTACCTGATCATGCCGACTGGCTCTACAAGACGGGCGAGAAGGCTAAGGTAGAAGTGAGTTTCAGCCTTTATGGCATACCACAGAATGTCGAGGTCACTTACGAGATCGGTCCCGACATGATGCCTGCCACAACGAAAGGCAAAGTGGTGTTGAAGAATGGCAGGGCTGTGATTGACATGGGAACCATGAAGCAACCGGGATTCCTCGATTTGCGATTGACTGCTGTCAAAGAAGACAAAAAGTATCAGCACCATGTGAAGGTCGGCTTCTCGCCAGACCAGCTGAAGCCCTATACGAAGAATCCTTCAGACTTCGATGCGTTTTGGAAAGCGAACGTCGAAACGGCGCGGAAACAAGTGAAGAGTGATAAGATATTAGTGAAAAGCGAAAAGGTGGACAAGTATTCGACCGATGAGTTCGACTGCTATCTGCTGAAGCTGAAGGTCGACAGTCGCCACAGCATCTATGGCTATCTGACAAAGCCAAAGGAATGTTCAACGTTCAACGTTCAACGTTCAACGAAAAAGTACCCCGTTGTGCTCTGTCCCCCAGGTGCAGGTATCAAAACCATCAAGGAGCCGATGCGTAATACCTTTTATGCCAAGAATGGCTTCATTCGACTGGAGATGGAGATTCACGGTCTGAATCCCGAGATGACCGACGAGCAGTTTAAGGAAATCACGTCGGCCTTCGACTATGAGAACGGCTATCTGACCAATGGTCTTGACAACCGCGACAACTATTACATGAAACATGTCTATGTGGCCTGTGTCCGTGCCCTTGACTACCTTTGTTCGCTGCCAGATTGGGATGGCAGAAACGTCTTTGTGCAGGGAGGCAGTCAGGGTGGTGCCCTCTCACTGATTACGGCAGGTCTCGACCCTCGTGTGACGGCCTGTGTGGCCAATCATCCGGCACTTGCAGATATGGCTGGCTATCTTGACCATCGTGCAGGCGGCTATCCCCATTTCAACCGTCTGAACAATATGCTCACATCCGAGAAGGTGGCGACGATGGCCTATTACGATGTGGTGAACTTCGCCCGTCGCATCACCTGTCCCGTCTATCTGACGTGGGGTTACAACGACAATGTCTGTCCGCCCACCACAAGCTACATCGTCTGGAATCTCATCACCTCGAAAAAGGAGTCGCTGATTACGCCTATCAACGAACACTGGACCAGCAGTGATACCAACTACGGTCAGATGCTGTGGCTCAAGAAAATGATTTATTGAACGATGACCTTTCTGCCGTCCACGATGTTCAGACCCTTCCGAGGCTTGCTCATACGCTGGCCGTGGAGGTTGTAATAACGTTGAACGTTGGGTGTTGAACGTTGAACGTTCTGGATGCCCGTTGCACCACCGCTGATGGCGACACCGAAGCGCTGGGTGAAGGTGGTTTCGCCATCGCTGACGGTGACGTTGAACCAGCCGACGCTTGAGGTGTTTGGCTTGAGAGCCTTAACGGTCAGAGTTGTGCCGTCGATGCCGGGTGCATAGAGTCCGTTTTCGATACCTTCATCGAGGCTGAAGGTTGGCGTGACACTCTTGCCGTTCTGTCCGAAGAAACCGGCGAAGTGCTGTTTGAGGTCGATGGAACCTTGTCCGTTAGGAGCGATGACCAGGTAGGGGTGTGCCATGAAGTCCAAGTAGTCTTCCAGCAGTGTCCAACCGTCACCATTTGGGTCGTCGTTCTGGTTAGCTACGCTGGCATTGCTGCCCACGCATTGCTCCCACCAGTCGGGCATGCCGTCCTGATCAGTATCCCAATCGGTTGCGCGCTGCTCTTCGGGGTACGTTTCCCAACCTTTGCCTGCTGCATGTTCTTTAATATCCTCCTCGGTATCTATCTCGCCCTTAATCTTCGACTTCGAGCCCACATAGGTATAGGTGCCGTCAAGTGTCTCGCGGATGTTACGCTGATGGTGCTCGTCGCGCATAGGCATGGTGGCACCGGCATAGCTGGTCACAATCTTCATGGCGTCCTTGGCCGTGTGGATGGTGGCGTACGAGGGGAACAGGGCTTCCTTCACCTGGAAGTCGTAGGTGGTGGGCAGACGGCCGCCAGAGCTAACTTTGTAGTTGTAGATGTCGTTATTCTTGTCCAGTGCAGAGGTTTGAATGGTCTGCGTGTGGTTCTTGTTTTCGCGGATGTTACCATTGATGTAGGCCTGATTGACGCCGTCAACGGCAATGCCTGATTCAAAATCCTGGGTGAAGAGCACTGAATGCTTGGTGTCAGGCCCCATCTTGTAGTAGTTGTTGACGAAGTTCACGGCATGACAGTTGCCGTCGGTGGTGCGACCATTCCAGTTGTAGCAGACGTTGTTGAAGAGGTCCAGTCCACCAATGGGGCGGTTCTGTCCGTCCATGCCGCCACCCATCGACCAGTTGCGACCTGCGCAATTGACGAGCAGGTTATGGTGCCACGAGCCGATACGTCCGTCGATAGTGGCCGCATAGCCGTGGTTGGTACCGTCGGCATAGTTCTTATGACCGGCAATACCCAAAGCCTCGCTGATGACGCTGTACTGGAACGAGATGTTCAGGGCGCCACGACCTGAAACGGTCTCGTCAGTACCCCAGGCTGCCGTACAGTGGTCGACAATAGCATGGTCGGCACCCGACATGCCCATGGCATTACCCGTATTCTCGCCATACACGCCCAAGCCACGCTTGAAACGCATGTGACGGCAGATGACGTCAGACCCGATGTTGATGTTCGACGCCTTGATGCAGATACCCTTGCCAGGAGCCGTCTGTCCGGCAATGTAAGCGTAGGGTTTAACGAAACGCGACTTGAAGTCCAGCTCAATGGTGCCGCTAACGTCGAACACGATGTATCGGGGCTCGCTCATCTCCACCAATCCATAAAGCAATGTGCCTGGTTCCATACCGCCGCTCAGGCTGGTCACATGGTATACCACACCGCCACGACCGCCAATAGCATAACGGCCATAGCCCTCGGCACCCGGGAAAGCCAGATGGCAGGGTTGGCAGACCCACACATTTCCCTTATGGATATGGCCTTCACCGTCCACCTCGTCAATGCGCCACCAATACTTCTGCATCGACGACAGCCCGCTTTTCACGTATGCCGCTTCTGTACCCTCGTATTCGTAGACGGTAGCGTTAGCCACTTCCGTAGAGTCGGTGCCCAGCACCATTTTGTGGCTGACAACACCTTGGGGAGCTGTCCATGAGAACGACACGGTGCCGTCTTCCGTGCCAGCATGGAAATCATGGTTTTCCGGCAGCGGGTCGGTGGCGACAATCTCTGCCACATCGAACTCCAAGCCGTTAATCATCATGCGGGTGTTGGTATAGGTCTTGCCATCCTCCGGTACAGTGCTATAGGTAATGACCACGGGCTGGACCTCCGTAACGTTGAACGTGATGAACGACGTGCCAGCCTCGGCGTTGCTGCGGGCTGCAGAAGTGAACTTCACGCCAGTGGCAACCACCTGACCGTCCACCTTTACCTCGATGTCGGGCTGCGTCTGGTTCTTGTCAGAATTGTTGTGGTAGGCCTTCAGCGTATGTGTGCCTGCGGTCATACCTGTAATCGTCAGGATCAGTGAGGTGCCTGCATCGGTAATCTGTGTCAGGTTGCCATTCTCCAAATTAGTAGCCAGCACCTCGTCGGCAATCACCCTGAGACCGTTGGTCTCTACGTCGGTCTTGTTCCAGCTGCTGCCCACATCGCCAGCGGCACCACCAGCACTGATGGTGATGGTCATGCCGTTGTCTAACGTCTTGGTATCACTCTGTGCACGGGGTACGTCCCATGAGATGTAGTTGATTTCTGTGTCCTTGCCCGGTGTCGTTTTACCAGGCAAGTCAAAGTCAATGTTTTGTGCTGCCACCATCAATGTGCAGCAAGCTGTCATAACTGTCGTGATTACTTTTTTCATTGTGTAGTTATTTTTAAGTAGTTTGTTTCTGGCGACAAAGATAATAAAAAAAGAGATAACATTGGTGTATTTTTATTCCAAAAGTGACAATTGGCATTATTTTCCACCTGTTTTCTTGGGTATTTCGCCCAATTTGTACTATCTTTGTAGGCAAAAATACAAAAATAAGGAACGCGATATGCCAAGAAAAAAAGACGGAATGCCTTTTGAGGTACACCCCACACCTGCCAAGGGCAAGGATGGAAAGAATATTGTTTACGCCAAGCCTGCTATGCGGGACAAGTTGACGATGAGTGGCGTGGAGGACTTTTGTAGCCGCAACTACGGGCTGCGCTATGGCGAGCTGGCCAGGGCCTTCGACGTGTTTCTCCGTGCTGCCGGAGAACTGATGGCTATGGGCTATCGGATAGATACGCCAATAGGTTCGTTTGCCCCACGCCTGGAACTAACCCGTGAAATCACCGATCCTGACGACGTGAAGCCCCGTGACATCCGCTTCAACGGTGTCGACTATCAGCCTGGCAAACATTGGAACGAGACGCTTGAACGGTGGAACAACGGATTCCGTCGCGTGGATAATACCAATACTATGGAATTACTGGCAGACAAGAAACGTTTAGAAGATGTACTACAGAATTGTCTGCAACGCTACAACGGCTACGTCACCGTCGGCTCCTTTGCCCGCAGTTCCGGCCTGACCTACTACTCGGCCCGCAAGCAGCTTAACCAATGGACACAAGGCAATAACCCCAAACTGTTGAAGACGCGTCGTGGTCAGGAATTCATCTACACAGAATTATAGAACCGTAAAACTATGCTATGATAGCTATAGTTGTATGTAACTTGCTTATTTGTAATTCGTTATCTTATAGCATAGTTTTCAAAAACACTGCTATAACTGTGCTATAACTATGCTATAGTTTACGCCGCAAAAAATAGAGCGATTATTTTGCGTATGCCCTCACACTATTTTGCGTATGCTCGCAAGGCGTTTTGCGTATACCCGCAAGGTGTTTTGCGTATGCCCGCAAGGTTGCTTAGTGCCTTGTTGCACCCTGCGCAAAGGCCTATCTCACCTTGTTTGTAAGCTTTCTGACCCCTGCGAGCCCCTTTTGCGCATACGAAGAGGTACTATCGGATACGCAGGAAAGGAGCGTCATCTTCTCTGACCTGAAGGTCTGAGTGTGGCGTTGCATTCAGGTCGTCCCAACGTCATCTTCCACTCGAAGATACGTCACTTTGCTGTCGTTCCGATGATACTTTACCCCCCTAAAGTATCATCGGAACGAGTCGTAGATGACTGCGAAGCCAGTGGAAACTAACGTCGGGGCGACCCGAAACCAACGTTGGTATGATTCGGTATGCGAAAAAAGGGATAAATTATTTGTATTTCCGCCCGATTTTTCGTACCTTTGCATCATAAAATCTAGAATAATGGGTGATTATGTGTCGGCTAATACCCGAAAAATAACAGGGGTAATGCATGCGTGAAATAGATATTAAAGAAGACGAGTTGCTGGCAATGGGTGACGGTATACTTGAAACCCTCCTCCTTGACCGTACCACAGGTGAGAATATCATTTGGGCTACTGATGACTATGCTTCAATGGGTGGTGCCTATACTTTCTTCCAACATATAACTCCCGAACTTATCACTGGCAATAATCAGAATGTTATTCAACCGCGCATTGCTAAGAATGAGGAGGAAAGAAAAAATAGAGCCAGAAAGATGGCAGAGGTATTTACACCATCGTGGGTGTGCAACAACATGAACAATGGGGTAGACGAAAAGTGGTTCAAGCGCAAGCCCGTGTTCAATGTTGTTTCAATGGAAGGAGGACGACATGTTTGGACTCCTACGACAGAGAAAGTGACGTTTCCTGAAGGTAAGACGTGGCAGGAGTACGTCAGCATGGGCGTGATAGAGATTACTTGCGGTGAGGCTCCTTTCTTGGCAAGCAGATACGATACGGTGACTGGAGAAGCAATTGAGGATTTGAATAGGCGTATTGGCTGGCTGGATAGAAAATTACGCATAGTCAATGAAAATACTACTACTCACGAAGATTGGCTCCACTGGGCGAAAATGGCTTTCAAAGGGACGTTTGGCTATGAGTGGCAGGGCGATAATCTGCTACTGGCACGAGAGAACCTGCTGATGTCGTTCATCGATTATTATGAGGCGAGATTTGGCGAGGAACCAACCATTGAAGATGTAAAAGAAGTTGCCAATATAATCTCTTGGAACATCTTCCAGATGGATGGTTTGAAGTTCGTTATCCCTCGCAGCTGTCACACTAAGATACTGGAACAGCAGGACATCATGTCTGGAGAGATGAAACGCACGGAAATAGAGTGTGAGGGCTGCAAAAAAGGGCTTATCCATAAACACAATGGCATCTATGTGAAGATGATGGATTGGGACACTGGAAAGCCCATATACTTTCACACATACAACGGACTTGCAAAAAAAGAGAAGCTATGATGAATACTGAAATAGTTGACAAAATAATCGTAGGTCGTGTTGAACCGCATATCTATGCCTTTGAGACGCGAACTGTCCCCAATTACCTGAAGATTGGTGACACCTATCGCCCTGTTGAGGATAGACTTAATGAATGGCGCCGCTATTTTAAGGACTTAAATCAGCTCTATGAGCACGAAGCGAGAGTTGATGAAAAGTATTTCAGAGACTTCGAGGTGCATAAGTTCGTAATGGAGGAAAAGAAGCGTAACCGCATTACTCGCGAGGCATTTCCTAACTTACAATATTTCTCCAACGAATTCTTTGAAGAGGCTGTTCCCGCAGATATAGACGAGGCCATTGCAGACATAACGGATAGTGCTGAGAAGAACGACGGGCGATACAAGTTCTATTCAATGCAAGATGGCCGGATGCCTGAAGAATTCCATTTCACCCGCGATAAAGAACCATTAACTCCACGCCCTAATCAGGCTGATGCCATCGAACGCTTTGAAAATGCTATCAAGAGCAAGCGCACCCATCTTCTGATGTATGCTGTCATGCGTTTTGGTAAGAGTTTCACGGCGATGTGCTGCGCCCAAAAGATGGATGCCGACTTGGTGCTGGTTGTTTCTGCAAAAGCCGATGTGAAAGGCGAATGGAAGAAAACGGTTGAGAAATTCAAGAACTTTGAAGAATACCTCTATGTTTCCAGCGAAGATTTGAAGTCTAACCACAAGCTACTATCAGACGCTAAGAAGAAAAAGCAGAAAATAGTTGTTTGTCTAACTCTTCAAGACCTGAGTAGCAAAGAAATCAAGGAACGCCATAAGCAACTGTTCAATCAAGCAGTTGACTTGCTGATTGTTGACGAAACTCATTTTGGTGCTCGCGCTGAGCACTATGGTTCTGTGTTGACGAAAGCATCCAGCGACAAGGTGTTGGCACAAGAAAAGAAGCATAATGACGAAAGCGTAGATGATCTGTTGGAACAGACGAGAGAATTGAAGAGCAAAGTGCAATTGCACCTGTCAGGAACACCTTATCGTATCTTGATGGGTAATGAGTTCTCAGAAGAGGATATCATCAGTTATTGCCTGTTTACAGACATCATTGAAGCAAGTCAGAAGTGGGATGAAGAGAATCTTGACACTAAGGAAGAATGGGAGAACCCTTATTTTGGTTTCCCACAGATGGTCAGATTTGCCTTCAATCTCAATGCTTCTGCTATCAAGAAACTGGAGGAACTGAAACAGGCTGGTATTTCCACCGCCTTCCGCGAGTTGTTCAGCCCTCTATCTATCACGAAGGATAACGATGGCAAACACCTTGTTTTCAGACATGAGCCAGAAGTGCTTGACTTCTTACAAGTCATTGATGGTTCAAAAGAAGACAGCAATGTGATGGGATTCCTCGACAACGAGCGCATCAAGCAGGGTGATTTGTGTCACCATGTCGTAATGGTTTTGCCATATCGTGCTTCATGCGACGCTATGGAGGCACTTATCAAAAAGTACAAAGACATCTTCAAGAATCTCTCGCAATACGAGATATTGAATATTACAGGCGTAGAAGACGGACGATTGTACAGCAACCTTGCTAATGTCAAAAAAAAGATAGAGGATTGTGAAGCGAACGGAGAAAAGACCCTGACGTTAACTGTCAATCGTATGCTGACAGGTTCTACTGTACCACAATGGGACACGATGCTTTATCTGAAAGAGACAGAATCGCCACAGGAATACGATCAGGCTGTCTTCCGCTTGCAGAATCCGTATGTGGTAACTTATACGGATGATGAAGGTCATATCGCCAAGCGTAATATGAAGCCACAAACGCTATTGGTGGATTTCGACCCTAACCGCATGTTCTTCCTTCAGGAACTCCGTGCTCACATCTATGACATCAATACAGATGCAAACGGAAACCGTCACTTATTGGAGCGAATTGAGAAGGAGCTAAAAGTGTCGCCAGCAATATGGCTGAACAAAGACAAACTTCAAGAAGTCACACCTAATGACATCTTGAACTTCATTCGTAAGTATTCCAGCGAAAGGAGTATCATGGACGAGGCAAAGGATGTGCCCGTTGATCTCTCGCTGCTTGATATTGATGAGCTGCGAGATGAAATCATGCGTCAGCACCCAATGGGAACACGTGGCGGTTTGAAATTAAAGCCAACGAAGGAAGAAGGTGAGGATGACATCGACTTGGACGATTCTGATGCTAACCCAGCAGGAGGTGAAGACAGCTCAACCCCGACATCTGATAAGGAGAAGAAGGAGGATGACTCGTTAGGCAAACGAATCCTCACGCTCTATTCGCGTTATCTGTTCTTCGCATTCCTCACAAAAGACCAGGTCTTGGCTCTTCAGGACATTCTGGATGTGATTGATAAAGGTGATGACAATGTGCGGATAGCCAAGCATCTGGGCATCAGCAAGAAGAAGGCCGGTCAGCTTTATAAGCATCTAAACCCCAATGTCCTTCACGAGCTTGATTATAAGATTCAGAACATCAACGATCTTGCCAACGACGAGAATAAGCAGCCCATAGAGCGTGTGGAAAAAGCTATTCGGCAGTTTGGCCGTTGGTCAGAGTCAGAGGTTGTAACGCCTGTTGATGTTGCATTGAGGATGTTGCGACAGATACCTCATGACAGAATTCCAGCTGATGCAAAGTTCTTGGATATTGCATCGAAGGAGGGCGAATTTGCTTACGCCATCCTGCTGGAGTTTGGTGATAACTACAAAGACAAGATATACTCCATTCCGACATCTTCCATTGCCTACGAATTTACACGCAAAGTATATGAAGCATTGGGAATGCCAATTAATAATATAGCAAAAGACTATAATTCATACGACCTTATCACCCCTCGCGGTGAAGAGATTATTAACAAGTATAAGAAAATGGGAATAACAGTAGCAGTGGGTAATCCCCCGTATCAAGACGAAGGTGGTTCTGGTGGCACAAATGATGCGCCTATATATCAGAAGTTCTGTGGTATAACCAAAGAGGTAACGACAGACTTTACAACAATGATTACTCCATCCAAATGGTTTACAGGAGGTCGTGAGCATTTATTAGGTGAGTTCAGAAGAGATATGTTAAAGAGTGGCAAGGTATCTTATATGAATGCCTTTAGCGACGCCAGTGATCTTTTTCCCAATGTGGAAATAAAGGGTGGCGTTTGCTACTTTATGACAGACCGCCTTCATACAGGAAAGTGCGAATATTCTCTGAATAGAGGAGGAATAATAAGTTCTGCCAGTTTGGATTTGGGAGAATATGATGTTCTGATTCGAGAGCCACAATTGGCTCTTATTGTCAGCAAAGTACTGAAGCAGGCAAAAGAGGATAAATCCAAATTTGTGGAAAGTTTCATATCTTCAGATACGCCATTTGGAATACCTACCAATCCGTTTAAAAGCAAAAAGACAAAGTTCGACGTTGTAAATGAGAAACGGAATGACGATGATGTACTTATTTTCTATCTCTACGGCAGTAAACGTTGTGTGGGGTACGTTGACCGCAAACTTATCAACAAGAATGCTGCCGACATTGACTCTGTCAAGGTCTTTGTACCTGCAGCCTATGGTGCAAGCGAATCTTTCCCTCATCAAATACTTGGTGTGCCAGAATTTGCACCTAGTGGCTCTGTATGCTCCCAGACGTACTTATACATGAAATTTGCAACAGAAGATGAGGCCAAAAACTTCATTTCGTATTTGAAAACACGTTTCTTCCGGGCAATGGTTGCGGCAATCAAAATAACGCAACATGCGCAGACCTCAGTATATCATTTTGTTCCCATGCAGGATTTCTCACATCCTTGGACAGACGAAGATTTATACAAGAAATACAATTTGGACTCATTTGAAATTAACTATATAAAGTCTATCGTCAAATCTATGGACTGATTAGATTGAATCCCACACATCTGTAAGCTCGCCTCCTAAGGAAGGGATGCAAAGAGTGCTTGATCAAAGTAGTAAAAAGGAATAGAGAGGCATATACGATTAACCAAACACATGACTAAGATAACGAAAATAAAGACAAGGGGAGGGGAGTTGGGCACTCCCGTTACAACGGATCTGGACGCTGTCGTGGAACGGATGCGCTCTGACGACACGTGGGGCGCTGCCAAGCGTGTAGCTGCAGTGGCACTGGCTTCCCGTCTGGCCGAGGCTCAGGGTGCCCCACGCTATTATATCAAGGATGCAGACCGCTTGCCGTATCTGGTATTCTCAGCCACATTCGGCAAAAGCGGCTTCGACCAGCCCATCAGTTTTTCGCAGCTATTGTTGCTCAACATCCCTTGCCCAGACGGTGCACGACAGGTGGCTGAGCTGAAGGCCAGGGTGGCACAGTTGCCATTTACGCTGCTGGCTTTTGCGGGTGTGAGTGGTGTGACGCTGAAGGTGGTGGTGCGGTGCCAGTATAAGGACGATGCAAAGCCTTGGGAATCAGGAGGTAAGAACGCGCTGGACGGCGATGTCTATCTGGCATTCCTGAAGGAGGCCCACGAAACGGCCTCGCGCCTTTATATGAACCTGGTGATGTGTGACATGATAGTGGGCGAACAGTCGCTGATGCGGGGCTGTCGCATGAGTCACGACCCACAGTTGTATTACAACCCCAACGCCATGCCTCTGCCAGTCATCCACGACGAGGGCAGCGTGCTGACTGCATACGAGGGTACGAAGGCAGACGATGACGGACAGGTCATCTGGTATCCCGACTACGACGAACGCGAACGCATACAGATGGAGTACTACACCTGTCTGTCGAAGGCACTGGACGACCAGCCGGAATGCGACGAACAATGCCTCGTAACATTGGCGGGCTACTGTCAGAAAGCACATCTAGAGGAAGAGGCCTGCGTCATGCGCACTCATTGGGACCGCCGTTTCCGCCAGCTTAGATTGGATGTCATCCGTAAGGTGTTTCGTGAAACCTATAAGAAGCCCTACAACGGACGGACGCTCTCGCAGATGAACGAGAAGGAACGCATCATCCGTTTCATCGAGGACTTTTTTGCCCGTCGCTATCAGTTGCGCTACAATGTGGTGAAGCAAGTCACAGAATTCCGTCCAAACGACCTCACCTTTAAACCGTGGGAACCCCTCACTGATCGTCAGTTGAAATCGATTGTCGTGGAACAGATGAAGGAGGGTGGCGAGAGTTGGATGAATGACATCCGCATCTATATCGAGTCTGCTCACGTCGAGGACTACAATCCCGTCCATGAATTCCTGGCAGGCTGTGGCCAGTGGGACGGCAAGGCGAACTATATCGAGGACTTCGCCCGTCGTCTGCCCACCAACTACAAGCAGTGGCCCAAATACTTCCATCGCTGGTTCCTGGCGATGGTGGCTCAGGCGCTCGACATCAATCGCGACTACGGCAACTCGATGGTGCCCATGCTCATTGGTGGACAGGGCATCAAGAAGTCGAATTTCTGTAAGAACATCCTGCCACCATCCATGCGCGAATACTATATGGACGACATCAAGATGGACAATGCCGAACAGGTGGAACGCGTGCTGGGGCGCATGTGGCTGGTATGCATCGACGAGTATAATGCCAAGACCGATCGTGAGCAGGCCTAGATTAAACGACTACTGACGGAGAAGGACGTACAGATTCGTAAGATGCGCAGCGACCAGTACACCATGACGCCACGACTCTGCTCGTTCATCGCCACCACCAACGACCCTACGCCCCTGCCTGCTGGTGACGGCTCGCGCCGCTACCTTTGTGTCGAAGTGACGGGTCAGGTCGATATGAGCGGACGCATCCCCTACAAGCAGATGTTCGCCCAGGCAGTAGCCGAACTGAAGACGCCTGGCTGCATCTACTGGTTTACCAGTGACGACGAGCAGCAGATTCAGCAACACAACCAGCAGTACCAGCAGCAGTCGTCAGTGGAAGAGGTGCTGACATCGCTCTTCATTCCCACCAAGGACCATCAGCGCAATAACCTCTGGCGTGCGCAGGATATCCAGGCAGAACTTGCCAAACACCTGAAAGCCAGCGATGTGCCAAACCTCACCGTTCTTGGCAAAGCGCTAAAGAACCTGAAGTGGCCACGTGGTGGCAATACTGGTGTCAGAGGCTACTATTTGGTGCTCCGTCAAGAGGAACAACCTCAATTATAGCACACTTATAGCATAGTTATAGCATGGTTTTTGAAAACCATGCTATAACTTAATTTGTTAATATACAGGTAGTTATGTCGTACTATAGCTATCATAGCATAGTTTTATTCTGCTATATCGTTTATCTTTAATCTCAATTGTCCGTCCACGATGCGGCCCTGAGTAGTAATGCCTTCCACGCGGATGGTGTAGGTCGTGGGCAGGTCGGCACTGTAGAAGTCCAAGTGGAGGGGCGTATCCTTCGTCATACGCAGATAGGGATTCCAATAGAGCGTGCGGCGCACGTCGGGCTGCATCTGTGAAGGCTTTTCGCCGGACTGGTAGCGTGGGAAGTAATAGTCGATGGGTTGTTGATAACCCGCCAAGCGTACTACCTTGTTATTAAAGATGTCGTTCGTCGTGCGATTGACGCCATTGCGCGTGGTGATGTTAATCACACCGGTGACTGAATCCTCGCCATACATCCACGCCTTGCTGCCCAGATAGAGATCGACGCGGTCGATGTCCTCCAGTTCAAGGTCTTCGTAGGTTAGATTGGGGATGTGCATGCCGTTGACGTAGAGCTTGACCTCGGAACTCGGCTGGGTGCTCTTGATGGCTTGCCGGCTTCTCCGGTCTGTCTTCCACAGCTTGTCGATATCCGACTTGTACATGTCATCGGCTGTGATTTTTCCGGAACCCACATTAAGTATATTGCTGCACAGTAGCATGAAGCCCACGTCAGGATATTCGCCCTCTTCTATCTGTTTGCGGTCCAGTGACCACGAGGTGTTGTCCAGCGGATAAGGATTATAACGGTTCTTGCCTTTTACCACCACTTCCTGCAGCAGGTGGCTGTCGCGGGCATACTGCTCCAACAGGTCGTTGTCTATATCCATCCAAGGCAACATCTTGGCCGAGCGGCGCGTCACGCTGACATCAGGCGCGTATGGGGTGTAGGCCTTGTCGGTCTCCACCAGACAGCGCTTCTTTTTTTGCCGCAAGGCATAGATAAAAACATCGGCATCGTCGGGATAGTTCAGACCACGAAACTCGAAGTGGCCTGCGGAGTCGGTAACAGCGGTGTCGACATGGCCTTGTTTGGTGATGGCCAGCACCACCTCTGCTCCGCTGACAGGCTTATTGGCAAACACTTGGCGCACACGTCCGCTAATGCTCTGTTCGCGTTCCTTTTCTATCTTTGGTGTATCGTAGTGTCCCTGCAGCACAGCCTGCACGTCGTAGCGCCGCCAGCCACAAACCATCATCAGCAGGTCGAGGCGCTCGGGCTGATAGCGAGGCTGGAAGTATTCGTCCAACGACCCGTGCAATCCCTGCATGTCGGAGGCCAGTAGCAGTTGGCTCCATAGCGAAGGTGCATGACGGCCATTGGTGATGCCGTCATCGGTAGCCGCCAGCGAGAGGAAGGCCAGTTCGTCGGTCTGCATATTGGCGGGTGTAAGCATGAGGGGAATGCTGTCGCGAAGTCCGTAGGTATCCTTATCTGATGTCAGCGTCAGTGGCAACCGTTGGGCCGTGTTGTTCGAGAACACCAGGCGTTCGCTCAGCACACGGCAATCGCTGTCTAACAGCATCAGGCTGTAGACACCAGCAGGCAGCTGACTTAGTGGCAGATGATAGGTAGCCCCAGCCTGTACCTGTTTCAGACTGACCACCTGTCCACGACAATGAACCAATAGGTGTAGAGGCATCTGCTTGACTTTGGCGCCACGATTGATGCGTACCTCCACCTCACTACTCGTCACGCGACAACGCAGACAGGCCACATCGGTACGTGCGGTAGGCAACGGGAAGCTGTGTTTGTGTCCCCGCCGGTCGCGGCAAACGGCCTTATATTGCTGACCTGATTCTGCTGTCAGTGGAAAGAAGCCCAGTCCACGATGATAGCTCCGAAAGTGAGTGACCACCTGTCCCTGACCATCAACGATGTCACCCTCCAAGTCCAGACTGTCACCCTGTGCCGTCGTTGCCTCGAAGGCCACCATGCACGTCGTGCCCTCCACGATGCTACCGCCTTCGGGGAAGAAACGTAGTACGGGCTCAAGTGACTGTTTGGCATCGGTTGTCGGAAGGTTAGTGCCTACCTGAATGGGTATCAAACAGTCGTAGCCCTTAGTCTGCGAAGAATAGAGGGTATATGCCCAGAGGTGATAGATGCCAGCATGTTGGTCGGGTGGCAGATGGATATAGCCGGTATAGAGGTTGTTGGAGGCGATGAGCCGTTTGCGTTGTAGCGAACGGTTCTGTCCGTCCAGCAGTTCTACATACACGAACTGGTCGTCGATCAGTGGTCGCAGTGTGGCAGCATCCGTCACGTAGGCCTTCAGCCGAATGGTGTCGCCAGGAATCAATACTGTGCGGTCTACATGGAGGCACACCTTCTCTTGTGGGAACAATTGTTGTTGCCGTTGCATGCGCACAGGGATGCTGTCCGGCAGGCTTTGTGCCCACCCTGCCGTTATGCTCCAAAGGATATATAATAGAAACAATGACCGTTTCATATTATTTCCTGTTGTTTCCGAGTAACATTTTCTTCCCATTTCTGATGATGAGGCCCTTGTAGGCAGACTATGCAACAAAGGTACTAAGAAAAATGTCGGAGACAGTCTTCTAATGAGGCTTCTCCGACATTATAGTTGCGACTGATAATTACAGTAAGTTCATCGTATCGGTGGCAATCATCAATTCCTCATCGGTAGGAATGACAACAACCTTTACCTTCGAATCGTCAGCAGAGATGATGGCTTCCTCGCCACGAACACTGTTCTTGGACTCGTCGAACTTCACACCCAGGAACTCCATGTTCTTGCAGACCTCAGAACGCATGCTGACCTGATTCTCGCCAACACCAGCGGTGAAGACGATGACGTCGAGACCACCCATAGCTGCAGCATAGGCACCGATGTACTTCTTGATACGATAGAAATACATGTCCTGAGCCAGCTTAGCCTTGGGATCACCAGCCTTGGCAGCATTTTCAACGTCGCGCATATCTGAAGAACCGCCAGTGAGACCTGCCACACCGCTCTTCTTATTGAGCAGATTCGACATACCGTCAGCATCGAGGCCCAGCTTCTTCTCGATGAAGGTCACTGCACCACCATCGATATCACCAGCACGAGTACCCATGACGAGACCCTCCAGCGGAGTGAGACCCATCGAGGTATCGATACACTTGCCATCAACGACAGCAGCGATAGAACCACCGTTACCCACGTGGCAGGTTACCATCTTAGTTCCTTCAGCAGGGATGCCTAAGAATTCACAGGCACGAGCGCTAACATAACGGTGTGAAGTGCCATGGAAACCATAACGGCGAATGCCGTACTTCTCGTACAACTCGTAAGGAATGGCATACATAAAGGCCTTAGGAGGCATGGTCTGGTGGAAAGCGGTATCAAAGACACCCACCTGAGGCAGACCAGGCATCAACTCCTTGACAGCGTTCACACCCTTCAGGTTGGCAGGGTTGTGCAAGGGAGCCAAGTCAGAGCACTCCTCGAAGGCCTTCAGCACTTCGTCAGTAAGGATAACGCTCTTATTGAATTTCTCGCCGCCATGCACCATACGGTGACCTACAGCGTCAATCTCGTCGAGACTCTTGATGACACCAATCTCAGGGTCAGTCAGCAGAGAGAAAATGAACTTCACACCTTCAGTATGCTCTGGGATGTCATGCATAATCTGCTTCTTCTCGCCGTTAGCCAGCTTTACTTTAACAAAGGCACCGTCCAAGCCTACACGCTCAGCACCACCACTGGTCATTACACTCTTGTCGTCCATATTGTACAATGCGTACTTAATTGACGACGAACCGCAATTTAATACAAGGATTTTCATTATTATAGTTTTTTATTGGCACGGATTACACGGATTTACACGGTATTAAAAACAGTGTCTTCTGAAAGAAGCCGTGTAATCTGTGCCTAAATTAATACTTCTTTATTTCTTGGCGTCCATAGCCTGGCAAGCTGTGATGGCAATCATATAGTAGATGTCATCGATAGAGCAGCCACGAGAGAGGTCGTTCACAGGACGAGCAATACCCTGCAGAATCGGGCCAATAGCGATAGCATCACCCAAGCGCTGTACCATCTTATAGCCAATATTTCCTACTTCGAGGTTGGGGAATACCAGCACGTTAGCCTTACCAGCGATGTCAGAACCAGGAGCCTTCTTAGCACCTACGCTGGGTACGAGAGCGGCATCAGCCTGCAGCTCACCATCAATCTTCAATGAAGGATCCAGTTCCTTAGCCAGACGGGTAGCCTCGATGACCTTGTCGCAAACCTCATGCTTGGCAGAACCCTTCGTCGAGAAGCTCAGCATAGCGACGCGAGGGTCAGCAAAACCAGCAACGCTCTTAGCAGTCTGAGCGGTGCAGACAGCAATCTGTGAGAGCTGAGCAGCATCGGGCATAGGTGTTACAGCGACGTCACCAACAACGAGCACACCATCCTCACCATACTGCTTCTGCTTAGAGATGAGCAGCAGACCACCACTGACGCAGGTGATGCCTGGCTGGCACTTGATAATCTGCAGGGCAGGACGCAGGGTGTCGCCAGTAGTAGACAGTGCACCACTGATTTGACCATCAGCACCCTCGGTCTTGATAATCATACAACCCAGATACAGAGGATTCTTCACCAGTTTGCGAGCCTCCTCAATAGTCATGCCCTTCGACTTGCGAATCTCAGCCAGCTTCTCAGCCAGTTCCTCGCTCTTGTCATAGTTCTCTGGGTCGATGAGAGTTGCCTTACCAATATTGGTCAAGCCCTTCTCCTTAGCCAAAGCCTCAACCTTGGCGGGGTTACCAATCAGGATGATGTCTGCAAGGTCATCAGCCAATGCCTTATCGGCTGCACACAGTGTACGCTCCTCTTCTGCTTCAGGGAGCACGATGCGCTGCTTGTTACTCTTAGCGCGCGCTACGATTTGACTTAATAAATCCATAGTTGTTTGTATTTTAAAATAATAATGTTATTCTCTAGTCTGCAAAGGTACAAAAAAATTAGGAATTAGGAATTAGGAATTAGGAATTTTTTCAGCGTTTACGTTTACGCCAACTCCTGTGTGAGGATGCTTTCCAATTTCTCTGCTGTCAGTCGCAACTGGAATTCATTGCGGATGGCGATGGAGATGCCACCAGTCTCTTCCGACACTACAATAGCGATACAGTCGCTCTCATGTGTGATACCCAAAGCCGCACGATGGCGCAACCCCAATTCCTTGGGGATGTGCAGGTCATGACTTACAGGCAGAATACAGCCTGCTGCACGGATACGGTCGTGGGTTATCACCATGGCTCCGTCGTGGAGTGGCGAGTTCTTGAAGAAAATATTTTCAATAAGTCGCTGATTGATGCTGGCATCCAAACGTTCGCCTGTTGCCACGATATCGTCGAGTGGGGTAGCACGCTGAATAACGATGAGTGCACCCACCTTCTTCTTGCTCATACTAAGACACGACATGACAATAGGCATAATGATCTGCTTGACCTGTTCTGGGTCATGCTGGTTGTTGCTACTTGAGAAGAGGCGACGCAATGTCTGTACGCGCTGGTGGGCACCTAGATTATAGAGGAACTTACGGATATCTTCCTGGAAGAGGATGATGAGGGCAATGACTCCCACAGACACCAACTTATCCATGATGGAGCCTAACAGCTTCATCTCCAGCACCTGTGACACCACCAGCCACAACACCACGAAAATCAGAATGCCCATGAAGACATTCAGTGAACGTGACTCCTTCATCAGCCTGTAGATGTAGAATAGCATCAAGGCCACAAGGACGATGTCAATAATATCCTTTATTCCAAATTCGAAGAACATCCTTTTATTTGATAGAGTTTACTATTTTAATACTTTCCACAGCTTCGCGAACGTCATGGACTCTGAGAATATCGGCACCTTTCGTGAGTGCGATGGTGTCTAGGACAATGGTGCCTGTGAGGGCCTCTTCCTGAGAGGTTTCCAATAGTCGGTATATCATCGATTTGCGCGATAGGGCCACCAGCACAGGGAGGTTCAGCATTTGTAAGCGCTCCAGTCCGTTCATGACCTTGTAGTTCTCTTCCACCGTTTTGCCAAAGCCAAAGCCAGGGTCTATAATGATATCCTCCTGTCCCATAGAACGCAACGTATCGACAACTTCAGCACAATCGAGCAGAATGTCCTTAATGTTGCTTTTGTGTGACATATATATATAAGGTACGCGAAGACGACTTGCCATACGGAACATCTCCTTTTGGCTTTCAATCGTGATATTCTGGCTATTGACGGGTGCTCCCACATCGTTGATAATGGCAACACCATATTCCTCGACAGCCATACGTGCCAGTTGTGGACGGAAGGTGTCGACGCTGATAATGGCATCAGGTGCTACGTCGCGAATCGTCTTCAGGGCCAGTCGCAATCTTTCTGCCTCTTCTTTCTCTGTGGCTGTCTGGCTATCTGGGCGTGTTGAACAGGCACCCACGTCGATAATCGTGCCTCCCTGTTGCAGTATCTCTTCTGCTCGTTTGGCTATATCGTGTTCCGTCTGTGTGCGACTGGCAGCATAGAAGGAATCGGGCGTAGCATTGAGGATACCCATCACCTGTGGGGTGCTGAGATCCAGCAATTGTCCGTTGCAATTCAGCGTATAATTCATAATTCGCCCACAAAGATACAAAATAATTATCAATTGTCAATTGTCAATTCTCAATTATTTTGTACCTTTGCACAAAATTCACATTACAATGGATATAAAAGACCTCTACAAGCTGTATCAGCAGCATCCACAGATAACGACAGACTCGCGTGACTGTCCTGAGGGCAGCATCTTTTTGGCGCTGAAAGGTGCCTCGTTTGATGGTAACCAGTATGCTGTGCAGGCCCTCGAAAAGGGATGCGCTTATGCAATCATCGATGACCCCAGTGTGAATCAGGGTGATTCGCGTCTCATTCTTGTCGACGATTGTCTGCAGACTTTTAAGGATTTGGCGCGCGAACATCGTCGCCAGTTCGACATTCCTGTCATAGGTATTACAGGTACGAATGGCAAGACAACGACGAAGGAACTGATACGTGCCGTACTCTCTGAATGCTATAACGTGATGGCTACGGAGGGTAACTTCAACAACGACGTTGGTGTGCCCAAAACATTATTCCGTCTGAATGAAGACCATGATATCGCTGTGGTGGAGATGGGTGCCTCGCATCCTGGTGACATCAAGACGCTGGTAGAGACGGCTGAGCCCAATTGTGGACTGATTACTAACGTGGGTCGTGCCCATCTGCAGGGCTTCGGCTCGTTCGAGGGTGTCTGCAAGACAAAGGGTGAATTATACGACTTCTTGTGTCGCAGGGAGTGTCCTGTCTTCATCAATCGTGACAACGAGCACTTGATGCGTATGATTAATGAACGAAAGATGAGAGGAAAAGCCGAGGCTGACTTCTATTTCTATGGTCAAAGTGATAATCCAGATATTTTGATTCGTGGCGAAGTAATATCTTGTGCACCCTTCTTGAAGTTCCGCTGGCGTGAGCAGGATGCTGATGCTGGTTATACATCAGACTGGATGGAGGTCCAAACTCATCTGATTGGTGCCTACAATCTGGATAATATGTTGGCAGCTATCACGATAGGCTACGTTAATAACATCCCCTTCGACAAGATTAATCACGCCCTCGAAAACTATGTACCCACCAACAACCGTTCGCAGCTGACGGAGACAGAAAAGAACCACCTCATCGTCGACGCTTACAATGCCAACCCCACCTCAATGAAAGCTGCTATCGACAATTTCCGTCTGATGGAAGTGTCGCCCAAGATGGCGATTCTGGGTATGATGGGTGAGTTGGGCGACGTATCTCAGGAAGAGCATCGGAAAATCATCGCCATGCTCGAAGAGGCTCACTTCGATGAAGTCTGGCTCGTGGGAGAAGAGTTCGAGAAGGCAGTCTCTCACCACTCACCTCTCACCTCTCACCTCTCAGTTTTCCATGATGTTGACGAAGTAAAAGCTGCCATCGCCCAAGACCAGCCCGCAGGTCGTTACATCCTCATCAAGGGCTCGAATAGCGTCAAGCTCTTCCAATTGCCTGAACTGCTCTAATTATCAGAGCTGTTAGGGTGTACAAAACCAAAGCCTAAGGCTAGCAGGGGAAAAGAGCCGTGCTAACAGGGATTTGTACGGCATGTAACAGGGAGAGAAACGGCATGTTGCCAGATTCGGGCGCCCGCCCTTATGAATGCGGGCGACCGCCCCAATATCTTCGAGCGGGCGCCCGTATATATGTGGGCGACCGCTCGAAACCGTTTTTTATACTATTCCATCTGTTTTTCGTGGCATAATATATTATAAATAAGGTATTACGATTTCTCATGCAAAGATACGAAAAATAGAGGACAATGCCAAAATTAATACAAAAATATTTGTTGCATTTTGAATTATTAGTTATCTTTGCACCGTTCATCAAACCAAATAATTATGAGATCATTTTTTATTATTATATCAATACTGTACGTTAACGTTGTGGCGCATGGGCAGGAACAAATCTATTATTGTTTGACTGATGGAGAGTTAATCAGGCAACATTGGACAACGGCCGATGGTGTTACTATTGAGAGCCAATACCGTGATAGTGTCTGTTCCATCAAGGTGTTTACCTCAGAAGACAAAAAGCTTAGGCGCATCCTACGTCACAAGGCGCTTTACGTTACTTACAAAGACACACTTTATATCAATTGCAGCCGTGCCGTCAAGGATGAAGTAAAAATATATGCTACTGCCACGAAACTTGCTGATGATAAAATGTTTTTTGTTATCCCTTCAGACCAATATACTAATTCTAGTTTTGTTCCCATCACTGCAGGTGTGCTGGGAGGCTTTATTGGCGGGGTAATAGCAGGGGCTATTACAGGTGTCAACAATGGGAAAATCAACGGGATACCATGTCTTTGGAATATTGCGACAGAGTCTGTAACAATTTTGAGCCCTAAAAATATGAAGAGCCTTTTGAGAGTTGACAAGGAATTGTTCCAGCAGTATAAAGAAGAAAATCGGGATAGACAGACGTCTCCGTCTGTCGTTTTAGAATACTTGCGTTTGTTGATATGACTCATAGCATGAAGCGTAGAAGCCCAGGAAACAATTACAAGGACCCTGGGTTTTACCACATCACCATTAATGTTTATGACAGAAAGAAACAGTCGTTAGGCAGAATCATTGGAGACGTGCAATGCCCCGATGGTCATCCTAATGCACCAAGAGTGGAATTGACTGCCATAGGTAAGATGGTGGAATACGAACTGCTTCACAGCATTACACGCCACTATCCTGTCATAGAGATTCAAGACTATGTGGTGATGCCCGAACACATGCATTTCATCGTTAACGTCAAGAACAGCCTCATCAGCAAGAATGGCAGACAGACGCACCTTGGGAAAGTCATAGCAGGCTTCAAAGAGGGCTGCAACCGCCGCTATTGGGAGATTATAGGGCAAGGGGAGGTTGCGGCAAAACCGCAACCAACAACAAACGCCCCTTCTGTTGCTGGTGGTTTTGCCACCAGTACGCCAGTATCTGGCGCTAAGAAGCTACGCTATATCTCTGGTCGCCAGCCCCTGTTTGCCTCTGGTTACGTGGATGTCATCCCCCTTAAGCCTGGACAGTTAGAAACGCAACGTGCCTATATCCATGCCAATCCACGCAACCGATTGCTGCGCACCAACAATCCCAACGCACTACGGCCTCAACGCAAAACCATCGACACATTAGTTACACCCAATGCCCTACGTGGTTACCTGATTCGCGAACATGCATTACCTACTGATGACGCTCTGATGTGGCAGGCGTTAACTGACAGGTTGTTGATAGTCAACAATCATATTGTCTGCGACAGCTATGGCAGTTTTCAACTATTGGAGCACCATTTGCTGCCAGTTGTCTGCCATCGAAAAGACAAACCATCTTTTGTTCAACAGAAACAGGTGTGTCTTAAAGCTGCAGCCGACGGTATCGTATTGGTATCAGCACGTATCGCTCCTGGTGAACAAGAAATCATCGATGAAGCTATCGCTCAAAAACATCCAGTCATTCTGATTACTGACAATGGCTTCCCAGAAATCTATCATCCATCAGAGGCCCGTTTACAGTTATGCACAGCCAATCGTCTTCTGCTGGTTACTCCTTGGACCTATCAATATTGCCCAACCAATGAGGAAATTACCGTAACCCAATGCAAGGCCATGAACTGTATTGCCCAAGCCATTTGCCACACCAAGGATGATTGGTGGAAGAAGTAATACTTATTATCTATAAGCAATCATCAATCGGCCCACAGTTCCTGCAAGACACTGAGGCTTTTGAGCTCTGGGAACTGGGGGATGTGCAAGCGGTAGTAGTGTAGCAGAACGTCGACGATGCGGTTGCGATCTGTGCGGTTGAGGCGATAGAGATGCATCGTGGGGAAGTCCATACGCATCAAGGTATGGATGCGACGTGCGTCGTCTGGCTGAAGGAAGTCACGATGTGTGGGAACTTGTAACGAGAAGGTGGCTGCGCGTAGGTCGAAGACACAACCGTCCACGTAGTCGTCGAGGTTTGGATAGAAGCCCAGAAAACGACTCATTCGCATCAAGAAGGTTAGATGGAAATTGGCATATCCCTTTTCAGCAATATCGAGCCATTGCATGGCGTCGACAAGATAGGCAAAGAGGGGCTCGTTCTGTTGTTCTGAGCGCAAGGCATGATACAGAAATTCAGCGATAAAGAGCGATAAGGCCAGTTTTTCTGGCGAGAAAGGGATAGAGGCATAGGCAGACAACAGGCGGGCATCCTTTAGTTTTTGCAGTTGCAGACGCTGACGCATGTCTACCTCTACTTCAAGCAGCGTCATGGGTTGGAAGTATTGCTTCTTCAGTCGCGACTTAGGAGTCTTGGGAAGTGGTATGATACATGACAAGCGACCCACCTCTCGTGTAAATAAATCTACGATAAGGCGCGTCTCTCCATACTTCAAAGAATGGAGCACTATAGCTTCCGTTTTCACTAACATCGCCCCAAAATTACACAAAAATACGCAATTAATGCATTTTTCTTGAAGAAAATTTGTCTGTTTGAGAAAAAAGTAGTACCTTTGCACCCACTTTTGCGCAATTATATTATTTTTTGCGTGCGAAGGGGTCCCTTCGTCTATCGGTTAGGACGAGAGATTTTCATTCTCTAAAGAGGA
>CAMJDL010000036.1 GCA_946404405.1 uncultured Prevotella sp.
ATGTCAGTTCGGCATCGTGGTTCAGCACGGCGCACGAGTTCTCTATCTCTGGGAAATGGCTGCGCAGCAGCCCCTGCATGCACCAGTGGCAGTATTCGCCCACTTCGCCCTGACTTTCTGTGCAGATGCTGTAGATACGGTCAGCCTTCGCGTGCCATTTGTCGCGTCCGAACTCCATCTGGGCATAGAGCGCAATGATGATGACGAAGGCCAAGGAGATGCTCAGTCCCACGATGTTGACCGCTGTGTAGAGCTTGTTGCGTGATAGGAATTTTAAATAACTGTTCATATTACTCATTCTTAATACTATTCACAGGATTCTCCGTAGCAGCGCGCCAGCCTTGGAAGACAGCGGTGAGGACATTGACCGTGAGGACAATGAGCAGTGCCAGGATGAGTGGCAAGTACTGCATCTTGATGTGGAGACCTGAGATGCTGCCTACCATCGGTGCTAACCAGCAAGACAGAGGGATAGCGATAAGAGCGGCAATGAGCGATTGGATAACCACCGTGCGGAGCAGGCGCCGGGTGATGCTGCTGATTTCAGCACCGAAGACACGGCGGACAGCAATCTCGCGCCGACGCTGACCTACGAAGTAACTGTTCATGGCCATCGAACCAAGTATGGCAATCAACAAGGCAACCACAGTAAAGACCGTCAGCACGCTGAGGAACCGCTCGTAGTCTTTGTACCATTCTTTGTGTTTCTGGTTGAGTAAGTGGATTTCTGGAGCTTCAGAGCCCTTCAGTTCTTTCAACAGACTGGACATGGTCTCTTCCACTTTCTTACTTTCGCCATGATACTTGACGAGTGCCTGACGAGGCTTACCGTAGTTTTTACTTACAAAATCATCTGCATCATCGCGGAATTCATCGGCCTTAAAGAATAAGAAAGGTGTGGGATGCTGCTCTTCATACATCACGTTCTGATAGACCAGATCAGAATAAACAGCCGCTACTTCAAAGTTTACGGATTCGTTGGAAGTTACTATCTTCCGCTCGTCATCGCGTTTACCGAATTGTCGAAGCAGTTGGTGATTCACACCCAGACCATTGTCTGTATAAGTTCTCTCTGGGTGGATGTTCAGAATGTTGTAGAAGCAACTGTCACCTATTAGATATCGCATGCTGACCACTGTTCCGTCATCGGCGGTGGTCGTATTATTCTCCAGTCCCTCAACGGGTGTTCCATAGCCGTAGCCAACTGCCTCTACCTCTGGAATTGCGAGCAATTTGCTACGGAATGTCTGCCGCTGACTTTCGCTGAGGTTATTAATGCCCCAAGTCTCAAGGATGTTTTCCACGTCATATCCCAGTGGCTGGTTCATCCTTTCGCGAATGCCACTGCTAAGCAAGAGAGTTACAGTTAGCATAACGATAGCAAAGACGGCCTGAATAACCATCAGCACATGACTCCAGTGCTGACGCACACGGCGACGGAAAGTGCCGCGTACTATGTCGATAGGCTGATAGCCGCTAAGTACCATAGCAGGAACAAAGCCTGCCATTGAACCTACGAGGATGATGCCGAGCAGGAAAGCGATAATAGTAATAACGCCTGTATCCTTCAGCAAATTCAATGGACAGTTAGCCATTTCCATCGCCTTGTCTTGCAGAGAAAGTGCTATCAGGTAGGCAACGACGAAAGCCATCGCTGTAAAGAGGATGCTTTCGCTTATCAATTTGGCAAAGACTTGCAGGCGAGACAGACCCAACAGTCGCCTTGTAGCCATCTCCTTTGAACGCTCTGTGGTGAGTGACACGCTCAGGTTCACGTAGTTGAAGATGGCGAACACCAGTACAAGTAAGGCAATAACCACGTAAAGATGAGCCATATCGCGACTGCCATGATTAAGGTCGTCACCCTCAAAAGAACACTCCTTGGCATCATAATAGAGCGTAGAGAGCGGGGTAAGTGTCAACTCCTTTACGGCTTCTATCCGATAGATCCAGAAGAAGGTTTTCAGATATTCGCGCATATCGCTTATCTTACTACGAAGGTTACAACCTTCGCGCTCCATTAGGAACAGCACACAACTGGCAGCATTATTCATTGTCTCAGTGTATGCCGATGCATGAAGCTGGCGCAGATTCTCCAGATTAACTACACATTCATAGGTGTCAGGGATGACTGAACGGTCGAAATCGTCCATCACGCCGCTAACGGTATAGGTAATGTGTCCGTCAGCATCTTTTTCGTCGCCAAGAACTACTTCTTTGCCTACAGCATCACCATCTGGCCAATAACGCTGAGCAAACTTCTTGCTGACTACCATCTGATTTGGCGCATTGAGCACCTTTTTCTTATCTCCAGTGAGTAACTGGTAGTCGAAGAACTCAAAGAAGTTAGGTGCTGTGAGCAGCATCTTTGTCCTTGCCTCCTGTCCTTTGATGGTAAATGTTATCTCCATGCCCGATACGGAACACCAGTCTTCTATCTCAGGGAAGCGGTCTTGCAGTTTCTGGCCCACACGGAAGTGCGACATCATAAACTCTTCATTACCAACTACGAAGATACGGTCGCCTCGTGTCTGGTAGTTTTCTACCGTTGTCTGGCGATAGATAAGGTCGCCCAGCAACAGCAGGAAGGCCATTGAAAGACAAAGTCCTACGATATTGATAAGGGTAAACAGCCTGTGACGGCTCAGGAATTTCAGGTAACTCTTCATATCGTTTTGTCTACTTGATTACTAACACTTCATTGTCTTTGAATGCCTCATAGCCGCTGGTGACGACGCGCTCGCCTGGCTCCAAGCCTTCGAGGACTTCGTAATACTGCGGATTCTGACGGCCTATGCGGATGTTACGGCGATAGGCTTTCGATCCGCTCTTATCGAGGACGAAGATCCATTGTCCGCCGGTGGTTTGGAAGAACGTGCCGCGAGGGATGAGGACGGCCTGCTCTGGCTGTCCCAGTTCGAGGTCGATGTAGTAGGTCTGGCCCGTACGGATATTTTCAGGGCGCTCCCCTTTGAAGATGAAGTCGCAACGGAACTTGCCTTCACGTACCTCAGGATAGACCTTGCGAACCTGCAACAGGTATTGCTTATCGCCACGAGTAAATGTAGCCGTCAAGCCTTGACGAACTCGATCGATGTAGTGCTCGTCGATCTGAGCCTGAACCTTATAGTCGCTGAGGTCGTTCAACTGACCAATCTTCTGCCCGGGGCTGATGCTCTGACCCAGTTCAACATCTAACAGGCCTAACTCGCCATCGATGTTAGCCCGTACTTCGAGCTTGTCCTTGCGCTGACGGACGAGCACCACGTTCTTTCGCATGTTGTCGAGGTTATCTTCCATCTGGTCCATCTGAACTGTGCGATAGATGCTGTCCTGCTTCAGGCGCTTCGATACTAACGAACGTTTCTTGGCAGAGAGCTGATAGTCTTCCTGCGACTGGATATAGTCTTCACGACTAATGAGTTCCTCCTGATAGAGTCGTTTGTTCTGCTCGAATGTGCGCTGTTTGCGCTGCGTGTCCATATCCAGTTGAGCCTGCTCCGTCTGGTTGTTCAGTCGGTCTTGCTGCATCGCTACTTGGGTGTTTCTCAACAGGTTCTGTTTCTCGGCCAGTTCAGCCTCCGCATTCAGTATCTGCAGGTCGAGATTCGAATTGCTCAGACGCACAATCACATCGCCCTTCTTGACGTGCGTCCCCTCTTCGACCACCTTCTCCATCACGATACCGCCTTCCTCTGGCGAGATCTGCACCACCTGGATGGGCATTACCTGTCCGTTGGTGCGCACATAATCCTTGAACTCTGCACGTGTTACCTCACTCATTGTCAGGTCATCGGCATTGACTTTCAGCGTAGAGGCGTGATTGCCAAAAACCAGCCAACAGATTATTAGCAGCAACAATACACCGCCTGCAGCATACGGCCAATACTTCATCAGTCTTTGCGACTTTGTCTTTTCTATTATTTTGTCCATATCGTTTCTCCGTTATAATATCTTACCAATTGTTCCTTGACCATCGCCATCAGCTGGCATTGCAACAGAGTGGCCTTTGAGTTTAGCAGCTGTGAGGAAGTAGTATGCAGGTCGATAGCTGTTGAGAGACCTTCCTCAAACTGGCGGCGCGTGAGCTGATAGGTGATGCTATCGGCTTCCACCTTCTTCTCCATCTGAGTCGTCTGCTTCAGATACCCCTGCCAGTCTTGCCAGGCCTCGCGACTCAGTTTTTCCAGCTCCAGTTGCTTCTGTTCGTAAGCTTCACGTGCCATCTGATAATTGTTCTTGGCTCTGCGGATGTTAGTCATAGTCTGCAAACGATTAAACAACGGAATGCTCAGCGTCGCACCCACATACTCGCCCATATTATTCTTAATCTGGTTGTGGAAAGACTGACCAGCGTCAGAATGCAGGGTGTGATAGTAAGTGGTGCTCAGGCCCGCGCTCAACGAGAGAGAAGGATAGAGAGATGCACGGGCCTGATGCCA
Organism: uncultured Prevotella sp.; assembly: GCA_946404405.1. Lineage (GTDB taxonomy): Bacteria > Bacteroidota > Bacteroidia > Bacteroidales > Bacteroidaceae > Prevotella. The sequence continues at coordinate 4,443 of CAMJDL010000036.1, forward strand.
CTCATGTTTGGATACTTGCATTTGATAGCGGGCGATTTCTAGTTGAGAGTGCAGCGTGTAGAGTGTAGAGTTTGCTGCCGCCGTGGAGTCTGTACTTGATTGGAGAGTGGTAGCAAACTCTACACTCTCAACTTTCAACTCTACACTATTAGGCAGCGCCATCGTCTTTTTCAATTCAAGCATGGCAGAGGCATAGAGATTCTGCTGGCGGGTCAGCTCGTAGTCGGCTTCAGCCTTCTGCGATTCCACCTGAGCCACATCGGCAGCACTCTTGCGCCCAACTTCTTTCAACAGGCGTGTCTGTTTCAGTAATAGTTCTGTTTCCTCCACCTTCTCGTCAGCCATCTTGACCATTCCTTCGTAGTAAGCCACATTGGTATAGGCTTGCAATACATCAAGCGCCGTCTGGTCCTGCTGCTGACGTAGACTGGCTCGTCCCATTAATACGCTGGCCTTGGCAGCTTTCAGCGCGTGCAGACGACTAAAACCGTCGAATACAGGCAGCGAGGCCGATACTTGATAGCCATTATAAAAGGTGCTGACATCGGTATAGCCGTTGGTTTCTGGGTCGATGGCACGTCCGAAGTTGTACTGGATACCGATTCCGGCATCTACCTCAGGCAGGAACTTGCCAATGGTTCCCGTCTTCTGTGCCTTGTAGTTGTCAAGTTCCAACGCAGCCCGCTTCACGTCGTGATTATGTTCTATAGCATACTGCATACACTGTTGCATGGTCCAAGACTGCGCTTCGCTATATAAAAAATAAAAAAGAATAAATAAAAAACCTGTCAGACGTTTCATTTTTGTTACGTTTTATGCTGCAAAATTAAGCTTTTATATTTATACTTTATTCTTTAGAGAAGCGTAAAAAGGCAGAACGTCTAAAAATTAGACAGTCATCCGTATGATTTTTAGACAGATTATTTGTATTTTTGCACCATGAACAAGTATGGAACCATATTGATTGCTGACGACAACGCCTCAATTCTGACGGCGATGCGCTATTTGTTAGATGAAACCTTCGAGAAGGTGCTGACGACAACTCAGCCCGAAGACATATTGAAGTTGATGGCTCAGCAACCTGTCGACTTGGTGTTGCTGGATATGAACTTCACGCTTGGTGTAAACAGCGGACAGGAAGGATTGTTCTGGCTTCGCTCTATATGCAAACAGCATCCGCAAACACCAGTTGTGCTACTGACGGCATACGCTGATGTCTCATTGGCTGTAAAGGGATTGAAGAGCGGTGCAGCCGACTTTATCACCAAACCCTGGGACAACGACGAACTGTTGCGTAAACTGAAGGATGTGCTTGACAAGCAGAACGAGATTGTCAGTCTCGATGAGATGGAAAAGGAACACATCCGTCGTACCATCGACCATTGTCACGGCAATCTCACGCAGGCAGCTGAACTGCTTGGCATCACCCGTCAGACACTCTATAACAAGATGAAACGGTTATGATGTGGCTATATATTATAATAGGTGTAGTTATCGTAGGGCTCGTCTGGTGGTTCATACACCATCAGCGAAGGTTACGTCTGCGTGCCCACCTGATGCAGGAGGCCATCCGCAATCGTGACTTTACTTTCCGTCTGCCTACCGATGGTATGTTGCCAGGTGAGCGTGCCATGCAGGAAACCCTTAACCAGTTGGGAGAGACCGTCCGCCAGCAAGTCAGTCAGAATGAGGTGGAGTCTTGGGAACGGCTGACCCGTGTGCTGACCCACGAGATGATGAATGCTACTGCACCCATTACCAGCATCAGTCAGTCGATGCTCAGTAGAGACGATGTGAAAGGGACGCCACTCGAAGACGGTATGCGGGCTATCTATGACACCTCGCGCCATCTAAGCGAATTCGTATCCAACTATCGCAAGATGTCGGAACTGGAAAAGCCTGTTGTGGCTGTTCTTCCTCTCCGTCCGCTACTTGATGATGTCAGTAAAGCCTATCCTGAACAGGTATGGGAGATAAATATTCCAGAAGATGCTGTTGTTCGTGCCGATACAGGTATGTTGCGGCAAGTGCTGATGAACCTTGCCAAGAATGCAATGGAAGCTGAAGCCCGAAAGATAATCATTGCGTTGGCAGAAGATTCGCCTTCTGACCAGCAATTGACGCTCTACATCGGCAACGATGGCCTGCCCATCCCTGCAGAAAACCGCCAGTCGCTATTTGTGCCATTCTTTACCACGAAACGAAGTGGCAGTGGTATTGGTCTCTCTTTGAGTCGTAGGATGATGATTCTGCAAGGAGGCATGCTCGACCTTGCAGAGAAACAATGTTGTGGATGCCGTGCAGGCTTTGTGCTGTCCCTTCAGTGCATATAGCCGTTTCTCTATCGGCAACACGCCGTTTCTCCCATCGAGAAACGGCCTTTCTCTTTTTTTGTTTCTAGTGCCTTAAAGAACCTCGCCCTGAGCAGTCGAGACTGTCAGCAGGGCGAGGGTCAGCATTGTTAATGTTTTTACATCATGAGAACGAGATCTATTTCTCTTTGGACATAATTATCATGTCATCCGAATTTAATTGAATGGTCTTGACATTAATAGTTTTCTTCAAATCTTCCTGTGAGGAAACAGCCTTGCCATCTACCAAGATTCTCTTAACGGCTTTACCGTTGATGGTGACCTTGCCGTTTTCGTCTATCTTGGCTCCTGGCAAGCGACTGATGACATCTTTGGCAGCGACACCGTTAGTCTCGGCTTTAGGCGCTTCTTTGGCTTTGTCCAGACGGAAGCTGATGGGAATGGTGTACTTTACGTTGACAGCCTTGCCATTCTGACGGCCTGGTGTCCAATTGGGCATCCCGTTGATGCAACGCAGGGCCTCTTCGTCGAGTGACGGCGATACTGACTTCACCACTTTCGCATTGCTGATGCTGCCATCCTTCATAACGACAAAAGTAGCGATGACACGACCTTGGAGTTGTTGTTCCTCAGCATCCTTCGGATAGTGGATATTCTTGGAGAGATATTCGAACATAGCCATAGAACCGCCAGGGTACTCAGGCATCTGCTCAACAACGTCGAAGAATTCAGGCATCTGCTCAACGGGAGTAAAGACTTCTTTAGCCTGAATAACCTCTACAGGTTTAGTGGTTTTTTCAGCTTTGGGCTGTTCCACAACCGTTACTTGCTGACTGCCCATATTGACAGTGGCATTCTTCTTGCCCTTCTTGACAATCTTTTTCTGAGGCTGTTGATAAACGTAGTCATTGACAGTCTCTGCGTTGAGGGCCAGTGTGACGCCCACGATGGGCAGGAGGGCCAACAGCTTCCAATAGCTGCGGCTGGATGATTTTGTATGTAACATCATTGTGATTCGGTTTTTAAGAGTACTGTGATTAATTCCGTTAGCAATGGAGTACCCGCCAATGCTTGCGGCCTTGGTGATTAACAGATATTGATATTGACGCGCATTAATCCCTTGAGAGAGTACCTCACCGTCAGCCTCGTACTCATGGATGGCACGCAAATCCTGGCGCAGCATCCACATGGCAGGGTTGAACCACTGCAAGGCGGTAAGTAGATCGACGAGGACGACGTCTAAGGAGTGTCTGAGACGGATATGTCCACGTTCATGAGCAAGAATGGCAGCGTCATGTTCTTCGTAGTCGCTGCGGTTCATGACTATATAGCGCATCCAACTGAATGGTGGCACCTCAGTGTTACCGGTCACACAGAGAATGGTACCATCAGGTTGCGGATGACGTTCGCTCCTTCGTATCAGCAGCATGACTTTCACTATCGAGGCCAACGTATGGGCCAACGTTGCCACCACACCTATTATAAATATAATGGGTAGCACGACTTGCCAAACCTCAGGCTCCGTATCTTCGGCCATCTCCATTTGCAGAACGCCAACAGACACCATCGGCATCGTGTCCAGCATTACCGTCTTGTGCATGGTAATCACGCACAATGGCAACACGAACGAGGCCACAGCCGTCAGCAACAACACGCCACGATTGACTCGGTGGAACGTCTCGCGGCTCAGCATCAGGCGGTAGAACATGTAGAACACGATTATCAATACCGCCACTTTGGCATCGTATATCAGAAAGTCTTGCATACTATTCACTATTCACTTTTCACTTTTCACTATTCTCTATCTGGTCGATGAGTTCGCGCAGTTCCTCTACGCTGATCTTCTCTTCCTTGACAAACGAGGAGACGGCTGAGACGTAGGAGTCGTCAAAGTAGTTCTTAATGATACCTGCTATCGACTTACGTCCGTACTCTGCTTCAGAGATGAGGGGATAGTACTGGTAGGTATTACCAAACTGCTTATGGTCGAGGAATCCCTCGCGCTCCAGAATCCTGACGATGGTCGAGAGCGTGTTGAAATGAGGGCGAGGCTCAGCATAATGCTCTTGCAACTCGCGGACAAACATTGGACCGTACTGCCAGTACAACTCCATGATTTCCTTTTCCTTGTTGGTCAGTTTCTTCATTACTTTTCTGGTTTTAAGTTAACCTTCTGTTTGCGTCAATTATCATATCTGCTGCAAAGTAACTAAAACTTTTCGTTATATACAACTAAAAGCCTTAGTTTTTAAACTATTTTAATTAGTTTATTTAGTTGTTAACTATTATAGCGAGCTATCAGTCATGTTTTTTTAGTTTTTCCCCTAAAAGACTTGGAATCTCGGATATTTTTCATAATTTTGCAGCGAAATCAATTAATCTAAACTATTAACAATGATGAAAAGAACATTATTTGCAATCATTCTGGCATGCTGCACACTGATGATGGCAGCACAAGAAGGTGGTATCCGCGTTAAGTATCAAGGTGCAAAACCATCTATCAGCGACTTTGTCAATAGTTACCTGAACTCTCGTTCTGAGGGTGACGACGACTGCAGTGACGAATCGTTCAATGCCGTCCAGCAGGCTTGGAATAACAAGCGTGCAGGAAAAGCACTTCGAGGGGGTGAGACGCTTACCATCGATTCGAAAAACGGCTTTGTACTTTACGAGAGCAGATATGACAATCAGTTACTGCGTGTTGAAATGTGCTATTGGAACGAGGCCGACCAGAAACATAAGCTGTTTGCCTACAACGTCGCGTGCTTCACGAACGGCAAATACAGCCCAGGTCAGTTTGATGGCCTGACATTCTTACGTTACGATAATGCCACAAAGCGTATGTCCTGGTGTGAGGCTCCAGGCTTCGATGCAGTCATGGGTAACGAAGACGGTTCTTGGATATCCTACAGCTTACCTCGTACTGGTAAGGACATTACCGTCACGACGTGGCTTAAGAACGGCAAGCAACAGCAAACAACGCTGAAGTTCAACGGTCGTAAGTTCAGCTATTAAAAACTTAACGGCTCATAGGGCAATCCGAAAACATCGGCGACAGCCTTGAAGACCACCTTGCCTTCGACGATGTTCAGACCCTTGGCCAGGGCGGCATCGTCCTTGCAGGCCTTCTGCCAGCCCTTGTCGGCAAGGGCGATGGCATAGCGCAGTGTGGCGTTGGTCAGCGCCAGCGTCGAAGTGTTGGGTACGGCGCCTGGGATGTTGGCCACGCAATAGTGCACGATACCCTCTTCGGTATAGACGGGCTCGCTGTGGGTTGTAGGCCGCGAGGTCTCGAAGCAGCCGCCCTGGTCGATGGCCACATCTACAAGCACGGTGCCTGGTTCCATCAGTTTCAGCATGTCGCGCGTAATCAGGTGTGGCGTCTTGTCGCCAGGTACGAGTACAGAACCTACAACGATATCCACCGTGGGCAATTGTTGGCGGATGTTGTGCTCCGATGAATAAAGTGTGTGTACGTTTGCGGGTGTCTCGAGGTCGAGTTGGCGCAGACGGGGTAAGGAGACATCCGTGATGGTAACTTCGGCTCCCATGCCGGCAGCCATCCGTGCGGCAGCCTCGCCGACGACACCACCGCCAAGTACCAGTACACGTGTGGGTGACACACCTGGCACACCACTGATTAGTTTGCCCTTGCCGCCCTTGGTTTTCTGCAGGTAATAGGCTCCATTCAGCGTGGCCATACGACCAGCCACCTCACTCATGGGCTGCAACAGCGGCAGCGAACCATTTGGCAGCTGTACTGTCTCGTAAGCCAGACACACGGCACCGCTATCGAGCATGGCATCCGTCAACTCCTTCTCGCACGCAAAATGGAAATAGGTGAACAGCAGCTGGCCCTTGCGCACCAGTTTATATTCTGGTTCGATGGGTTCCTTCACCTTCACAATCATGTCGGCCTCGCGATAGACGTCTTCGATGGTAGGCAGGATTTTTGCTCCAGCCTCCACATACTCGTCGTCGCTGAAGCCGCTGCCCTCGCCAGCCGTATGCTGCACGAAGACCACATGGCCACGACGCGTCAGTTCTGCTACTCCCGCAGGGGTCATACCCACGCGGTTCTCATTGTTTTTAATCTCCTTGGGAATTCCTACCTTACACATAATCCTTGATCTTTAGTTATGATTTATTTATACCAATGTCTTTGTTTCTGTTGCAAAGATACGAATATTTTTCTTAGCTTGTACTATCTTTGAGAGAAAATATTCAAGAGAATAGCAATTGCAGTCCACAAACAAGACAGGTACCATGTATAAAGCTCTGCAGTTGGAGATTCGTGCCATTCAGGGAACTCGTCTGGATGTTGGCGGATGATGTTTACCACGTCGAAGTACTGCTGGACGTTCAGCTGGTGCTTTGTCAGCAGCATTAGGATTAACTGCCGAATGGTGGTGATGAGCGCGCGTACGCTAAATCACGTAGATCACGGGAACTCTACTGATCCACTTTTCGTGAATCATGAGCCTCTGTTCTGTAGATTCGTTTCTAACCACTTTTGGCCCGCATTCATTGCGAGCCCGAAGTGATTTTCCTAACAAGAATTTACAGACGTTCCGCATTTTCTGTATAGTAAATTAAACATCTTTACCAATCGTAATCCTCTACATACCCATCGAATTGCACTTCTTCTGTCCACCCGTTTTCACGAAACAGGTCGCGGATGTTTTCCTGCAAGGCTGGGGGAATAAGGCGCGAACCGTTGCGATACTCGAAGTAGTAGGTGCGGTTGGTCAGCCTGATGACACCATAGCGGACTGCGGGCTCCACGCGTTTAGGCATGTCGCTGTTGAAGATATGAGTCATGCCCTTGGCGAAGCGTACCTTCTGGTCGTTGCGATACATAGGGCAATTGTCAGTTGCCACACTCTCGAAGTGCGGATTGACGCAGCAGTAGGTGCTGTTGGTGTTGGACACGTGCTGCCCAACCTGCCATCGCAGGCACTGGGTGCGCAACGGGCACTGGTCCTGATAACATACGGTGTAGCCATTCTTGGCTTTCTCAATCAATAATTCTTTTGCTATACTCATGGTTTCTTCGTTTTTTTCAATGAATTTCATTTTTACCCTCCCTTGGTCCCGTCATAGGTCTCAAAGGCCGATGTACAAAGGGCTGGAGGCACGGGAGGGAGAAATGATGTCACTCCCGTCTCCCTCCCGTTTTTTTGTTTTTACCCTCACGCAGCCTTTAAGGGTACAGCTTTGTAGTAGGCCACATGGCTGTGCTCTTTGCGCTCGTAGTTGAGGCTGACAAGTGCACGTCCCAAGTCCACTTTCGCCTTCGTCGTAATCGCCACGTTTGGATACTCTTCGCGAATCATCTCCAGCATCTCTGTCGTGTTCAGCGACTTCACCTTCTCACCCTCCTGAGGCTTGCGGAAACAGGCATTCACCATCTCTGCAATGTCCTTCTGTTGCATGTAGGCCAGGTTCAGCTGCTGAATGCGGGCCACCTCTTCGTTGTTGAACCAGTAAGGCGTCTCCAACACTCGGATTTCATGCAACACTTGGGCATACAACTGCTCGTAGTCGATGTCACCCGTGTTGTCGATGAACTGACCTTTGGGAATAGTCACGCAGATGTAGCGACGACTACCCGTTGCATCCGTCAAGGGATGCGGATTGTTCGTCGTCGACACGAACGAAGCATAGCGGGGACGGTCATCTTGAGCACGTCCAAAAATGGGTCGTCCGTTCACCTTGTTCTTCGACAAAGTCTGCTTCAACGCTGCATGCTGACTGGGACGGATGGCCTCGAGTTCATCGAGGTTCACCAGCAGATTGTTCGTCAGCGCCATCTCCTTGTCGAATTTGTTCGACAGGTTCAGGTGGTCCAAATAATACTGGCGAAGATTCTGAGGCAGCAGTCGACGCAGAAAGGTTGTCTTGCCACAACCCTGAGCACCAATCAGAACGGGTACCACTTCGTTGCCGTGCATCGTATCCAGTTGCAACCAATGGGCCACAGCCGAGCGTAACCATATACTAAGGTACGCGAGCTGTTCAGAGCTGATGCCAGGAATGCGACTGAACAAACGAGCTACGTGGTTCTGTCCGTCCCATTGGGGCAGGTCGTTCAGGAAATCCAGTACAGGATTGTACAGGCGCACCTCCTCAGAGTTGACATACATGGTGATGTCAGCCTTGGGGTTGCACGACTCGTCCAGCCCTTCACGTAGGGCATGGATGATGATGCTGTTCAGGGCCTCCTGCGTCAGCGGACGATAATCGGCTGAAAGTTCAGCGCGGCTCTTGAATTCCACCTTTCCGCTCAGCACATTGCGTCGCAGACTGTAGTTGTCGTTTAGAAATTGCTCAATGATGAGCACACTCTCGTTTTGAACATTTTGGGGTTGTTCAACCACCACTAAGGATTTTTCTTCCATAGTTGTTTTTGTAAATCGAAAATTTTTAATAATGTTGTTATTGGCTGGTTTTTCATGGTGTGTTTCTTGTGTTATCCATGATTCCAGTTTTCTGAGTGCAAAGGTACTAAAAAATATGGTGCCCTGCAAGTTTTTTGGCAAAAATCCTGCGTTTTAACATTTCATTTTCGAGCAAATTTTGCAATATAAATAATAAGGTGAGTGACATACCTCAAAAACGGGAGGGAGACGGGAGAGAGAACGAATATCCCTCCCGTGCCCTCAGCCCTTTGTATATCGGCATTTGAGGCCTATGACGGGACCAAGGGAGGGACATTTTCGAATGCGTCGATTTTTTGTGTTCGATTCATCGAACAATCGCATTTGTCTCGTTGCTTATTCGCGATTGCCGCATCGAAGGCTTGCGTTCAGTCCGAAGCCTTCGGACTCGCAGTCCGACGCCTGCGGACTGGCAGTCCGTGGGGACGGACAAATTGGCAGATGCGCTTAACCAATGCCCAAAAATAGTCCTAACTATTTCGCAAAATAGTTAGGATTGCCATTGGGTTCGTCGCCTCCCCAAGTGAAACCTTTTTCTTTGAACAGTCTCACAGCGAGATCGTCACTGGCAAGTGGCTCTTCGTTATTCACAACCACAGCCAGGCCCTGTTGTTGCGCCATCGGTATGGTTTCATCAGACTCTTGGTAGTAGTAACCGTAAGTTAAATTCCGCATATTCATTCTGGATCTATCGTAGGCCAGCGAAGCATCAGTCTGAACGACAATATATTTTGCTTCATACAATTGGCGGAAGATATCAACCAGATCACTGGCAATGCGTCTGTTGCAAATCAATCCACTGATGTATGGTGCGTAACCATTAGTAGCATAGGAGTAGGTAAGAAAACATACAAGGCAAAGGTCGTTTCTGTCGACGTTGGGACTGAAGCTGTTGTTACCAGCCTGATCCCAAATTCTGGTTGGAATTTCTGTTGATTGGAAGCAGTAGTCGTAGCCAAACTTATCGATGGCCTCTTGATCAACCGCATAACCCATATTCCAGTTCAAGAGGTCGTCCAAACGTTTCTGCTTCTGTTGCTCTTTCAATTTCTGTTGTCCTTTCGTGTCGACTATTTGATCGGCAATGCCGTAAACTAATCCGTCTGCAATATCCTCCATAGGATTAGAACACGACGTGCAAACGAATGCGAAAATACCTGTGGTCAGGATGTTCATGAATATCGTCTTAACCAAAATCTTCTTTGTTGTCATAACTTTAATTATTTAATTGTTAAACTTCTGTTTTCGTCTTTTGACATTGCAAAGTTATGAACATAATCGCCTCGTTCCAAGAAATCATGTTGTTTTCGTCCAGATTATATGCGACAAATGACGATTTTTTGCGACAATGAGCCAGAATCTTGATATATTTGTCGCATCAAACCAAAACTAGAAAACCATTGCACTTAGTCCGACAGGATTGCCAGACTTACTTAGTAGTTATCCAGAATCTGTTGCAGTTTCTCGCGCTGTCGCTGTTTCTTGGACTTACGCTTGGGGAATAACTTGTGAATGACGATGGCAATCAGACTTAGGGGATTGACACCTATAGTCATGGCCCCGCCTTGTTGTGCCTTACGCTGTTCCTCCAGCCAATGGCTCTGATAGGCCAGTTGCATGTCCGTACGCAGTTCGGGTGTCATGATGTTGATGGAGATGGGCGGATGTTTGGGCTTTATTTTCGAGGGGTCTGCTCTCATCATTGACGGCTCTATCGGGCTGATAGCCGAACTGTCGTGAACCTCAGGTTTGATGGGCTCGTTGCGTAGCCACTCTTCAAAGTCATCTTTCGTCGAGTCTGGTATGTGTACATGCTTCCTGTTCTCGTCAACCTGCGCCCTGACTGTTATAGCCAGGGCGAGCAGTGAGAGCATGATGACATATCGCCTATAATCCATTTAGTTGCACGTTAGTTAAAATCCGGTGCAAAGATAAGGATTTTTCATGGGCGGATATGTTATAAGAGCGTTACAAATACTTACAAATATAAAAATTAAGTCTTTCTTAAACTAATTTTGGTTAATGAGTCTTTTGTTGTTCGCCACCATTACTTAATGAGCGGACATATTTCATAAAACCGTCGATGAGATTGATACGCTGCTGATTGGGTGTCATGATGAGCGATGCACCGTTCTGGAACTGCATCATGGTGGGCTTACCTTCCTCGAACACGGGCCAGTTGGGCAGCCCCTTTCCGTTAGGATTCAGCGTCTTGGCAAAGTTCACCCAATATTGCTGCATCAGGTCTGCGACCTTCTTCTCCTGAGGGTACTTCTTAGCCACTTTGTCAAACGCACCTGTCAGATACATCATGTCGTCGGCATGGGCGGCACCACGGCGATTGCCCTGGGCATAGACGGTAGTATCAGACTTCTGGGCAAGGTATGCCGTATAGACAGGACTCTTACCTGTCTGTTTCTGTAAGGTGGCCCAGGCATAGGAAGGCCATCCGAAGCTTACGTCACGTACAAAGTCGCGCATACTGAACAAACGCTCTTCGTCGGTCGAACCAGGATAGCAGGCTTTCGCGCTGTCGGACCATTGGCCAGGCAACTGACTAAACTGCTGTTCATACTGCTCGGCATTCACCGATGCATAGGCTACAGCACCCTCATCGCTGTTGTGCATAATTAGCACGGGCACATCGTTATATTTGCCTTTCTCGTAAAGGTCGTAAATAGGTTCGGGTATGACATAGCCATCGACGATAGGCGTACAAGCAGGGAAATTCACACCATTGCCCGTCAGTTCCTTGGCATCCATCTGGCGCATCTCAGCGATGGAGGTTTTCTTCAGCTGACTCATAAACATCTGTCCAACCATCTGGGCCATCTCTTGATTAACCACATTCGTTGGCGATATAAAGCCACCGCTCTGACTGATGCAGGCACGGAACAAGCCCTTGGCCAGGGGCGAGGCACAGAGGATGTGACAACTCATGGCGCCAGCAGATTCTCCAAAGATGGTCACCTTCGCAGGGTCTCCACCAAAGTTCCTAATGTTACGCTGCACCCATTTTAGGGCGAATATCTGGTCGAGGATACCGTAGTTGCCGGAGTGGCCGTCCGACTCCTTGGCCAGATCGGCATGTGCCATAAATCCTAATGAACCAGCGCGATACTCGATGGCTACTGCGACAACACCCTTGCGGGCCAGGCTCTGCCACAAGTCGCCACCATAGTGCTCTGTTGCAAAGCCGCCGCCATGTATGAATACCATGACAGGCAGGCCGTCGTTGATGCTCTTGGCTGGCGTGGTCACACTCAGATAGAGACAGTCCTCGCTCATCATGTCGTACTTCACGTAACTCTTTTCAGGCTGTGGGGGCCATTTTGCCACATCCTCCGCTTTCAACACACCCCTCCAAGGCTTGGCGGGCTGTGGTGCCTTCCAGCGCAGGTCGCCCACAGGTGGCGCTGCGTATGGAATGGCTTTATACACGGCGAGGTCCGTCCCATCAGGCGTACCCTCGACATCTCCTGTTTCTACATGCGTTTTCAGTAACGGCTGAGCTTCTGCAGCCACCATCGTCATCAGTCCGCAGACTACTATGAATAGTTGTTTCTTCATATCCAATATAGTTTTTTGTGTTATGATTGTTATATATTTGACGCAGCACATGCTGAAAAAGTTGCAGCGTAAAAGGGAAAACTGTGTTATTGTAGGGTGAATGGTTATTCAAACTCTATCCTTCGGATTGTCAATATGCAGATTACTATAATGCAAACTATTAATGTCGCAATCGACAGCAGTATCGCTTTCCAGAAATTGTCCTCTACATACCAGATGTATAGCCAGAAGGGGACAACGATACTTATGAACCCAGCACAAAAGCAATAATAGAATTTGATGGGTTCCCGTTTTGGATGCAATACCCTATTGCAATTGGGGCATTGAATACTGTGATTTGTGCCTTTCAGTAAATACTCGGATATCTGCCGTAGCCCAATCTTTGTGTCACAATGAGGGCATATAGCCTGGTCGTGATTTAGCAATGATTTCATGATAGTTTTCTTCATTGTTTGCTCATTTTGTTGATAGTATCCAAGAAACTGTTCATGTTCTCGTGGTGGAGCCAGTGGAGGTCGTGGATATTGCCCTTCTTGTCGATGAGTTTGTAGGTGGGATAACCATTGACACCCACATAGTTCTCGATGGCGGCCTGCTGGTCTGCGGGCAGATTATAGTGTACGCAGTTGGGCCCCGTCAGGTTGTACTCCTTGATGACGTTCTTCCACGACTCGTCGCTGCTGCGATTAGCCAGATAGAGATACACGATGTCGTAGTCTTTCAAGGCTTCCTTCACCTTCCACGACTCCTTGAGGTTGCGCTTGCAGGGGCCGCACCATGTGCCCCAGATGTCGAGATAGACGATACGGCCTTTGTAGGGTTCGATAATCTTGCGGAAGATCTTCTCGCCGTCGCTCATACCCTCGACATCGGTCGATGGACGCAGACTGGCAGCATTAGCAATGTCTGAATTCTCAAGGGCGACGTACTTGTCGTTGATGGTCTTGACGGCGCTTAAGGCGGCAGACAGATGAACGTGTTGCTCAAAGAATTCTTGTACAGCGGGAACAAGTGGCTTGCGCGTCTGGTCGATCTGCCTATAGAAATGATGAGCCAGAGCAAGTTCCTTCAGGTTCTGGTCGGCCCCCGTAGCGTCAAGCGCATTCAGAATCTTGTAGCACTCGAAGAACGGCGCCTCGTCTTGCAGCACCTTCGCCACGTCTTCGCGATTTAATAGGGCGTTACGCTGCTGAATAAAGTCTTGTTGATTAAACTTCTGTACCTCCACGCTATCGATATTGAAAATGTCGTCGATAGCCGTAGCGCCAGCATCCGTTCGCGCCTTGAACTGAGCAGTTAAGAACGCCTTATAGCTGGCGGCATAGCGGTCGAACAGGGCCAGTTCGTCATCGGTAATAGAAACTTTCCCCTCGGCCCTGTTTTTGCGAAGTACTGATGAGAATAGGGCGTCGCTGACATAGATGGTATATCCGCCAGCAGGAACGGCATAATCCTTTTGAGACATGTGGTCGACATAGTCGCGCATGAAGGTCGAAAAGGGACGCTGAAGGGTGTAGGGCTTGGGCACCTTCTGCCACAGCTCGGTGGTTACAAAGTCCATATATTCCTTAGGCATTTGGCGCTTTAAATCGTAGCGGGCCTGCATCATCGACTCGCCCTGACCTGTAATGAAACAACCCTTGAGGTAGTTGATATAGCGCTGTGAGAGGTTGGGGCGCTGTGCAATGTGCGCTTCGAGTTCAGCCCTCTTTGCATTGCAGATGCTATCCATGTTGGCCTTGAACTGCATGGCACTCTGGTTCTCCTCAATACGTGGATAGCCCCATTTGTCAGGATAGGCCACAAGTTCATTCTGCACACGAGCATCATCACCCATAAAAAGCTTCTGACCTGTCTTGAAGTCGTTGAGGAAGAAATAGGTCTTACCCGGTTCCAAGACAACACTCACGGTAGAGCGTTGCAGGTCGAGATATGCTTCCGTGGTGTTGAGCACGGGGAAACGGAGGGTGAAGCGCCCCAGCGAGTCCATCTTGACATAGAACTTCTGCTGTTCGTCCATAAGCAGATTCGCGATATTGACCTCAAATTCGCGGCTTTGTTTCCAGGCTTGCTTAGGCATATCCTTCAGCCAGCCAACGAGGGTCACGCTGTCGGTACTATAGCCGTTGTCGACAAAGTCCTGACGCAGGTCCTTCGTAGGATAGTCGGGCAAAGAAGCAGTAGTGATGGGGCTGCAGACGATGGGCCTCTCATGACCAATGGTGATGTTACGCTTACCCTTCTTCAGCTTATCCACCTTAATGACGGTGTTGTCGCTGAGTGTCAGGGTATAGGCATCCTTCTTCTCCGTCTGGTTAGCGATGTCCCATACCTTATTATTATATATAACATGGTTGGGGGTAAAACCGATGAGCCAGTCGCCTGTGCCATCGTTGCGCCAGTAGGTGTCGGTGATACCGTCGGGCATGTCGTCGGCACTGCGAATGTTCAGGTACATCCATCCGCCTGGCTCAATCACGTTCATCACCTTGGTGTCCTGTGGTACAGGGGCAAAGACCAGCGTGAAATCAAACACATCGCTAGTCAGCGTATATCGATTGTCGAGACCAATCACAGTGGCATCCTTGATGGGATACTGCTTACCGCCAGCCTCTAAATAAGTGGCTTTGGCAATCTCTATCCAAGAGCCGCCACGATACATGATACGCAGGCCCACTTCCGTACGGTCGGGGTATATTCCCACTTTCGTGACCTCACTCCGTGCCACATTGGTATAGCCGACGACCACGTTGTTCCATGTCTTTACACTCTTAGCCGCCATAGTCAGACAGACCAAGGCCAGCAACATAGTTGATAATAGTTTTTTCATATATATATTACGTTTAAATTATTCAAACTCTATTCTTCGGATTGTCAATATGGTATCACAATGAGGGCAAACGGCTCGGTCGTGATTAAGCAATCCGGTAATGACTGTTTTATTCATGTCATTTGGTTTTAATGATTATTCGTCTCTATATTCCAATATATCTCCTGGCTGGCAACCCAGTTCGCGACAGATGGCCTCGAGGGTGGTGAAGCGTACGGCCTTGGCCTTGCCCGTCTTCAAGATCGAGAGGTTGGCCAGCGTGAGGCCGACCTTCTCTGCCAATTCGCTGAGTGACATTTTGCGCTTGGCCATCTCAACGTCGAGATTTACAATAATTTGTCCCATAGGTCCTTAAATCGTTAATTCCTGTTCTTCCTTCAACTTCTGAGCATCTTTCAAAATCTTGGGAGTAAAGAAGTAGCCGATAATCATCCATAATGCAGGTCCCGTGTACAACGTGTGAATCATTCTTGGGAAATTTTCAAGGAACTGGGGCTCAACCTGATTATAGACGTTTTCGCTGAAGATGCCAGCCCAGCCGTAGTAGATCAGTGCCGAAATGCCCAATAGTAAATACAACCTGACACACCACTTCGAGTACTGCTTATGAATATAGGTAAGGAAGGACATCAGCATGAAGATGCAGAAGAAATAGCTCTTGGCAATATTCTCTATCAGATAGATGAGGTTCTGATAATAGTCATAGTTCGTAGTGGCCGCCTGCATACGCTTGACGTCGCCCACCATAAGAAATACCACATAAGCTGCCAGAATCAGCATAAAACCCGTTCCAATCAGGTTCTCACTCTTGCAAAAAAACTCTTTAATTTTCATTGTCTTTTATTGTTTTATTTGGTTTATTTATCGAATTTCGATATGCAAAAGTAGATATTCTTTTTGAACCAACCAAATAAAATCGATAAAAGTTTATCGTTTTTCAATAAATTTAACGATTGGACTTAGAACTATTCCTTAATGGTATGATGCTGGTGGCTGTGGTGCCCACGAGTTCGAACTGATAGGGCCATTGGTCATCGTTCTTGATGTTCTCGTCCCATTGGTGCTGGATATAGGTCGACAGCGCTGGAGAAATGACGAGGAACATGCGCTTGGTGCCTGTAGGAACCTTAGTAGTGATATCCTCAGTCACTTCGTCCGTACCTTTGCCATGCACGGTATGGTCGTTGTAATATTCGCGAGTGCCGTCGTTTTTCAGGAATACGTAGCCTACACGGAAGCCTCGAGCCGATGCCATATTGACATAGTTGTATTTCGTCACACCTGCTCTGACCAGCGCATTGGCATTGCCATTGTTGTACTCTCCAGGATCGGATGCATTAAGATTGCAACCGGGTATGAGGGCAGTAAATCGTGTGATAATGGTTGTTCCTGCTGTCGGAACAGAAAGCTCTATCACGTTGAAGCCTGTGCTTTGCGGTGTACTGGCATAAGCTACCTGATACTTATTATTACCTAATTGTACGGCACGATAGTCGAATTTTCCGATGTAGTTGTCACGATAAGGAGCTGTAGCCTCAAAGTCGTAAGTGGCGCAATGCAAGGCATAGTCGAAGTAGAGTTCATAAAACGCCTCGGCTGAGAGCCCCTTCAGTTTCATCAGGGCCTGGTTGAAGTCAACGGCTCCCGTCATAGGCTGTTTCCACACCTGTGCTATGGTTGTTATGTCGTTGTAGTGTTGGCAGAGGTAATAATGGAACCAGTAGCTCTGGTATCGCATCCATTCATGGGAGAAGGCGTAGTTGGCATTATTGCCGAAGAGCGGATAGCTCTGGCTGAACATCATTGACGGATTAGCCTGATTGGCCTGCCATTGGGCGGTTTGTTCCCAAATCGTCTGGCCGTTGCTAATAGGCAGGTGGAAGCCCGTGCCGATGATCGATGAGGAGGCATGCCTGTAGTTGGCTGCCTCGGCATAGCACATATAATGGAAGGAATGGCCCACCTCGTGTGCCAGTGCGTGTCCGGCAGGTTTCACTGTGGCAGGGTTGAGCCACAGAGCGCTGCACTCAAAATCGTAGCCAGCACCATAGCAGGTCCACGTGGTGGTATAGTTCATCAGGATGAGAATCTTGTACTTGTTAAGCATGTTGCTGCTCGAGAACCCCAACTTGTTGACGTTGAGGCTGTAGCAAGTTTCTGCCACCTGCAACACGGCATCGGCGTCAAACGTCATGGACGTTCCGTTAAGCGAAGGGGCCTTGCTGGGGTCACTGCCGAATCCTTTTTGCCAGAAGATAATACAGTTGTCAGTCTCTTTACAGCGTTTGAACGACCATTGCAGTTCACTGTTGCCGTCTTCTGTGTATTCTCCTGTCGTGGCGTTATATCTCCAACTGTTTGGTATATATACAACTTTCTGTGCATGAGCTGTAAAAGTAATGCTCATGCCCAGGCATAACATCATCGACAAGATTAATCGTTTCATCGTTATTTGTTTTGGTTTATAAAATTAGAGTGCAGTACGCCATCATGATGTACTGCACTCTTTATCTTTGCGATGTTGTTTAGAGGTTGGCTAAGGCGATAACCTTGTCGACAGCAGCGCTAAGGCCATCAACACTCTTACCACCAGCCTGTGCGAAGTGGGGCTGACCACCGCCGCCGCCTTGTATCAGCTTGGCAGCCTCGCGAACCATCTGACCAGCATTCAGTCCGTGTTCGCTGACCATATCGTCGCTCATCATGATAGAGAGCTGAGGCTTGTTGTCAGCATGGGTACCCAGTACACAGAGCAGAGAACCCTCGACAGCAGCACGAATCTTAAAGGCCAGGTCCTTGGCAGCAGCAGGCGACATGGGCAGAACGGCAGAAACCACCTTTACGCCATTCACCTCGCGAGCCTTGTCTACCAGTTGCTTGGCAGCACGCTCCACAGCCTGAGCCTGGAAACCTTCAATCTCTTTCTTCATCGAATCGTGCTCCTCAATATACTTGCGGATAACGCCCTGCAAATCCTTGGCATTGTTAAAGAAAGCCTTCACGGCACGCAGCATGTCCTCTGTCTGATACAGAAGCTCTTCGCACTCCTTACCAGTTTTGGCCTCGATACGACGAATGCCGGCAGCAACGCTACTTTCAGAGATAATCTTGAAGAATCCGATGCGACCTGTCGATGTGGCGTGGATACCACCACAGAGCTCACACGACGGACCAAAGCGCATCACACGAACCTTATCGCCGTATTTCTCGCCAAACAGGGCAATGGCACCCAACTTCTTGGCCTCTTCCATAGGCATATCGCGATGTTCGTCGCGAGGCAAGTCCTGACGAATCATGTCGTTCACCATGCGCTCTACCTCACGAATCTGCTCGTCAGTAACCTTCTCGAAATGAGAGAAGTCGAAGCGCAGTGTGTCAGGGCTTACAAACGAACCTTTCTGCTCCACGTGGTCGCCCAGTACCTGCTTCAAAGCATAGTCGAGTAGGTGAGTGGCGGTGTGGTTGGCAGCCGAAGCGTCACGTTTGTCAGTATCGACACAAGCCATAAACTGGGCAGCAGGATCCTTAGGCAACTGCTTCACGATATGGACGGTCTGACCATTCTCACGCTTCGAATCGATGACCTCGATGGTCTCGTTCTCAGAGACGAGTACACCCTGATCGCCTACCTGTCCACCCATCTCACCATAGAACGGGGTGGCAGAAAGTACGATCTCGTAGAACTCGTTCTTCTTCTGCGTCACCTTACGATAGCGCAGAATCTCGCACTCGTATTCCGTGTAGTCGTAGCCCACGAACTGCTGTTCGCCGGGTTTGAGCTCTACCCAGTCACTATTCTCGACAGCAGCGGCATTACGGGCACGCTCCTTCTGTTTCTGCATCTCGACATTAAATTGCTCCTCGTCAACGGTGAAGCCATTCTCACGACAAATCAACTCTGTCAAGTCGAGGGGGAAACCATAGGTGTCGAACAAGCGGAAAGCCTGTACGCCATCCAACTGGTTCTTGCCCTGAACCTTCAGTTCCTCCATAGCCTTGTCGAGCAACGAGATACCCTTGTCGAGGGTGCGCAGGAATGAGTCTTCCTCTTCCTTAATCACCTTGGTAATCAGTTGCTGCTGAGCCTTCAGTTCAGGGAAAGCGTCGCCCATCTCATGAACGAGGGTGGGGACGAGCTTATAGAGGAAACCGTCCTTCTGTCCGAGGAAGGTGTAGGCATAGCGTACGGCACGACGCAAAATACGACGAATCACATAGCCTGCCTTGGCATTCGAAGGCAGCTGACCATCAGCTATCGAGAATGATACAGCACGCAGGTGGTCTGCACAAACGCGCATGGCGACGTTGATATTGTCCTGCTCCTTGCTAATAGGACTAACCGTCTCTTCCTCGAAAGTGAAGTACTTTAGTCCAGTGATATCCTGCTCAGCCTTGATGATGGGTTGGAACACGTCTGTGTCATAGTTGGAGTGCTTGCCTTGCATCATGCGCACCAAGCGCTCGAAGCCCATACCGGTATCGATGACATTCATAGAAAGCTTCTCCAACGAGCCGTCAGCCTTGCGGTTGAACTGCATGAACACCAGGTTCCAAATCTCGATAACCTGTGGGTCGTCTTGGTTAACCAGTTCACGACCAGTCTTTCCACTTGCGGCCTTCTGCTCAGGAGTACGAGAGTCGACGTGAATCTCAGAACAGGGACCGCAGGGACCTGTATCGCCCATCTCCCAGAAGTTGTCGTGTTTGTTACCGTTGATTATATGGTCCTCAGGCACATGCTTGGCCCAATATTTGGCAGCCTCGTCATCACGAGGAATGTTTTCTTCGGGTGAACCTTCGAACACCGTTACATACAAATCCTCAGGATTCAGCTTGAGCACATCTACCAGATACTCCCAAGCCATGTCGATGGCGCCCTCCTTGAAATAGTCGCCAAACGACCAGTTGCCCAACATCTCGAACATGGTGTGGTGATAGGTGTCGTGACCTACCTCTTCCAAGTCGTTGTGCTTACCGCTGACGCGCAGACACTTCTGGGTGTCGGCACGACGACGAGGCTCTGGGTCGCGAGTACCCAGAATAATATCTTTCCACTGGTTCATACCCGCGTTGGTGAACATCAGCGTGGGGTCATCCTTGATAACCATCGGTGCAGAGGGCACGATGGCATGTTGCTTCGACTCGAAAAACTTCTTGAATGAGTCGCGAATCTCGTTGGCAGTCATCATTTTATTCGTCTTTTTTGAAAATTTGGGTGCAAAGGTACAAAAAAAAGTGAAAAGTGAAAAGTGAAAAGTGAAAAATTTGTATCTTTGCACAACGAAAAGAAGATAGCAATATGGAAATATACCTGATAGTGATAGCAATAGCCTTCGTCATCATAGGTCTTCTGGTCTATATGATTGTGAGGTTGACAGCCCAGCGTGATGTAGAGCGGACAAAGGCGGAGAATTATGTCAGCCAGATTAATGAAATGAAGGATGCCCATGCCCTGCAACTGAAACAGGCCAAGGATGATTTTGCCCATCAATTGCAACAGACCAAGGAAGCCCATGAAGGACAGATTGCTGCCCTGAAGGAGATGAACGAGAAGCAGATTAAGACACAACTCGACCTGATTAAGGAACAGATGCAGACCACTTCCGAGAAGGTGCTGAAGATGCGTCAGGAGGAATTGGGTGCCCAGAATAAGGAACAGGTATCGAAGATTATCGACCCCTTGCAGAAAAGTCTGAAGGACATGCAGGAAGCCCTTGACAAGACTAAGGAACAGCAGACGGAGGCCCTGACACGATTGGACGAAACTATCAAGATTAACATGCAGAAGAGTGCTGCCATTGGTGAAACGGCCGATCGACTGACACGTGCCTTGACAGGTGAAGTGAAGGTGCAGGGCAACTTTGGCGAGTTGAAACTCAAGCAGTTGCTGGAAGATCTGGAACTGAAAGAGGGTGAACAGTTTGATACACAGGAAACGTTGCGCGATAAGGGTGGTAAGGGTGCAAAAGGCGATGACGGCAAGGGACTGATACCAGATTTTATCCTTCATTTCCCCAACAATCGTCATGTGGTAGTCGACTCGAAAATGTCACTCACTGACTACGAGCGCTATATGAATGCCGAGGACGGCACACCCGAGAAGAGCGACTATCTGAAGGCACATATCGAGAGTGTCAGGACTCAGGTAAAGCGACTGGCCAGAAAGGAATATACCAAATATCTGCCTGAGGGATATAACCGTCTGAACTTCGCCATCATGTATGTGCCCATTGAGGGTGCCTTGAATCTGGCTTTGTTGAATGACGCCTCATTGTGGCGCGAAGCCTACGACGAGGGCGTCATGATTCTTGGTCCACAAACCATGTATATGAATTTGCGCGTTTTGGAGATGATGTGGACACAGGTGCGCCAGTTGAAGAATCAGCAGGCCATGATGGATGCGGCCAACACGGTGATTGAGCGTGTACAGGACTTTGGCACGCGTTTCCAGGATGTGGAGTCGAGCATGAACGATACCATCAAAAAGATGAATCGACTGAAGATTACCACTGCCGACAGCGGCCAGAGCATCATAACAGCTGCCAAGAATCTGTTGAAGGCTGGCGCTCGTGAGAATAAGAAAAAGAAGCCGCTGGCCGAGATGGATGACTCGCTATTCTTGGAGAATGAAGAAAATGAGACCGAACCATGACATCTGGATTCGGTCTCAAATCGTTCAAGAATCGTTGCGGACTTATTTCAATATCTTTTTGACTTGCTTCAGCAGAGCCTTGGAGGGTTCTGCAGCCGATTTGCAGGGCTGCAAGTACCAGCGTACCGTCCAGTTCAGCTCTTCCTTTGGCTGAAGCGTCGTATAGGCACCCTGGCTCTCCAGTTCGATGTGGGCTTTGCCCCTGTTCACGTAAACCTGGATTTCAGCCTCGTTAGGTGCAGGCTGCGAAGCGTTGAGGTCTTCAAACTTTTTTACCAACAGCAAGCCCTTATTGCAGTAGGCCAGCCAACCTTTTCCGTCTGCATTGATTTTACGGTTCTGATTGGTTTCGTCCGTCTTGTACCAAGCAGCACCAAAAGCCTCCTTGAAGTCCATCAGTCCTGCTGGCGTGATACCATCCACAGAAGCATCGAAGAAAATCAGACCACCTTCGTTCTGCACACGGGTAATCTCCCATGGAGCCACCTTTCTGGCCTCGTCGCCCTCATTGATAATAGTATATGTAATGACGATGGCCTGTCCTTCAGTCTTAAAAGTCTTGCGGACTCTGAATTTCAGTCTGTTAGAGACCTCGCTGGTCATTGTCAGCACACCGTTTTTCTCTTCTGCTGTGTAAGGTCTCTTGTCGTATTCCTGTACTGGGGGCCAGTTCCATTCCTTCTGCGGACTGGTCCAAAACGTGCTGCCAAAGGATTCAGGGAACCTTAATTGCGAGATGGCTTCCTGGTCGCCATACTTGAAAGAGAGGATTTTAGCACCTTTGGCGGCGTCAATCACCATAGTCAGGTTGCCGTTCTTCAGTGTGTACTTTCCGTCGTTATCCGTCTGTGCGAATGTCGCTGTTCCTGTGGCCAGAGCCATCAAGAGAAATGTCAGTAATCGTTTCATAAAAGTTATTATAAAGTTGATAATTTGGTGCAAAGATACGAAAAAAAGTGAAAAGTGAATAGTGAATAGTGAAAAATTTGCTGCCGCTGCAAATTATTTCTGATTTCTAATTCCTAATTCCTAATTAATTATTATCTTTGTCCCCAAAATCGTTAAAGCTATGAAACAAGTAATGATGTTTATTGCCGCTGTGGTAGTCGTGCTGATGATGTCAGCATGTGGTGGTAAAACGGGTAAGTCTGCCAGTGATACAGACTCAGTGCCTGCAGATTCTGTGGTCATGGAGGAAGCCAGTATTGACAAGCATACGGAGGACTATCTTCGTGAACGTGTAGATTCATTCTATAGCGTTTACAAGAATCCTAAGTACGAGAAGAGTGGTCATCGCATCTACAATGGTAAGTTCGTGAATCGCGACAGTGCCTATTGCAGCAAGAGCTATCAGGATTTGATGGCGAAAGCTGAAGAGATTGCTGAGGAAAACGAGGAACCGTTGCTGGACTATGACCATTGGACCAATTCGCAGGATGATAACAACTTCACTTACGAAGTAGGCAAAATCAGTAATATGACCGATTCGACAGCCGTCGTCAAGGTTAAGGCCAAGAATGCAGGGAAACCTTATACGATCACTCTCAATATGCGTTTTGAGCGTGGCGACTGGTATGTCGACGACTTCCTTTCTGACGATGGAACGGGCGAGAAAAAGTATTTTGAGAATTACATCAAAGACAATAGCTTTTATCAGCAATTCTCGCTGAAGGAGTTGCTATATCTGACGCAGCACTACGATGAGTCGCCAATTGCCGAAAAGTCGGGCTTAGCGCTGGCCCATCATCATTCAGAACAGAGTGGTGAGGTAGACTGTGATGAATATATCTATGGTCGAGACATCATGGTGTCATCGAAGAATGGGACTTATGATGTTACCAACGTCAGACCTCATGGCTTCTATTTCGTGATGAGTCTTGACACATCGACCAATGGTTACCTTTACTTTATGAACATGCTCGATGCCACCGACTTCTACGAGCGTGCCATCAAGACCAAGCCGTTCACCTTCGAGAATATGCACATCACGGTTAAAAAGGAGTCTGATGGCAAATCATTCCTCGTGCAGGAAATCATGAGGGACAAGACTGCCTCCACCATGTTTGCTGTCCACAGTCCTGAACGTGATGGCGATCACTACAAGATTTATATCGAGATATATGTGTAAGAAGAGCTGATTACACCAGGTTATAATGACGGAGGGCGTTCAGGACTCCGTCGTCATCAACAGAGGTCGTCGTATAGTCGGCCTCTTTTTTGAGCGAGTCGAGGGCATTGCCCATCGCTACACCAATGCCTGCCGTACGAATCATCGAGGCATCGTTGCCACCATCGCCAAAAGCCATCGTGTATTGTGGGTCCAGACCGAAGTGTGCTGCCATCGTCAGCATGCCCTCACCTTTATCTGCCCCCTTTGTCGTCACATCCGTAAAGGCTGGATGCCAGCGTCCTGAGGTACAACTGGGAATACGAGCCATCAATTCACGTTCGTAATCGGCAGAGAAGAAGGGCGTCAACTGGAGGATGCGCTGCTGCATGACATCTTCTATAGGTTTGGCTTGGTCAAGGTTCTCGACGGCTATCTCCTGACGGAATACCCTGTCCACCTCGCCATGAGGGTCAAGCACGGCAACATCTTTTTCACCCACGACAATCACGCCGTAGTCCTTCTGCTGAGCGTCGTCAACCACCAAACGTGCTGCGTCGTGCGGTATATTCTTACAACGCACTACTTCATCGCCCACAAAACATAGCGCACCATTGATGGTGACGTAGCCGTCAATCAGATGCTCTATGGCTCCCAAGTTGGTGATAATCAGTGGTGGACGTCCTGTGGCAATAAACACCTTATGTCCATTAGCCTTGGCCTGGGTCAGCGCAAAAATCGTGGAAGCAGGAATCTCGTGCGTCTTAAAACTCACTAGTGTCCCGTCAATATCGAAAAATAAAGCGTATCGTTTCATCGTCAATTTTGGTGCAAAATTACGCATTTTCTTCCAAAAATCCATAAATAATGATACGGTATTTCAATATTATGTGTATATTTGCAGCATGAAGGTCATTATTGCAATAGATTCATTCAAGGGATGTCTGACTTCCAAAGAAGCTAACGAGGCTGCAGCAGAGGGTATCAGGAGGGTTTATCCTGATGCAGAGATTGTAGAGATACCCGTCAGCGATGGCGGTGAGGGCTACATGGAAGCATTTCATGCTGCCATAGGTGGTAGGTTGGTGGACGTCGTGGTGAGAGACCCGCTGATGCGTCTCATTACGGCGAAGTATCTGTTGCACGACGAAATGGCGGTGATAGAGATAGCTCAAGCCAGTGGACTGACGCTGTTAGAAAGGGGGCGAAACATATCATCGTAGGACTGGGTGGCAGTGCTACAAGCGATGCAGGAATCGGCATGTTGAGAGCTCTCAAAGACACTTTTGCAAAGAGTGGGACGTGGGATGATATCGAGGCCCTGAAGGATGTCAGGTTTACCATCGCCTCTGACGTCAAGAACCCGCTTTATGGCGAGAACGGTGCAGCCCATGTGTTTGCACCTCAAAAGTTTGCGATTGAGCGAGAGGAATCGGAACTTGTTTCGACTTCCGAGCGTGAGCAAACTCGACCAAAGGTCAAGGGCGCTACGCCAGATATGGTACCTCGCTTAGACGAGCGGGCCAGGAAATTTGCAGAATTGTCTGCCAAGCATTTTGGCTACGACCGCTCGCAGATGGCAGGTGCTGGTGCAGCAGGAGGTCTGGGCTATGCCTTCCTGCAATACCTAAATGCAAAGAACATGTCTGGTATCCAACTGCTGCTCGATACCATCCGATTCAAAGAAATGGTCAAAAACGCTGACCTGATCATCACTGGCGAGGGCTCTGCTGACCGTCAGACGTTGATGGGTAAACTGCCAATGGGTATCCTGGAACAGTCTGGACCTGTGCCCGTCTACCTGATAGCTGGCAGAATCAGTGATCGCGAAGAACTTTTGAACGCAGGCTTTGCCCGTGTAGATTGTATTAATCCGCCTGGCATCACCCTCGAAGAGGCTATGCGCAAGGAGGTGGCACAACAAAATATACGCAACGTTTTTCAACCGCAATGATCATAACTTAAGAAAGCGGTCTCATTAATAGTAGCAATTGCGAGAATTAATAGTAACAATTGCGGGTATTAATGCTTAATGGGAATAACGCCATCGATTAAGTTAAAAAGGATTAATTTACAAACTGGTTGGCAGAAAAATGTGTATATTTGCAAAATATGCATCGAAGGATTCTCATATTGACCAGTTTCTTGCTCATGTCTGTCTCGATGTGCGCAGAAAGTGGTTTGCCCATCATAGAGATGAAGGTAGATAGGACGATGATTTATCCTCAGCGAATGGAACTGACTGGAGAAGAAACGTTGATGGATATCCTTCAGATGGTGCCAGAGCTGATGATTGCTGGTTATGAGGATGTCATCGACAGCTATAACCTCCGCATCGATAACTGCCCGATAAATGGTGATACAAGATTGATTCTTAGCCAGATGAAAGCCAAGGATATCGCTAAGATTCAGGTTTGTGACAATACGGGTGTTGCGAAAGGAACCATTGGAATGGGTAGGGTGTTGGATATTAACATGAAGATGCCTGAAGGGTTGAAAGGTTTCGTGGAAGGACAGGGAGACTTTGGGAAGAATGTAGCAGGCATTGGCTCCGTGAATGCATTATACGGTAGTCAGCGTACTGACCTTTATGCCAATGCGTCTTATAGGCATCAGGATGGGAATGAAGAGTATCTGACGCTCCACATGACGAACCGATTCGATGACAAAAACAAGCTGTTGACCTATTTCACTCAGCAATATCTTGACCATCCTACTGGTACGTCACGTAAGGTCATGGGCAGAGCGAGATATTTCCATACCTTCAATGACCAGGGTACGGAACTGCTTATTGTGGGTGGATATCAGTATGCCAGTGATCCAGTCCTCTCTAACAAGCTGCCATTGTATATTGTTGAACTGAATACCCCTTTGTTTTCTGACCGGCTATCCATGATGCTGGGTGTTGAGGGAGATTTCCTGATGACCAAACAAAAGGATACGGACAGGAGTTGGGATGTCTTCAATAATGATATCTACCTGCAGTTTACCTATGCCTTGCCTAAATGGAAGTTCACAGTTGGTAATCGTGTGATGTTCTATAATTACAAGTTGATGGAAGCTGGAATCAGTCAAAAGCATTCCAACACCCGTGACAATGCAAATGCCTGCGTCATCTATGTACCAGACAACCGCAATCAGATTCAGTTGGGCTACTATCGTAAATACTATAATCCTTCCTACTTGGTTCTCTTTATGAATGCCAATACGCTTATTGATGAGGAATGGGCAAGAACTCAAGGACTGCTGGAAGAATGGAATATTCATCAAATGAAACTGGCATACGCCTATAGTAAGCAGAAGTTGACTGTGAAGACGGAGGCGAGTTACTATGCCGTTGAAGATGGTGAGAATTTTTCGACACTGGATGCATCGGCTTATTGGAAAACGAATGGGTTGAGTCTAACAGGCGGCTCAAATCTATATACTGCTAAGAGTGGAACATACGCTTCATTCCGGTTTGCTCCTACTGCTTATCTTCCTTATGATTGGCAGATAGGTATGCAGGTGGTATATTATACCAGCAAGACACCAGCACGTGAACTGACAGGCGTGCCAGTGTATGGATGTCTGTCTGTGAACAAGCAACTTGGCAAGAAATGGCATTTGGGTGTTGACTGGCATGATATGTTTGATGCATGCTGTAGTGAAGCAAAAGTAAACAGACATGCTGCCAATATTAAGTTGCAGTATAGGTTCTAACGAAAACAAGAAAGTGAGTATGACAAGTATTGAACTGGATATGATACAAACAGCCGGCATTGGTGGCTTAGCCCTCATCGTTGGTATGGTATTAACGCGAAAGGTTGCTTTCTTGCAGAAATTCTGTGTGCCGTCGCCAGTAAGTGGTGGTATCATCTTTTCATTGATTACCTTGGTACTCTATGGTTGGTTCCATGTTGAGGTGTCGTTCGATGGTACATTGAAGGATGTCTTTATGCTGGCATTCTTTACCAGTGTTGGTTTCCAAAGTGACCTGAAAGTCATCAAGCAAGGTGGTAAACTTTTGGTTGTCATGCTGGCCCTGTTGGTCGTCATTATTGCTATACAGAATTTAATGCCAATGGGAATTACCCGACTTATGGGTGTTGACCCTTTGATTGGTATGGCTGTTGGTAGCATATCAATGACAGGCGGACACGGTACGGCAGGCGGATTTGCAAGTGTTCTCGAAGGCATGGGGCTGCATGGCGCTGGAACAATCGGCATGGCAGCTGCTACCTTTGGTCTGATTGCAGGTTCTATGATAGGCGGTCCATTGGCAGAGAAGATTGTTCGCACGAAACTGACGCATGAACAGATGCAACCACAAGACGAGGAGATTGACCCTGCAATGGCTGGTATCGAGAGTGACGAGGCATCACCTACAGGTCGTACAAAACGTCTCAGTACGAACGAGCAGGAGTTCCAGCAGTATGCGAAGGCTACTTATTGCATTATCTTGGTTATGGGTGGTGGCACCATATTGAGCTGGTTGCTTGCAAAGACGGGTGTCACGTTCCCAACCTATTTTGGAGCCCTGATCTTAGCTGCCATCGTTCGTAATACCTTAGGATTTGTCAGTTACAAAGAGGATGGGAAAAAGGTAAGAGCTGATAAGTTACTTGATATGGAGCGAATTATCAGTGTAGGTAATATCTGCCTATCTATGTTCCTCGGCATGGCCATGATATCCCTTAAACTTTGGGAACTTCAAAACTTAGCCCTTCCGTTAATAGTCATCTTGGTGTCTCAGGTCCTGATGATGGCATTATTTGCATACATGGTAGCATTCCCCCTGTTAGGTCGCGATTATGATGCTGCCGTCCTGTGTGCAGGCATCTGTGGCTTCGGCCTTGGTGCAACGCCCAATGCGATGGCCAACATGAGTGCCGTCTGCTATAAATACCGTTATACCGTCAAGCCCTTCCTCATTGTTCCTATCATTGGTGCCATGTTCGCTGACTTGATCAATACAGGAATCATTACCCTCTTCCTGAATCTTTTGTAGCGATAAAAAAATCGTGCAGACCACTATTGGCCTGCACGACTTTTTATATAATATCAGATTCTTACTTGACCTCCTCGAATTAGACATTCATTGATTTACAACTACTTGCGTGAGCTTGGCGTTTCAATGTTGCAAAATGCATCCTTGTAGCAAACATCTAATAACCAGTGGCAAAGGTACGATTTTCTATCGAAACAGCCATAAGAAAATCATAAAAAAGCATAGGGTAATGCCATTTTTAACACATCTTGGGGATATACTTGAGACGCTTCTTGGTTTCAAATGTGTAATATCTCCTTTCTTCTCTTGTGACCTTTTGTTCTGAGGTTGTAACCTTTTGGTCAGAACTTGCAACCTTTTCATCAGAGGTTGCAACCTTTGTCTATTGATTTTTTATCTTTAATTCTTCTTTCGTTATATTTCGTTGCTCATATTTCGTCATTAGATGCAGATTGCTTCACCTCATCAATCTCTTTGATTAATTGTTCTGTCGTTGGTAGATACAGTTGGTACTTGCTGGCTAATATCGTGGAATTATCTTCGGGCAGAGCCATCTTTACCACGGTATCGTTTTTGTCTGAGCAAAGAAGAATGCCGATGGTCGGATTCTCGTCTTCCTGTTTTTCGCAACGATCATAATAATTCACGTACATCTGCAATTGTCCCAAGTCCTGATGTGTCAGTTTACCAGTCTTCAACTCTACCACGACGAAGCAGCGAAGCAAACGGTTATAGAACACCAAGTCTGCAAAGAACTCGTCATCTTCAAGAAGTATGCGTTTCTGTCTGGCTACGAATGAGAAGCCTTTTCCCATTTCAAGCAAGAACTCGGCGATATGCGAGATGATGGCACTCTCCAAATCCTTCTCGTAGTATGCCGCCTTTCGTTCCAATCCCAAGAACTCTAACACCATAGGATCTTTGATTACTTCCGTGGGAGATTCTGGAATTCTCTGATTACGGGCCACAGCTAGGATTTTTTCTTTTTCATTGCTGAGCAAAAGCCGTTCGTACAGCATAGAATTGATTTGTCGCTCCGTCTCTCTGGCTGTCCATC
>CAMJDL010000037.1 GCA_946404405.1 uncultured Prevotella sp.
TTGCCCGTCAGTCCGCAGTTCTCTATGCTCAGAACGTTGAGAACAGGGCTAATGGTGGGATTTCTCTGCAAATAAGCTGAAGCTAATGCACCAATATCGCCATTAAAAGGATTGCTGCTGAGGTTGATATCCACCACATACGGCAGTTCCAACAACGCGAAGGGAATCGTCTTCAATCCACGAGACGACAGGTCGACAGAATAAATATGTCCCTCGTCATTGATATAAAGAGCCCCGTCATCGACACTGATGCCTACTCGTTGCAAAATGGCCCGTTCGTTGTCATCCAACGCATAGGCCGTGCTGCTGACTACTAACATAAGCAGCATCAGCAGCAAGGTATTGATACGTCTGGTCATAGCTCTTTATTTCTTGATGAACTCTACGCGGCGATTCTTGGCGCGTCCAGCTTCTGTCTTGTTATCAGCAACAGGTTCATGTGAGCCCTTACCAACAGCTTTTAGGTTGAAGTCATCGACACCAAGACTGGCAAGTGCCTTGACAACAGCCTCAGCACGTTGCTGCGACAATGGATCGTTTATCTTGTCAGAGCCTTGGTTATCTGTATGGCCCTGTACCTCAAAACGAGCACGCGGATTCTTCTTCATATAGTCGGCAACTTTCTGTATTTCAGCCATCGACTCAGGCTTCAGCGTTGCCTTACCCGTCTCGAATAAAATATTGTTAGTCACGAACTTACCAGTCTCCGCAATAGCTTTCTCCACAGCACTAAGGTCAGTAGTCGTACGCTCATAGAGGTCGACCCCACCCTTGGCAAGAATCACGTGACCAAAACCACGATATTTGTAATCGCCATTGGCAAAGAACTTCAGTTTGGCAGGTGCTGCAACATTGGGAAGATTGATCAGACGTACATCGTTGATATAGAACTTAATAGCGCGCTTATTGAAAGAAACGGCAAAATGATTCCACTGGCCTTTCTTCAACAACGGGACTATACCATCCATATTAGCACCACCTATATCATCATTATTGGGTTTCTTGAATCCCCATTGCAACCAAGCGCCAAAATCCCACGAGCGGAAAGTAAACTCGATATGTCCTACCGGACTATCATCGGACATAAAGAATTCTGGCATAACTATCGATTGCCCGTCTTCTTCACTCTTGCTGATAAACACGTCCCATTCAAGGGTGAAAACATCAGGCAGATACGAGTCCATATTCTTCATCATGGGCTGCACTCGGTCGTAACCTGTATTAAAGTTCAAATACTTCTTGCCATTCACCATGGCTGTTTCAGCATTACCGTCCACTGGATCCCACTTCGAAGGGAACTCACCCATCTGCTCGCCAGCAAAGTCGTCCTCGAAAAGCACACTATTACCACGTTTGAAGTCGCTCTTTTGACTCTGAGCCACAGTAGCAGGAGTATCATCTACAGGCGCTGTAGCAGGAGTATCGTCAGAAACCTCACGCTGAGCATTTGAATTGCTTGCGCTCTTTTCTTTCTTCTTCCCATCAAGCACACCATCCATAGCATCGTCGGTTTCGCGCTCAACCTTGTTCTCAATCTTGTTCTGAACACGCTCTACAGCTTTGTCCTTTAACTTCTTCAGGAATCCCTGAGCGTCAGCAGTAGCTGCAAAAGCTACTATTGCCACAATCATTAAAAAGAGTTTTTTCATATTCATTGTCTTAGAATTTATGTTATTAATTTCGTTTAAAACTTTTCTCCAAAGTTAAGCATATTATTACGACTGAACAGCAAACTATGGCCTTAAATTACATGAAACAAGCCAAAATTCCACCCATTTGGGTGGTAACTGACAAATAAAGAGGTGTGATTTTTGATGTTAAATAGTTATTATTGGAATAATTTGTATATCTTTGCAGTTGTTATGAAAATAAAGATTCTCATTATTTGTCTGATTGTCAGTCTTACTGCCAGAGCCTACAACGACCATCGCAATGCAAAAGTCGATTCACTGGAGGCACTGCTGAAGAGTAAGAACCCACCCAAAGGCGATGACCTTCTGAGAGCCTACGACAACCTGATGCGAGGCTGGTTGCCCTACGACGCTCAGAAAGCCAGCGACTATGGACATAAGGCATTGGCTCTAAGCTACGAGCGCAACGGTTTGAACGTGAGACAGAATATACTACGCTTCTTTGCGCAGATGCACTATGCCCATGAAGAGCACGACGAGGCCATCCGCTTGTTCAAATGGGCACTGGCAGTCGTAGACACGATGGAACAATCGGGCCGTTATACGCAGAAAGACATTGACGATGCCCGCTCGTGCACCTACGGTGCCATCGGAAACGACTATAATATTCAGGACAAGCACCACTTAGCCATCCACTACTATCAGTTAGCATTGCCTATATTCGAGAAATACAACTGGTTGGAGAGTCAGACCATCCTCTATCATAATATCGGTGAACTCTACTTTACGATGGGCAATATGCAGGAAGCGGAACGAAACTACCTGAAGGCTGTAGAAAAGGGAACGGCATCAGGCGACTCGCTAATGATGGCAATAGCCCGCAAAGGATTGTTACGCCTCTATGTAAGACAGGACAGCTATGAAAAAGCCCGAAAAATTGCTGAGCTCTGCTACGCCTACTATCACGCCCATCGTACAGAAGAGATAGAGGATTATCCTGTAATACTGGCATCCATGACACGTTTGAACCTGATGGAAGGGCATCAAAGTATCGCAGCGGCCAAGGCTTTTGCCAAGGAAGCACTCTCCCTGGCCGACAGTCTCACGTTTGAGGATAAAAGCGACGTCTATGCCGCTGTCTGTGAAGTGGCTATGGCTGAACAGAAATGGCAGCAAGCCCTTGACTATGCGCTGTGTACCATACGCCCGGACTCGCTGGCAACCACTGCTGATGCCAGTTGCTACCGTCTGTTAGCTGAAATCTACACACAATTAGGACAGAAAGACAAGGCCTGCCTATATATAAACAAGGTGTACGAGGTAATGACCCGCTATGCCACAGACCACTATCAGTCAGGACTCTCGCAGATGGAAGTGCTCTACGAGACTGAAAAAAAGGAGGCACAAATCATACAGTTGGCCAACGAACGCCGTCAACACATGTGGTTGTTAGCACTAGCGGCAGCTCTAATGGTAGCAATGGGTATTGGTTATTGGTTGCTGATCATTATTCAACGTCGTAAGAAAGCATTGTTGGCAGCTAAGGTTGCTCTGGAAACAGAGACCAACGAGCGCCGCATACTGGCTCGCGACCTACATGACGGACTGGGCAGTATGCTATCGTTGCTGAGGATGAAGACTGAACAAGGCGAACCATCGTTACCACTTATCGACAGTATCCACACTGAACTACGTCGTACCGCCCACCATCTGATGCCTGAGGAGCTACTGAAGAACGGATTGTGCGCAGCACTTAACGATTTCGCCATCAGTGTGCCAGGTGCAACATTCCAAGTTATCGGCAACATACGATTAAATAAGGATAAGGAAATCGTCCTCTATCGCTGTGCCTATGAACTAGTAAACAATGCCATCAAACATGCTAAAGCCGAACATATCAGCATCCAGCTGATGCAAGAGTCTCAGCAAGTGACACTGACTGTCAGCGATGACGGAAAAGGCATGCAGGATAGCAAAGAAGGTATGGGACTGCAAAACATCAGGGATCGCATCACGCTCTATCACGGAAGCATCAATATTGCTTCGGTAGAAGGACAAGGAACAGACATCAACATCACACTGCCATTATGAAAAAATATGTAATCGATGTTTATATAGTTGACGACCATCAACTGGTGTGCGAAGGCATATCCGACCTTATCAACCAAAGCGGACAGGCACACGTCAGCTATACCTTTACCACCCTCGAAGCCTGCAGGCTGGCACTTCAGAACAGACGGTCTGATGTCCTGCTGCTTGACATCTCAATGCCAGATGGCGATGGTATTACGTTCTGCCAGCAAATTGTCAACGAATATCCCAAAGTGAAGGTCATTGCCATAACCATTCATGACGAATACTCCATGATTCAGCGCATGATGGCCTGCGGGGCCCATGGGTATGTACTGAAGAGTTCATCGAGCGAGGAACTGCTGGAAGCAATCAATAGCGTCTGGCAGGGAAAGGAGTATGTTTCCACACAGGTAACTGACATTTTGGAAAAAGGCAAGGCCAATAGCGTAACGCTGACAGAAGTGGAGAAGAATATTCTGCGCCTGATTTGCGATGGGCATACCAACCCAGAAATAGCCAAAGAGCTGAATCTGAGCACTGAAACCGTCAACTGGTATCGCAAACGTTTACTGGCAAAGTTTGACGTCAAGAACACAGTTGGACTGGTCAGAACTGTTTTTGAACAGAAGTTGCTGTGAGTTAAATTAACTAAAAATCGCAGTGCAAATGATACAGGTATGAGGAAAA
The DNA here is from genome assembly GCA_946404405.1 of uncultured Prevotella sp. GTDB lineage: Bacteria > Bacteroidota > Bacteroidia > Bacteroidales > Bacteroidaceae > Prevotella. Next base: position 4,392 of record CAMJDL010000037.1, read on the forward strand.
TGCCTTACTTTTGCAGCGATTATTCACACTAAAAAGTAAAGACAATGATGAAAAAGATGATAATTATGGCGCTGATGCTTGTTGGTGGTATCACTACTACCTTTGCTCAGACGTCAACAAGCGAGTTGAAGCCCGCAGAAATTAAGTTCGACAAGGTTTCACACAACTTTGGCACTTTCTCAGAGAAAGACTCAAAAGTGACTTGTAGTTTCGGATTCACCAATGTGGGTGAGCAGGACTTGGTAATCAATCAGGCCATTGCAACATGTGGCTGCACAGTACCTTCGTACACCAAAACACCTATCAAACCAGGTGAGAAGGGTGAAATCAAGGTTACTTACAATGGCGCTGGCAAGTTCCCCGGACACTTCAAGAAGTCTATCACCGTCCGTACAAACGGAGCTGTCGAAATGACTCGCCTCTACATTGAGGGCGACATGACAGAAGCAAAATAAAAACACCCGCCGGTTGGCGGGTGTTTTTATTTTAGAATGTATAGCTGATACCCAGCGAACTGTATTCCTGGAACTGGAAGTAACCCAGTTCGTCATCACGCATATTTGAATCGTCGTAACGAGGATAGAGGAACAGGTTGGCTGAGATATACTTTGATATCTGCAACTGGAACTGATTCTCCCATTCAATCAAGGCACTATGATAAGAGGTATTGGCATAGAAGCGCGTCTTCCATGTCACCTGATCCGTCAATTTCCATTGCAGATTGGCAGTGAACTGCGAACCAAAGTCCTCTAAGGTATGATGGTCGCCACTGATACCATTGCGGGAAATCAGTGCCTCACGACCTACATACGTAAAGTTAAATGAGAAAGGCAGGAAGTTAAGGCTACCCGTCAACTTCTTATTCAGAGCCTCGACCTTATACTCCATACCGATACCGACATTCAGCTTAAAAGGTGAGAAGAAGTCAGAGTAAACAAACTCGTCATTGGACTTAAAACCTCGGGCAAACTGTGTATAGGCCAGCAATTGCAGGGTATAGTACCAACGCTTGTGAGCCTGAAGACCTAACTTACTGGTGAAACGTAACAGGTCGTTGTTAGTCTTGAACTTATGCACAGTATCAGTACGAGATGTCTGTAAACCCAGCTTCATCTCAAGCTTGTTGTCGAAAGTGATGCGGTCCTTATCATTATAATTCAAATCCAGCGTCAGCGCACCAACGGCTGAGTAGTTACTTTCACCACCCTTGTACCAGTTGCCCGACACATAGTTCTGGAGGAACTGCAAATAGCCATCAGCCTTGAATTTCCAGAAGTTTGGCTTGACAACAACCAATCCTACAGGAACAGCCTCGGGTTCCTCAGGAACAGGCGCAGCCTTCTCTGTCAAATCAACTTGCTGGGTAAGTTCCTGATAGACATCTTCACGTAAGGAACCTGCCTCACGTAGACGGCTCTCGTTGTTCTTCACCAAGTCAGGACGACGCAGATAGAGCGACATCATAGCCTGGTCGACAGCATCAGTCACATCATCGCCAGTATTGGGAGATAGCGACAACGATTTGTTTGCACCTGAATGATAGAAGGTGGTAGGTGCGAACAAACGGAAGTAACGGCCATCCGTCACCTCAGCACGCAACGAATCATTGACACGCTGTATGGAGTCGAGCTGTTGGCGCAACACTATCAGCGAATCGCTATAGTTCTTGACGACCAGAGGCGTATCAACCTTTTCTATGTTAGAACGCCTTTTATTCTTGCGCTGTGCTGAAACATTTACTGTTACCAGAAACGCAGCTAACAGTATAAAATAGTATTTGTACTTCATAATCGGGTGCAAAGTTAATAAATAAAATGAGAAATGAGAAATGAGAAATGAGAAATTATAGCCGCGAGAGCAAATTTTTATCTTTTCACTCTTCACTTTACACTTTTTTTTCGTACCTTTGCAGCTTAAAATGTAAAAAAACAAATTAGACAATGAATAAAGACACCATTATTGGCTTCGTCCTGATAGCCCTTGTGCTGATAGGATTCAGCTGGTGGAACCAGCCCTCTGCCGAGCAGATAGAAGCCGCCAGGAAACAAGACTCCATTGAAACCGTCATGAAAGAACAGGCCGAGAAGGCCCAAAAAGAGGCAGCCAAGACCGACACTGTGGTCAGCGGTTCTGCTGCTGACAGTGCTGCTGTCGACACAACGGCACTCTTCCGTTCTGCCCTGACTGGCACGTCACAGCAGGTTGTGCTGAAGAACGACAAGTTGCAGTTGACACTCGACACAAAGGGTGGCGTCATTCGCAAAGCAGTCATCAAGAACTTCAAGAGCATTGACGGCACAAATGACGTAACGCTCTTCGACAAGGAAGACCAGAACCTCAACTTCATGTTGGCTGGCAAGCAGGACAACATCGTCACTGCCGACCTTTTCTTTACCCCATCAGAACAGACGGACACTACCGTCACCATGAAGGCTCAGGCACAGAATGGTGGCGAGATAGCCCTGAAATACCGTTTGGGCAAGGACTATCTGCTGAGTCTTTCACTCGAAACGAAAGGACTGGCCAACGTCTTTGCACCATCGTATAAAGAGATGGAGATAGAATGGACTGACCATTGTCGTCAGCAGGAGAAAGGCTACTCGTTCGAGAACCGTTACACCTCAATATATTATAAGGAAGTCAGCGGTGGTACCGACAAGCTTTCAGAAAGCGGCGACAATCAGGAAGAGACAGAAGAAGCTACAGATTGGGTGGCTTTCCGCAACCAGTTCTTCAGCGTTGCACTCATTGCAAAGGATAACTTTGCCAAAGGGGCACAGCTTGCCAACACAATGGACGAGAAAGGTTCAGGCTATCTGAAATATTTCGATGCCAAGCTGAAGACTGCTTTTGACCCGACAGGCAAGAACGCTTCTGAATTCGAGATGTACATTGGCCCCAACGACTTCCGTCTGATTAAGGACGTCGAGGAGCAGAGTGCCTTTGGAAAAGACCTCGACCTGGAGCAGTTGGTAGACTTAGGCTGGTGGCTGCTTCGTTGGATTAACCGCTGGTTCACGCTATATGTCTTTGACTGGCTGACAGGCTTCGGCTTCAATATGGGTATCGTACTCATCCTGATAACCATCCTGCTGAAGGTCATTACCTTCCCAATGGTCAAGAAGAGCTATATGTCAAGTGCAAAGATGCGTGTACTGAAGCCCAAATTCGAGGAGGCTACCAAGCAGTATGACAAACCCGAGGACCAGATGAAGAAGCAACAGGAGATGATGTCGTTGTATTCTAAGTATGGCGTATCACCGCTCTCTGGCTGTTTGCCTATGCTCATCCAGATGCCTATCTGGCTGGCCATGTTCTTCTTCGTGCCAAACGCTATCCAGTTACGTGGCGAATCGTTCCTGTGGATGGACGACCTCTCGACCTACGATCCCATCGTAGAATGGGGAACAAACATTTGGGGTATTGGCGACCACCTGTCACTGACCTGTATCCTGTTCTGTGCTGCACAGCTTATCTACACCTGGATATCCATGCGTCAGCAGAAAGACCAGATGGTTGGACAACAGGCTGAGCAGATGAAGATGATGCAGTGGATGATGTATATCATGCCATTGATGTTCTTCTTCATCTTCAATGACTACTCTTCAGGTCTGAACTTCTACTACTTCATCTCGCTGTTCATGTCGGCAGCCATCATGTGGACACTGCGCAAGACAACGAATGACGAGAAGCTGTTGGCCATCCTGGAAGCCAACTATCAGGCTAACAAGAACAACCCCAAGAAGCAGTCGAACTTTGCTGCACGTCTGGAAGAAATGCAGAAAAAGGCTGACGCCATGCGTGAGCAGCAACGAAACAGAAAGTAAATAGACAAACACACATATTATGAAGATTGGATTTGATAACGAGAAATATCTGAAGATACAGTCAGAGCATATCCGTGAGAGGATAGCACAGTTCGATGGCAAGTTGTATCTGGAGTTAGGTGGCAAACTATTCGACGACCATCATGCATCGCGCGTACTGCCTGGTTTTAAGCCAGACTCAAAACTCAGAATGTTGGCACAATTACGCGACCAGTTGGAGATTGTCATCGTAGTATCGGCAGAAGATATCGAGAAGAATAAGGTTCGTGCCGACCTGGGTATCACCTACGATGAAGACGTGCTGCGACTGCGCGAGGAATTCATGGATCGTGACTTTATGGTGGGTTCGGTAGTCATCACGCATTACAATGGCCAGAATGCTGCCGACCAGTTCCGTCATCGCTTGGAGCGCATGGGCATCAAGTCGTACGTGCATTACCTCATCGACGGCTATCCCCACAACGTTGAACTCATTGCCAGTGATGATGGCTTTGGCAAGAACGACTATGTGGAGACGTCACGCGAGTTGGTTATTGTGACTGCACCAGGTCCTGGTTCTGGTAAGATGGCTGTATGCCTCAGTCAGTTGTATAACGAAAACAAGCGCGGCATACGTGCCGGTTATGCCAAGTTTGAGACTTTCCCCGTATGGAACTTGCCATTGAAGCATCCTGTCAACATCGCCTATGAGGCTGCCACTGCCGACCTGAACGATGTGAACATGATTGACCCGTTCCATCTGGAAGCCTACGACAAGACGGCTATCAACTATAATCGCGACATCGAGATATTCCCCGTTTTAAATGCCTTGTTCGAGGGCATCTACGGCGAGAATCCTTATAAGAGTCCCACGGATATGGGCGTCAACATGGTGGGCTTCTGTATCTCTGACGATGAGGTTTGCTGCAATGCCAGTCGTGACGAGATTATCCGCCGTTACTATGCTGCCACCAACAAGATGGCAGACGGCATTGATAACGAGCGCGAAGTCAACAAGATTCTGATGCTCTTCAGTCAGGCTAAGATTACCACCGCCTATCGTCGTGTGACAGTAGCAGCACAGGCTAAACAGGAACTGTCAGGCCATACGTCATCAGCTATGGAACTGGAGGACGGCACCATCATTACTGCCAAGAGCTCTCCCCTACTCGGCTGTTCTGCAGCACTCTTGCTGAATGCAACCAAGCATCTGGCAGGTATTGACCATGAGGCCAAGCTGATTCCGCAGAGTCTTATCGAACCCATCCAGAAGACGAAGATAGAATATTTGGGCGGACGTAATCCACGTCTACATACTGACGAGGTCTTGGTAGCCCTCTCGGTATTGTCAAAGGATGACGACCAATGTCGTCAGGCTTTGTCACAATTGCCAAAACTGCGTGGCTGTCAGGTACACTCTACTGTGATGCTGTCGGAAGTCGATCGCAAGATTTTCAAGAAGTTAGGATGTGGTCTGACCTGCGACCCAGTGAAGAAAAAGTGAAAACGCTACGCTAGTGAATAGTGAAAAGTGAATAGTGAATAGAGAAATATGAAGAAAGTACTAACCATAGCTATGCTGGCACTGATGGTGCTGGGCAATGCAAACGCAGGAGAAAACGTGAACACCGGAAAGAGTAATATCAAGCTGAAGAGCCGCATGATGACACCCGAAGCCCTATGGGCTATGGGACGTATCGGTGGTGTGGAAGCGTCGCCTAACGGACAGAAGGTGGTGTATCAGGTTGGCTACTACAGCGTCAAGGCCAACAAGAGCCGTCAGGTCATCTGTGTGATGAATGCTGACGGCAGCGACAACAAGCAGCTGAGTACCAGTCAGAAAAGTGAGACCGACCCTACATGGCTCGACAACGAGACCATCGCCTTTACCAGCGGTGGTGAAGTATGGAGCATGAAGGCCGACGGCAGCGAGCGTAAGCAGCTGTCGAAGACCGATGGCAAGGTGGAGGGCTTCAAATTTTCACCAGACCGTTCGAAAGTCATCATCATCAAGAGCATCGACTTCAACGAGATTATCAAGAAGAACCCCGACGACCTGCCCAAGGCTACTGGTCGTCGTGTCACCGACCTCATGTATCGCCATTGGGACCACTACGTGGAAAGCATTCAGCATCCCTTCGTCGCCGATGTAGAACGTTCAACGTTCAACGTTCAATGTTCAACGTTAACCGACATCCTTAACGGCGAGCCCTACGAATGCCCCATGGAACCTTTTGGCGGTATTGAGCAGTTGGCATGGAGTCCTGACTCAAAGACGATTGCCTATACCTGTCGCAAGAAGAAGGGTACCGACTATGCCACTTCTACCGATTCTGACATCTATTTATATAATATAAGTACGCGCGAGACCAAGAATCTCTGCAAGCCCGAAGGCTACGTGGCTCCTAAGAGCGACGCTTCGCACACGAAGGCCGATCAGGCTGTCAACAAGAACACAGCCAACGATAACCCTGGCTACGACCAGAACCCTCAGTTCTCGCCTGATGGTCAATATATCGCCTGGCAGTCGATGGCACGCGATGGTTACGAGGCTGACCTCAACCGTCTGTGTATCTATCACTTAGCTACTGGCACTAAGCGCTATCTTAATTGGAAGAGCGATATCGAAGCCTTCTGCTGGGCACCTACAGCTAATAGTAAAAAAGTGAAAAGTACTGACCCGCAGTTCTATTTTCTGAGTGTTTGGCATGGTTGCAACAATATGTACGTAGCCAGTCAGAAAGGCGAAATTACACAATTGACTGAGACGTGGGACGACTGGACCAGTCTGCAGATGGCTAATAACGGACAGCAGATACTGGCTACCCGCCAAAGCCTCAGCCATCCCACCGATATCTATATGGTAACGCCTGCTAATGGTAAGAAAACGAAGAAAGCTACTGTGGGCAGCGGTTTTTCCGCTGCCATCCAACAGCTGACCCACGAAAACGACCACATCCTTTCGCAGCTTACCTTTGGTAAGATGCAACAGTACTGGGTACCTACCACCGATGGCAAGAAGGAATTGGTATGGGTCATGCTACCTGCCAACTACGAAGAGGGCAAGAAGTACCCCACCCTGCTCTTCTGCGAGGGTGGCCCACAAAGTCCTGTATCCCAGTTCTGGAGCTATCGTTGGAACTTCCAGATGATGGCTGCCAACGGCTATGTCGTTGTAGCACCTAACCGTCATGGTCTGCCAGGTTTTGGACAGGAGTGGAAGGAACAGATCTCTGGCGACTGGACTGGTCAGTGCATGGACGACTATCTGTCGGCTATCGACTTTGCTGCCGATTCTCTGCCCTTCGTTGACCGCAATCGCTTAGGTGCTGTCGGTGCTTCGTTTGGCGGTTTCAGCGTCTACTATCTCGCTGGTCATCACAACAAGCGCTTCAAGGCTTTCATCTCACACGATGGTGCCTTCAACCTTGAGTCGATGTATACTGATACCGAGGAGGTCTTCTTCTCTAACTGGGAATACGACGATGCCTACTGGAATAAGAACCGTACCTCACGTGCCAAGAAGACTTACGAGAATTCACCGCATAAGTTTGTCGACAAGTGGGACACGCCCATCCTGTGTATCCACGGCGAGAAGGATTATCGCATCGTCTACAACCAAGGCATGGGAGCTTTCAATGCTGCCCGTCTGCGTGGCATTCCTGCAGAGTTACTCATCTTCCCCGATGAGAACCACTGGGTGTTGAAACCCCAGAACGGCATTCTTTGGCAGCGTACCTTCTTCGACTGGCTGGATCGCTGGCTGAAGAAATAATTCGAAACATCGGAATATCGAAATAACGTAATAACGAAATAACAATAATGACTCAAGCAATTCAAAAGACATTAAGAGATTCGGCAGCCATGCGTTGGACTGCCCTGCTGCTCTTGGCTATGGCCATGTTCTGTAGCTACATCTTCATGGACATCCTCTCACCCATTAAGGACCTGATGCAGGATACCCGCGGCTGGGACTCCACAGCCTTCGGTACCATGCAGGGTTCTGAGGTATTCCTAAACGTATTCGTATTCTTCCTCATCTTCGCAGGTATCATCCTCGACAAGATGGGCGTGCGTTTCACCGCTGTCCTTTCTGCAGCCGTCATGCTGGTGGGTGCCTGCATTAAGTGGTATGCCGTAACTGAGAGCTTCATGGGTAGCTCGCTTGAGGTCTGGTTCACCCAGAACCTTAACTACATCCCCATCTTCGACGAACTGGGTGTGTCACCCTTCTATGCCGGTATGCCTGCTTCAGCTAAGTTTGCTGCCTGCGGTTTTATGATTTTCGGTTGTGGCTGCGAGATGGCAGGTATCACTGTCAGCCGTGGTATCGTGAAGTGGTTCAAGGGCCGTGAGATGGCGTTGGCTATGGGTTCTGAGATGGCATTGGCTCGTCTGGGTGTTGCCACCTGTATGATTTTCTCGCCCTTCTTTGCCAAGTTGGGTGGTGAGGTCAGCGTCAGCCGTTCTGTTGCCTTTGGTGTCGTCCTGATGTGTATCGCCCTGATGATGACCATCGTCTACTTCTTCATGGATAAGAAGCTCGATGCACAGACTGGTGAGGCCGAAGAGAAGGACGATCCGTTCAAGATCAGCGATATCGGCAAGATTCTGAGCGACAGCGGTTTCTGGATTGTTGCCCTGCTCTGTGTGCTCTACTATTCAGCCATCTTCCCCTTCCAGAAGTATGCAGTCAACATGCTGCAGTGCAACCTGTCACTGACCGAGCCTGCCGGTGATTCCTTCTGGGCCAGTCCTTCTGTCACCATTGTCCAGTATGTCATCATGCTCGTCGTGGCTGCCGCTGGTTTCGCCTCTAACTTCCAGAAGAAGAGTGCCAGCAAGTACGGCTTACTGGCTATTAGCATCATTGCCCTCGTTACCTATTGTTACATGGGCTACATGCGCCAGTCTGCAGAGTCTATCTTTGCCGTATTCCCATTGCTGGCTGTGCTCATCACACCTATTCTCGGCTCGTATGTCGACCACAAGGGTAAGGCAGCTTCCATGCTTGTGCTGGGATCGCTGCTGCTGATTGCCTGCCACCTGACCTTCGCCTTTATTCTTCCCCAGTTCAAGGACAGTGCTGTTGGCGGCATCGTCATTGCCTACATCACCATCCTCGTGCTTGGTTCCAGCTTCTCTTTGGTACCTGCCTCTCTGTGGCCCTCAGTACCCAAGCTGGTCGATGCCAAGGTCATTGGTTCTGCCTACGCCCTCATCTTCTGGATTCAGAACATTGGTCTCTGGCTGTTCCCCCTGCTGATTGGTAAGGTGCTCGATGCCACCAACCCTGGTGTCACCGACCCCACTCAGTTCGACTATACCGCTCCATTGGTCATGCTGGCCTGCCTGGGTGTTGCCGCCCTGCTCCTTGGCCTGCTTCTGAAGGTCGTTGACCGCAAGAAGGGCCTCGGACTGGAAGAGCCTAATATCAAGGAATAATCCCTAAGTTCAATAATGACGAGCCGTAACCTCACTGCCAACGAGATTACGGCTCGTTTTTTTCTCTATCATCCCATTTATCTCCACCAATCATCCTTCATCCGGCAAATAGCTTGCAATTCTTTCGGAATAACACCCAACGAAGTAAAAAAGTTGTGGAAATTGTTGGAAGTCTCAGAAAAACTCCGTATCTTTGCCCTCGTAATAAACAAAAACAGAGTTGTATGTGTACAGTAACGTTAGAATATAACCACAGTAATGCGCTTGCACGACGCAAGCTTGCAGCATTGCTGGCTACGGGACTGTTTGTCAAGTTGGGTGAAGAACCTGATGAGGCTTACAAACCTACACCCGAGGAGATTGAGGCCCATCGCCAGTGGAGAGATGCCGTTCTCGAACATTCCCGCAAGAACATGTCTCACATCATCGCTCGCTATGTATGAAATACCATCAAAGAGACATTGTTGAGGTTAGTTTCCTCTTTCCTGACGGAACGTTCAAACCGCATCCAGCTATCATCGTTTCCAACGATCAGTTGCAAGAAGACGAGGACGGCATGTTCTATCTGGTGCTCATCACATCGAACGACTGGCTTAATCCACAGTACTCATATCCGTTGAATGATGAGATGGTTGACGGCTTTACCTTCTCAAAACCCAGTCTCGTGAAGTGCCAGATTATTACGGGTTACATTGAGCGTGATGTCAATCGCCGTCTCGGCAGCATCAAACAAAAATACTTTGATGAAATAGTCGACAAGATTGTTGAATCGATATTCTAAACAATAATTGTTGAACCCTTAAAACCGCAGATGCCTATGGGCTAGTAAATAGATATACGGACATATAGGATGAACATCCACTTTTAGATTCTCGATTAACATAGATGAAGTACTTGTTCACATATTCTATGTTTAATATCCAATATTGACAACGACAATTTTTTTATAAAGAGAAACAATTATGGTTATAGTATTTATTCTTATTCCAGTTTTTGTTCTTATACTTCTGTTATGGAACATGGTAGTAGATGTTGCTAAATCAAAGAAAGAAGGTAACACTGGCAAGACCAGCGTCACTAAGTCTGGTATATTGTTCATCATCATTCCAGTTCTTGCTTTCTTTTGTTACCTGATACTCCCTTATTATGAGAGCCCTGCTGTACAGTTAACTGGTATGGATTTCTTTGAAGGAAACTATCCACTCTTAGACGAAGCTGCTAGGTTATATACGATGATAGCCTCTTATCTTTTCCTGCTATGTTGTGTTGATGCACTGTTGAGCTATAAAGAAGAGTCAATTACACTTCATGTTATCTTGGGGCTATTAATGCTTCTTCCGATTGTATTCCTCAATCTAAATGTCAAATTCTACGGATTATTCCAGCATCATGGAATGGGATATAATCTCTACCTCTTCTTCACTGTACTCTATCTGCTTGTTGCATGTCTAAAAAAGCCTATAGACAAAATAGGGAGTAAGAGCACAGACAATGTAGTACATAAAGGTGGATATTGCGCCCATTGTGGGAAGCCTCTTTCTGAAGAACAATCATTTTGTCCTTATTGTGGTACGAAGAGGAATAACGATTAAAGATAATAATGCTAATGAGAACTAAGTTCTTTTTATTCCTTTTCTTGTCTCTATCTGCGTCACAAGGGGACAGCCCCATGTGAGGTAACTGTGAGGTTTACCCCTTCTTTTTTACATGGCTTCGTAACACTTTTTACATGGCTAACAAAAAAGTGTTGCGAAGCCTTCCTGCAAGAAATACATAGGCAGGTGCTGATTGGGGCAAGAACAAGGTAATAGTTTACCAGGTTTGTTATTACACTATATTACTGCGCTAGTTATTCCAACTACTATGCTTGTAAATTTCATAACTACGCTTTCTATTACAACAGGAAGCGTAGTTATTATGATTACTGGCTGCGTAATTGAGAACTACTAAACGTGCGATATCCAAACTGCGAACAAGCGATAAGCGGAAGGGCCGCTTGCTTATCGCTCAAGGGGTGGAAGCGATAAGCTCAAAGGCCACAAGCGATAAGCGCGTGAGGTACGAACGATATCCTCGTGTCCAGCCTACAATGGTTACTGATACAGCAAATCATTGAAACGCTGATAGCAACACATTAAAACGCTCACAGTAAAACAATGTATCAATTCCTAACGTTGGGGCATCGACAAATAAGACGTACTTATTGAAAATTAAAGCGGAAGTATTTGGAAATAAAGCCGGAGTATTGGATAATAATGCCGGAGTATTGCACAAGAAGAAGCGGGTTAAAGGCGAAAGCGGACGACAAGGGGAAGGTGGTCGCTGAAGCCTCGATGGTAACGGTAGCCATTATAGGTACGGAAGGGCTTGACTCCTCCATACTTTTTGTCTTCTTCAAGGAGGAAGGGAGCATCGTTGACGTAGGCTTGGGTAACGGAATCACGGAGGGCAGGACTGACTAGTACGTGGTCAATGCTCTGCCATTGGCCTTCGTAGCGGTAGGTGCCACGGGCACCATGACTGCCCTGGGCATCACGGGTAACGTTACGCAGACTGTTTTCCTCCAAATACTGGAGCGAGGGACTATCGGCATAGTCGTTGAAGTCACCAGCTACGATGACTTTTGCCGTTGGAGGCAATAGTTGGATAGTACCTATGAGACGCTCCATCACGATACGGCGGTTGGGACGCGTGGGCTTTTCACCACCAAAACGACTGGGGGCATGAACGACGAAGACGTGCAGGGTATCGCCCTTCACGGTTTCGCCTTGAACACACAAGATATCACGCGTGGGACGCATACCTTCCAGGGGGTGAACATCAAGATAGTCGTAGCAAATGGGACGGAACGAAAAGGGCTGATAGAGCAAGGCGACATCGATGCCACGAACATCTGGCGACGACGTCATCAAGTATTCGTAGCCAGCGTTACGGAGCAAAGAGCGATGAGTAAGGTCGCGCAGGACTGAATCGTTCTCGACTTCGACCAAAGCCACAAGGTCGGGCAACGTTTCAGAAGAACAAGAGATGATGACCTGTCCGATGTTGTTTACCTTCCGCCAATAGCGGTCTGGTGTCCAATGACGCACCGCATCAGGTAGCCATTCCGTATCCTGTTTAAGAGAGTCATGGTGACAGTCGAAGAGATTCTCGCAGTTAAGCTCAACCAACGTCAGCGATTGCGCTGACGCCAAATTAGGAATTAGAAATGAGGAATTAGAAATTATGATTACCATGCATGCCCTACCAAAGCATTGCACTAAACGCCAATAACTGCCTTTAAAAGTAATCATAATTACTCATTATTCATTACTCATTACTAATTATTCTCTTGATTTTCCAACCAATAGACGCTACAAAGATGCTCATGAGTGGCGACAGGTAGTTAAAGAAGCAGTAAGGCAGATAGGTCAGCGTGGCCACACCAAGCACGGTGCTCTGCGTCAGTCCGCACGTGTTCCAAGGTACCAGCACAGAGGTCACCGTAGCACCATCTTCGCACGAACGACTCAGCAGTTGTGGTTCATACCCTCGCTGGCGATAGGTGTCCTTGAACATCGAACTGGAGAGCATGATGGACAGATATTGGTCCGCCATCGCAATATTGCAGAAACAAGCAGTTCCTACCGTCGAGGCAACGAGCGATGCTGTGCCACGAGCAAAGCGCAGAATGAGTCGCATCAGGTCTTGCAGCTGACCAGTGGCTGTGAGTGCACCACCAAACGTCTGGGCACAGATGATAAGCCAGATAGTAGGCATCATGCCCGACATGCCACTGGTGTGTACCAAATCGTTGAGCACGGCATTACCCGTTTCGATATCGGTACTGCCATAGCATACGCGCATCATGCCTTTGTAGGATACCAGTAGTCCCTGATCAGTCTCGCCAGAAATCTGATGCACCAATTGCGGTTGTACCAACAAGGCAACAATGACTGCCAAGAGAATAGCCATAAACAGTACGACCATCGAAGGCCAGCGACGAGCTATCATGACACCCGTCAGCACAGGCACCAGCAACAGCCAAGGCGAGATGACAAAGGTATGCTGCAGACCCTCCATAAACTCGTGCACATTGCCATGGCCAGAGACATTCATCGTGAAGCCGGCAATGAGAAATATGGTCAGCGAGATACAGAACGTGGGTACTGTAGTATACAGCATATAACGGATATGCGTGAACAGCGGTGTGCCGGAGACGCTGGACGCCAAGACTGTCGTATCGGAGAGTGGTGACAGCTTATCACCGAAATAGGCACCCGTAATGATAGAGCCGGCTATCCAGCCATCGTCGAAGCCATGCGCCTTGCCTATGCCCATCAACGCGAGGCCAATAGTAGCGACGGTAGTCCACGAAGAGCCAATCATCAGACTCACCAGGGCACAGAGCACGCTGCTGCTGACAAGGAACACTTCGGGCTGGATAATCTGCATACCATAATATATCATGGTTGGCACAATGCCCGCTACCATCCACGTGCCACCAATGGCACCAATCAACAGCAGAATGATGATAGCGGGCGTACAGCTCGCGATCTTGTCGGAAATCTCACGTTCAAGGTTCTCCCATTCCAGCCGCTTGGAGAAATGGCCTATGAGCACACTGGTTGCCGAAGCCACCAATAGCGACACCTGACTGGCACCATCAAGTGTTGCATTACCAAAAACGGTAATGCAACACGTAATGAGTACTATCAGTACCAGGAATGGGATAAAACTTAGCATACCTTCTCAAGGCGCTTCATCATGGCGAACATGAAGACAGCAGCTACGAGGCAGACGCCCAAGAAAACGCTCCAGCAGACCCAGAGGGGCACAGCACCCCACAACAGGCCGCCAACGACGACGAGCTGGTTACCGATAGCAGTAGCAACGAACCAGCCACCCATCATCATACCCTTATACTTGGGAGGAGCAACCTTCGATACGAACGAGATACCCATGGGCGAGAGCAACAGCTCACCAAAGGTCAGCACCAGATAAACCATGATGAGCAGGTTGGGGGTGACGTCAGCCACATGGACGGCTACAGGATTGCCATCGGCACCCATCTCGGTCTGAGGCATAGGCAGACCGAACGAGCCGAACGCCATCAGGGCGTAAGCCACAGCTGCCACAATCATACCATAGGCAATCTTACGAGGTGCAGAGGGCTCTTTTCCCTTTGCAGCCAGTGAACCGAAGATAGCCATCGACACTGGTGTCAGCGCTACCACATAGAAGGGGTTGAACTGCTGGAAAATAGGAGCAGAAACCGAAATGCTGCCATCAGCATCATACGACATACAGAGGAAAGCCAATGAAATAAGAATCACGGTAGCTGAAGCAGCCTTAGCCTTGCCTGTCTTCGACTGGAACAACGAGAACAGGGCATAGACAATAAAGATGACGGCTACAAGGTTCCACACATTGAAGCACATGGCCTGCAAACCCTCAGCCGACTGAGCAGTGAACTCATCAGCAAAGTAGGTCAACGAGAGACCGTTCTGGTGGAAAGCCATCCAGAAGAAGATGACCACAGCAAATACTAGACACAGAGCCACGATGCGCTGTTTGGTCTCCTCCTTTGACAATTCTTCAACGGGAGCAGCATCAGCAGCCTTGGCATCCTTTTTCGTGCCACCCTCCGTATGACGGAATGTGCTACGGAACAAGTAATAGATGGCGATAGACAGAATCAACGATGCACAAGCCACAGCGAACGAGAAGTGGTAGGCATCGTTCGACGAGTAGCCTAACGATGTCTCGGCATATTCCTTAATCTTAATAGCTGCTGTCGGAGCAAACAAGGCACCGATGTTGATGGCCATATAGAAGATAGAGAAACCTGCATCACGCTTGTCCTTGTACTGCGGATCGTTATAGAGGTCGCCCACCATGACCTGCAGATTACCCTTAAACAGGCCAGTACCAAAGCCGATAAGCAACAGGGCTGCCAGCATCACGACCAATGCCACGCTGTCGCCACCCAAGGGGACGGACAACAACAGATAGCCTGCAAACATGATGATGATGCCCGTGGTGACCATACGGCCAAAACCGAACTTGTCGGCCATCATACCGCCAATGAGCGGGAAGAAATACACTAACATGAGAAACGCACTATAGATAGTGCCTGCCATAGCGGGCGACAATCCGTAGTTAGCTCTCAAGAACAATGCAAATACGGCCAGCATGGTGTAGTAACCAAAGCGCTCGCCAGTGTTGGCCAATGCCAACGCGAATAGTCCTTTCGGCTGTCCTTCAAACATAGTACTAAATTTTAATTATTATTGATTTTACTTGATTTTGTCATTCTTTGTACGCACCAGGTCGAAGAGGTAGGTGGCCTTGATGACGATTTGTCCGAGGTTACTGCGGCCAAAATAGTCACTTTTCGAGTTGCCATAGATATCGCCCAAACCGTAGTAGTAACGACCCTCTATCATAAAATGGCCCAACTTACGATGCGAGAACTCCAGACCTATGCCACCGGCAATACCATAGTCGAACTTTTTCTCGACAGCCATCGTATCCTGTGCAACTACTGACGATGAACGTTGGGGTTCTGTCTGTTTACCCGGAACCACATTGGTCGATGTATGTTCACCCAAGAACACACCAATCTGCGGGCCAACCTGAAAGAAGAACTGAAAGCCTTTGCGTTCACGTCCCCACCCCATACGGGCCATCAAGGGAATCTGCAGATAGGTCATCTTACGTTCATAGAACAGGGGGTTAAGTTTTTGCTTATCTTCGGGATAGTACACCGGCTGACGGTCGGCATCCTTGATATCTTCTTTCCATCCCGTCTGAGCCAGATTCACCTCAGCCACAAGGGCACAGATGCTCTTGAAATACTTCTCACTAGTGTAGCGTATCGTCACACCGCCCGTCAGTCCACCCAACATATTCTGGGGCACTTCAGGCATGAAACCCACATTACTCAGCATGTAACCCGCATTTCCTCCTATGGCAAAGTCGGTACGGTATTCACCAATTTGCGCCCTTGCAGTTAAAGGTAAAAAAGTAAAGAGGTAAAAAGGTAAAACAAATTTCACCCATTTACCCAAGTTCCCATACACCTTTCTACATAATTCCATGTTTGTCTCTTATACTTTTTACTCTTTTACTCTTTTACCTTTTTACCTTTAAAAGTTAATCGTTTCTATACGCTGATCCTTGGTATAGTGCACAAACAGGCGTGCACGATTCTGCAAGCCGCCACCACTCAGACGCTCAAAATGCAAAGGTGTCTGATACGGCAAATAGCCCACCATGCCTGATGCGCCTGTAAAGTTCTTACCATACATGTGCAATCCTTTAATAAAGAAGTAAGCATGGTCGAAACCCGTCACAGCATAGCGCTGATGATAGTTCTGCATGTCCTGATGGAAGTTCCAACGGTATTTCTGCTTAATGCGGGCCGTACGTGACGACACGGGATTCATGTAATAGGTAGAGGGAATGCAGACGTCGAACTTATAGAAATTGTCCAGATGACGACTGGTGTACATGAGCCATTCGGGATAGCCAAACAACGAGACCTGTATCTGTTGATGCGACATCGTCATGCCGTTAAGCTTGGCTATGACGACGTTCAACTCCTGCAAGCGACTTGTGTTCAGCACGACGACATTAGGTTCTGTGGTAGAGAACGATTTCTGGAACAGAGTCTCGCTCGAGCGCAGATTGGTGATGCTGTACTTCTTGCCCTCCGTTTCCAACTTGCGACGTAATGTCGAGGTGAATCCACCCTTTGTGCTGGTGGTATCGTTACAGTCGATAATTACCGTATGATAGTTCTTGTAACGGTCGTAGAAATGCGAAGCGTAGCCATCGTTGAGCATGTTTCCGTTCTGATACACCTGGAACAACATGGTATTGGTGAATATCTCTGGCGAATTAATGCTGAACGGAATCAGCACGCGGATGTTACGCTCTCGGGCAAAATCGCCCAGCGCCTTAACCTGCTTGGTGTATAGCGGACCAATGATAACATCACGGTCGGCAGCATGCGGGTCTTGTAGTATTTCGTTGATATCGGTATCCTCTGCTACATTCCACGCACGGACATCGGTCGAGATGCCGTTGGCACGCAGACTGTCGCAAGCCATCAGGATGCCACGATAGTACTCCACCATGCGTTTGCCGTCGCCATTGATGTTATGCAATGGCAGCATGATGCCTACACGAATCTCGCGCTGACGCATATCAGTCTCCACCACATGGGGCTTCGTAGGCATACTGATTTCCTGTGTCGAAGGAGCCGGTTTCGCATTGGGATCGTCAGAAGGGAACGGTATCTTAATGTAGTCGCCCTTCTTAAGTTCGTAGCCAGGCATATTCATCTCAGGATTGGCATTAATCAGTTCCTGAACAGTCAGACCATTCTCACGAGCGATGCCGAATATGGTTTCCTTACGCTTTACTTTGTGCAATTCCTTATAATTTTGCACCTGTGCTAAGGCTGTCTCTGCAGTGAAACAGAAAAGCGTCAAAAGCATGAAAATTCTCAATGTTCGAATCATAAAAACTGTTTATTTTCAATTTTTCGTTGCAAAATTACAAAAAAAGATGCGGAAGTCCGACTTTTTTCGCTAATTTTGCACAAATATTTGTTTCTTAAGATGAAAAAAGGCATTTTTATAGCAATATTTCTCGTCGGATGGCTCACTCAGAGTGTATGGGCCACCATTAATCCTTCTGCCACCTACACCAACAGCAGTGGTGAGGAAATAACCATATATGCCAACGAAGCGTCAGGTGCAGGAGGCAGTTCTGGAGGTAGTCTGGAAGGCGATGCGCCGCTGCTCGTGCGCTTTGCGGCCAATGCATCGGATTTGAATCCAGGTTCGACATTGGAATGGCGTTTCCGTCATTCGGGTTCTGGTGGCAGTCAGAGCGAGATAACGCGCTATGAAGAGAATCCCGAATTTACCTTTACGGAATCCGGACTGACCATCGTAACACTCTATGAACGTCTGAACAACGAACTGGTGGATTCTGCTTCCATCAATGTGACGATTACCGAGAGTCATCTGGAGATGCCTAACGCCTTCTCACCCAATGATGACGGACACAACGACTTCTATGGTGCTAAAGGGGCATGCCATCCTGAGGCCAGCGGTAAATACAAAAGTATTGTCGAGTTCCACGGCTACATATTCAACCGTTGGGGCCAGAAACTCTTCGACTGGACGGACATCAGCAAAGGCTGGGACGGAACGTATAACGGTTCTCCCTGTAAGGACGGCGTCTACTTTGTACTAGTGAAAGCCCGTGGTGCCGACGGCAAAGAGTATGATATCCGACGCGATGTCACCCTGATTCGCGACAAGAATGAAGTAACCTCGACTTCAACAACCACCCCATGAGCAAAGACAGTAAGATTAGCATCTATGGTGCACGGGTTCATAACCTGAAGAACATTGATGTCGAAATACCCCGCCACTCGCTGACCGTACTGACGGGTCTGAGTGGCTCTGGTAAGTCAAGTCTGGCCTTTGACACTATCTTTGCCGAGGGTCAGCGTCGCTATATCGAGACTTTCTCGGCCTATGCGCGAAACTTCCTGGGGGGCATGGAACGGCCAGATGTCGACAAGATTACAGGTTTGTCGCCCGTCATCAGCATTGAACAGAAGACCACCAACAAGAATCCGCGTTCTACCGTTGGCACGACCACCGAGATTTACGACTATATGCGTCTGCTGTTTGCCCGTGCCGGCAAGGCTTATAGCTACGAGACGGGCGAGCCGATGGTGAAATACACCGAGGAGAAGGTCATCAACATGATTCAGGACGACTATACCGGACGGAAGATACTGATTCTGGCACCGCTGGTACACGGTCGTAAGGGTCATTACCGCGAACTGTTCGAGTCGATGCGCAAGAAGGGCTACCTGCATATCCGTGTCGACGGTGAGGTGCAGGAGATCAAGCAAGGCATGAAGGTGGACCGCTACAAGACCCACGACATCGAGGTGGTCATTGACCGCTTAGCTGTCAAGGGTGCCGACGAGCGTCTGAAGAAGACTATCCAGATTGCCATGAAACAGGGCGAAGGTCTGCTGATGATTATGGACTACGATACGGGCGAGGTGAAGCACTTCTCCAAGCGACTGATGTGTCCTACTACCGGCATATCTTACAGTGATCCAGCGCCTAACACATTTTCATTCAACTCTCCCCAAGGCGCTTGTCCTCGTTGCAAAGGCTTGGGCTATATCAACGAGATTGATATGGCTAAGGTCATTCCCGACACCAAAAAGAACATCCACGAAGGCGGCATCGTGCCATTGGGAAAGTATAAGAACCAGATGATTTTCTGGCAGATTGATGCCATCCTGCATAAGCATGAGTGCGACCTGAAAACGGCCATTGCCGACATCCCCGACGAGTGTATGAACGAGATACTCTATGGTTCGCTGGATAGTGTCCGCATCGACAAGGAACTGGTACACACATCGAGTGATTACTTCGTAGACTACGACGGTGTCATCAAGTACCTGCGCTCTGTCATGGAGAACGACGACACATCGGCAGGTGCCAAATGGGCCGATCAATTCTTGGCCGAATGCCAATGTCCTGAATGCCATGGGCAGCGTCTGAACCGAGAAGCCCTGTCGTATAAGGTGTGGGACAAAAACATTGCCGAGCTGGCCAATATGGATCTGGGCGAGTTGCGACAGTGGATTGACGAATGCGAACCCCATTTGGACCAGCAGCAGCAGCAGATTGCCGCAGAGATACTGAAGGAGATACGCACGCGACTGGACTTCCTATTGGAGGTGGGACTGGACTATCTGGCCCTGAACCGTCAGTCGGCATCATTGTCTGGCGGTGAAAGCCAGCGCATCCGTCTGGCCACACAGATTGGTTCGCAACTGGTCAATGTGCTCTACATCCTGGACGAGCCATCAATTGGTCTGCACCAGCGCGACAATCAACGGCTCATCAAGTCGCTGAAGGAGTTGCGCGACCTGGGCAATACCGTGATAGTCGTAGAACACGACGAGGACATGATGCGCCAGTCGGACTATATTGTCGATATCGGTCCACGTGCCGGCAGAAAGGGTGGCGAAGTGGTATTCCAAGGCACCATCGACGAGATGCTGAAGACAGACACTATCACGGCCCAATACCTGAACGGCACGATGCGCATTCCTATTCCTGAGAAGCGTCGGAAGGGCAATGGTCATGAATTGGTGCTGAGAGGCTGTACGGGCAATAACCTCAAGGGGGTAACTGCCACGTTCCCTTTGGGCAAACTCATCGTTGTGACTGGCGTATCAGGTTCGGGTAAATCGACGCTGGTCAACGAGACGCTCCACCCCATCCTATCCAAGCACTTTTATCGTTCGCTGCAACAGCCCATGCCCTACGAGAGCATCGAGGGTCTGGAATATATCGATAAGGTGGTAAACGTGGATCAATCGCCCATTGGTCGTACACCACGCTCGAATCCTGCCACCTATACCGGCGTCTTCTCTGACATTCGCAGCCTGTTCGTCAACCTGCCCGAGGCACAGATTCGCGGCTACAAGCCCGGTCGTTTCTCGTTCAACGTGAAGGGTGGACGCTGCGAGACGTGTGGCGGCAATGGCTATAAAACCATCGAGATGAACTTCCTGCCCGACATCCAGGTACCCTGTGAGGAGTGTCACGGCAAGCGCTACAACCGCGAGACACTAGAGGTACGCTTCAAAGGTAAGTCGATTGCCGACGTGCTGGACATGACCATCAATCAGGCCTGCGAGTTCTTCGAGAACGTGCCCGACATCCTGCGTAAGATTAAGACTATTCAGGATGTGGGTCTTGGCTATATCAAACTGGGACAGCCCTCTACGACGCTCAGCGGTGGTGAGAGTCAGCGTGTCAAACTGGCTACCGAGCTCTCCAAGAAAGATACCGGCAAGACGCTGTACATCCTCGACGAGCCCACCACGGGCCTGCACTTCGAGGATATCCGCATCCTGATGGACGTGCTGCAGCGACTGGTAGACCGCGGCAATACCGTCATCATCATCGAACACAACCTTGACGTCATCCGACTGGCCGACCACATCATTGACATGGGACCAGAAGGAGGACGTGCCGGAGGAACCATACTGTCCACCGGCACGCCCGAAGAGGTAGCCAAGTCCAAAAAGGGCTATACACCAAAATATCTTTAGTTCTTCACGAGTCTTACTTCGTAAATCTCGCCAATCTGCTTTCGTGGCTTGGCCTGGAACTTTACACGTACCTGCTTCTTACCCTTCAGCAACTCAGCGGGTATAGGATAGGTCTCGTACTTGAATTCAGAGATGCGATACTTGCCCGTATTGTTCACCGACATGACGACGACATCGTCCACGAGGATGTCGAACTCATGGCTCTTCCACTCGCCTACACCCCAGTACTTCAGGCGCAGGCTCAGCTCGGTCTGTCCACCCGTCTGCAACAGATAGCTGAAGTAGTGACCGTCGCTGGCATCGCGATAGAATACGTCATTGGTATTACCCACATTCGAGCGGTCGGTCTCCATAAAGTGGTCACTCTCGGGCTGCTGTTCACCAGGCTGTACTTTATCAACGGTGCGGGCCTCCAATGCCTGACGTTCCTTCTCCTGTTTAGCCAGATTGTCAAGATAGCCCTTGTAGCTCGATTCCGACAGCGCCAGCCAGTACATCATGTAACGCGAGTCGTGCAACTCGAAGAAGGGCATCAGCTCGTTGCGTATCTCGTTCTCCATTCGTGTAGAGAGCGTGAAGTGCAATGGCTTGCCGGCAATAGGATGCAACTGGTTGGCAATGTCCTCAAGATTATTATTAATAAGAATAGGTGCCTGATCGACGGGCAACTTCTTGCCTACTGCCAACTGTCCGAAACGACTGTCGTCGGCTATCAGTCGTACCAAATCCTCGGTACCCGTCTTCATGGCCAGCATGACAGGACCATGCATCAGGGCTATATACTGCGGCAGGTTGGGCAGATACTTCACGCTGTTGTGCATCGGGAAGTTCAACTCCACCACATCACCCTTCTTCCACTTGCGACTGATGACAACATAGCTGGACGGACCGGTGACGATGCTAACGGGCTCGCCGTTCACCTTCACGCTGAACTCACCCGGCTTTACCCAACCCGGATAGCGCACTTGAAGCGTGAACTGGCCCTTCCCCTGAGCAACGGTCAGCTTACTCGTCTCGGTATAGGGGAAACCTGTCTCCTGACGGAGCACAATGCCGCGCTCCTTCCAGTTCAGCTCCGTCGATACGAAGAGGTTCACAAATAGGTTGTCACCTTTATGGGTATAGACGAACTGACCGTACTTGCCGTGGTTCTCCATACCCGTACCCACGCAGCACCACATGGCCTCGTTGGGTGCAGAATAGTTACGGTAGTGACGTGGACGTGCCGACGTAAAGTACACATAACCACCATGTTCCGGATGTTGGCTCGACAAAATATGGTTGAACGTAGCCAGCTCATAGAAGTCGGCATAGCGGACCTCAGGATTGCGGCGATGCAACTCCTCCGACAGCTTCAGCATATTGTTCGTATTACAGGTCTCAGGACCGTCAATGTCCTCGACGAAGTCCTTACAGGCCTCACGGCTGGGGAAGTGTTCGCGACGGCTGTTACCACCAAAAGCCAGGGTGCGTTCGCCGGTCACGATGTCCCAGAAATACGATGCAGCATTATGATAGGCCTCGTCACCCGAGAGTTCAGAGATACGTTCGAAACCCACCACCTTGGGCACCTGCGTATTGGCGTGCATATTGTCCAGACAGTCCTGTCGCTGTTCCAATGGCAACAGCAATCTTTTGTGCGAGAAGCGCTTGGCCACGTCCAGGTATTTCTTGTCGCCAGTCATGGCATAGGCATCGGCCAACACCTCGTTCATGCCGCCATGTTCTGTGTGAAGGGTGCGCTCTACCTGTTCGTCAGTCAGTCCGCTGGTCAGGTCGATAGCCCAGTCGCAGAAGCCGAGGAACAGCTTCTTAGCCTGCTCGTTACCGCAATATACCCAGCAGTCGCGCAGTCCGGCATACATCTTGTGCAGATTATAATAAGGTACCCACGCACCTGAATAGGGTCCGAAATTACCCTTCTTATAGTTCGACCAAATACGGTCTGAGCCTGGCACGCCACCAACGTAGCCCTTACCCCACTCCGGGTGGTTCTTGGCATTGGCATCTGCACAACGCTGCAACTCGCTGATCCAGTATTCCATACGCTCGCGGCACTCCTTCGAGCCTGTAGCGGCATTGATGGCCATAGCCGTCAGGTAGTGACCGCCCACGTGTCCGTCCAGTCCGTCCCAATTCGGGTACGACTTGCCCTTGGGCGTCAGTCCAGCTTCTTTCAGATATGGAGACAGCAGACGGTCGTTGTCGTACTTCAGCAGCACCTGGATATTCAGGTCGCGTGCCTTCTTGAGCGGACCTTCCAGCAGGGTTACGTCACCAAGGGGAAACTCGTCGGCATAGAGCCGATCCTGGGCTTGGATGCTGCCAGCCATGAGGAGCATCGCCATCATAAAGGATGTTCTTCCGAAACGCATAAAAAGTGTTCTCATAATGATGAATAGTTATATTTAGTGGCAAAAGTACACATTCTTTTTGATATTCTCTACCGCTAAGTGCTTAAAGATTGTTAAGAATCAAATAATTAATCGAAAATGTTTCGTATCTTTGTACCAACAAATAACCATTTCTTATCAAAAAACTATTATGTTAATACTTGGAATCATTATCGCTGTGGCAGTTATCGCCATTGGTTACTTCATCAGCACCCAGCGCTCGCTGGTCAGTCTCGATGAGATGTGTAAGAACGCCCTGAGCCAGATCGAGGTTCAGCTCAATTCCCGTTTCGACGCTGTGGTAGCGCTGGCTAAGACTGCCGCCAAATATGCCGAGCACGAGTCTGACACCATTATCAAGACCGTCGAGGCACGTGGCGGACAGACACCTTCGGCAGGTGTTTCGCCCGAAGCCATCAATCAGCAGAGCGACCTGCTCTCACAGATGATGGGCAAGCTGAACGTCGTCTTCGAGCGCTATCCCGAGTTGAAGGCCAGCGACCTCTACATCGAGGCTCAGGAGGGTCAGAAGCAGTACGAGGAGAACGTTCGCATTTCGCGTATGGTCTATAACGACACGGCTACAAAGATGAACCGCATGGTGCGCCAGTGGCCGTCCAGCATTGTTGCCTCGACGCTGAACTTCACGGTGAAGGAGTATCTGAAGATTGACGATGCCCAGAAGAAAAACTACCCCGACCTTGATGAAGCGTTTAAAAAGTAACCTATTGTTGCTGATGATGTTTCTGGCATCATCAGTAACAGTCGCCCGCCCCTTCCTTCACGACCTGAACATCCGCGTGGTGCTGAGCCATAATGGCGATGCACAGATTACGGAGACCCGTCTGATGGACATCGACGGTGAGGGCACGGAATGCTACATTGGTCTGGGCAATATGGGCCAGAGCATTGTCGGCAACCTGAGGGTCAAGGACGAGACAGGGCGCGAATATACCTGCGTGGACAACTGGGACATCGACCAAAACCGTGCATGGAAGGCTGGCAAGTGCGGTATCATTGAGAAACGCAACGGCTATGAGCTCTGCTGGGGCTTGGGCGACGAAGGTCACCGCACCTACACGACCTCATACACCATTACCAGTCTGGTACATGACTACCCTGATGCCAATGCCATCCGCCACGTCTTTCTCGATGAGGCTGTCCGCCCCAAGCCGGCTCACGTGCGGCTGACCATTGTAGCTGCCGACAGCACAACACATTTCGTGCCCGACAGTTGCGGCATCTGGGGCTTCCGATTCCAGGGCGAGCTGTGGTTCGAGGGCGACAGCATTGTGGCGGAGAGCACTGAGGCCTTCGAGGACCGTAGTGCCCTTTACATCATGGTAAGGTTCCCCAAAGGCATGTTCGAGCCTACCATTCAGGAGGACGACACCTTCGAGCACAAGCAGCAGCTGGCCTTCGAGGGCAGCGACTACACGTTCGATGACGATGACGACACCGCGGATGCCATTATCGGTATCATTATAGGCTTGGTGATGTGGATTCTCCCCATCTTCTGCGGCGTGGCCTACCTTTGGTATGTCTGGCGTGCCCGTCGTCGTGCCAACAAGGACCTGTTGTGGTATCGCGATGTGCCCCTGGACGGCGACCTGCAGAAGGCCAACGACATCCTGAACGCCTACCGCTATTTCGGCACCGACTACAACAACCTGCTCTCAGCCTGCATCCTGAAGCTCATCGATCTGAGGGCTATCACCATCAAGCCCGTCCAGAACAAGAAGGGCAAGATGGTCAACAGTTTCGTCATCAACGATTTCCAGGATGCCTGCAACCAACCCCTGCTGTTGCGCAAGCTGCACACCATCTTCAAGGTGGCTGCCGGCGACGACACCGTGTTGGAGCCACGTGAACTGAAGGCATACATGAAGAGTACCAGCAACGAGAGCGTCACCGACTCGTTTATCAACACGCTGCACACCAAGACTACCCTGTCCCACTATAAGGACAGCCAGGACGATGTGCGCCAGGTGTTCGGCCTGCGCAAGTTCCTCAAGGAGTTTACGCTGATGGACGAACGTGGCGTGAACGAGGTCAAGCTGTGGAAGGACTACATGATCTACGCTACCCTTTTCGGTAACGCCAGTCAGGTCATCAAGGACATGAAGAAGATTAACCCAGAATTCTTCAATATGGACCGCGTGGCAGCACAGATGGCCGACGACATGACGCTGCCCACCATCAACAGCGCCCTGCATTCCAGCTATACGCGCGCCTATGTAAATAAGGTAAACCGCGAACAGCGTGCCTCGGGCCATGGCGGCCATTCGTCGTGGGGCGGTGGCGGAGGCGGCTTCTCCGGCGGCGGAGGAGGCGGCGGTGTACGCTAATCTATCACTAAAAAGGAGTGACCTGCATGTGGGCCACTCCTTATTTGTTATTATTCCTCCTCAACTTTTTCCTCGTCGTCAGCATCGCCGTCGTACACGCTCTGCATCCAGTTGAACAGTGCACCGAAGGGATACACATTATCGTCTATCCAGTTGTGGATTTTCCACGTGCCGTCCTCCAAATACAGCGCCAGCTCCAGGTAGCCCCTCCTGTCGTGCTCGTCCTTCAGCCAGACCTCAGCCTGAGCCTGGTCGCGCGTCATCAGTTCAGCCTTCACCGAGTCCACGACAAACGGCGTACCGATGTCAGCCGTCCAGTGGTAGCCCTCGTCGCCCTCGAACATCACCTCGCCCTTCTGAATCTTCTTCTCCAGATTACTTTTCAGCTCCAGAAAGTCCTTCGAGCAATACTTGTAATCCAACAATCCAACGTCAATACCATCACCGGCAGCCATCTTGTTCACCTCGGCAAAGCAGGTGCGAATCCGCGACTCCACAGCCTTTACCGTCCACATATTAGGCGTCTTTCGCTTAGCCTTAACCTCCGTCTTAGTAGCCTCTGCAGTCTTAACCAGTGAATCCACCGGGGCCGAAAGAGCCTCTGCCTCTCCCCCATGTGTCTGACTACCGCCACACGCCACCATCACCATGGCAGCAACTACGAAAACAATCATTTTCATCTTCATTATTCTCTCTCTATTTTAAAATTGGGCGCAAAGGTAGTGAAAACCAAGCAAACTACAAAGAAAAAACATATTTTTCTTTTATTTTCTTGGAACATCTTTGCCGTTATCAATTTTTATACGACCTTTGCAAAGAATTTGCGAGAACGGGCTGCACCGTCCTTTGCGTTCAAAACTATTTAATCATTAAAGAACTGATCCTACTGTATAAATTTTACCGCCACTAAAGTGCGGGATTAGTGACGGTAAAACGAGGGTTTAGAGGCGGCTTTGGTCGTGTCAACAGGCGGGAACCAGTAGACCAGCGCGGGATAGTGAAATTTTGCACCGCTGATGTGTGCGCCAAGAACGGGGAAAAACATCGGAACTAGGGGTTCCTGAATGTCTTTTGATGCCTGCGAGAGCAGGATTTTAATGCATTCTGTCCCACGGCCAAGTGCTGGCATCTTAGGGGCAGAGGATTTTGAAATGTCGTATCTTATTGATTTTCTGCTTTTTAGTGCATTAATTAATAACCAAGCGTTCCAGTTCCAGTTGTTCCAGTTTGTTTTTTGATGTCCCAATAATCCTTAATATAATATATAAATATCTATATATCAATAAGTTATAAGTATTATAAAAGGGTTTTATGTTCCTCATTTTTAATTGGAACAATTGGAACTGGAACGCCCAAGCTCACAAGAGGGCCCTCTGTGAGGTCTGATAACACAACTCAAGGGCTTACTTCACACTACGCGGAGCAAACCCTTGAACTATTTCAGATTGTAAATATTAGTTTGATACTGATTGTACAAGTCCCTTCTCCATCAGGATGGGCAGGATGTTGGCTGCCGATTGGCGGTTGTGCTTGGCCTTGATGGCATTATACCTTTCGAGCAGTGAGGCATCGTCGGACAGCAATTCTGCCATGAATTCATCGTTGATGCGGGTAATCTTGGTCTTGCCTACCTGGTTGAGTGTGCCGTCAACGAGGTAGCACTTCAGATTGCTCAGACTCTCGTTGGCTATACCCAAGGCAATGGAAGTACTGGTGAAGCCGAGTCTCGTGGCGGTATTGCCGGCAAAGAGGCCTACTGCAGCGGTTCCGAAGGCAGCTACTGCCGTCACGCCGTCGGTTCTGAATGCCAAGAGGCACAGCTTGTTCTTGTCGTAGCGTACTGCCTGAACGTATTTTGAGGTCTCAAGGCCGACGTTACCACTTCTGAGGTTGCGGCAGTTGACGAACAGCTGCTGGCCATACATCACGGCGAACGCCTCCTTCTTCAGCACCTGGTCGCTCTGCTTGTCGCCAGTCTTGAAATAAAACACGCCATGGTCGCCGCTCTTAATCTGACAAACCTGCTTGGTGCGTCCGGCAGTCAGGGAGTCGAGTGATTGCCAATTGTCGGCAACGAAATCCTCGTAACTCATGCAATACTTT